>DATDGM010000086.1:0-61041 GCA_036522075.1 Candidatus Sulfotelmatobacter sp.
ATTCAAGGCGGAAGTTTACATTCTGACCAAAGAAGAAGGTGGACGGCACACGCCGTTTTTCAAGGGCTATCGTCCGCAGTTTTATCTGCGCACGACAGACGTGACCGGAGTAGCGGAATTGCCGGCGGGCACGGAAATGGTCATGCCCGGCGACAATGTGAGTCTGGTGATTGAGTTGATCACGCCGGTAGCGATGGAGAAGGGGTTGCGGTTCGCGATTCGCGAAGGCGGGCACACGGTGGGAGCAGGCACCATCGCGGAGATTGTGCAGTAGGTTTATGTAGGGACAGCCGCCTTCGGCTGTCCGGCGGAGCAAAGCTCCGCGGTTTAGTTGCATAAGTTAGTTGCAGAGATCCTTCGGCGACAGAAATCATGTCACCTCAGGATGACAACAAAAACAGAAGCGGCTTGCACCTTGCCGCCAGTTCTTTCCTCCCGGGCTTCCATGTGAAGGCAGCCGGGAGGGGTTAGAGAGATGACACAGTGATTGGAAAAGAGAGAATTCGCATCCGGCTGAAGGCTTACGACTACCGCATTCTGGATCAGTCGACGGGCGAGATTGTCGAAACCGCGCGCCGCACCGGAGCCCAGATTGCGGGGCCGATTCCGCTGCCCACGATGAAGAACAAGTACTGCGTGCTGCGTTCGCCGCATGTGGACAAAAAGTCGCGGGAGCAGTTCGAGATCCGCACCCACAAGCGCTTGCTCGATATTCTCGAGCCGACGCAGCAGACGGTGGACGCGCTGATGAAGCTCGATCTGCCCGCGGGTGTGGACGTGGAGATCAAGGCGTTCGGGAAAGAGCATAAATAGGCTTCTAGCTACTGGCTTCTGGCTAAGGCGAAAAGCTTCCCAGCCAATAGGCGCCTGACGGCGACCCAAGCTGGATGGAGAAGGAAATGGCAACGAAGGTTACAGGCATTCTGGGCAAAAAAGTCGGCATGACGCAGCTGTTTGACTCGAAGGGCGATGTGCGCCCGGTCACGGTGCTGCAGGCGGGTCCGTGCGTGGTCACGCAACACAAGTCGGCCACGAAAGACGGATACGAAGCGGCCCAGATTGGCCTGGTGGAATTTGTGAAGCAGTCGCGGCTCACCAAGCCGGCGCAAGGGCACCTGGCGAAGAACAATCTTCCGCCGGTGAAGTTCATGCGGGAGGTTCCGCTGGAGTCTGACGGCGATGGCGCAGATGGAAGTGCGGTGAAAGTCGGCGACCGGATCCTGGTCGAGATTTTCGACGGCGAAAAATTCGTCGACATCGTGGGAGTCAGCAAAGGCAAAGGCTTTCAGGGCGTGGTCAAGCGGCACCATTTTGGCGGCGGTCCGAAATCGCATGGATCCATGTTTCAAATAACCGGCTCGATCGGTAGTTCGGCGTTTCCTTCGCGCGTGTTCAAAGGCATGCGCATGTCAGGACACATGGGCCACGACCGCGTCACCCAGCGCAACCTGCGGGTTCTGGGTGTGGATAAAGACGAGAACCTGCTGGTGGTCGAAGGCAGCGTCCCCGGGCCGCAGGGGGGATACATCGTGATCACGAAAGCCAAGAAGCCGCCACGAGAGCGCCGCGGATTCGCGGGTTCGGCGACGGTCGATCCGTTGAAGGCGGCCAAGAGGGCAGCGAAGAAAGCATAGGTTTGCGTGGAGCGGGCACTCTGGTTTTGAGTTGCAGCAAGCGGGCAACAGTGCCCGCTCCACACAGGCAAGAAGAGAAATATATGGCAACGATAGATATACATAATTTAAGCGGCGCCAAGGTTGGCACGCTCGATCTCGCCGACGAGATTTTCGGCGCGGTCAACGAGGATCTGCTCTGGGAAGCGGTGAAGCACTACCGTGCCGGGCAGCACGTTGGAACGCATAAAACCAAGTCCCGCTCGCAGGTTTCCGGTTCAGGCAAGAAGCTGTGGAAGCAGAAGGGCACCGGCCGCGCCCGTATCGGCTCAATCCGGTCGCCACTGTGGCGGCATGGATATACGGTGCATGGTCCGCAACCGCGCTCCTATAACTATGCCTTCCCGCGCAAGAAACTGCTGGGCGCGCTGCGCTCGGCGCTGGCGGCGAAGCTGGCTGACGGCAAGCTGATCGTGGTCAACGCCTTCGATGTAAAAGAACCGAAGACCAAGGAATTTCGCAAGGCGCTCGACGCCTTGAAGGTCGACAAGACAGTTCTGATCGTCGATGCCGCCGGCAACCGCAACCTGGAATTGAGCGCGCGCAATATCGACGGGCTCGAACTGGTGACGGGCAGCGAGGTGCATCCGTATCACCTGCTGCGCCACGACCGCGTGATTTTTTCGCAGCCGGTGATCGAGAAGCTGCAAGTATCGCTGAAGAAATCGGTTTCAAAACGCCAGCACAAGAGCGGTGAAGATGAAGGCGCGAAAAAAGCAGCCTCGGCTCCGCGGCGCCGGGCGCGGGCCGATAAAGCGGCGGAGGTGGCCTAGTACCATTGGCCTAACAAATATGAAATCCGCATACCAGATTATTCGCCGCCCCGTGATCACCGAAAAAGGTTTGGAGATCAAGGAAAACCAGAACACGCTGGTCTTCCAGGTAGCGCCGAAGGCGACCAAGACCGAAATTAAGGAAGCCGTGCAGACGATTTTCAAGGTGAAAGTGCATTCCGTGCGCACCGCCACGTATCCGGGAAAAGAACGCCGCCGCGGCAAGTTTGCCGGCTATCGTGCGGACTGGAAAAAGGCGTATGTGCGTTTGCGCGCCGGCGAAAAGATGCCGGAGTACGCGCAGAACTTGTAGAAAAGCAGCGATCAGCTGTCAGCCGTCAGCTATCAGTAAAAGCGACGGTGCAAAGCTGAGGGCTGAAAGCTGAAAGCTGAGAGCTTCATATGCCGATCAAAACATACCGACCGACGACGCAGACTTTACGCTATCGCACGACGCTGGTCAACGATGACCTCACGACCAAGCATCCGCACAAGCCGCTGGTTGAGCCCAAACTGCGCACCGGCGGACGCCGCAACTCGGGCGACACCACCATGCGCTTCATCGGCGGCGGGCACAAGCGCAAGCTGCGCATCATTGATTTCAAGCGCGACAAGACGGGAATTCCCGCGACTGTTACGACCATCGAATACGATCCCAACCGCTCGTCGCGCATTGCGCTGCTGGCGTATGCCGATGGCGAGAAGCGTTACATCCTGCAGCCCGAAGGTTTGAAAGTAGGACAGAAAGTCGTCAGCGGTCCCGAAGCCGACATTCTTGTGGGCAACGCGTTGCCCCTGCGCAATATTCCGCCGGGCACGCAGATTCACAATCTGGAACTGAAGCCAGGCAAGGGCGGCCAGATGGTGCGTTCGGCGGGCGGATCGGCGCAGTTGGTCGCGAAAGAAGAAGAGTACGCGCTGGTGAAGTTGCCCTCGGGCGAAACCCGCAAAATTTCGCAGGACTGCATGGCGACCATCGGGCAGGTTGGCAACCTCGATCACGAAAACGTCACCATCGGCAAGGCGGGACGTTCGCGCTGGCTGGGCAAGCGTCCGCATAATCGCGGCGTGTCGATGAACCCGGTCGACCATCCGCACGGCGGCGGCGAAGGCAAAACTTCGGGCGGCCGGCATCCGGTGACCCCATGGGGCCAGCCGACACGCGGCTACAAGACGCGCAACAACAAGCGCACGGATAAGTTCATCGTGAGCCGGAGAAGCAAATAGTCGTTGGTCGTTAGCAAAAGCAGTCTCATTGCCTGGCAGAAAATGCCGGCTCGGGATGGCGAAGACTTAAGCAAGAGCTGTTAGCTGAAAGCTGACGGCTGAAAGCTGAGAGCTGATTTATGGCACGTTCAACCAAGAAGGGCGCGTTCGTCGATGGTTTTCTGCTCGCAAGAGTAGAAGGCATGAATTCGCGCAACGAGAAGAAAGTTTTGCGCACCTGGTCGCGGCGGTCTACCGTTGTGCCGGAGATGGTGGGGCATACCATCGCGGTGCACAACGGCAAGAAGTTTATCCCGGTGTATGTCACCGAGAACATGGTGGGCCACAAGCTGGGCGAGTTCAGCTTTACCCGCCAGTTCAAGGGGCACTCTATGCGGGCGGCGACCGAAGTGGCCGCCAAGCCGGCTGGCGTTCCGGGCGGTCCGGGAGCGATCACGCCGTCGGCGCCGTCAGCGCCTGCGGCGCCGAAGGCATAGAAATCAGCTTCTAGCTAATAGCTTCTAGCTACTAGCTAATTGCTGAAGACTCGCGGAGATTAATGCAACAAGGTTTCTAGCCTTCGGTTTTAGCTAGGAGCTAGGAGCTAGTAGCTACTATGGAATTTCGAGCTGAATTACGTTACTTGCGCGTCTCGCCGCAGAAGGCCCGGCTGGTGCTGGACCTGATTCGCGGACGCAAGGTGGAAGAGGCGCGCAACACGCTGGCCTTCACCAAAAAGCGCGTGGCGGCGCATGTGGGCAAGCTGCTGCAGTCCGCGCTCGACAACGTGAATTTTTTGGCCAGCGAAAAGAACATCGAGGTCGAGATCGACAACCTTTACGTGAAGCGCGCCGTAGCCAATGACGGGCCGCGCATGAAGCGCATCCGGCCCGCGCCGCAGGGGCGCGCGTATCGTTACCAGCGCCGCATTTCGCATCTGGAACTGGTGCTGGCCGAACGCGGTAAGAATGACGAGGCGGTCGCGAACGTCGCGAGTGCAGAAGCTTCGGCAGCTCCGGCGAAGGCGAAGAGGAAGGCGCCGGCAGTAAAGGCGTCTGCCTCGAAAAAGAAAGTGAAAGTGGCGGCGCGATAGTCGGGGAAGAATTTTGATTTAGGAGAAGGGTTTAGGAGAAGCAATGGGACAAAAAGTCCATCCTTACGGTTTCCGGCTCGGCTACACCAAGCCGTGGAAGTCGCGCTGGTTTGTCGAGCGCGACTACGACAAGCTGCTCTATGAAGACGTCAAGCTGAAGAACGAGCTGAAGGAAAAGCTCAAGTCGGCGGGCGTGAGCACCATCGAAATTGAGCGGCCGGGCAACAAACTGCGCATCATTATCAAGACGGCGCGCCCCGGCATCATCATCGGGCGCAAGGGCGCGGAGATCGACAAGCTGAAAGGCGAGTTGCAGAAGCGCACTTCGCGCGAAGTGTTTGTCGACATCCAGGAAGTGCACAAGCCCGAGCTCGACGCACAGCTGGTGTCGGAAGCGATCGCGCTGCAACTGGAAAAGCGCGTCGGCTTCCGCCGGGCCATGCGCAAGGCGGTGGATTCGGCGCTGCGTTTCGGCTGCAAGGGAATCAAGGTCCGGGTCAGTGGACGGCTGAACGGCAACGAAATCGCCCGTTCGGAGTGGTACTTGCAGGGCCGTTTACCGCTGCACACGCTGCGCGCCGACATCGATTTCGGCTTCACCGAAGCGCGCACCACCTACGGCGTGATCGGAGTGAAGTGCTGGGTCTACAAAGGCGAAATTTTGCCGACCAAGAAACGTGAACCGCAAGCAGCCGTAGGCGGATTTTAGAAGTCTTGGTTTGCAACTGAGAACTGAGAACCGGGAACTGAGAACTTTGTTATGTTGATGCCAAAGAAAGTGAAGTATCGCAAGCAGCAACGCGGCCGCATGACCGGCAAAGCGTGGCGCGGATCGACGCTGGCCTTCGGCGACTTCGGGCTGAAGGTGCTCGAGCCGGGATGGATCACCGACCGGCAGATTGAAGCCAGCCGCGTGGCCATGACCCGCTTCGTGAAGCGCGGCGGAAAAATCTGGCTGCGCGTGTTTCCCGACAAGCCGGTCACCAAGAAGCCGGCCGAAACCCGTATGGGCAAAGGCAAAGGCGCGCCCGATCATTGGGTCGCGGTGGTTCGCCCGGGAAAGATTCTGTTTGAGATGGAAGGCGTGACCCCGGTCGACGCCGCCGAGGCCATGCGGTTGGCATCGCACAAGTTGCCGCTGCGGACGGCCTTGGTCAGGCGCGAGACGGCGCATTGAGAAATCGCTGTCAGCTCTTAGCTGTCAGCCGTCAGCAGGGACGGTTGAAGGGTGACTGAGAGCTGATCGCTGAGAGCTGAGAGCAATTTTATGAAAGCCGACAAAATCAGAAATCAAACCGACGCCGAGCTGCAGCATCAGGAGCGCGACCTGGCGGACCAGTTGTTCAAGCTGAAGTTTCAGCTGAACATGGGCCAGACCGAAAGCCTGAAGAAGATTCGCGGCTTGCGCAAAGATATTGCGCGGGTCAAGACCATTCTGGGCCAGCGAGCCCGCGAGAGCGCAACCCCATCGGCAACCGCAACGGAGAAACGATAATGGCAGAAACCGCAGGCCAGACCCAGCAGGTGCAGGGCCGGCGCAAGGAAATCGTGGGTGAAGTGGTCGCCAGCCGCATGCAGAAGACTATCGTGGTGCGGGTGACGCGCAAGAAGGCGCATCCGTTCTACGGACGCGTGATCGCGCGCAACAAGAAGTTCTACGCGCACGACGAAACCAACCAGGCGCATGTGGGCGACGTGGTCCGGCTGGAAGAGACGCGGCCGCTTTCGAAGCTGAAGCGCTGGAAGCTGAAAGACATTGTGCGTAAAGCCACGATCGTGCCGGAAGCCGCGGTCGAAGTCGACCTGAAGTAGCGGCGAGGACACGAAGGGAGAATGACGCCATGGCTGTGATGATGCGATCGATGCTGGAGGTGGCCGATAACTCGGGCGCCCGCAAGCTGCAGATGATTCTGCCGCTGGGCGGCTCGACCGGCTTAAACGCCGGACTGGGCGACATAATCACGGCCGCAGTGAAGGAAGCCGCTCCCGAAGGCCAGACGAAAAAGGGTAGCGTGGTCAAGGCGGTGATCGTCCGCACCCGCAAGGAGCATCGCCGCCGCGACGGCACCTATATTCGCTTCGACCAGAATGCGGCAGTTTTGATCAACGATGCGGGCGAGCCCGTGGGGACGCGCGTGTTTGGTCCGGTAGCCCGCGAACTGCGCGAGAAGAAATTTTTGAAGATCGTTTCACTGGCCCCGGAAGTGATTTAGGGGCAAGGTTGCAAGGTTTCAAAACCACGACGTTCGGGAACTGCAGACCGAGAACTGAGAACAGAAAATGTATACAGCAAGCACTGAAAACAAGCGAGTCGATATCCGGCGCAATGACACCGTCATGGTGATCACGGGCCGTGACAAAGGCAAGGAAGGGCGCGTGCTGCGCGTGTTTCCGAACGACGCGAAAATTCTGGTCGAGCACGTGATGATGGTGAAAAAGCACGTGCGCCCCAACCCGCAGCGCAACATCAAGGGCGGAATCGCCGAGCAGGAAAGCCGCATCGCCATCTCCAACGTGCAACTGGTTTGCCCGACCTGCGGCCCGGTTCGTATCGGGCACGAAGTGCGCGGCGACAAAAAAGTGCGGGTGTGCAAGAAGTGCGATACCACGCTGGACAAGTAAGCTGCTAGCTTCTAGCTTGCGGCGATGAGGTAAGCAGCGAAATGGAAATTGAGTCTCACGGAACCGGTAAACGTCGGCCTGAGCACGAACGCAAGGGCGAAAGGCTTCAGGCTAGCAGCTAGGAGCCAGCAGCTGACACCCCGACCCTGAGAGGAAGTTGACTTAACGAAAATGGCAAAAGATAAAAAAGCATCGAAAGACGCGGCGCAGGAGCAGAAAGCTCCCGAGCAGGCGCGGCATGGCGCCAAGGAGCGTCCCCGGCTGCGGGCACGCTTTGAAAAAGAAGTGGCGCCGGCTTTGCTGAAAGAGCTCGACCTGCACAACCGGATGGCGGTTCCGCGCCTCAACAAAATCGTGGTGAACATGGGTGTCGGCGAAGCCACGCAGAATGCCAAGGTGCTCGACCCAGCCGTGAACGAACTGGGGCAGATTACCGGACAGAAGCCGGTCGTGACCCGCGCCAAGAAGTCGATCGCGGCCTTCAAGGTTCGCGAAGGTCAGGCCATCGGCGCGATGGTGACGCTGCGCGGCGACCGCATGTATGAATTTCTTGACCGCCTGGTGAACATCGTGCTGCCCCGTGTGCGCGATTTCAAAGGCGTTTCGACCAAGTCCTTCGATGGGCGCGGCAACTACACGCTCGGCCTGCACGACCAGTTGATCTTCCCCGAAATTTCTTACGAGAAGGTCGACAAGTTGAAGGGCATGAACGTAACCATTGTGACCACGGCCGCCAACGACAACCAGGCGCGCTCGCTGTTGAAGCACCTGGGCATGCCATTCCGGGCATGAGGGCAAAGTTTCAAGCTTGCAGGGTTTGAAGTTTTCGAAGTGCGAAGCAAGCGGAATTGGCTGAGAGCTGGCGGCTGAAAGCTGACAGCTAGGAGCTAGTAGCTAGGAGCTAAGTTTGGCAACCACAGCAAAACGAGTCAAAGACGCGAAGATCCAAAAGAAGTTTGAGTTGGCCCGCGACGCAAAGAAGCCACGGCCGAAATTCTCCACGCGCCGGCACAACCGCTGCAGCCTGTGCGGACGGCCCCGCGCGTTCCTGCGCAAGTTCGGGGTTTGTCGCTTGTGCTTCCGCGGCCTGGCGCTGCGGGGAGAAATTCCGGGAGTGTCGAAGTCGTCCTGGTAGAAACGTCATTAGTCGCTAGTCGTTGGTCGTTCGCAAAAGCTAAACGCAAGCGAGCCGCAGGAAGGGCTAACGACCAACGAACAACGACCGCAGTAAAACAGCTGCCGCAGGTTCTCCGCCGAACGCGGAGCGAACGGGTGGCTAGAGGAGAAACAAACGATGAGGTTGACCGATCCGGTCGCAGACATGCTGACGCGAGTGCGGAACGCACTCCAGGCCCGGCACCAGAAAGTGGATATCCCGGCTTCGCGCCTGAAGCTGGAGATTGCCCGCATTCTGAAGGAAGAGGGCTACATCTCGAACTTCAAGGCCGCCGAAGAGGAAGGCCACAGGGTTATCCGGGTTTACCTCAAGTACGGCGCCAACAACGAGGCGGCCATCTCGATCGCCAATCGCGTGTCGCGCCCCGGCTGCCGCGTCTATGTGCGCCGCAGCGAGATTCCCCGCGTGCTGGGTGGCATGGGCATCAACATCCTCACCACGCCCCGCGGCGTCATGACGGGCCGTCAGGCGCGCCGCGAAGGCGTAGGCGGCGAACTGTTGTGCGAAATTTGGTAGAGCAGCTTCTAGCTACTAGCTTCTAGCTACTAGCTAAAGCGGCACTGACCGAGCATTGATTGAGCGGAGCAATTGAAAGCGCTTGGCTAGAAGCTAGGAACTAGGAGCTAGAAGCTGGAAGCTTATGTCACGAATTGGAAAAAAGCCGATTGCGATCCCCAAAGGGGTGACGGTCAAGATTGAAGGCAACACCGTGCTCGTCCAGGGTCCGAAGGGCAAACTGGACACGGCGCTGCCGACCGGAATCAAGGTCGAACAAAGAGACGGCAACATCGTCGCTATCCGCGAGAACGATTCGCAGGCCGCGGTCCATGGACTGGCGCGCGCGCTGGTCAACAACGCCGTCGAAGGCGTCACCAAGGGCTGGACGCGCGACCTTGAAATCGTCGGCATTGGCTATCGCGCCGAGATGAAGGGCAAGACCACGGTCGTGTTCAACCTGGGCTACTCGCATCCCATCGAATATCCGCTGCCCGCGGGCGTGGATGCCGTGGTCGATCCCAAGCAGACCAAGATCACGCTGACCGGAATCGACCGGCAGAAAGTCGGACAGGTCGCGGCGGAAATGCGCGCCTTGCGTCCGCCCGATCCCTACAAGAACAAGGGCGTGCGCTATGCGGGTGAGCGCTTGAAGAAGAAGGTTGGGAAGACGGGCGCGAAATAGACCGTCGTTAGTCGCTGGTCGTGCGGCGTTCGCAGTTTCGTAGAGTTGGCGCCAGCGATCTGAGAGTCAAAGAAGTTGTGACAGCGTTGTAATCGTTGGCCAACGACGAACGACCAAGGACAGATTTTATGCTGACAAGAATTTCAAAGAATCAAAAGCGGGGCCACGTGCACGACCGCATCCGGAAAAAGATGCAGGGCACGGCTGACCGTCCGCGGCTCAACGTGTACCGTTCGCTGAACCATATCTATGTGCAGTTGGTCGACGACCTTCACGGCAAGACGCTGGTTTCGGCCAGCACCGCCGAAGGCAAGAAAGAAGACCGGCGCACCGGCGGCAACGTAGCCGCTGCAAAAGTAGTGGGCAAAACGATCGCCCAGCGCGCCAAAGCCAAGGGTGTGAGCAAAGTCGTGTTCGACCGCGGCGGCTACATTTACCACGGCCGGGTCAAAGCGCTGGCCGATGCGGCGCGCGAAGCAGGATTACAGTTCTAAAAAGCAGCTTCCAGCTACTAGCTTCTACCGCCCAACCGGGTTAGCTAGGAGCTAGAAGCTAGAAGCTAGAAGCTGGGTTTACGAATGCCAACAGTAATCAAGAAACTCGATGCAGGCTCGTTCCAACTAAAAGACCAGGTCGTCGCCATCAACCGCGTGACCAAAGTCGTTAAGGGCGGCAAGAATCTTTCTTTCGCCGCGTTGGTTGTGGTCGGCGATCCTTCCGCCGGCGTGGTCGGCTACGGTTCCGGCAAGGCCAAGGAAGTGCCGCAGGCCATCCGTAAAGGAATCGAATCGGCCAAGAAAAATCTGGTCAAGGTGAACCTCACCCAGACCAGCATCGCTCACCTCGTCCTGGGCCGTTACGGCTCAGGCAAAGTGCTGCTTAAGCCGGCTCCTGAAGGCACGGGCGTGATCGCCGGCGGCGCGGTGCGCGCAGTCATGACGTCCGCGGGCGTGCAAAACGTTCTCACGAAATCCATCGGCACCACCAACCCACACAACGTGATCAAGGCCACCTTCGACGCGTTGAAGCAACTAAAGAGCCGCGAGAGCGTAGCGGCTCTGCGCGGCAAAACGGCACAGGAGCTGTAGTCAGTACCGAGTCGCGAGCAGCGAGTACCGAGCGACTGACTGGTGTGGAGAGAATTTGGAAACCGGCCCGAGCCTACTGGCCCCTGGCCCCCTGAGGTTAAGAGGTTAAGATGACGGCGAAGAAAACGGACGCGGGCAGCGGAACGATTCACCTGAAGTGGGTGCGTTCCGCCATTGGTGCCCCGATAAAACAGAAACTCGTAATCAAGGGCCTGGGTTTCACCCGGCTGAACCAGGTCATCGCGCGTCCGAACACGCAGGCCATCCGCGGGATGGTGGCCAAAGTGCCGCACATGGTGGAAGTCGTAGAGTAACCAATCAGCGCAGCCATCTGCCGAGCGCAACGCGCTCCAAGCTGAAGGCTGACAGCTGAGAGCCGAGAGCTGACTTATGAATTTATCCAATATTCACGCACCAAAGAAGGCGTCAGAAAAGCGCAAGCGGGTCGGCCGTGGCATGGGTTCCGGCATGGGCAAAACGTCCACCCGCGGACACAAGGGTCAGCGTTCGCGCACCGGCTCGCGCATGATCCGCGGGTTTGAAGGCGGCCAGATGCCTCTCCACCGCCGCATGCCGAAGCGCGGCTTCACCAACATTTTCCGCAAGGAATTCAATATCGTCAGCCTCGAGCGGCTGACCGCGCTGGCACCGGAATTTCACGGAGCTCCAATCACCCCAGAAGTCCTGCGCAAGGCCGGCGTCATCAAGACTAAGAACAAAGTCAAAATTCTCGGCGATGGCGAACTCACCATCGCTCTCACCGTTCATGCGCACAAGTTCTCCAAGTCGGCGCAGGAAAAAATTACCAAGGCGGGCGGCAAGGTTGAGGTCTTGCAGTAATGGTTGAAAAGCTGCTGAACATCTTCCGCATTCCAGACCTGCGCAAACGCATCCTGTTTACGCTGGCGCTGCTCGCAGTTTATCGCCTGGGCGGCCACATCCCCACTCCAGGAATCAACGCCGATAAGCTGGCGCAGTTTTTCGAATCGAACCGCGGATCGTTTCTCGGCTTTGTCGATCTGTTCTCCGGCGGCCAATTGCGCCGCCTCACCATCTTCGCGCTGGGCATCATGCCCTACATTACCGCGTCGATCATTCTGCAGCTCCTCACCGTCGTCTATGAGCCGCTGGCCAAGCTGCAGAAGGAAGGTGAGCTGGGCCGCAAGAAAATCACGCAGTGGACGCGTTACATCACTGTGATTCTCAGCGCCGTGCAATCCGCGGGCATCGCCTACGGTCTGCAGAAGCAGGGAGACTTCGTACTCACTCCTGGCCCCGGTTTCATCCTGATGACGATGCTCACCCTCACCACGGGCAGCGCCTTCATCATGTGGCTGGGCGAGCAGATTACCGAGCGCGGCGTGGGCAACGGCATGTCGCTGTTGATTTTTGCCGGCATTGTCGTGGGCTTGCCGCGGGGTGTTTTAGATTTAGTCGATAAAGCCAAGAACGGCGCCTGGGGCGCGCTGACGTTCCCCCTGATGATCGGGCTTATTATTTTCATGATTGCTGTGGTCGCCTTCATCGTGTATGTGGAACGCAGCGAGCGGCGGCTCCCGGTGCAGTATGCCAAGCGGGTGGTGGGGCGCAAAGTGATGGGCGGGCAGTCTACCCATTTGCCGCTGCGCGTGAACGCCGGCGGCGTCATGCCGGTGATCTTCGCCTCGTCGATTCTCACGTTGCCCCAGACCATTGGATACGGCTTTCGCAACCAGCGCTATATCGGCGATCTCATCCGGTACCTGCAGTGGGGTGAGCCGCTATACACGCTCCTCTATGCCGTCGGCATCATCTTCTTTGCCTACTTCTATGTGTCGATCGTGTTCAACCCCAGCGAAGTCGCCGACAACATGCGCAAGTATGGGGGATTTATTCCCGGCATCCGGCCGGGCAAGCGCACCGCCGATTTCATCAACGAAGTTCTCACCCGCATCACCCTGGTGGGCGGCCTCTACCTGATCATTATTTCCTTCATTCCCGAGTGGATGATCGCCGGAATCCGGCTGAATCACCTGTTTCTGATCGGAAAATATTTTGAGGCGATGCCCAACTGGGTCTTGAACGGTTTAGGCGTGACCTTTTATTTCGGCGGCACGTCCCTGCTAATCGTGGTGGGCGTGGCCATGGACACGGTCACGCAAATCGAGGCGCAACTGATCATGCGCCACTATGATGGCTTTTCGCCGCGCAGCGGTAGAATTCGCGGCCGCCGCAACTGGTCGTGAGAAAGCAGTTCTGGAGTTCCGGTTCTCAGTTCTCAGTTACAAACGAGGACTGGCGGGATCGCAATCGTGCTTTGGGTTTTTCCTGAGAACCGGGAACTGAGAACCGGGAACTGAGAACCGGGAACTGAGAACTGAGAACTGAGAACTGAGAACTGAGAACTGAGAACTGAGAACTGAGAACTGAGAACTGAGAAACTGAGAACTGCTTTTAGTGGGGTTGCTGCACCTCGGTCGTTTTTCTGTCGCGAACTTAGGACCGTGGGAATTTGAGATCGGGAGGCTTTGGCCAAGCCGATGGCGCAGGAAACCTCGCGTGACGTGGGTCCCGTTGTACTGCTGGGCCCGCCAGGTGCTGGCAAAGGCACGCAGGCCAAGGGGATCAAGGACCGGTACGGTATCCCCCATGTATCGACTGGGGATCTTTTGCGGGAGAATGTTTCCCGCGGCACGGAACTCGGACTTGTGGCCAAAGCCGTGATGGCCCGGGGCGAGCTGGTTTCCGACGACCTGGTCTGCAACATGGTCAGAGGAAGGCTGGCCCAGCCCGATTGCGTGCGGGGCTATGTGCTGGACGGTTTTCCGCGGACTGCGGCGCAGGCAGGGTGGCTTGATGCCCTGCTCGACGACCAGCTCTTTGACAACTCGCGTCCCACTCGTGGCTGGCCGATTGTGATCAGCCTGGAGGTAGACTATAATCAGTTGTTGCTCCGGATCACTGGACGCCGTTCTTGTCCCACCGATGGACGGATCTATAACGTCCATTTCCAGCCGCCCCGCGTGGATGAATTGTGCGATCTTGACGGGACGAAGCTGGTGACCCGTAATGACGACCGATTGGAAGTGATCCAGCCGCGCCTGACTGCGTACCAGGAACAGACCCGTCCCGTGGCGGATTACTACCAGCGAACCGGCCGGTTGATGTCCGTGAATGGCGAGCTTCCCATCGATCAGGTCACGCAGGCGATCTACCGGATCCTCGAGGACCACCAGGCGTAACTGGCAGCGAAGCGCGGAAGAAGCAAGAGTAGGAAATAAGTAAGAACGAAGAATGGCGATTGTGTGCAAATCAGCGGCCGAGATTGAAAAGATGCGGCACAGCGGGCGCATCGTTCGAGAAGTTCTTGATCACGTGCGTTCGATGGTGGCGCCCGGCGTTACCACCATGGATTTGGAACGCGCCGCTGAAAAAAAGATCAAGGAACTCGGCGCCAAGCCAGCGTTCAAGGGATACTACGATTATCCCTGCGTTCTCTGCACCTCGGTGAACGAAGAGATCGTGCACGGCATCCCGTCCGAAAAACGGGTGCTGAAGGATGGCGACATCGTTTCGATCGATTGCGGCGTAGTGCTTGATGGCTACTATGGCGACGCGGCGGTCACCGTTCCCGCAAGCGGCGCAGTGAAACCGGAATTTGTGAAGTTGCTGGAGGTTACGGAAGCGTCCCTCTATCGCGGCATTGAGCAGGCGCGCATCGGTAACGCGGTAGGAGACGTTGGAGCGGCCGTCCAGGAGCACGTGGAAGCCGCCGGTTTCAGCGTGGTTCGCGAGTTCGTAGGGCACGGCATCGGAACGCGGCTGCACGAAGAACCCCAGGTCCCGAACTTCGGCGCCCGCGGTCACGGCGCCAAGTTGCGCGAAGGCATGGTGCTCGCGATTGAGCCCATGGTGAATTACGGCAAGCCCGAAACGCGAGTGCTCGGCGACAATTGGACCGCGGTCACGGTGGACGGCAGCTTCAGCGCCCACTTTGAGCATTGTGTAGCCGTAACGAAAGATGGCCCGGTGATTTTGACGCAGTAGGAATGCAGTTCTCAGTTCTCGGTTCTCAGTTCTCAGTTGCGAACCGGGTGCTTTTAACTGAGAACTGGCAACTGGCAACTGAGAACTGATCTTAAATGAGCAAAGAAGACGCGATTGAAGTGATGGCAGTGGTCCTCGAACCGCTGCCCAACGCCATGTTCCGGGTGGAGTTGGAAAATAAACATCAGGTGCTGGCACACGTTTCCGGCAAGATGCGCAAAAATTTCATTCGCATCCTGCCCGGCGACAAAGTCGCGGTGGAACTTTCGCCCTACGACCTGAATCGCGGAAGAATAGTCTATCGATATAAATGAAACATGTGGGGACAGCCGCCCTCGGCTGTCCGGCCAGCGCGAAGCGCGGCTGAGTAGCAAGGAAGTTGGGAGCTTATGAAAGTCAGAGCATCGGTAAAGAAGATTTGCGACAAGTGCAAGGTCATCCACCGCAAGGGTGTAGTGCGGGTGATCTGCGTCAACTCGAAACACAAACAGCGCCAGGGCTGAACCTGGGAAGGGCACGACTTTAGTCGTGCCGCAAATACGCATCACGATTGCGGCCCTGGCCGCTGAGGTCAAAGAAACATGGCACGTATTGCAGGCATCGATCTTCCGCGCGGCAAGCACATCAACATCGCGCTGACGTATATCTACGGCATCGGGCATCCGCGCGCCGGCCAGATCCTCGACGAGGCCAAGGTCGAGCCCATGAAGAAGGTGCAGGACCTCAGCGAAGAAGAGGTCAACCGCATCCGCACGGTCATCGAGGCCCAGGGACTGGTCGAGGGCGATCTGCGCAAGGAAGTTTCGATGAACATCAAGCGCCTCATCGAAATCGGTTCCTATCGCGGATTCCGCCACCGCCGCAACCTGCCGGTCCGCGGCCAGCGCACGCATACCAACGCCCGCACCCGCAAAGGTCCGCGCAAAGGAACGGTCGCACAGAAAAAGAAAGCGACGGCGAAAACCTAAACCAGTAGCCAGTTGCCAGTACCCAGTTACCAGTTAGAACCTGGTGCGTGGGATGGCAAAACTGGCAACTGACAACTGGGTACCGGGTACTGACTTTATGGCAAAACCAGCAGCAGCCGGCGGCGCAGCAGCCGCACCGGAGAAAAAAGGCAAGAAGAAAACCTTCAAAAAGAAGGAGCGCAAGCACGTACCCCACGGCTTGGTCTACGTGCAGGCATCTTTCAATAACACGATCGTGACCATCACCGACATGAACGGCAACGTTCTGTCGTGGAAGAGTTCCGGATCGCTCGGTTTTCGCGGATCGCGCAAGGGCACGCCCTTCGCCGCGCAACAGGCCGCCTCGAACGCCGCCAATCTGGCGCGCGATCACGGCGTCCGCAGCGTAGACGTCCGCGTCAGCGGCCCCGGTTCGGGCCGCGAATCGGCCGTTCGCGCATTGGCCGCGTCGGGCATCGAAGTGCGCTCCATCCGCGACGTCACGCCGATCCCGCACAACGGCTGCAGGCCGCCAAAGCGCCGCCGCGTGTAAAAGAGGAGTTCTCAGTTGCCAGTTCTCAGCAAAATCGAGAACGCTGGAGAAGTGGACTTTAACTGAGAACCGAGAACTGACAACTGAGAACTGAACGGGACGAAGGGTGAAGCCAAACCCGTAAACCGGTCATCTAAAAGGAGAACAAACTTGGCCCGTTATACCGATGCAGTTTGCCGTCTATGCCGCCGCGAGGGCATGAAGCTGTTCCTCAAAGGCGCAAAGTGTTTCAGCGATAAGTGTCCCATCGAGAAGCGCAACTTCGCTCCCGGACAACACGGGAAAGACCGCAAGGCTAAAATCGTGGGCTACGGCCTGCAGCTGCGCGAGAAGCAGAAAGCCAAGCGCATCTACTTCACGCAGGAAGGCCAGTTCCGCAACTACTTCGAGAAGGCTGCGCGTTCGAAGGGCGTAACCGGCGAACTGCTCTTGCAACAGCTCGAGCGCCGTCTCGATAACGTCGTTTACCGCCTGGGCTTCGCGCAATCGCGACGCCAGGCGCGCCAACTGGTGCGCCACGGGCACGTTGCCGTGAACAACCGCAAGGTCAACATTCCTTCGTACGAAGTGAGCGCGGGCGAGGAAATTTCGATTCGCGAAAACAGCAAGAAGCTCACCGTTCTCGAGCTCGCCAAGGAATACGCCAGCCATGGCACCATGCCGCACTGGCTGGAAGTGGACCGCGACAATTACAAAGCGCGCGTGCTGAGCTTGCCCAAGCGCGAAGATATTCAGCTGCCGGTAAACGAACAGCTGATCGTGGAACTTTACAGTAAGTAGTCGTTAGCGAAAAGTTAATGACCAGCGATCAAAGTTTATCGAGGGTGTCATCCTGAGCGGAGCCGTTCTTCAGGCGAAGCGAAGGATCTCCGGTACCACAGAAGTCCACGTAGTCGAAGTGCAGTAAAAAGTGCAGTGGCTGAACGCCGATAGCCGAAAGCCGACAGCCGGTCCACCAAATTTCGTGCCAGATCAGCCCTTTCTGACCCAGACCACTCAGCGAGTCAGGATTGAGCCAAACGGCCGAAGGAGAAACAAATGCTTTGGAAGGGTTTTCAAAAACCGAAACGTCTCGCAGTTGACACCTCCAGCCTCACCGACAAATACGGCATTTTCTGGGCGCAGCCGTTTGAGCGCGGCTTCGGCACTACCGTGGGCAATGCCTTGCGGCGCGTGCTCCTGAGCTCGATTGAAGGCGCGGCCGTCACCGCCGTGAAGATGGAAGGCGTGCTGCACGAATTCCAGTCCATCCCCGGCGTAGTCGAAGACGCGACCGACATTATCCTCAACCTCAAGCAGATTCCGTTCAAGTTGAGCGGCGATGCGCCAAAAGCCATCTACCTGCGCGCCGATCAGCCCGGAGTCGTCACCAGCGGCATGATCGAAGCCGATGGCGACGTCGAGGTTCTCGACAAAGACGTCTACATCGCCACCGTCAGCGAAGGCGGCAAGCTCGATATGGAAATGCGCCTGAAGCGCGGCCGCGGCTACACTTCCGCCGACAAGAACTTCGACGAGGATCTCGGCATCGGCTTCATTCCCATCGATTCCGTGCATTCGCCGGTGCGCAAATGCAATTACACCGTGGAAGCTGCGCGTCTCGGCCAGATCACCGACTACGACAAGCTGACCCTCGAAGTGTGGACCAACGGCTCCATCACGCCCGCCGATTCCATCGGCCTGGCGGCGAAGCTGCTCAAAGACCACATGAACATTTTCATCAACTTCGAAGAAGAAATCGAGACCGGCACGTCGTCGTCCGACGATCGCAAGCCCGAGATTCACAACGAGAACCTCAACCGTTCCGTGGAAGAACTCGAGCTTTCCGTGCGCAGCTACAACTGTCTGAAGAACGCGAACATCCAGACCATCGGCGAACTCGTGCAGAAGACCGAAGCCGAAATGCTCAAGACCAAAAACTTCGGCCGCAAGTCGCTGAACGAGATCAAAGAGATTCTTTCTTCGATGGGTCTGAGCCTGGGCATGAAGATCGACGAGCACGGCAACGCCGTGCCCGGCCCCACGTCAAATCAGGTCCTCCCGGCCTCGGCCTACGGACCGGACGACCAGCTGTAAGAATCAACCGCCCGCCTCTTGAGGCGGGCGGTCTTTTGCCCGCTTAAATGTCCGGGCAGGAATTGAAGCGGGAAGAGCATGAAACGGGAAGGGCACGGCTTCAGCCGTGCCACCCAGGCTGAAGTAAGTCGGGGCTTTAGCCCCTGAGGTTCGAAATGCGTCACAAAGTTGCAGGCTACAAACTCGGACGAAACACATCGCACCGGCGCTCGCTGCTGCGCAACCTGGTCACCTCCGTAATCGTCGAAGAACGCATCGAGACGACCGTCCCCAAAGCCAAGGCCGCTCGACCGATTGTCGAGAAGATGATCACGCTCGGCAAGCGCGGTGATCTGGCCGCTCGCCGCCTGGCTATGTCCTATCTCATGACTGAGGAAGCGGTAGTCAAGCTGTTCGACACCGTCGGACCCCGTTTCGGCGACCGCAACGGCGGCTACACCCGCATCATCCGCACCGGATGGAATAAGGGTGACGGCGCCGACAAGGCTTTCCTCGAACTCCTTGGCAGCGAAAAAATCCTCGACGAAAAGAAAGAAAAGCGCGCCGAAGTCCGCGCCAAGAAAGTCGCCGAGGCCAAAAAAGCCATGGAAGAAGCCGAGGCGCAAGCGCAGATCGAGAAAGAATCAGCTCCAGCCGAAGGCGGCGACAAGAAAGAATAGTTTCGCTGTTGGTGCGGATTCTTACTTTTCGCGGGCGTCATCCTGAGCGTAGCCGTCTTTCAGGCGGAGCGAAGGATCTCCCGCTTAACCGGCCTAGGCGTTAGCCAAACCGCACACCCTTCTGGTTTTATAGGGCACGGCATTGCGCCGTGCCTTTTTGTTTAGTCCGCGAAATGCCTACATGACGCGCAAGTACATGTCCCGCCGGGTCCTTCCGGTAGTAATCTTGCCGCCAACATTGCTCTCTCCATAAACTTTTATGAATGGGTTTCACCCGCACACAGATCGGCATTGCTGTCGGCGCTGGCGTCCTGCTGGTGTCGGTGTTTCTGGGATACGTGTGGTGGCTCAGCAATCAGGGCCCGGTGCTGGCGCGCTCGGAAGAGCGCGATCCGCTGAGCGGCCTGCCCGTCAGTATCAAGATGAATCCCTTGCGCGACCGCTCCACCGAGCGCGCCGCCGGCAAGTTTCTGCATGGATTGCGCGATGGACATTGCGACGAGCTGCTGGCCAACTGGGAGCGCGATTACCACAAGAAGTACGCGCACTACATCTGCCGCTCCGAAGAGCAGCACCCGCTGATTTCCTGGGAACTGGTGGAGTGGGAAGAAGCCCCACCGCTCATCATCCTTCACTATCGTGGCACCCGCGAAAGCACTGCCGGCCAGGATGGAACCTACAAAGACCTCTTCACCGTCACCACCGAACACAAAAACGGCGAGTGGGTTGTGACCAAGTACGACGCGATGTACTGAACAGCAGTTGCCAGTGGTCAGTTGCCAGTTGCCAGTTTCTCACCTTGCCTCATCGCGATACCAATGTGGGGACAGCCGCCCTCGGCTGTCCGCTGGGCGAAGCCCAGCGCTGCGGAGGCTCCCCGAGCGAATACTTACGGTTTCTTAAAGTTCTCAAATCGGGGAAGAATAACGCTATTGATTTGCCCAAGAATGATCTCCAAGAGACCATCGACAGTGAGATTAGTAGCCTCCCCGAGATCGCGCCGTTCATTGAACGCTACAAGAACTCGGTAATGACGTTTCACGTGGACGGGCTTCTCCGGTTTGGCATCAATCGGCCCGCTAAGGGGAGGGAACGCGGGAGCGGGATAGATTTCTGCGCCACGATCCAGAGTCGAATAGCCTCGACTGGTAAGCCCGTGGGGATATCGAACACTCTGATGTTGCTGGATACGGGCACGAATCAAATTCAACCGTCTATGCTTGTCGATGTTCGACAGACATCTAAGAAAACGCAGCGCATTATTGACGACTCCCAACCCATAGTACGGCTGCACACCCTCAATGAATGCAAAAGGCGCATCGGCAATCCCCGGAAGATCGCGGGCGAAATCGCTTTTTGCAAGCGGGGCCGTGCGTTTCCTCGGGAGCCGAGTTTTCATCGGAAACTGGCAGTTCTCCTCCCAATCGGGGTCAATGGTGGAAACGTTCGGGTTTCTCCGGATGAGATCGAATATCAGATGATCCAAGGCGGAGCGCATCTGATAGATCATCTCGCCAGCCAGGAGGGAGATTTCGACAGGCGGAGACGTGGGAACGTTTAGCTTCTTTTTGCCTTTTGCTTTTTTGACGATTCGGTGAGGTTTACTCCGAGCGTAAGCGGCGAGACATCTCTTGATCGCGCGGAGTTGTTTTTCTGCCCGAACCAATTTAGCCTTCGCAGACTTTAAGCCGTTGGCAGCCACGAGCCCATGTTAGGACCGCTCTGTTGGTTAGTCACGGTATTTATTGCCCTATGGAGACATGGGGTCTGCGGTTGCCTTCTCCGTGACTCCGCGTCTCCGTGGTAAAAGTATTCATGCCTGTTAGTCCCACCGAGCGCGAGCCATCCTCCGCTCGCAACATCTACGCCTTCGGCACCACCGCATTACTGAACGACACCGCCACTGAAATGGCGTACTGGGTGCTCCCCGCGTTTCTGGTGTCGCTGGGCGCGGGACCGGCGCAGTTGGGACTGATCGAGGGCGTTGCCGAAAGCGTAGCGTCGTTTGCGCAGCTCTTTTCCGGATACCTCACCGACCGCCTCGACCGCCGCAAACCGCTGGTGGTCGCGGGATATTTCGTGGCCAACGCAGTGAAGCCCGTTCTCGCGGTTGCCACAGCGTGGTGGCACATTCTACTGATCCGCTTCACCGACCGCCTGGCCAAGGGCGTGCGCGGTGCGCCGCGCGACGTCATGGTGGCCGAGACCGTCCCGAAAGGCCGGCTGGGCGCGGCTTACGGCCTGATTCAATCCATGGATTCCGCCGGAGCGATCGCCGGACCGCTGGCCGCGTTCATCCTGTTAGCGCACTACAGCCTGCGAACCGTCTTCTTAGCGGCTGCTGTTCCCGGAGCGCTCTGCGTGCTGGTAGCTCTATTCGGCATAAAGGAAAAAAGGCGCGCAGCCGCGATTTTGGCCGGTCCCCGGCTCACCGGGAAGACGAATTCATTCTTCCCCACCACAACCCAGGCGTTGCCCCGCTTGTTTTATTTTGTTCTTGTTGCCGTGAGTTTGTTCTCGCTGGGCAACTCCAGCGACATGTTTCTTGTAATGCGCGCGCAGAACGTCGGCATCCCGGTTGCAGCTGCGCCCTTGCTGGGCCTGGTGTTCAACATTACCTACACGCTAGGCTCTTGGCCCGCAGGATGGCTCAGCGATCACCTCTCTCACCGCGGCTTGTCGCGACGCGGTTTGTCACGGAGATGGATCGCCGCCGCCGGCTACCTTATCTTCGCGGGGGTCTATTTCGTCTTCGGCCGAGCGCCTTCGGCGCGGGCGATCTGGATTGCGATGGCCGTCTATGGTTTCTATTACGCGCTCACGCAGCCAGTGCTGAAAGCGCTTGTGGTAGAGGCGGTCGGGGAAGATGTGCGCGGGCGCGCGCTTGGCATTTATTTCTTCGTTACGAGCGTGGCCACACTGGCCGCCAGCCTCATCACCGGGGAGTTGTGGAAGCACTATGGCGCGGGAGTTCCATTCCTCTTTTCGGCGGCCCTCGCGGTGGCCTCGGCGGCGGGGCTGCTGATATCGTCGGGCATGGTAACCGGCAAACGCGTTGTCGCAGGTTAGCATTGCCAAATTCCGCACGTTCCTAACCGTTTATCTTAATCTCAACGGTTACGCTGGCGGCGCTTCCCGGGAAGTGGTCAATTTCACCCATAAGAACAGCAGAATCTGGGCGGCGATGCCCGCGCAGGTGTCGAGCAGCACATCTTTCGGAGTGCCGGTGCGCAATGGGTTGAAACTCTGGTGCCATTCGTCGAGGCTGGCCACAAACGCTGTGCCCAATACGGCGAGGTTGGCCCAGCGGAAAGTCCAGCTCGCGCCTCCGGGATGGCGTAGGGTTTCGCGCCAGGCGCGAAACAGCAGAAAACTCAGCAGGCCGTAGCCGAAAACGTGTCCGCCTTTGCGGATGAAGAAGTGCACGTGCTCGAAGCGAAACGGATCCATGCCGAAAAGAAAATGCAGAAGGGGATACAGAATGCGGCCGGTGTTCGCGGCGGCGCCCAGGGAACTCGACTCGATGGCGATGACGATCAGCCAAAGAGTCGCGGCGATCCAGGCTTTGAGCACATGATGACGGTCGGAGCTCACGCGGGAGTAGCACCCGTCATTGCACTTCGGCCATAGCTCACCGCGCCGAGGTTACTCGACGGCATAGTTGGGAGCCTCGCGGGTGATCATGACGTCGTGGACGTGGCTTTCGCGCAGGCCGGCGCCGCTGATGCGCACGAAACGCGTCTTCTGCAACAGCTCGGCGATCGTGCAGCAGCCGCAGTAGCCCATGCCCGATTTCAATCCGCCGACCATCTGGTGCACGATCATCGAGACCGACCCGCGGTAAGGGACGCGGCCTTCGATGCCCTCGGGGACTAGCTTGCCGAAGCGGTTGGGATCGGACTCAAGACTGGAAGAAGCGGCCGCCGAAGACTCGCCTTCCACGTTCTGGAAATAGCGCTCGCTGGAACCCGCGGCCATGGCGCCCATCGAGCCCATGCCGCGATACGACTTGAACGAGCGGCCCTGATAAAGAATCAACTCGCCGGGGCTTTCGTCGGTGCCGGCGAAGAGCGAACCAATCATGACGGCGCTAGCGCCCGCGGCCAGCGCCTTGGTGATGTCGCCGGAAAATTTGATTCCGCCGTCGGCGATGATGGGCACGCCCGCATCTTTGGTGGCACGGTGCGCTTCGGCGATGGCGGTGATCTGCGGCACGCCCGCGCCGGTGACTACGCGGGTGGTGCAGATGGAGCCCGGACCGATGCCCACTTTAATGCCGTCGGCCCCGGCGCGGGTTAGCTCGCATGCGCCGTCGAAGGTGGCCACGTTGCCGGCCAGCAGTTGCAACTCTGGCAGCTTCGACTTCACCAGCTTCACGGCTTCGAGAACTTTCGTGGAGTGGCCATGCGCGCTGTCGATGGCGATCACGTCGACCTTGGCCTCAGCGAGTTCCTGGGCGCGTTCCAGAAAATCTCCTGTGGCGCCGATGGCCGCGCCTACACGCAGACGTCCCTGAGAATCTTTGGCGGCGTTCGGATACTTCAATTTTTTCTGAATGTCTTTAACCGTGATCAAGCCCTTCAGGTTGTAGGCGTCGTCGACCACCAGAAGTTTTTCCACGCGGTGCTGGTGCAGAATTTTTCCCGCCTCTTCGAGCGTGGTGCCAACCGGTACGGTGATCAGGTTCTTCTTGGTCATCACCTTGTCGATAGGAATATCGAAGCGGGTTTCAAAACGCAGATCGCGGTTGGTAAGAATGCCGACCAGCTTGCCGTGCTCGGTGATAGGGACGCCGGAAATTTTGTATTTGCGCATGACCTCAAGCGCGTCGCTGACCTTGTCGGTGGCGTGCATGGTGACCGGGTCCACGATCATGCCGCTTTCCGAGCGCTTCACTTTATCGACTTCGTTGGCCTGCTGGTCGATGGTCAGATTGCGGTGCACGATGCCGATGCCGCCCTGCTGGGCCAGCGCGATCGCCATGTGCGACTCGGTGACGGTGTCCATGGCGGCGCTCACGATGGGAATGTTCAAGTGGATGGTGCGCGTGAGTTGCGTCTGCGTACTGGCCTCGGACGGCACAACGTCAGAGCGAGCGGGCAGCAGGAGAACGTCATCGAAAGTAAGAGCCTCAGGAACGGGAAAATGAATCATAGGTTTTGAGATTTCCCTTGCCGGGTAAACTTTCATTCTAGAGATGGCGGGGGCTTGAGGCAAATGGAACGCCGAGAATGGGTGAGTATAGGGGCGGTTTAACGCCAACCAGGCATAGGTACCGAATCGTCCCGTTGACAACCGACAGTCGAGTGTCTACCATCGACTTGAGACTGACAGTAGAATGTCTTCTATGGCGAAGCAAGCGCAGGAACGGGTCGGACTGCTTCAGGGAACACTTGACATGCTCATCCTGAGGACGCTTCTCTATGGACCTGCTCACGGTCACCAGATCGGCAAACACATTCAGAGGACGACGAATGAATTCTTGCAAATGCAGCACGGCTCTCTCTACCCCGCTCTGCATCGACTGGAGCGAAGAGAGTGGGTGGTCTCCAAATGGGAGACAGCTCCGGATCGCAATCGGGAATTCAAATACTACCGCTTGACGGATAAAGGCAGGAAGCAACTGCGGGTCGAAGAATCGCAGTGGAAGCAGATGGCCGAAGCCGTTGCGCGCGTAATGTGGCCCACCGCCGAGGAGAGCTGAGTGAAATGGTGGCGGATCAAATCGTGGCAGTTGAACAAGAGAGATGCAGACCTGGAGCGGGAGCTGCGCTCCGACCTGGAGCTGGAGGAAGAGGAGCAAAGGGAAGCCGGCATGTCAGGAGAAGAGGCTCGCTACGCGGCCTTGCGCGCCTTTGGCAATCCTACTCTGATTCTTGAACAGACTCATGCCGTCTGGTCCTGGAACTGGCTGGAATCCTTCGCACGCGATCTGCGCTTTAGTCTGCGCACGCTTCGTCGCACTCCCGGTTTTACTGTCATCGCCATCTTGGTGATGGCGCTGGGCATTGGCGCCAACGTCGCCCTGTTTACGGTAGTGCGTGGCGTTTTGCTCAAGCCCTTGCCGTTCTATGATCCGGATCGCCTGGTGATGCTCTACGAGGCCGGCCTTCATGAAGACGATACGGCAGGTTCCAACCCGGTCGCAGGCGGCATGTACGACGAGTGGAAGAAGCAGAACGGGAGCTACAGCGGTCTCGCGCTCGCGCAGGGTATCCGGGTCGGGCTTTCCGGGTCTGGCGGGCAATTGCCGGAGAAGCTGTATAGTGCATTATTTTCATGGGATATGCTCCGCACGCTGGGCGTGCAGCCCGCGTTGGGCCGCGATTTTACCCAGGCCGATGACAACCCCGCAGCCAGTGGCACAGTGTTGCTGAGCTGGGGCCTGTGGAAGCGTCGCTTCGGCGGTGACCCTGCCATCCTGAAGCAGACGATCTATCTGGACGCCAAGCCGTACACCGTTATCGGCGTTATGCCCGCCTGGTTCGATTTTCCTGAACCGTCCACGCAGTTATGGACACCGGTTTACCACGAAAAGCCAGAAGACGAGATGACTTCGTTCAGCAATCATATGTTTCGAATTGTAGGGCGGCTGAAGCCGGGAGTAGGGGCATCGCAAGGCGTGGCCGATCTGAGCGTCATTTCCCAGCGCACCCACAATGCGCACCTCAACAACCCATTCATCTTTCAAAGAGCTAGGAGCCGTCCGCTGCTGGAGCACATAGTAGGCGAAATCAAGAAGCCGCTTTATGTGCTGCTGGAAGCGACCTGCTGCCTGCTGCTGATCGCCTGCCTCAATGTGGCCAATCTGCTGGTGGCGCGCGCGGCGGCACGGCGCAAAGAGCTGGCTGTCCGCACCGCTCTGGGCGGGGGCTGGCTGCGTCTGATCGGCGAGCGGCTGATGGAGTGCCTGCTACTTTCGGCCTCCGGCGGCGCACTGGGACTTTTGCTCGCCTTCGCAGCTCTTCATTGGCTGATGCAAACTCGCCACGACATGAGCCGCGTCGAATCCATCCACATTGACGGCGTGGTGGCAGCGTTTACGGTCGGCGTCATCGTGCTGTGCGCGCTGTTTTCCGGACTGATTGCGGCGTTCAGCGTCAGCGACAAGGGCATTCTCGGTGCACTCCATGAGGCATCGCGTTCGGTGGGCGGGAGCAGCGCGCGGGCCTCGCTGCGCAAGGTACTGCTTACGGTAGAAGTCGGGCTGACGGTGATTTTGCTCGTCGGCGCCGGGCTGCTGCTTAAAAGCTATGAACGGCTGCGCTCCGCCGACATGGGCTGCCTCACGCAAGATGTGATTACCATGCATCTGGGCATCCCTGACGCCCGATATGCGACTGCCGCCCAGCGAGCGAACTTCTACGACACGTTGCTCGATCGTGTGCGCGCTCTGCCCGGAGTGGACGCGGCGGGCTTTGCCACGGTCGTCCCGGGGCAGGGCTATCAGATGGATTGGACCTTCAGCATTGTGGAGCATCCGCCCTTGCCGCAAGGCAGTGGTCAGTTTGCCTTAAGCCGCTGGGCTGATCCGAAGTACTTCAACGCAATGGGCATTCCCATTTTGCGCGGACGTACATTTGACGGCGGCAAGCGTTTGGATGCTGCCAACGAAGTCATCATCAGCCAATCGTTCGCGAGCCAGTACTTTCCCGATGAAGATCCACTGGACCGGCACCTCCACGTACGCGGGAAAAATGCCGTGATTGTGGGGATTGTGGGCGATACCCGCTACGCGATCGGCGAGACACCGATGCCGGTGCAATATTACCCGCTGGATGCCGGCGTGGAGACCGTCGGCACGCTCGTGATTCGCTCCAGCCGCAACGATCTGGAGCAGTTTGCGCTTCCGGTCCAGCGCATCGTCTCGGAGATGGACCCCGATCTGCCCGTCTCCGATGTGCTCACCATGAACCAGTTGCTCGGCCAATCGACCCTGGACCAGAGCTTCAACGCGACACTGCTCGTCGCTTTTGCCACGCTGTCGCTGGTTCTTGCGGCGGTTGGCCTGTTCGGCGTGATGTCTTACCTCGCAGCGCAACGTACGACCGAAATCGGCATCCGCGTTGCGCTGGGCGCAAAGCGCGAGCAGGTGATGCGGAGGATGCTGCTGGATGGGATGCGACCGGCGGTCTTCGGTCTTGCCGGTGGACTCGCAGCAAGCCTGGAAGCAAGCCGGCTGATGCGCGACCTGCTCTATGAGATCAAGCCGCTCGATCCGGCGGTTTATGCCACAGTTGCCGCAACGCTGCTCGCGGTGGCCGCGTTCTCATGTATCGTTCCCGCATGGCGCGCGTCTCGCCTCGATCCGACGCAGGCATTGAGAGCCGAATAGGCTGATATTCCGGCAATCTCCCGAAGGCGCCGGAAGTGAACCCTCGGAATCGCGCGGTAGCGCGGAAAGTGCCCTCTGGGCGCTTCTATCGGGGTTTGTCTTTTTGGCCTTCACCGGCGTATATTAGGTAACTGAGAACTGTTGTGTAATACCAGTAGTTGGCGAGGCACACCAGTGGGCGCAAGCCCACATTTTATTTTCGGGGCGATTGTGCTTCGGGGAATTACGGTAAGTTATTGGATCCATGGCGCTTGACGTTGATCGCGTGCGGGAAATCGCGGAGCGGGTAGCCTCCTCCAGCGGACTCGAGGTGGTCGATGTGGAATTCCGCGGCGGCGGCAAGAGCCGCATGCTGCGGGTGTTTCTGGACAAGCTTGCGCCGGGGACGGGCGCCGTTGCCGGAGCTGGTCTGGGCCAGGATGTTGCGGCGGGATCGGGATCGTCGGCAGATGATGCGGCGGGATCGGCGTCCGGTGTTACGCAGGAAGCGACGCAGGGTCATGTGGCTGGCGTGGCGCTGGGCGTGACGCATGAGGACTGCGCGAACTTCAGCCGCGAGTTTGGCACGATCCTCGATGTAGAAGATGCGATGCCGGGCGGGTCGTACACGCTGGAAGTTTCGTCGCCTGGACTGGATCGCAAGCTGACGAAGGCCAGCGATTTTGAACGCTTTACCGGCAGCCGCATGAAGCTGATGACGCGGCAAGCGGTGAACAACAACCGGTATTTTGACGGGCGACTGGAAAGTTTTCGCGACGGCCGTTTAACACTGGACTTGAGCGTGGCCAGCAAGAAGTCACGTAAAAAGATGGGCGCGGCGGCGGCGACGGGCGAGCAGAAGATTGAAATCGAGTTCGCGAATGTGGAGAGTGCGAACTTGGTGCCGGAGATCTAGTTGCCAGTTGTCAGTACCCAGTTGCCAGTACTGGTTACGACGACACTGGTGGATGTACAGCGGCGAAGCTCAACGGTGGTTCCACACCGAAGCACGTGCGAACTGGCAACTGAGAACTGACTTATGGCTAGCGAGCTCTACAACACGATTGACGCACTGAGCCGGGAAAAAGGCATTGATCCGCAGATTGTGGTCAGCGCGGTGGAAGACGCCATTGTTATGGCTACGCGCAAGTACTACAAGTCGCAGGAAAACCTGCATGCCAAGCTGGACAAGGAAACCGGCAAGATCAACGCGTTCGCAGTGAAGACGGTGGTGGAGAGTGCGGAGCAGGTGGAGGATCCGAACCTGCAGGTCACGCTGGACGACGCGCGGAAGGTGGATCCTAAGCTGGAAGTCGGCGGCGAGTTGCAGATTCCCAAAGTCACGGAAGGAATTCTCGGTCGCATCGCGGCGCAACTGGCGAAGCAGGTGATTTTCCAGAAGGTGCGCGAGGCTGAGCGCGACACGGTTTACAACGAATACATCGGACGCGTGGGCGAGATTGTGAACGCGACCGTGAAGCGTGTGGAAGGCCCCGATGTGATTTTTGACATCGGCAAGGCGGAAGCTCGCATGCCGCGCAAGGAGCAGTCGCGGCTGGAATCGTTTGCCATCAGCGAGCGCGTTCGCGTAGTGATTGCGCGCGTGGAGAGAGCTTCGAAGGGGCCGGGAGTCGTGGTGTCACGCGCGGCGCCGGACCTGGTACAGCATTTGTTCCAGACGGAAGTACCGGAGATTTACGACGGAACGGTCGTCATCCGTGCGATTGCCCGCGAGGCTGGCGAGCGCACCAAGATTGCGGTCATGTCGAAGGATAAAGACGTGGACGCCGTGGGCGCGTGCGTGGGCATGAAGGGAATGCGGGTGCAGTCGATTATTCGCGAACTGCGCGGAGAGAAGATCGACATCATCGAGTATCACGAAGACTCGGTTACGTTCGCGGAAAAGGCGCTGCAGCCTGCGAAGGTTAGCCGCGTGACTGTGGTCGACAGCGCGGATAAGCATCTCGAAGTCGTAGTAGATGACAGCCAGCTCTCGCTTGCCATCGGCAAGAAGGGGCAGAACGTGCGGCTGGCGGCCAAGCTGCTGGGCTGGAAGATTGACATCAAGAGCGAGGAAGAGAAGCGCCAGGAAGTGGAGCAGCAGATGGCGGCAATGGCTCCTCCGGCGACGACTCCGCTGGAGAGCGTGCCGGGCCTGGGCGAAGGGCTGATTGAGAAGCTGGCTGCTGCGGGCGTGACCACGGTGGAAGCGCTGGCGGATATGACGCCTGAGCAGTTGGAAGCGATCGAGGGAATTGGGCCGAAGACGGTGGAAAAAATCAGCCTTGCGGTGAATAATTATTTCGCCAGTTTGGAAGCGGGCGAGGCTGTGGGCGCGCTGGAAGCTCCGGCTGAGGGCGCGGAAGGTGAAGCGGGCGCGCAGGAAGCTGGCGCGGAAGTTCCGGTGGTGGAAGAAGGTTCCGTGGAAGCGGAGGCGTTGGAGCCGGAAGCCTCCGAAGCGGCAGCGGAATCGGCACACGGTGAGGAAGCGCAATCGAGGGAGACGCCGGAGACTTCGGAAAGTGAAGATGCGCACGTGAAAGATCTGGAAGTCAAAGAGTAGTGATGGCAAGCGCGAAGACATTCCGCATGCCAACAGAGCTGAAGCAAGCAAGCTCAGATCAGGTGAGGCTCAGATGAAGACCTGAGCACACGCGGAAACAAGAAAGGCCGGATGAGCAAGGTTCGAATCAACGATCTCGCCAGGGAGCTGGAAGTTAAGAGCAAGGCTATTCTCGATGTCCTGCTGGCCGTCGGGGTGACCGAGAAGAAGACCCATTCCAGTTCACTGGAAGACTTTGAGGCAGAAAAAGTACGGGTCCATTTCCGTACTTCCGCCGAAGGGGCTGCCTCTGCCCGATCCGCCCGCACTCCTCGCGGGGAAGAAGAAATCAAAACCAAGATTGATTTGTCGCACATTTCCCGGCCGGGAGACGTGCTGAAGGCGATTACGCAGCGGAAAGAGACGGCGGCTGCGCCGCCGGCGCGTCCGAGACCTGCCGCGCCTCCCGCGCCGCCAATTGTGAGCAAGCCCGCGGTTGCGCCGCTTCCGGCGGCGAAGCCGCCGTCGGCGCCAGCGCCGGCCGGGTCGACAGTTTTGCCACCGCCGAGTGCCGCGCCGGTGGCGCCGCCTCGGGTTATAATGCCTGCGCCGGTCGAGAGGCCGGTGGCTGCGCCGCCGATGACTCCGGTGGCTGCGCCTCCAATGGCGCGACCTGCACCGACAGCATCAACTGCGGCTCCTCCGTCTGTGCCGGCGGCTTCGTCGCAGGTTGCAGCGCCAATTTCATCTCAAGCTTCATCTCAAGTTTCGGGGCAAGCTCCAGTGGGCGTGCCGCGTCCGCCAGCGCCGGTTGCTCCCCAGACTCCGTTGCCGCGCATGATTGTGCCGCAGACCGGGCCACGACCCGTGTACAAAGCTCCGCCACCGCGGCCGGTGGCGCCCGCTTTGCCTACGGCGCAAGCCGGCGCTCCCGCGGGCGCTTTGCGTCCCGCGCCCGGGCGCCCTGTGCCGGGGCAGCCAATTTTTCAGCGCCCTCGACCACAAGTGCCGGGTGGCCTGTCGCGTCCGATTGCGAGACCTGGCGAGCGGCGACCGATGCACCCCACGCGCCAGTCACCGGCCGGCGCGCGCCCGCTTGGAGTAGGGCCGGGGCTTCCGCCGCCGGGGCCGGTTCGTCCGGGCAGCCGACCGGGAGCGCCTGCGCGACGACCCGGGCAACGCTACGTTCCGCGCGGGGTAAAAGAAGGACCGATGAAGGGCTACACTCCGCCACCGCGCATGGTGGTGTCGAACGAGCCCATGCCGATCACGCGCAGCATCACCATCACAGAAGGTATCAGCGTGAAGGATCTGGCGGAGAAGCTCGACATTCGCGTGAAAGATGTGATCTCGCGGCTGCTGGGGCGCGGCGTTTTTGCCACGGTGAACCAGACGCTGGATGCGGAGCTGGCCAGCGAGATGGCGCGCTTTTTCGGCGCCGAGACCAACGTAATTACATTCGAAGAGCAGGCCGCCAAGGAGATTGACGCCGCCGCCACCAGCGAAGATACGACCGTGGAAGTTGTGCCTCGCCCGCCCGTGGTCACCATCATGGGTCACGTGGATCACGGAAAGACCACGCTGCTGGATGCGATTCGTTTGACCAACGTGGCCGGCGGTGAGGCCGGCGGAATCACGCAACACATTGGTGCGTATAAAGTGAGCATCGTGGATCAAGAATCTCCCGCGTACGGACGCGAAATTGTTTTCCTCGATACGCCGGGCCATGAGGCGTTTACCCGCATGCGGTCGCGCGGCGCCAAAGCCACCGACATTGTTGTGCTGGTGGTTGCAGCTGACGACGGCGTGATGCCGCAGACTTTAGAAGCGATTGACCACGCGCACGCCGCGGAAGCTCCCATCATCGTAGCGGTGAACAAAATCGATAAGCCCGAAGCTTTGCCCGACCGCGTCAAGAAACAGCTAGCCGATCGCGGGCTGATGCCGGAAGATTGGGGCGGCAAGACCGTGTTCGTCGATGTGTCGGCGAAGAAGAAAACCAATCTCAACTTGTTGATGGAAATGATTTGCCTGGTCGCCGATCTGGCTGAACTGAAAGCTACGCCGGAGCGCGCCGCCACGGGAGTTGTGCTTGAAGCCAAGCTCGACCGGGGCCGCGGACCTGTGGCCACGGTGCTGGTGCAGAATGGCACGCTTAAAGCAAGCGACAATTTTGTGGTGGGCAACGTCTACGGCAAAGTGCGCGCCATGTTCGACGATCGCGGAGCTGCGCTGCAGGAAGCTCCGCCCTCCACTCCCGTAGAGATTCTGGGTATGGAAGGTTTGCCGCAGGCGGGCGATCAGTTTGTGGTGGTTGCGGATCGCGACAAGGCGCGCGGCATTTCGGAGTACCGCGAGCAGAAGGCGCGCGAAGCCGCGCTGGCCAAGAGTTCGCGCGTGTCGCTCGAAGGCCTGGCGGAACAGATCAAGACGGCCGGCACCAAGGAACTGAACATCATCCTGAAGGGCGATGTGCAGGGGTCGGTGGAAGTGCTGGGCGACTTGCTCTCGAAACTTTCGAACGAGAAAGTTCGACTGAAGGTTCTTCGCTCCGGAGTGGGTGCGATCACCGAGACCGACGTGCTGCTGGCTTCGGCGTCGAACGCGATCATCATCGGGTTCAACGTGCGGCCGGAACGCAAGGCGCAGGAACTGGCCGAGCAGGAAGATGTCGACATCCGGCTGCACTCGATCATTTACGAGTTACAAGATGAGATCAAGCGCGCCATGAGCGGCCTGCTCGAGCCCACGATCAAGGAAACGTACCAGGGCCGCGCTGAAGTGCTCGAAACTTTCCGCATCCCGAAGGTGGGCACGATTGCCGGGTGCCGCGTGAGCGACGGCGTGATCAAACGCGATTCCGAAGTGCGGCTGCTGCGCGACAATGTGGTGGTGTTCAAGGGCAAAGTCGGCTCCCTGCGCCGCTTTAAGGACGACGCCAAAGAAGTGACCAACGGCATGGAGTGCGGCATCTCGATCGCGAACTACGGCGACATTAAGGCTCGCGACGTGATCGAGGCGTTTGTCACCGAGCGGATTGCGGCGGAAGTAATCGCTTAAAAAGTGGTCGGGGGCGAATGGTCAGTGGTCAAAAGAACTGGCCACTGGTCACTTGCTGCCGATCACTTGCCACTGCATGATCGCATTTCTCACCCTCGAACTCCGCATCGAAGCGGCACAATCGCTCAAAGACAAACGGCAAGTGGTGCGCAGCGTGAAGGACCGGCTGCGCAATAGCTTCAATGTTTCTGTCGCCGAGCTTGACACGTCTCCCCTCTGGAACCGAGCCACGATTGGCGTGGTGAGCATTTCCGATTCTCACGATTATCTTGATGGGCTCATGAAAAAAGTGGAAGGCGCGGCCACACGCATTGCTAACAATCACGGAGCGGATGTGGAAGATTCTTCTGTGGAGTACTTCTGAGGCCGTCGTTGGTCGCTGGCCGTTGGTCGCTCGCCATCCTGCGTTAACTTCGGCCGCCCTTGCCGCTCTGCCGCCTAAACCAACGACTAACGACCAACGACTAACGACCCGTTCGCTCGCTATCGTCTTGTTACTTCTGTACTTACCCGGCACCCACGAAAGCGCGAGACAATGGAGCCTTCGGGCCAACACACGCGACCGGTTTTCTGATATTGTCATGAGTTTTACTTGAGGTGAAGTTTGGAGAAGCGTGGGCTCAAGTATCATCGCGGACGGGTTGGCGAGGCGCTGCGCGAGGAGATTGAGACTCTGGTGGAAGGCGAGCTGGCCGATCCGCGAATTGGGCTGGTGAGTGTGACGGCCGTGCACGTTGCCGAGGACGGCCGATCGGCGCAGGTTTGGGTGAATGTTGAGGGCGACGATGTGGATGCGGACAAGAGCATTGAGGGCCTGGAAGCGGCGCGCGAGTATATTCGGCACGAACTGGTGGAGCGCTTGCGATTGAGACGCGCGCCCGAGTTGTATTTCCGGCTGGATCGCGCGGAGCAGGAAAAAGCGCGAGTAGAAGAATTGTTGGCGCGGGCGACCGAGCGCGCGAAGAAGAACAAGGCCCGCGCTGAGTTACAGGGGAAGACGCAGGGGGATAAGGAAGAATAGCTCTATGCTGCAGGACGTTCTCCGCCAAATCGAACAGCGCGAACGTTTTGTGCTGACCTCGCACGCGCGCCCCGATGGCGACGCGGTAGGGTCCGCGCTGGCGTGTTGCCAGATTCTGCGCGCCCTGGGCAAGCAAGCCGATGTCGTGCTGCACGATGGCGTTCCGCGCATCTACCGCTCTTTGCCCTTCGCCGACGAGGTTTTGCAGGCGAACACGGTGAGCGGGAGTTATGAAGCTGCGATTATTCTGGAATGCGACAGCATCCACCGCACGCGGTTGGAGGGATTGGAAAACCGCTTTCTCATCAGCATCGATCACCACGCTACGGGCCGTCCTTTCGCCCACGTGAATTGGATTGATCCGCATGCCGTGGCTACTGCCGAGATGGTTTTCCGCCTGGCCCGCGAGGCGGGCGTAAAGTTTTCTCCGGAAGTTGCGACCTGTCTTTACACAGCGCTGATGACCGACACGGGATCGTTTATGTTTCAGGGAACTAACGAACATACGTTCGCTTTGGCCCGTGAATTAGTGCTGGCCGGTGCCGATCCTGCATACTGCGCGCGGGGGATTTACTTCGCACATTCCGGCGCGAAATTGCGCTTGCTGGGCGAAGCGCTGCGCAACCTGCACCAGGAGGGGCATTTGGGCTGGGTGTGGGTGACGCAGGAACAGATGGATCGCTGCAGTGCCAAAGAAGAAGATTGCGAGGGGTTGGTGAATTACGTTCTTTCGATTGGCGAGGTCGAAGTGGCGGCTTTCTTCAGGGAACTGTCCGACGGGCGCTTCCGCGTCAGCCTACGCAGCAAGGGAAAGCTCGACGTTGCGCGCGTAGCCCAGAACTTTGGCGGCGGAGGGCACGAGTGCGCCAGCGGCTGTTCGGTGGATGGACCCTTGGCGGAGGCCGTAGGGCAAGTGTTGTTGCATTTGCGCAGAGGGCCGGCGGTGCAATGACGATTGCAGTTTTGTGATTTTAGATTGCAGATTGAAAGGTTTTCCTTCGTGAGACGTGCTTTCAATCGATTTACTTTCCATCGACCCCGCGGGCAGTGCGGTTTTGAAATCTGAATTCACCAACCTGAAATTTGTAATTCCCCATGACGACGCGCACCCGCACCGACCTCGTTCTGCTGGCGGGGTTCTGTGCGTTTCTTTTTTTCTATGGCTTAGGACAATTTGGATTGGTCGGCGCGGACGAGCCGCGCTACGCGCAGGTGGCGCGCGAAATGCTGGAGCGGCGCGATTGGATCACGCCGGTGCTGGGTGGGCAGCCGTGGCTGGAAAAACCGCCTCTGTATTACTGGCAGGCGATGCTTGTGTATTCTCTGTACGGCGTGAGCGATGCAGCGGCGCGCGTGCCTTCGGCGCTCGATGCGACTTTGCTGGTGCTGGCGGTTTATGCTTTTCTGCGGCGCTTCCGTCGCGGAGTTGAACTTGACGGCGCGCTGATTACGGCGTCGTGCGCGGCTGTGATCGGCTATGCCCGCGCCGCTGCCACCGACATGCCGCTGGCTTCTACGTTTTCCATCGCCATGCTGGCTTGGTGGGGGTGGCGCGAAAGCAGGAAGAGAGCTTATCTCGCCACGTTTTATTTGTTCTTGGCTTTGGGTGCTCTCGCCAAAGGTCCAATCGCGCCTTTTCTGGCTGCGTTGATTATTGCGCTCTACGCGGCGGGCGCAGGTGAATTTCGGCTAGTGGCGAAGACTTTCTGGGTGCCCGGCGTCGCGCTTTTCTTCGCGATTTCATTGCCCTGGTATTTTGCCGTGCAGTGGCGCAATTCGGAATTCTTTCACATTTTTTTCCTACAGCATAATCTGGAGCGATTCTCCAGCAATCTTTATCACCATCCGGAGCCGTTCTGGTATTACCTGCCGGTAATTTTGTTGGCGCTGGTGCCGTGGGTGGTTTTTGTAGCGGCGGCACTGGTTGAGTTGGCGCGACAGTGGTGGGTGGAGAAAGCGCTGGCTGAGAAATCATCGAGAGCCGCGACGGATGGAAGGTATGAACGTCAATTTCTTCACTTTCTATCGCTGTGGCTGATTGTGCCGGTGGTGTTTTTCTCGGCCTCGCAATCTAAGCTGCCGGGCTACATTCTTCCCGCCGTCCCGGCTGGGGCGCTGCTGCTGGCGGATTACCTGCGGCGGCATCTGAAGCGCGAAGATGACGCAAAAGCCGCAGCCTGGCTGGTGACGTTTCACGCTTTGCTGGCCACCAGCCTCTTGCTGCCAGCGCTGTTTGTCGGTTACATCGTAACCCTGCATCGTTTGCCGTCCGGCCTGCCTCTGTATGGAGTGCTCGCCATGGTCTTCGGGGTTACGGCAGCCATTACGCTGACCGTAACCCGAGCTGGCCTTCGCATGCTCCGTTTCATTACGTTGATCCCGGTTGTGCTGGCGGTTGCGGCGGTTTTGAAAATCGGAGCGCCCTCTCTGGACCAGACTCTTTCCGCCCGTCCGCTGTCGCGGGAGATCGCCGGCGTGGAAACGCATTCTCTGCCGCTTGCGGTTTTTGGCGTGCGCCGCGAAATCGAATATGGTCTGGAGTTCTATCGCAACCAGACCATTGTTCGCTATGAGAGAGATCGTGTTCCTGCCGAGGAACACTTGCTGGTGGCTCGAGAGAATTCGCAGGGAGAGGTTGCCGGGCAGGTAGCAGGCCGTCGCATGCTTCTGCTCGGTCACTATGCGCCACAGCACGTGGACTACTATTGGGTTGCCGCAGCGAGCGCGAGCTCCCAACCCTAAGCTCCCGCGCCTGCGACCCGCGAGCCAGATCGGCGAAGCGGGGCTTGCGCCTGTTGCCGCCCGTTGTTCGGGCGGTTTGCCTCTGCTGCGCCAACCCACTACACTCAAACTTTTGCCGCCGTCATGTCCGTCGCTTGCCCTTTGCGGCTGACGAAGCAGGAGCCTTTTGGAGATTCTCGACCTCAGGCATTTTTCTTCGGCAGATTTGCGCCCTCTTCTTGACGACGAGACGCAGGTCTGGAGCCGCCTGCTTTCATGGGACTACGGCGGCTCGGCGGAAATGATTTTGCGTTATGTCGACGCAAAAATTTTGCCAGGTTATGCGGCGGTCGATCGCGGGCGCATTTTTGGCTACTCCTTTTTTGTGTATGAGGGTAGCAAGGGGGTGATCGGCGATCTCTACGTGACGAATGGCGCACGCCTGCCCGATTCGCGCCAGGTGGAATTGCGGCTGCTCACGCATGTGATCGAGACGCTGCAGCAATCTCCCGGCATTCACCGCGTGGAGGCGCAATTGCTGGCGCACGAGGCCGGAGCGGTGGCGCGTCCGTTTCTGGAGCAGGGGTTCCAGCGGCACCCGCGGCTGTTCATGGTCCTGCCCCTCGGCGGCAAATCTGCCGCGCAGTCGCCTGCCGTGCATCCGGACGTCGAAATTCGCCGCTGGGTTGAGGGCGATTACCAGGCCGCCGCCGCGGTAATCACTGCGGCGTATCGGGGTCATGTGGACGCGCAGATAAACGACCAGTACCACACGCTGAGCGGATCGCTGCGCTTTCTCAACAACATTGTGCGCTTTCCCGGGTGCGGATTGTTCGACGCGGAGTCTTCTTACGTCGCTTTGGATCGAAAGGCTAAGAATCTGATCGGGCTGATTTTATGTTCCCGGGTTCGCAGCGACGTGGGCCATGTTACGCAGATCTGTATTCTGCCGGAATACCGTTCCCGCGGGATCGGCGAGTCGCTGCTGGCGGCGACGGTCGGCGATCTCAAGAAGCGAAGTTTTTCGCTGCTATCGCTGACCGTGACCGAAGCAAACTCGCGCGCGGTGGATCTTTATCGGCGTTTGAGCTTCGATGCGAAGAGGATTTTTGACGCGTTTGTATGGCAGGGGTGAGACAGCCGTCAGCTTTCAGTCGTCAGCAATCAGCTAGTTCCGTTAGCTTTGCCAAGGTAGGTTTGCGCGAATCAGACACGACCGTTTGCGGTGCGTAAATCTGAACGTCTCGTCGACCGATCGACTGAGATCTGACGGCCGATCGCTGGAAGCTATCTCCGCAACACCCACATTGCCCAGCCTGCCAGGATGGTCCCGCCTAAGAACATAGCGAAGCAATAGAGGCCGTAGCGGACCATGTCGCGTGTAGTTTCGCGGTGCGTGATGCCGAAGACGATGGACGCGGACAGGGCAAACACCAATGCCGCGCTGAAGTGGCTGAGGTGGATCGTCATAATCCCACCGCGAAGCGACAGGGTCCTGCGGGCAACTGACAACCGGCAACTGGCAAGTGGCTCATTGTTTCTTCCCGATCGCGATGTGATAGGCGTCGGCGACCGCGATAAAGTTCAGCAGTCCCGCGACGATCATGAATTTCGTTCCGTAATCCGCAGTGGCGAAAGCGATCGCACCCTGGCCCCAGTCTTGCGCGAGGGTGACGATGTAGAGACCGCCGGCGCCCAGGTCGCCGATAAACCCAAGAATGTCGAGTATATCGCCTCCGTTGGCCTTGTAGATGCGGCCTTGCATCATCAGTCCCAGCACGAACAAGGTCACAATCGAAATCAGCAGCAGAGCGCCGCGTAGCCAGCGCCTCTGGATTATGTGGCCGGCGCCGGGAATCAGCCAACCCAGCGCGGGAGCGACCACAGCCATCGTGTTAACCGTTGCCCCTTCCGCCATTTTCGTTTTCGCCGTGGAATTTGCCATCAGATGGTCACGATCTCGTGCTGGATTTTTCCCGTCACTTCCGCCGACTTCGCGCGCACCAAAACATTCACCTCGCTGCGCACGCCAAATTCCGGCAAGTAGATGCCAGGCTCGACCGAGAAGCAGGAGTTGGGAAGAAGCTGCCGCTCATCATGGATCTCGAGGTCATCCATGTTGGCGCCGTTCGAGTGCACGTCAGTGCCGATCGAGTGGCCGGTGCGGTGAATGAAGTATTCGCCGAAACCTTTTTCCTTGATGTGCCCGCGAGTAGCGCGGTCCACTTCCCAGCCGGCGATGCGGCGTCCGGCGCCGACGGCGTCGACCGCAGTTTTCACGCCGGCATCGCGCGCGTCGCGCACGATCTGGAAGATTTCACGCATACGCCCGGAGGGTGCAGGGCCAACAAAACCCATCCAGGTAATGTCGTAGTAGACGGCGCCAGGAATGTTTTTCTTCGCCCACACATCGAGCAGTATCAGGTCGCCTTCGCGAATGGGCGCGGGACGGTCGGCGCGCGGCTCGTAGTGCGGGTTGCCGGCGTTCTGGTTTACGGCCACGATGGGTGGATCGTCGGTCAGCAGGTTCTCCCGCTGGAAGGCTGACATGAACCATTGTTGAATTTCGTGTTCTTTGGTGCCGCCATTCCGAACGCGCCTGCCAATCTCCTGGAAGGCCGCCGTGACGATTGCATCCACACTGTCGCGCGCGGCAAAGTGCGTCTTGATCTGCTCTTCGGTCCACGTGGATTCGAACTGAGCAACCAGATCGGCGGAACTGATCACGTTCTTCCCCAAGCCGCGCAGCAGATCGATGGTGCCCCCATCGACCAGGGAAACGGTAAATACAATGTTGTTGGGGGAGTATTGCATGGCGAGGTCGCGGTAGGAAGCCAGGACGATTTTCAGCTTTTCGAACAATTCCTGCCAGCCCGAATATTGATGCTTGGGGCCTGGCAGAGTATCCAGATGCCCGGCCTCAATCTTGTGCACCAGCTTTACGGGTTCACCCTCCGCAGGAATCAGGTAGAACCAGCGGCGGGTGACCATCAAGCCGGGCGACAAGCCCAGCACGCGATAGGCGATGGGATCGCGATGATGATGATCGTAGAACAGCCAGGCGTCGATGTTCCGTTCGCGCAGCGCAGCTTGGATGGCAGGCAGGTTCATGAGCAGACTTTCATTGTAAACAATTGGGAGGGATTTGCGCGAATCGAGGATGCGGGCGATGGGGATCTATTCCGGGTCGCATGGCAGCCTGATTCTTGGCTGAGTGGAACTTAGCTGGGTGCGAGCTTTCGCTATGTCCGTTCGATCGCCAGAATCCGCCTTCTCGCAGTCGCCGGCAGCGTCTCGCAGGCGGTTCGCAACACCAGGCGCGGTGCACGATTACGAACCTTCATCAGATACGGGACTATGCGCTTCGCATCGTATTTGGCCGTCTCGCGCAATAGCCAGCCCAGGCCTTTCTGCACCATGTCGTCTTTGTCGACGAGAAGAGAATTAGAGAGCCTCGTAATTTCCGGGAAGAACATCTTTGTTCGCGCCCCCCGGATCAGGGCCACGCAAGCTGCCCTGCGACGCCAGCGATTCGGAGACTTCGCCCAGCGGAATACATTCTTCACGCGAGCAAGATCAGCGGCCACCATGGGCGCGATCAAATAATGCACCAGCCCGTCATGGTCGGCCCAGCTGCTGATGCGGTCGAGCCACGAGTCGAAAAGCTTGAACTCGCGGTCCCCGCACTTCGCGTCCAGTTTTTCCAGCAGGAACACGGCCGCTATTTTCTCCTCCAGCACTGGACCGGAGAATAGCTGGTCGGCAACTTCTACCAGGAAATCGAAATCGTCCTCGCGCAAAATTTCCAGGCGACAGCGGCGCACCGCCCGCCGTAAGGAAGCCGTGTACCAGCCATGCGACTTGGTTTCGTCTTTGAAGAACCACCGCACGCCGGCCGCATGTTCGGACGAACCGCCGCATTTTAGAGCGGTCCGGATCTGATCCGCGATTTCTGGCGGCGTTCCGGTGATTCGCTGCGCGAGAACGGGCTTGGTTGCAGGGAGGGTGCGCGCGATCACTTCAACTCCTGCGTCTCCACCCGCACAAAGCGGTCGTAGATCCACAACAGCAGCGTTGTCGCGACGCCGACTGCGACTACCGACCACCACACCAGTTCCGGCCGGTGCAGCTCTTCGCCGAAGTGATGCATGAGCCATCCGCTGAACTTACCAGCGATAAAAGATCCGATGCCGAGCGGGAGAAAGGCAAAGCCCATATATGTTCCCTGTTGCCCCTCGGGCGCGAGTCGCGAAATGTAGTCGTAATAGCGTGGTTGTTGGGTGATCTCGCCGATCGCAACGACGACCAGCGTGGCCACCGCCATCCAGACTGAGGGATGCACGATGAGAAGGATCCATGCCAGGCTCGAGATCAGCGTCCCCAGCACGATGGCGTGAAAGGCGTGCATGCGCTTGGTAAGAAAGCCGATGACCATCGTGAACGCGATGACCACGATCGGATCGGTGGCCAGAATGCGAGCGGTATTCGCGTGCGGATCGATGTAGGTGGAAATGTATAAGGGGAGCGCGATGAATTCCTGCCAGAAGACAATCCAGTATCCGGTGAAAATCAGAAGGAACGTCATGAACCGCGGGTTCGACAGAACCGTGAGGAAATTTCTTCCGACCTGAGCCAGACTTGCCTTTTCACCTTCTTCCGCGCGGCTCGGCTCCTTGAACAGCAACAGCACCACAAAGAGCATCAGAAATACGCTGAACGCTGCGATACGAAATACAGCCTCTACTCTGCCGTGCTCTTGTTCCCAACCGGCGAGCAATGGGCCTGCGGTGCTGCCGACGTTGACCAGCGTGTAATAGATGGAGTACCCCACCGAGCGGACATTTTTTGTGGACGCGCGAGCGGTTGTGCCGGCCACGGATGGCTTTACCAGGGCTACGCCCAGCGCCGGCAACATCAACACGAAAGCGACCAACGTCACCAGCGGCACGGCGTTGCGCGCGGGAGCGAACCACGTGGCCCCGATCGAGCCCATCATGAAATAAGCGAAGCTGAGAATGAGATAGGCCAGCGAAAGCGCGCGCCGGAAGCCGAGTCGGTCCGCGATCGCGCCGCCGATCACTGCCAGGAACCACACCCAGCCGCCGAACATGCCGGTCAGGCTGCTGGCCCGCTCTACGTCAAAGTGCAAACCCTCGTGCAGATAGCGGGCCAAGACAGCAAACACGGCGTAGTAAGAAAGCCGCTCAAAAAGCTCGCTGATATTGGCGACCCAGAAGGGGCGTTCGAAGCCGGTGCGGATTTCGTTGAAACGCTCGGAGAAGGTCAATAGGGCTCCTGAGAAAATCTCTGGTGCACTTTCGCCCGCGGCGGGGCGGGCGAGGACGTCCGCCCGACAGCCGGCGGGACGCCGGCACTACTGTTCGATTCGTTTGCGCAATTCGGCGGCCGTTAGCCCCGCAACGCCAATTACTTTGTTGCGGCTGTTTTCGCCGGACGCTATGGTAACGGAAGATCGAGGAACCTTCAAAAGATTCGCGAAGAATTCGATGCATGCCTGGTTGGCGCGGCCGTCGATGGGTGGCGCGGTCAGGGCCAGTTTGAGCGCGTCGCCGAGTTCTCCGGTTATGGCGTTTTTCTTCGCGCGCGGATGAACTTTGACCGCGAATGTCACGCCGCCGGTCAAGTCATGGATAGGGATCACGCGTTCTTCCCCAGCGAGAATGCTGTTTCTACGATCAAGAGGCCGACCACCAGAAGAAGTTGAGGATTGCGCAGCGTCGTGACCTTTCCGATGCTGGCCATAAGCGCGGCGAAGAACGCCAGCATGGTTACGTTGCCGGTGATGCCGAACATTTTGAGTCCTTGCACCGCGTATCCATTGCGGATGCGCAGAACATTGAGCATCGCGGTGAAAAGCAGAGCCAGGTCCGTGCCCAGAATCCAGATTCGGCCGGTGTACGTCTTCGGCACGAGCAGGCACTCGACGATCGCCAACAGAAAAAGCGTTCCCGCGCAAAGCCGGTCAAGGAGCTTCATGTTTTCCTCGGTGTTCCAATGTGCCCGCCGCGCTTAGGCCTTCACTCTCTCTCCAAAGATCGCCGTTCCCACGCGCACGCAGGTTGAACCCTCTTCGATGGCCACTTCGAAATCGTGTGACATGCCCATGGAAAGGACATCCATTGAGATGTGCGGCAGCTTGCGCGCGGCGATGGAATCTCGAGCGTGGCGCAGTCTCCGAAAAAAGACACGCGACCCCTCGGGATCGTCGGTGAGCGGAGGCACGGTCATTAGCCCACGAAATTCGAGCGACTCGAAGCGTGGCGCGGCTAAGAGCAAATCTTCCAGTTCCTGCGAATCCGCGGCGACGCCGCTTTTCGCGGCCTCGCCGCCCACATTGATCTCGATGAGCACGCTCAGCTTCTTGGCGAGGCTTCGCGCGGTTGCGTCCAGTTTTTCGGCCAATTTTAGTGTGTCGACCGAATCTACCGTGCTGAACAATTCCGCCGCTTTGGCGGCCTTGTTGGTCTGCAGGTGGCCGATCATGTGCCATTCGGATTTCTGTAGATCGGCCAGTGCGCCGGCTTTGCCGACAAACTCCTGGACGCGGTTTTCTCCAAACATGCGCAGGCCGGCGGCATAGGCTTCGCGAATGCGCTCGGGGGCGTGCGTTTTGGTCACAGCCATCAGAATAATCTCGTCAGGCTGGCGTCCGGCGCGTTGGGCTGCAGCGGCGATGCGTTCTCGGATCGAGGCAATGTTATCGGATACGGGCATGAGAAGAGCAAACTACGAAGATCTTCGCTTCGCGAAGTCGCAGGCAGGTGTGCCTTCGGCTTCGCACAGGTCAGGTCCGCGCCACATAATCACCAGCCACACTACCCCTGCCACACGGCCTACATCATCGCCGTTGGCGGTGCAGGTTCATTTGGGTCGCCGGCGCTGGTGAGCGGAAGCCAAATCATAAGGGCGGCAAGCACGGCCATGACGGCGATTCCTGAAAGGTATAGCGGGTGATCAAAAATCTGCGCTGCCGTGATGCGCCGCGCCCAGCCCGCCACCAACTGCACGATGCGCTGTTGCGAACCGGAAAGTCCCATCGCGATCAGCGCGGCCCATAGCAATCCGAAGACTGATTCTCCCGCAATCAGCCCGGACGCCACCAACACTCCGGCATTCTCCGCGCGCGCCATCTGCGCGTGGTTAAGCCCGCGCCGTTTGGCCAGCCAATCGCCCAGCGAACGAAACACGCCACCAATGAAAATCGCAAAAGTCGTCTCAAACGGCAAATACATGCCGACGGCAACCAGCATGGGGCTGCGGACTTGCATCATGATCATGCCGATGCCCAAGAAGATGCCGACCACGACCAGCGGCCAGGGCATGTCACCGCCCACGATGCCGATGGAGATTGTGGCCATCAGTCCGGCTTGCGGTGCCGAGAGCTGGCGGCTACCGAAACCGAACGCGGTGTTCAACAGATAGAGAGGCCAATACATGACCAGACTGGCGACGACCACGGCGATCAATTCCGCCGTCTGGATGAGGCGCGGCGTGCCGCCCAGGATGTAGCCCACTTTAAAGTCCTGCAACAATTCGCCGGCCACTGACGACGAAACACAAACCACCGCGGCTACCCCCAGAACGGCCGCCACGCCGGGGGTTCCAGAGACGCCCAACGAAACCATCAGCAGGGCAGCGATCAGCAACGTGCAAAGCGTCAAACCGGAAACCGGATTGTTGGAAGAACCGATAAAGCCAACCAGGCTGCCGGAAACCGTGGCGAAGAAAAAGCCAACCACCAGCATCACCACCGCCGCCAGCACTGCCGGCCAGATCAAACCGGAAATGTGGATGTAAAGCCAGCACATCAGGAGGAACATGAGGGCAATCAGGCTGAACACAACTTTTGAGCTCATGTACTGCTCGGTGCGAGACAGCTTGGCACGCTGCTCCGCCGTCTGCCGGAGATCACCCAGCGCCCGGCCAATGCCTGCGGTCAGACTCTTGCCCATCTTGAATAAAGTGTAAGCCGCGCCCACGATCATGCCCCCGACGGCGATGGGCCGCACGATAAACTTCCACACCGCGATAGCCATGTTGGCCCAATCGTCAGGAGTATCTGCCGGAAGATAATGCTTGAGCTGCGGGCCGAGGAAAAAAATCAGCAGCGGAACCATCAATCCCCAGGCCAACACGCCCCCGGCAAACTGAATCGAGGCCAGTCGCAGGCCGATGATGTATCCCACGCCAAGATACGCCGGGCTGACGCTGGGCGCTGCGAAGGTGCTGGTGCCGCCCGCGGCCACCAGGCCGGCGCTGTCTTTGGTGACCAGATGGACCTGGCTGCGGCCCAGGCTTCCGACCGTAAAGTGAATGTCCTTGTCCGCGGCGAACAATCCGAAGCGGCCTAATAAATAAACCACGCCGCCCACGCCGATGTTCCAGAAAAGATATTTCGCGGCTTGGGCGCCGCGGCGTCCGGCCTTATGAATCTCCCCGGCGGCCACAGATTCCGGGAAGGGAAGTTCCGGATCCTCCACCATGACGCGCCGCACCAGAGAAATAAATAAAACTCCCAGAATGCTGCCCACCATCATCAATGCCGTCGATTTCCAGTAAGCGTCGGCCGGGCGGAAGGAGGGCCACGCTTTGGAGATTACAAAAGCGGGGATGGTAAAAATGGCGCCCGCAGCCAAGCCTTCGCCGATGGTGCCCGCCGTACGCGCGATGTTCTCTTCCAGCAGAGTGCCTTTCCACGCGCGCAGGACTGCCATGGCAATCACCGCAGCTGGATAAGTGGCCGCAATCGTGATTCCAGCGCGCAAGCCGAGGTAGGCGTTGGCCGCGCCCAGCACGACGGTCAGGACCAGCCCGAGCAACACGGCGCGGAAGGTGAACTCCTTCATCTCCACGCTCTCGGGCACAAAGGGTACATGCTTCTTGGGGCTTGCTCCTGGTTCGGCGGCCGCCGGAGTGCTCATCGAAAGTTCCTTTCTGGAACGCGGGTGTAGGAAGCTAAATCCTGTGACCTATTCCCAAACACTGGAACGGCGCACCTTAGCACGCGGACTACAGGTTTACAAGTCCAACCCGCACGTTCTCTGCGCCTTCCAAGTTTTGCCAATATCCTGGATTTTTCGTGGGTCAGGCTATCTCTCTTTCTCGTTGCCCTTGGTTCATTGCGCTGCTTCATTATTTCGGTCTCGTTACCCCTCGTTCGTTACCCGGTTCGTGACCAGTTGGCGAGTTTCTGTGGGGGGGCGTAAGATGGAGGCACTGGTTTGGTCTGCCCCTTCGTTGTTTAACTCTTCCCCCGAGGTGCAGTGTGCCTAGTCCAGTCGATCAGTCTCCGCTTTTGCCGACGTACCACTGCAGCGATTGCGGCAGTGACGTAGGGTTCCGGTCTCGACGTCGTAGTTTCGCCGAGCGCTTTCTTCTGCCCCTTCTGTTGCTGAAGCCAGTCCGTTGCAGTGAATGCTTTCGCAGGGATTACCGATTTGTTCTTGTGCCGGTCAAGAACCGGCTGTCGGAGGCCAGCGGGCTGGAAATGCAGCCGATAGCAAAAGTGGCTCAGCCCCCCAGTCGTAACGTTGCTTAGCGGCCGGCAATGCCGATATACTGATAAGTAGCGCGCGCGGGAAAGCAAGGCTTAAAGTAAGGAGCCGACCGGGCATAATTCGGCACGGTGGGTGCGCAAGGAGGCCGTCTTCAGCAGTAGTGAGGACCGAATCCGGGCTAGCCAGGCCAGTGTTGCGGTGGCAGGGCCTTGTATTGTGCCGCGAAGGCCTCTTTCCTGGATTAGCCGCGCTGCCGAAAGCGTCTTCGCTGTTCTATTTCCTGCCGACTGCCGCATCTGCGCGGCTCCCCTAGTCCGGATTTCCCGGCTTCCGGTTTGCGACGACTGTCTGGGACAACTTCTTCCTATGCCGGGCCAACTGTGTTCGGTGTGCGGCGAGCGAGTGCTTTCGCCTCATATTGTTTCCGTCGCCGACGGCCAAAAACTCTGCCCTGCTTGCAGCCACGCCACACAGCACTTCGCGAAAGCGGTGGCCTTTGGCAGTTATGAAGGGGTGCTGCGGGAGTTGGTACACCTGCTGAAATACAGCGGTGTGCGGCCTGCGGCGAGCGTTCTCGGAAAATTGCTGGCGGAGGCGATTTCCGGCCGAGGACTTTTCCGCGAGGCGGGCCCGGAATTATCCCCGGTGCTGGTAGTGCCGGTTCCTCTATATCGTTCGAAGCGGAGCGAGCGCGGCTTCAATCACGCGGAATCGATTGCCCAGGCTGCGCTGAAGTTGCTCACGAATGAACAGCGGGTTGGCAGGGAATTGGTTCTTCGCCAAGACATTCTCGAGCGAAGTCGCGCCACCCAATCGCAGACCGGTTTGACCATCAAGCAGCGCCGGGAAAATGTACGGGGAGCGTTTGCCGTGAGGCGTGCTCAGGAAGTTAACGGGCGTGAGGTGCTTTTAGTCGATGATGTCTACACTACGGGTGCCACGGTTTCCGAATGCGCCCGAGTGCTGCGCCGCGCTGGAGCGGAAAAGGTGTGGGTGGCGACGGTTGCGCGCACGCTGAAACTGGCATCTAGGTATGGGGAGATGAAGCCAGCGCTCGGCGTGGTTTCCCCCGAAATGGCGGAAACGCCGCTGGCGAGAGCGGTTGGCTAACCGCAGCAAGGTGTTGGTTTTCAAAGTCGCAGTTGCGATTGCGGAGTTTTGAAACGCTGAAACTTCGAAACACTGAAACACTGAAACTTTGAAACCTTGAAACTTTGAAATTGGAATACCTATGTCACCGAGGATGGAACAGGAATTCGGACCACCGGGCCTCTATGCCGCCGGCCTGTTCTCGCCGGCGGCTACTCACCGAGCGGGCGATGGCCATGCCCTGCTGGCACCCGTCCTGGTGCTGAATGCATCCTACGAGCCCATCAACGTCTGCGCCGCGCGGCGTGCGCTGGTGCTGGTGCTAAAGGGTGTGGCCATGACCGAGGAGGAAAACGGGCACTTCCTGCATGCCGCCCGCATTGCTATGCGTGTGCCCTCGGTGATCCGCTTGCTCGAGTACCGCCGTATTCCGCATCAGAGCCGAGCCTTGTCGCGCAAGAACATCCTGCTGCGCGACCGCAATACTTGCCAGTATTGCGGCACCGTGCTGCCCTCGAGCGAACTCACGCTCGACCACGTGATTCCGCGCTCGCGCGGAGGCTCATCTACCTGGGAAAATCTGGTGGCCTGCTGCCATCCTTGCAACCGCCGCAAGGGCAACCAGTTCGCCGTCGAGGCCGGCATGAAGCTTATGCGCGAGCCCCGCGCTTTCAATCTCCACACCAGCCGCCACATCATGCGCTTGATGGGCCGGTCGGATGATAAGTGGAGGAAATACCTTTTCTACTAGGGCGCTCATCTACCAACGCACTTGGCGGCGCCGCTAAAATCCGTTCGCCTCCGGGCCTATTTTTGCGGCCGCGTTTGATTCGCCCCCCTCTGCGCCCCCTGAAGGTGCGAGTTACCAGGTACCAATTACGCAGAACTTCGGCTTGCCTCCGAGTCAATTTAGCGAGACTTGCCCATCCTTCGGGGACTTCATGACTTCGCCGAAGTGCAACGTGCGCGTTTCGCCCCGATCGAATGTGAGAACGCATGCCGCCCCGGCCCCATTTGTATCACGGCTGAGATTATGCTCCACCTGCAAGCACCTTATGCGAGTGCCTTGCGTGACACGCCGGCTCGCGATCACGTCGGCTTGGCTTGTGTAACCCTGTTGCGTCTTGAGCCGCGACGCAGGAGGAAATCCGTTACGCGGCCATTGACCGTCCTGCTGCCCCGATTCCTGCCCCACCAGGGCGGAGGTCGCCGCGAAAACGATGATTGCCGCAAGGAAAAATTGGGAAATTGCAGGTGCTCTCATTTTTTTTCCGGCCTCCTAATCTTCGTGTGTCTTCACCCTCTCGCCGTAAGGAGAAGGAGACGAGAAATGAGATCTGCCTTCTGGGGAAGGATATTTGTGTTCTTGCTGACAGTCTTCAGCGCTTTCTGCTACGGACAATGTACAAACGGTTTTCAGCAGCAGACGTTTAACTGCCGATACTCGGATCAATGCTACAGTCAAATAACCGTGAACATCCCGAATGGTGGAAAGGACGGCGTGGTTGTGGCAAGCACCGGGGTGAGTTGTTGCGGGCAATTGTTCACGACATGCTATGGTACCGGAAATTGTGAAGACGTGAAGAGATTGAAGGACCCCGTGGTGCGGGAACGTTTGATCAGTCTTGCAAGGACGTCCGGAGTACTTGTTGCCGACTGCAAGGGACAGTACGTTCTTTTCTCACCATCGACCGATGCCCTCCCGAAACGGCCCAGGCTTGCCCTTCTTGAGGACCGTATACTGAGGTGAGCGTATGCGCCTAGATGTAAAGTATGTGTGTTTGATCATGTGCGGCCTGTTCGCTCAGGGGCAGGTCGCATACAAAACTCATTCCGCTCATCCTTCGCCTGCTCCGTTGTATAGCATCTCTTTCGAACGCAAGAATGCAGTTTCGGGAATCGACGCATCTCCTGCGATCAAGCTTCCCTTTGACTGCACAAGCGACGGAATCGTTTTCGTCACGATGGTGCCGGTTGGCGGACAACTTCATCCACCGACCTTTGCCCCTCCTCCGCTGTTGCTGGTATCAGTTTCTCCATCGGGTCGTACCCACACATTTCCGCTTGATCAACCTACCGAGCAGCTTTTCGATGTCCGTGAGGTCGATCATTATGCTTCAGAGTCGAACGTGATTTTTACGATTCAAGCCGCGAAGGAAAATAAGCCTGTAACGCAGACTTACACGAAGCCGGATGGGACTGAAGGCGAATTCACCAGGAATAGCGCGGAGCACAATTTCTACGTTGTCATTTTTGACCGTGACGGGAATTACCAGAAAACTGTAAAACTCGACGTTAGTATTCAGGTCCAACAGCTCGGCATGTTTCCCAGTGGGGTCTTTCTAGCTTTCGGGTTTGGTGAAGAGACCCATGCGCCGCAGTTAGTAATGTTGAAGGAGGACGGTACTTTGCTGCGGCCTCTGCAAATTCGCAAGGGGTACTTCCCGGAGTCAATGTTTGACACGAAGGACGGATCCGGCAAGGGTTCTGCAGTTCATATTGCTCCTACACAGTTGGTTCCGCGGGAGCGCTCCATAATTGTGGTTCAGAACAAAACGGACTACCCGCTGCTCGAAGTCAGTGAATCGGGAGAAGTCCGAAAGATTCCGACACACTTGCCTAAGGGAACTACGATCGAAGGTCTCATACCGAGTGACCTGAACGTGTTTGCGCGGGTAAATCCGCAGACCGATGGAGCCATTTACGAACTTGCAGGGGATGGCACTGTCCGCCGACGTTTCGAGATCGCTGATAACCATGCGAGTTCGGGCGTTGCATGTGTCTACGATGGGAAGTTTCTCTCGTTCGAGCACGGGGATGGAAAGCTTGTGCCGCTAGTCGGAACTGCCAAGCCCTCGGATTCCACAGTTCAAAACGAGCCGGCATCTCGCAATCCGGCGAAGTAGAGAGATCTCGCTACAAGCCCACTTATTTCGGAGGCTTCTGATCCGGAGGCTGCTTCTGGTCTGGTTTCGGCAGTTCCTTGCCGGCGTAGAGAATCTTCACATTGGAACCGAAGCGCTTGTAGTCCTCGTACTTAACGATTTCTTTGATGTGCACGTCGCCCAGTCTGAAATGAAGTTCGTCATCTGCCTTGGTGTACACCGGAAACCAATATTTGCCGTCGATCTGCTGGCGCCAGGTGGTGAACTTGGGAAACAGGTTTTCTTCGTTCTTCTTCTTGCGGATGTCAGGGACGGTCTTGCCGTAGGTTTTCACAATCTGGAAGTCCCGGTCGTCAACCCAGACACGCCCCTGAAAGTAGCGCTTCTTGCCCTCGATTTTCTTGGGCGCAATGTCGAAAACGTAACAGTGCAGGTCGTCTTCCTGCTGCTGCCCCACGTAGAGAATGTTGTATTCCGGAACTTCCTCGCTGGTGAGCACAAAGGGCAGGCGGTGGCGGATGTCTTCCATGTCTTCCTGCGTCATGGAAATCTTGGTCAGACTATTTTGCGGGGCAAAGATCACGTTTTCCGTGCGCTTGCCTTTGTCGTCGTAAATCACGTCGAACACTTCCCGGTACTCGCCGTCCGGCGTATCCCCGTCGAGAGTTTGAACCTTCACGTCCTGGCGATAGGTGTACTGATCGCGGGCCTGCTTGAATTCCTCTTCTTTGGCCGCGAAGCGCTTGATGATTTCATCCGCCGTCACATCCTTGGGAGGCGCGGTGTCGAGCGGGCCTTCCTGGGCGGCCAGCGGTAGGGTTGGCAACGCACACGCCAGCAACACGAGACACAACAGCAGATTCTGAGGCGAGGATTTCATGAACTCTAGTCTATCGCTTTGCCGCCAGAAAGGCAGCCGAGATGTTGCGGAAACCCGTGTTTCTGGCGGACGCGCTGGTATTTTGGCTCCGCTGGAAGGTCCTGCGGCAACCCCTGCCTCCGGCCCCTTTTCCGCTCAAAAGCCGAAGGCCAGGGATGCTGCAGTTCTCTGCCTGCTATTTTGGATGCCAATTCGCGAAATGGGTTGTAAGGAGTAGACCGAAGAGCGCAGCTTGTTGGCCTCAGTTTGGGGCGGTCAAAGGATTGGATTCGCTGGCCGGCTTAACGCCAGGGCTAGCAAACCCTGCTAAACTTTTCGGTTTGCCGAGGAGGTTCTCGCATGCGCCGTCTTCTTCTGGTTCTTCTTGGTCTGTTCGTTTTTACATTTACCCTTTCTGCCGTGGCCCAGGCCAAGCATCCCTTCACTTTTGAAGACATGATGAAGCTGAAACGAGTCGGCGATCCGCAGATATCGCCCGACGGCAAGTGGGTGATCTTCAGCGTGGTGGATGTCGATCTCGCGGCCAACACGAAGACGCCGCACGTGTGGATCGTACCCACGGCTGGAGGTCAGGAGCGGGAGATCATCGCCGATCAGGATGCCGATCGCCCGCGCTGGGCGCCGGACGGGAAGCGGTTCGCGTTTCTCTCGACGAAAGAGGGCGGATCGCAGGTCTGGATCGCCGACTTTGACGGAACTGCGGGAACCGCGAAAGGCAACTATAAGTTCACTTCGATTTCGTCTGAAGCGAGCGGGGAACTCTGGTCGCCAGATGGCAAGAACATTTTGTTCACTTCGGACGTTTATCCCGAATGCGACGGCGCGCCTGAGCCGGAGGCGGACTGCAACGAGAAAAAGGCGAAAGAGGCAGAGCAGTCGAAGGTGAAGGCGCAGATTTTCGATCGTCTGCTTTATCGCCACTGGAACGCTTACAAGGAAGGAAAGCGCAGCCACATTTTCGTTGCTTGTGTAGGTACAGCCGCCTCGGCTCTCCGGCCCGGCGAAGCCGGGCAGGGTTCTGATGGCGGGGACAAGGGCAGTCGAGCTTCGCTCGACCGGACAGCCGAGGGCGGCTGTCCCCACATGAGTATTCCTCGCGATCTCACCCCCGGTGATTACGATGCGCCCGTATTTTCGCTCGGCGGGCAGGATGACTACGCCTTCTCGCCCGACGGGCAGGAGATTTGCTACACCTCGAATCACGACAAGAATCCGGCCGCGTCGACCAACAACGATTTGTGGATCGTCCCAGTCAATGCAGGCACGGATCATGTAGGGACAGCCGCCTCGGCTGTCCGGTCCGGCGAAGCCGGACAGGGTTCTGCTGCCGACGCCAAAGTCGAGCTGCGCTCGACCCGACAGCCGGGGGCGGCTGTCGCTACACAAAACGATTACGTAGCCGAAGTTCTTGCCCACACGAAGAACATCACCGCCGACAATCCCGCCAGCGACTCGACGCCGCTCTATTCGCCCGATGGCAAATACATCGCCTACCGCGCCCAGCAGCGTCCCGGATACGAGAGCGACCGCTTCCGCCTCATGCTCTACGATCGCAAGACCGGCGAGAAGAAGAATCTGACGGAGGATTTCGGTCAGTGGGTAGGCACGTTCACGTGGTGGGGATCACGGTGGCTCTTCTTCTCAGCCGAAGATCAAGGAAGCGCTCGCGTCTATTACACGGAGCTTGACCTCGTCAAACCCGGTGTAATGAAGACTTCGCTCCAAGGTTATGACGACGACCTGACCATTTCCCAAGACGGCAAGGCTCTTTTTTATACAAGGATGTCGATCGGTGCTCCGACGGAGGTTTATAAGAGCGCAATGATCGTTGTTCGCACGCTGCATTGTGGCGAAACCAGCGGCGACATCTGCAGCAGTCAGGACCCTAATTTCAAACTCACTCACTTCAACGACACCGTCCTGTCTCAAAGCTCCATGTCTCCCCTCGAGCCCTTCTGGTTCACCGGCGCTCACGGCGACAAAGTCGAAGGCTTCCTCGTCAAGCCGCCGAACTTCGATGCCAGCAAGAAATATCCTGTGAAGTTCCTCATCCACGGCGGGCCGCAAGGCGCTTGGGGAGACGACTGGTCGTATCGCTGGAATGCTGAACTCTTTGCGTCACCAACTTCCTCGACGAGCAGCGGATACGTCGTCATCATGATCAACTTCCACGGCTCGACCGGATACGGGCAGAAGTTCATCGACGCCATCAACGGCGACTGGGGCGGCGCTCCGTATGAAGACTTGATGAAGGGGCTCGACTACGCGGAGGCGCATTATGGGTTTATTGATAAGACCCGCGTGTGCGCGCTGGGCGCGAGCTACGGCGGATACATGATCAACTGGATTCTCGGCCACACCGACCGCTTCAAGTGCCTGGTGTCACACGACGGCATGTTCAATGCCGAGTCGGCCTGGGGATCGACCGAAGAGGTATGGTTCAACGACTGGGAGTTCAAAGGCACGCCTTACGACAACCGCGAACTGTATCGCAAGTGGTCGCCGCACGAATACGCGAAAAACTTCAAAACGCCGACGCTGGTGATTCACAGCCAGCGCGATTACCGGCTTGACGTGTCGCAGGGATTCGACCTTTTCACCACGCTGCAGATGGAAGGCGTGCCCTCGAAGATGCTCTATTTCCCCGACGAAGGCCACTGGGTGCTGAAGCCGCAGAATTCGCAGTTGTGGTACAAAACGGTGAATGACTGGGTGGATCGTTGGATAGGAAACCAAGGGACGAAAGATCAGTGAACGAACTAAGCGGGCTTCGGGCTTCGGTGCACATGTGGGGACAGCCGCCCCCGGCTGTCCAGCCGAGCGAAGCTCGGCTTGCTCCTGCGGCGCGGGCGACCCTTCGCGTCCCGAAGGGGCCACCGATTATAGCCCGCCAATCCGCTGGCAGGTATGATCGGATGCTTACCATTCTCGTGCCGTAGGTACGATGGAACGCGCGAAAGGAAATCCCCATGACCGACAATTCGCACAGCGCTCCGAAGTCCAGACCCTCGCTCGCCCCCATGCTTTCCGTGCGCAACGGGGCGCGGGCGGTTGAGTTTTACAAGGCGGCGTTTGGAGCCGGTGAGATGTTTCGCGCCGACATGCCGGACGGATCTCTGGTGGTGGCGCAACTTTCCGTAGGAGAATCCGATTTCTGGGTGACCGAAGAATCTCCTGAGAACCAGAATTTCAGCCCAGAGACACTGGGCGGCGGAACGGTTCGGATGGTGCTGATCGCAGACGATCCTGATGCCGTGTTTGCGCGTGCCGTGGCCGCGGGTGCGAAGGTGGTGTGGCCGGTCGCCGACCAATCCTACGGCTGGCGCGTGGGGCGCGTGGCCGATCCGTTCGGACATCACTGGGAAATCGGCAAGCCGCTGGCGTAAGACTCCTGAGCCGAAGGGTTACCTGAGAAGTCCAGGGCCTCGACGTGCCACAACAATGTAGGGAAACGGATCCGGAGGGGGCGGACCCGTTCCCGTCTGTCCGGTGGGGAAGAGCCAACCCACGCAGCCTAACATCAAAGCGAGGGGCCGGGATCAAGGAGAGTGGGGCTTTGGAGCCAGGCATTCCCGCATCAGGAACGGTCCGTGCGCGGGAACGGCGGCTGTGCCATACCTCGGACTGAACTCCGCGAGGGGTTGGTTTTCGCCGCGGTTAACCTGGCTTGAATCATTCTGATTTGGCATGTTCCCGTTCGCTGCAGCAGGAAACGCTTGCAAAACATATTGCATGGCCGCGGTGGTTCCCGCTGTGGCCGCGACCTGAATTTCCAGAGGGCCGGAAAATCCCCCCGTGGATGGAGTCAAACTGGCCAGTCCATTAACGTCGCTCTGCGCGGTGGTTTGACTAACGCTGAGGATCACGGGCAGGGCGGGGTTGCCGTCACCATCGCCGCCGGAACCACCAGCGGGGGCGCTTCCCGTGGGGCGCAGCACTGTAGTTTGGAAGGCGACGCTGGCGCCCAGCACGGGGTCGGGTGGCCTAGCGGAATCGGTTACACGCACCACGACTGGCTGAAACGGCTGGCCTAGGTTGATCGCCTGTGCGGCTCCCGCCACCGGTTGCAAAGCGAGTAGGGATAGGGCCACCGGAGTTATGTAAAACGACTGACACGGACTGTTGTTAGGCGCCACGCAGGCTCTTACCTGCACTTGGGATGTGACATTGGTGAGCGTGAGGGCCACGCTGGCGTAGCCACTGCCGTTGGTTGCCGCACTCGAGGAGCTGAGCGTGCCCGAGCCCAGGGCTACCGCGAAGTTCACAGTGCCGCTCAAAGGGGTGGCGTCGTCCAAAACTCGGGCGGTAAGCGGGGGGGTAAGGGTGGAGCCCGCCACGACCCACGTATACGGCGAAGTGAGCCCTATATCGAGGGACGATTCAGTGCCTTCCACGGTAGTGGAAACCGATTTGGGTGAAGAGTAAGAGGCGGGTGCCAACGTTGCGGTGAGAGTTGAACTCCCGGTGAGGGCGGGAGTAATCCCGGTGGAGGCCAGCCCGCTTTCATCGCTGGCCACCGAACAGGTAGAAGCTCCGTTGCAGGCCGATAGTGCGGCGCTGTTGCTGGCGGTCCAGCGGATAGTGGCTCCGGCCACGGGGACGATGCCCCCGGCAGCAACTACGTGTACCACGACTGGATTGATCGCCTGCGTCCCGATCGGGGTAGGCGGATTCGTCCCCTTCACCACCACCAGGTTGTCACTGGTCGCAGCTCCGAATGTGACGGCGCCGGTCATCACGGAAAAGCTCCCGCTGGCCGGGTCGGTGACCGTGATCGTTTGCACCCCATCTGCCTGCGGCGGCAGATCCACGATCATCACGCCAGCTCCTACAGCCAAAGGCGCGGCACTGGTGCTGCCCACGGTGGCGGCGAGCCCGGGCCCAAATCCGGTGCCGCTGATGACCACCGTGCCTCCGTTGACGCCGACTCGCGCCGGAGTGACCGCATCTGCATAGAGCACGTGAGCGTGATAGTGATAGTCGGGGCGCCCGTCGCCGCGCCAGTCGGAGACGCCGATGAGGAACGAGCTGGAAATCAAAATCTGCGCGTCAAGGCGCGTCACTCCGAAGATTCCAGTGTTGAACGAAGACGGAGTGAACGCGCCCGGGAGGCTGCCTTGAGGAGCGGAGGTCGGCCACATTCCCACCACAGGCTGCATTTTGCTGGCGCTGGGATTTCCGCTTTCGTCCAGCGACGTGATCGCTACCGACAGCGTGCGGTTGGCCTTGGCCGCGAGCGAGAACCAGGGAAGGCCGCCGGGACCGCTGATCGACCCGGCCCAGTCGCCACCCGCAGGGATAGCTGCGGGAGTGGTCCAGGTTTCCGACGCCGCCCACTGCGGTACCGGCTGGGCGCTGCCCGACATGAGGATATCCTGCTCGAGATTGCTTCCTGGTGCGACCGTCAGCATGATGGGTTGCGTACCGCCGGAGGGAGGGACCTGCAGGGGAGCGTAGGGGCCGACTCCAACGGACCACGTGGGATCCAAGCCTTCGACGGTCAATTGATACTGCGCGCTGCTGGCTCCGTTGGGAAACGGGAGGCCTCCGAGATCGAAGAAGCCCTCCACGCCCGGGTCCAGCGCGCCGAACTCGGTGTAGGGAGTACCGAGAGGATCGTTGAAGCCGGTGACGGAGTTGCCTTCATCTCCGTTGAACAGAAATCCAGAGACGGAGGAAACTGCGAACTGCCCGGAAGGGAGTCCGGTGGAGGGGTCGATCCAGCGGGCGACCACATTTACCCCTTGCATGCCCACGGTTGAGCCGCCTGACGGATCGACGAAATAGACAGACCCGAAGATTCTGGCCGTGGTGGCGGAAAAGATCTGCGATCCGGGAAAACTTGACTGATTGGCGGCAGTTACGGGATAAAGGCGTGAGATCGCCGCCTGGTCGTCGCTGGCGACCTGAATCGGGTTGGGATAGCAGAAGGTTAGCGGGACGCAATCCAGGGGATCGATATCGTGCATCAGCGGAAACCCGGCGTAGTCGTCGCCCGTGGCGGAGGTAGGGTTGCCGGTGATGACGTTCAGGTTCAGCTGCGACCAACCCAGCCCCATCACGTTGCCCAGCACGCGTAAGAGGTGGTATTCCAGATCGGGGAGCTGGGAGGACAGTAAGGCGCACTGTCCGTTCATCACTACCAGGGCGTGAAGAAAGTAAGCGTCAGTGCCGAAGTTATCGACCCCGCCGAAAGCGGCATTGCTGAAGCACTGGCTGGCGTCTCCGGCGCCGCTGCCCAGCAGAGCGTCGGTAACCGTGCCGTCGTAATCGTAGACAATGCTGACCGGTTTGGTGGTAGCGCTGGGTTGAATATCGGTGGGCTCAGTCAAAGTGCCGTTTGGGTTGCGAATCACGTTGCTGCCGTTGACATCTTCGGCCAGCTGGCCTCCATCGCTTACGGCTAGAGCCGCGGTAGGGACTGACGTCCAAACGCTGAAGGCGGTGGCCACGAAAGCGTTGGCGTCCGCGTTGGCGAGGATCGGGCTGAGGTCGCCTTGGTCGGTGTAGTAGGTGATCTGGCCCTGCTGCCAAGTCAGCGGTTGGCCGGCGACCGTGGACAGGAAGTAGCTGGTCCCGGCGACGTATTTGGGGCCACCGGCGCGGCATAAAAGCGCGAAGCCGAGGATGATCGCGACGGCGATTGCCAGGCTCGAGGACAAGCGAGCGTGGCCGGCAGCGAGATGCCAATGGTTGGGCCGAGCCAGTTCCAGCTCCGCGGCTCGATCGCCAACTGGCAACTGGACACTGGCAAATGGCAACTGTTTTGGTTTCGTCATTCCGGCTCCTGCTCTTCAACCGCCTGGCGCAGCGCCTGGGCAAAATCCTTGAAGGCGATCCGGGATCGTCCACCCACAAGCGGGTCGGACTGGAAAACACTCAATTGCGCATCCGAGAGCAGGATTCGGCCCATCGGATCGAGGCGGAACTGTCCCATCGCTCCCCCCACCGAGCTGGTAAGGCCGAGCTTGCTCGGGGCATATAGGAAGAGCAGCAGATGATCCCCGACCTTATAACGCTGCCCGCTGGACCACAGGCCGAGCCACTCCAGAATGGTCAAACTCCCTGCCGGAACCGCTCCTCGGAGGGAACGCTCGACGCGAAATGTAATGGCCACCGTCGCCACAGCCGTGCCGCCGGTTGCCGGACCAGGTTCAATCCTTGTGACGGTCCCGGCGAAAATTGTTCCCGCAGTCCGGGCGATGTGGCCGAAGCTGAATGTGCCGGATGGAGGGGAGCCGCCCGGAGTGGAGCCCGGCCCGGGGAAATGCCTCGGCGCGGGTCGAAGGGGCGATCCCGAGACCTGACCCCACAGCAATGGGCCTGCGCAGACCGTCAGCAAGAAAACAGCGAGCAGAGAACCGCACCTTCTCCCATGCATGGAGAATCACCTGGTCACGAATATCTGCTCGGAGGAAACCGGGGGGAAACCCAAATTCATAGTACCCAGTCCCGAGGGACAAGGCTGTGACGGACGTCACACCCACCCTGTGGATATCTTGGCGGACCAGAAAAATTGGCTGGGACGGGAACTGAAAGGCCTAGATTTAGAACTCACAGTCGATCTAACGCTCCGGCCAGAATTGCCGATACCAAATGGTAGGGACGGAGGATGACGTGAGAATCCTCTTAGCAGAGGACAGCAAGCCCATTCGCCGGGCAAACGAGTCTGCTCTTCTCAAAGCCGGATATGAAGTGATATGCGCCGTGGATGGCGAGGCGGCTCTGCGACTGGCTCAGGAACAAAAGCCTGACGTGATTCTCCTGGACATGATCATGCCCAAGATGAGTGGGCTGGAAGTGCTCGAGAGTTTGAAGAGCGATGCCGCGACCGCGAGCATTCCCGTCATAGTTTTGAGCGGCCTAACCGAGAAAAACCGGCAAAAACTCATGGAGGCTGGCGCCGAGGAATACCTGGAAAAGAGCTCCCTGATGCCGATGCCCGGCGTGAATCGTCTGCCCAAGATACTGGAGAATGTGATCTGCAGGATCAATCGTAGAAAGGGGATCGCTTTTTCCAGCATTCCCATAGAAAAATAACAAGGGTGTTGCGTTTCCTGATCGCCGCACGAATTACGGAGTGCGGCGCGAATGTTCTTCGGCGGAAAGATTCGCCCCGGCCAGCAGCAGCAGGCCAGTCAGGAAGGCCCAGAACATCAGGCTTACCGAGAGCGCGAAGGGGCCGTAGACTTCCTGAAAATTCAGCCGCGGCAGCGCCAAGATATAGGCATATTTCAGCGCTTCGGAAAGCAAGCCCATAATGATGGCCGTGGGCAGCACGGTCCGCGCCGGAACCTTGCCATTCGGCAGCAGCCAATAAATGAGAAAAAAGATAGTGATGCTGGCGGCCACAGCGAAGACCTTCATCACCAGAAAGCCTGCGAGCCGTACCAAGCCGGTGGCATGGCCTTGCAGCAGGAACTCGAATAGAGCTACGTTCCCCGCGGTCATGGCGATGGAAACCAGGGCCAGCACGCCGCATCCAAAGGCCAGCCCCAGCGAGATCAACTGGTTCCCCAGGTAGGAACGGTTGTTGGGAAAGCGCCAGATTCGATTCAACGCCACTTCCAGGGGAAGAAATACCCCCGAAGAAGTGATCAGCAAAATGATCAGCGAAACGATGGCGACGCGGTGACGAGTGTCGACCATGGCATTGAGGTTGCGAATCACAAATTCCTGCCCGGCGGGCAGGTAATCGCGCAGCAGTTCCAGCACTACCTCATACATCACCTTGGAGTGAAACACGCGGCGGATCAGCGTCATCAGCAGAACCACGAACGGAAAGAACGACAGAATGGCATTGGCTGCCACGGAAAACGCGAACGTGTGAACCTCGGTGCGCATCAAGTACTTTGTGGTGGAAAGCAACAGGCCCGAACTGCGTCGATTTCGTGGCGGGCGGTCCCCCGTACGGGTTCCCGGCTTGGCAATGGCAAGAATTGGTGGAGTGGACACGAGTTTGCTAAATCCTACCAGAACGCGGGTTTTGACCCGGACCTGGGAGCGTAAGTTTCTGTGAACGATTACCGGCCTATTTCTTTATCCTTGTTAAAGTTATAAGAAATGACCGGAAGTCATGTTTCGATTCCCTTCTAATTCCCCTTGCGAATCGTTTTAATACTGCTTATTATCTTTTGCTCATAACCGGACCGACCGTCCGGTGGTGAGACCAGCAGGTAGGTTGACGTTGCGTAGTGGTGGCCAGAATCGCACCAATTGTCGGGGCTCCGAAAGTTCCCGCCGCGAACAACAACCGCGGACGAGGAACTGAGGAGTCTTTTCTTTTTGGCGCCGTTTTGTCCGCGCAAACAAAACGCAACCAAGTTCGCCTGGTCTTGCGAGAGCATCTCGAACGATTCGAGATTTCTCAGCCGAGGGACCGGGGAACAAAATCATCGCGACAGGGGGAAAGGAGTTTTTCTGTGAGAGAGAAAGGAACAGTCAAGTGGTTCAACGGGGCGAAAGGATACGGGTTCATCCAGCGCTCCACGGGTGAGGATGTCTTCGTGCACTTCTCCGCAATTCAGGAGAACGGCTACCGCACGCTCAACGAGGGCGAAACCGTGGAGTTTGATCTGCTCAAGGGGCCCAAAGGCTTTCAGGCGGCAAACGTCATGCGCGCTTAACCGCGAAACAGCCATTCGAGAACCCTCCCGAGTCCCAGCGGGAGGGTTTTTTATTGGGGTCGGGTATCGAACCATGACGCACATTTTGCCGGATGCCGGCGTGGCAGACTAACGGCACAAATATAATCTGGCGATGGGCCTCGAACGACACGAGAGAGGAATTCGGCGGGCAATATTCGATCGAAAGACTGCGCCACGATCATGAGCTTTCCTGCTTGGTTCTGATGACCACGTTCGCCGACTTAGTCCGGCAGTTTAGCCCTCACGAACAATACAAGGACATCACGCTGATCGTCGCTAAATGCAGAGGCT
>DATDGM010000087.1:0-1675 GCA_036522075.1 Candidatus Sulfotelmatobacter sp.
TTTCCTACGGCAACTCCCCGGTTGTACATGGTGAAGACGTTCGCCAAATCTGTATCGCCGTCTCGCGCGATGGAGCATATCGCATCATGCGATCACAGACGACGGGAGAGATGCAGCGACTGCAAGGCAAAGTTGCGCAAGAGCAGTTGCAGCAATTAAAAACGTTGCTGAAATCCACCGAACTCAAGGCCCTGCCTGCAAACCATGGCGGCCTGATTCGTCAGGATTCGGAAAGCTTTGCCGCCGAGATTCCGCGCAAGGACGGAGCCCAGCGCCTGCAGTGGTTGAATGCCGACGGCGAGAGCCCGTTCCCCGCTCCCGTTGCAAAAGTTGTCGATTGGCTCAAACATTTCGAGCCCAAGGATGCAAAGGCATTTGAGTACGCGGAGTATCCAGATGTATGTCCGTCAGGTGGACTGCGTCTAATCCAGCCCTCCGTGGCGGAAAACGGGCGCCCCTAATCGCGCACACTCCAAATTCCGTTTCTTTCACCTCACCACTTTTCTCACCTCACCACCGGTGAGTCTCGATCACGGGCGAATCAGTGTCGGCGGCTTTGGTTTCGTCGGCGTGGATCTTGCCGTCCTCCTCGGCATAGAACGAGCGGTGCTGCGCGTCGAGAAGCTTGGGCGTCATGGTAAGGACGTAGCTGTCTTTCTTCACCTTGTACCCCACCGTGTAGTCGCCCCGGTCGGGATTGACCATGCGCTGGGTGAAGGTTCCGGAATGAACCAGTTGGGCCAGCGAGTTGGCGTAATGACCGTATTGCTTGTGGAAGCCTTTTTGCGCGCGCATGACGACGCGCATGTAGGCGAGCGCGACGAACTCGGAGTCGGAGCGCGCGGGGTCGGCATGGTACTTGGGCGTGTAGGTGGGAACCGAAGTCTGGGGCGACGAGGGGGTGGCGGGTTCGGCTTGTCGCGCGAGCGCGATCTGGCCAAAAGCCATGAGGGCGAGCGTGCAAGCAGTCAGAAAGAATTTATTCAGGATCGTTCTGGTCAAGGTCAGCGATTCCTTCATGCGAGCGCGTCTCCGGAATGGGTCGAGCCAGGCGGATCAGCGAATAGTCCGCTGCTCGGCCTGAATTGCAGGGTGGATGAGGGGTTCAGGCTCACTTTTCCATGTTACTCCCGTAATTTCCCTTCGGTCACTTCTCTTTGCAGAGTGACAGATTATTACTATGCTGAATACAAGAATCTACGCCCCACAGGGAAAACTATGAAAGCAGCAGTCGCCAGAAAACCGGTTATACGAATCGCGGTGGTGGAAAGCGATCCTTTGCGTTTTGTCGGGTTCCGCGCGTTGTTCGATTCCGAGCCGGAATTCGAACTCATCTCCGCGGCGCTGCCCGAGATCAGCGCCCTGCAGAATATCGATCTCATCCTGCTCGGTAACCGTTCCGGGCAAAACCTTTTCGACCTGATGGCCAGCCTAAAGGCCACGCGGCCGGATCTGCGGATCATCGTGACCGGCTCCGGGATTGACGAAGAAACCATTCTCAAGGCGATTGCTTCCGGGGCCAAGGGCTACGTGGACGAGGCCGCGACGCCGGCGGAATTCGCGCAAGCGATTCGCGTGGTGAATCAGGGATCGGTCTGGGCTCCGCGGCGCGTGCTGTCAATGTTCATTGAGCGGGTATCGTCGGCTCCAGGACGGATTTTCCCCGCAGGCCGCG
>DATDGM010000088.1:0-8286 GCA_036522075.1 Candidatus Sulfotelmatobacter sp.
TACGACTTTGGGCAAAAACAATTCGTCGAGTGCGCGAATCTTCGTGGGAATCACGCGGAGTACGAGTCCCACGTTGCCGCGCTGCTGAAAAATGTTCACACGGAAGCGGCCCAATCCGGCAACGCCGTAGGCCATATCGATTTCCGTGGTCTCTTTGAATTTCTGTTTCTGGCGTGCCGACATCATGCTGAACGCCATGTTCAGCATATCTTCTGCGCTGATGCGAGGCTGGTCGGTCAGCGGCACCAGCTCGCCGTCAATGCGCAGATGCGGGTAGTTGCCTACCTTCAAATGCAGGTCCGAAGCTTTGCGTTCTGTGGCAATCCGCAGCAGGTCGTCAATATTCATCGAAGGGGTTTCCGTAGAAGCTCTTCGTATGATGAACCGAATCGTCACCTTCCCCAAGATGACCTAGGTAACCGTCGCCAATCGGCGGTTGGACACCGCCTTAAGTGCGGGACGTTCCTTGCTTCAAACCGGGCTCAGCGGAAGAGCGGCGCTTCAGCGCAGCGTGGTCTCGAAAATCAAATCGGGCTTTGGCCCCTGCGGAGCAGATGAACCAAGCCCCTAATCCATTCGCAGCGCCTGCATCGGATCAATCCCCGCCGCCCGCCGCGCCGGCAAATACGACGCAAGCAGCGCGGTCAAGAACAAAATCACCGCCACGGCGATGATCACCGAAAAATCCATCGCGGCCACTCCATACAATGTACTCTGCATGGTGCGTCCCACCAGCACAGAGCCGATCAGCCCAAGCCCCAGCCCGATCACAGCCAGCAGCGACGCTTCCTTCAGGACGAGCCAGATCACCCTCCCCTTGCCTGCGCCCAGCGCCAGCCGCAGACCGATTTCCTGAGTGCGCTGCGAAACCGCATAAGCCATCAGCCCATAAATGCCCACCGCCGCCAGCAGCAACGCCACTCCCGCAAAGTTGGCAAACAAAACCATCGTGTAGCGATCTTCACCGAGGGACTCTTCCTTCACCTGATCCATGGTGAGCACGTGCGCGAGCGCGATCGTTGGGTCCACCGAATGCACCGCCGCTGCAATGGTCTTCGCCATCGCCGCCGCATCCTCGGCGGTGCGCACGCCGATGGTGACATTCGGCGCCAACGACTGCGCGAAAGGTACGTCGACCTCAGGATCATCATCGCGGAAATCCCCATATCTCACATTGTGGAAGATGCCAACGATCTGCCATTCCACCTCGGGCCCGAGTTTCGGCTGTCCGGGAATGATCTGCGCGATGGCCAGTCGCTGCTGCAAAGGGTCCCTACCTTTCAAATAGCGTTTGGCAAAATCCTCGTTGACCATCGCCACACGCAGGCTCGAGGCCGTGTCCTGCTCATTGAACACGCGGCCCTCGAGCACTTGTATGCCAAAGGTTTTGAAGTAGTCCGGTGAAATCGATTGGAAACCTGCGCCCGGCTGCTGGGAAATCTCTGCATACGTCACGCCGACCACTTTCAACGTCATGCCGTCGCTGTGGAAGCGGAGAGGCATACCCGTCACGGTGGCAACGGCGGACACGCCGGGCACGGATTGAAGCGCGCTCAACATCTGCTGATTGTAGGCATGCATTTCTTCGGGAGTCTCGAACCGCCCCTGTGGCTGTTGCAGCCGGAACGTGAGCACATGATCCGTGCGCAAACCGAGATCGACACGTGTCAGATTCCAAAAACTGTGAATCGCAAGGCCTGCGCCAGCCAGCAACGACAATGCCAGCGCGAACTCACCGACAATAAGCGCCCGCCGCAGCTTGTGGCTGCCGGCACTCGTACCGGAACGTCCACCGTCCTTCAGCGATTCTCCCGGATCCACCCGCGATGCGTACCAGGCGGGCGCGCAGCCAAACAGAAGTCCGGCCAGCGTCGTTGCGGCCAGGGCAATAGTCAGAACATGCGCGTCCAATTGAAAATTCGCCTCCGACGGCAATATGCCATCGGGCACAATGGCGAGGATCGCGCGCAGCAACCCCATCCCGAGTCCAATTCCCAAGCCACCGCCGAGCAGCGCAAGAATCAGGCTTTCCGTAAGAAACTGAACAAAGATTTGTCCCCGGCTGGCTCCCACCGAACTGCGAATCGCAATTTCTCTGTGCCGCACCGCGCCCTTGGCCAACAGCAGATTTGCGATGTTAAGGCAAGTAATGAGCAGCACAAAGCCCACCGCCCCCAGCAACAGCCACAAGTTGCGAATGCGTTCGGCGGGAAGGAAGTCATTCTTGAGCGGTTCGACCGACGCGCCCCAACCTTTATTGGTGGCCGGGTACACGTCTGCAATATGACTGGTGACTGCATCCATGTCGGCTCGCGCTTGTTGCAGGCTGACGCCGGGCTTCAGACGGCCCATGGTCAGCAGCCAATGGTAGTCGTGATTGATCTGTTCTGGCCGGAAGGCCAGGGGAGCCGCCATTTCAAAGGTGAAGCGGTCTCCCACGCCCGGCGCCAACACTCCAACCACCGTATAAGGCTCGCCGCCGATCCGAACCGGCTGGCTGAGAATCCCACGATTCGCCCCCAGCCGGTTCCACAATCGATAAGTAAAGACGACCACATGGTCTCTGCCCGGGATTTCTTCCTCGGGAACAAGGTCGCGCCCCATGAAGAACGGGATTCCCTGCATGCTAAACCAGCCGGGTGTACAGCGCATGCCATCGATGGGCTCCGGCTGGTCGCGCGTCGCCAGATTAAAACTGCTTCCGGTAAAAGCAGCCATTTGCTGGAAAGTCTTATTCTGCTCCCTCCAATCGAGGAAGTCTCCAGCGGACATTCCGTTGTTGCCCCCGTTAACCTTCGACCAAACCATCACCAGTTGCTCGGGATGAGGATAAGGCAAAGGCGCAAGCAACACGGCGTACACCACCGTATAAATAGCGGTCGTCGCACCAATCCCCAGCATGAGCGTGGCAATCACCGCCGCCGTCACTCCCGGGCTCTTGCGCAGTGCCCGCAACCCATACCGAAGATTTCTGAAAAAAGTGAGCACCATCCACCTCGATCAGCCAGAGCGTCAAACTAAAGGACCACCTTCCGATATCACTCTCCGTGCCATCCCCAGATCCGAACAGCACAGTAGAAATAAAAGAGTTAGCACGCGTAGCCGAAGTGCAAAATTCCCCGCCACCGTCCGAAACCGTAATCCTGTGTCCAGTCCCGAACACTCACCTCGGTTCTATTCACAAAAACTTCATCTCCGTGTCACGCCCGCTTCACAAAGCGGCGGCATCATTGCCCAACCCAAACCGATACAACTCTGGAGGATTGCCGTGAAACATTTTCGGAAGATTTTCGTCTTTACCGTGACCACACTGTTGTTGTTCAGCCTAATCCCACCCGCCGCCCGCGCCGGTTCCGGCAAGTCGGCCTACAGCAACAGCATCCCCTACGACCGCAGCTCCACGCTGAAAACTTTAGAGGAGATTTTTCACGTGACGCCGCTGCTGGGCGCCGCCGCCTACCCGGAAACCATCGACTTGAGCGACTTGTTCAAGCCCTAGGGCCATTGGGCGCGCTTGGGACAAGCCAATGCCGGTGTGGGGACAGCCGCCCTCGGCTGTCCGGGCGTCTCCGCTATAGCAACCCGCCGGTCTTTATCGCCAGAATATTAAGTGCCATTTCCAGCTTCGTTATCGCCTCGCCGATTTCCGGATGGCTCCCGATCTTTTTCTGAAGAGACTTCAGAATCTGCTGAGCGCCCGCAATATGCACTGCTGCCTGCGCCGGGTCTTGCGCGGTTTTGCGTTCGCTATCTCTTTCCATAGCCAAGTCTCCGTTGTTTCATTCCTGGATGTCTATGCAGCGTCTCTCTATTTTACTCACTTGACCAGGGAGCGGAAGCCTTTCCCCAGTAGACGATCGGCGCCAAGAATCGCCGCCGTACCTCAACGATGCTCCCCTTAGGCGCTCGCCCAAAGCGGTCCCGTTGCGAGTCGGAGAAGCCATACCAAAAATATGTCTTCAAGAAAAAGGAAGCCGCCCAGTCCGGGCGGCTCCCTGACACTCGCCTGATCGGAACCTATGCTGCGGCCTCGGCCGGGGCCGGTGGCTGGAAGGGTTCGTCATAGCTACCGCCGTAGATCGAGGGAACCTTCGCTCCCATGGGCCTCAGATACGTCGCCAGCGACCCGCGATGGTGGATGCAGTGGTTGTTGAGGAAGCCGAGATAGAGCACCGCCGGCAGGTTGAACACACCGAAAAAGTTGATCGGCGTCAGCAACTGCTCCGGCGTCATGGCCGCGACACGAGCCACGCCGCGCTGGATGTTCTCGTCATACCAGGCCACCACTTCGGCGGAAGTCTGCGGCTTGTGTTCCGGCGTGTCCATGCCGAAATTCAGGTCCGCGATGCCGTCCAGAAACTGAATGTCAGAATTGGCGATGTGCCATGCCAGTTCCTTCGCGCTGCGGGCGTTGGGATCAGGCTTATAGCTGGAGGCCGCATCGGGCACGGCCGCGATTACTTTCTTAGTGACTTCTGTTTCGCGAACGATGCCGTCCAGCATCATCGCGCGATAGCCGAGGGCGAATTCCGGGCTCATACCTTGCATGGTTTCTCCTTGTTTACAACTGTGTTTACAACTGTGAAGTGACTGCTGTTATGCCGATTTCAAAAAGCCGAAAGGGGCGCGGATAGCGCCCCTCGGGTTCAGATCACAAACGAAAGCCAGGCCGATTTCACGGCCCACGGATTATACACTCACGGGATGCTTTGCTGCGGGCTGCTGGCTGCGTACCGGAACCCGCGTGAGCCAGCCATGGCGATCGGATTTCTCTCCGCGCACGATGGCGTAAAACTCTTTCTGCAGCGCCTTGGTTACCGGTCCCATTCCGCCCTTGCCCACCTTGATCTTATCGACCGAGCGAATCGGGGTGACCTCCGCTGCAGTGCCCGTAAAGAACGCTTCGTCAGCAATGTAAAGCATCTCGCGCGGAATCATCTGCTCCACAATCGTCAGGTTCAGGTCGCGGGCAATCTGCAACACCGAGTCGCGTGTGATCCCGGGAAGCACCGAATTGCCCAGCGGCGCGGTGATCAGCTTGTCCTTATGCACGATGAACAGATTTTCGCCCGAGCCTTCGCTGACGAATCCATTCACGTCGAGCGCAATGCCTTCGACATATCCGTTGACGATGGCTTCCATCTTGATGAGCTGCGAGTTCATGTAGTTCGCGCCCGACTTGGCCATGGCGGGCAGCGTGTTGGGAGCGATGCGTGTCCATGAGGAGACGCAAACGTCGCAGCCATCGGTCTCGCCGCCCAAATATTTTCCCCACGGATAATTGATAATGTAAACCTCAGTCGGCGAGTTGAACGGATTCACGCCAGCTTCGCCATATCCGCGCAAAATAATGGGACGCACGTAGCAGGGCCAGGCGCCGTTGTGGGCCACGGTTTCAAGCATGCCCTTCACGATCTGCTCGCGTGTATACTCCACGTCGATGCGGTAGACCTTGGCCGAATCGAGCAGCCGCTGAATGTGTTCCTGGGCGCGGAAAATCGCCGGCCCGCTGGGCAGGTCGTAGCAGCGAATGCCCTCAAACACTGACGAGCCATAGTGCACCACGTGCGACATCACGTGGATGGTAGCGTCGTCCCAGTTGATGAGCTTCCCGTTGTGCCAGATCTTGTCGGTCTTCTGGATGGCCATTGGAACTCCTTTGCCGCAGCGTCGTTCTGCGACCATTATAGCCGAGGGATCGAGAGCAGTTGTCAGCACCAGGGGTCAGGGTGGGGTCTCAGCTGTCAGTGTATCGGCTCATGTGGGGACAGCCGCCTCCGGCTGTCCAGCGGCCCAGGTGTATCGGGCCGCAGCGCCGCCAAGAAACGCCACAATTGTATGCGATTCATGAGGAGCAGTTTGCGGGGGCATCGAGCGCGCACAAAAAATGGCGCCGGATTTCCCGGCGCCATCGAGTGGAATCTCGCGAGATGCGGTCAAGCGAGAAGGAAAAAAATCGAAAATCTATTTGCTCTCGGCCACCTGCGGACTCGGGTTCCCGAAGTCGCGGCGATTGCTGGCCGCGGTCCGCGCCGCCCGCGCCGCGGGTTGCGTAGCTGCCGCCGCTCCGTAGCGCTCCAGCAGTACCGGAGACATCGCATTCTCCGCTTCTTTCACAAAAATCATGCGGTCTTCCGAAGCCATGTCGATGCGCACAAAATCTCCCAGCTTCACCTGCCCAGTCGCAACTAAGTTGGCCAATGGAAAGACCAGGTTCCGTTCAATGGCGCGCTTCAAGTGCCGCGCACCATAGCGCGGATCGGTGCCTTCTTTCAGCAGATACGACTTCACTTTGTCCGTGCAATTAAACACAAACTGGTTCGCGCCCGCCGCCATCAGCACGCGCTGCTGCACCATCCCGAGCTCAATATCCAGAATCTGCGACAGGTGCTCGTCGCGCAACGTCTTGAACACCACCGTCTTGTCGATGCGATTCATGAACTCGGGCGTAAACTTGCGACGCGCCGCATCCACCGCGGTGCGCTGAATCTTGTCGTCAAACGACTCGTCCACTTCCACCACTTTCGGCGCAAACCCAAACCCGCCGTCCACCAGGTTGGTCATTTCGCCCGCGCCCAGGTTCGAGGTCAGAATGATGATGCACTGCGACAAATCCACCCGCCGGTTGTCGCCCAGCGTCAGCGTGGCCTTGTCCAGAATTCCCAGCAGCAGCTGCCACAGCGAGTCGCTGGCCTTTTCGATTTCGTCAAACAGCAGGATAGAGAGTTTCAGCTTCTCCGTGAACCACTGGTTCAGCGCTTCCTGCGTCAGCAGCGGATGCGTCTCCCGATGTCCCAAATATCCCGGAGGCGAACCGATCAGTTTGGCAATTTCATGCGAATGCTGAAACTCGGCGCAGTCGATTTTGATGCAAGCCCGCGCGTCCCCGAACAGGGCCTCGGCCATCGCTTCCACTACTCGGGTCTTGCCCGATCCCGTTGGCCCCAGAAACAGCAGATTCCCCACCGGACGCCCCGGCGCATTCAGCCCCGCCAGAAACATCTGGTAAATCTGCACAACTTTCTCGACCGCCTGTTCCTGGCCGACAATCCGGCGGCGCAGGGCCGTTTCAAATTCTCCCGCATCGTTGCTGCGGCGGTTCGGATCCAGCACTGTGGCAAGATTCGCTCTCATAGGGTCACTGCCCCGGCTTCTCGCCGGAAGTTGTTCCTTTCTTTTACCAGTCCTGTTCGGCCTTTACCACGTTTTTTCCGGAAGTTCTTGGCCTTTTCACCGTTTGTCGCCCGATCCTTCCGGAACCACATCACAGAATCGATTCCCGAACCTGTTTTTTCGAAACTCACGCTAAGAACCTGGAACCAGGAAGCCCCCCGTCAGCCGCGCCGCTTACCAGCAGGCCGCGTCCGGGTGATTGAGATAAAGCAAGCGGTTCGCCACGGGGAAGAACGTACTGGACCATTGTGGAACTCCTGTGTCTATTTGGACTTAGCGCCGATTCAGGAAGGTTGCCCCAGCCCCCGATTAGAACCGCACAGCCCAGAAGAGAAATACTTTGCACCATCAAGGAAGAAACCCGTAACTCCACTAAAACATGGGGGAGACCACCCTTGAGCCGCTCAGTGCGACTGGGTAGGATCTTGACCTCGTGTAAGCCAAGCTGTGGACCGGCACCGGCAGCGCCTTAGCCACGACCAGCATCCAACCAGCCGAAGCTGGAGGGTTGTCGTCGGGCTGGTCTTGGGTTGATGGGGTTGGCGAGTTGCACTGTTGCGCTGCTCTTGACGTCGATCCATCCCTTCCCGTTCCGGGACACGCTGGCCCCGACTCCCCCCGAACATAAACAGTCGATCGTGCTCGGCCAGCCGTAACTAGCAGGTGCCCTGGGTCCACGCTACTATCGCAATCGGTTAGTCTTGCTGGGGAGGAATCTTGCGCCGTTCATCTGTTCTAACCATCACTGCAGCTTCGTGTCTTTTATTCGGCGCAGCCGCCTGGCGGCTAAGCCCGCATTCTTCTTCCGCTCTCGCAGCCCCGTCCCAGGCTCAGCCACAAGCGGCGCAGTCCGCCGCCCCCGCACAACTGCAGCCCGTAAGCGCGACCGTTGTCGCGGCCACAAAATCGACCACGAAGCCAGCCGACATTCCCGCGCCGCAACTCACCGCCGCGCCCGGCACTGAGATCTACACCGCCAAGCGCGGCGAAGCGATCCCCACCGTCGCGCGTCATTACCTCGGCCGCACGGTTTATTTAACGTCATCTGAGCTCGCCCAGGCCATCCGCGCCGCGAACCATAAATCCGACGCCTCGAACATTCTCAAGGCCAAC
>DATDGM010000089.1:0-23560 GCA_036522075.1 Candidatus Sulfotelmatobacter sp.
ATGGCCAGCGCAATCAGCCGAAACCCGGGATCGGAAATGCCCGGCATGCCCGCATCCGTGACCAGCGCCACGCTCGCGCCCTCCTGCATTTCTTTCACCAGTTCCGCCGCCCGCGTCAGTTCATTGTGCTCGTGGTAGCTCGTGGTGCGCGTGCCAATCGCGAAATGGTTGAGCAGTTTCTGCGTCTGCCGCGTGTCTTCGCACGCAATCACGTCCACTTCCTTCAACACGCGCAGCGCCCGCAGCGTGATGTCCTGAAGATTGCCGATCGGCGTGCCCACCAGATAAAGCGCAGGCTTGGCAGAAGCCGCACCTTCGCGCGCCGCGACCCTCGTCGTCTTGAGGGATTTCGCCTGAGGCTCGCCAGCCGGATTCGAAAGTTGGTCGTTCGCGTCGGCCATCGCCCGAAGTCTACCACCGCAGTTAAGGCCTGCTTCATCGTTCACCAGCCGCGTGAATTGACGCAATCAGCCCCCACCCCTAGAATCAATAGTGAAGCCGAGTTGCTCCTCACAACCGTCTCACACTCATGCCCCTTTACGAATATAAGTGCAAGAAGTGCGGTCACCAGTTCGAGAAAATCCAGAAGTTTTCCGACAAAATGGTCAAGAAGTGTCCCGACTGTGGCGGCCCGGTCGAGCAGATGATCTCCGCTCCCGCGGTGCAGTTCAAAGGCTCGGGCTGGTACGTCACCGACTACGCCAAGAAGTCGGGTACCTTGGCCTCGTCGGACAGCAAAGATTCAAAGAAGGAAGACAAGAATAAGTCAGACGGCGCGGGCAAGGAGAGTTCCGCCAAGGACTCCTCTCCCAAGGAAAGCAGCTCGAAGGAAACTTCCTCCAAGAAGGCAGATCGGCAGAAATAACGCTGGCAACTGACTCCTGGCAACTTACTGATTTTTCAGCTCCCGCTCGAAGTGGTCCGCGATCATCGTAAACAGATGGATGCGCGCATCCGGTCCCGCGATGCCATGGGTTTTGTTGGGATAAATCATCAGCCGGAACTGTTTCCTCGCCTTGATCAGGGCGTCAATCATCTGGATGCTGTTCTGGAAATGTACGTTATCGTCGCTCGTGCCATGCACCAGCAGCAGCGCTCCGTGCAGCTTATCGGCCGCACTCGTCGTATCGGACTCGTCGTACCCGGCCTTATCGTCTTTCAGCAGCCCAAAATTGCGCTCCATGTAAATGGAGTCGTAGTTGCGCGCGTCGGTCACGGGGGCCACCGACACGCCCGCACGAAAGCGGTCGGAATGCGTCATGGCATAAAGCGTCATCGAGCCACCGTTCGACCAGCCCCAAATCCCAGTGCGGTCCTTATCCAACTGTGGATATTGCGCGTAAAGCTGGTCCAGCGCCGTGAGTTGGTCCTTTAATTCAATGGCGCCAAATTCGTGCCGGATCGCCGTCTGGAATTTTTGATCGCGTCCCGGCGTGCCGCGATTGTCCACCGAGAAAATGGCAAAACCTTTCCGTGCCAGGATTTCGTCGAAGGAGCTCGGAGTGCCCTTCAGCACCGTCTGCCCTCCTGGTCCGCCGTAAATGTTTACGATCAACGGGATCTTCCCGCTCACCGCGGAGTCCGGAGGAAGCAGCAAACGCCCATAAAGCACGGTTCCGTCCTCCGCTTTGAACTCCAAGAATGTAGGCGGACGTAGCCCGTATTCCGCCACTGTGTCCGGAGCGGCCCACAACGCATTGCAGGCTCCGCCCACTGCACACACCGTCATGGTCTGGGACGTGGTCGGTCCCATAAATGTGTGGAGATAGTGCCTGCCGTCATCGGCAAACTCGCCGGAATGCAGTCCTTCGTCGTGGGTGAGCGCCTGAAAATCAGACCCGTCGAGCTTCACGGAAAAAAGATGCTGGTGCCTGGGGTCGTCCTTATTCGCAGCGAAGAAAACCAATCCCGCAGCTTCGTCCGCGCCCTCGATTCCCAGCACTTCGAAATCTCCGTGCGTGAGTTGCTCCTCCAGCTTGGCGTCCGCTCCCAGCGGATTCTGCAGGTCGAAACTGTAGAGATAGAGATGCATGTTCCCATCGCGCCAGCTCGGCCACAGCAAGCGCCCGCTGGATTTCAGAAAACGAACTTCCACGTGCTCAAAGTCGATCCACGCGCCCGGAGTCGACTCCCGCAGCACAATTCGCGACTTGCCCGACTTCGCATCCACGAAATAAAGGTCCAGCTTGTCCTGCGTCCGGTTCAGCACTTCTGCCCAGATCACTCCTTCGCGCACCCAGCCAAACCGCGGAATGTAAGTGTCTTCGTCGTCGGTTAATTTAATCCAGCGGGTTTTTCCCTTTTCCGTGTCCACCACACCCAGCTTCACTATCGGGTTCGGATCACCCACCTTCGGATACTTTTCGTTATCCACCGTGGGGTGCGTCGGCATCCAGTCGGTAATCGGATAGGTCGGAACCTTGGTCTCGTCCATATGCATGAACACAATCTCTTTGCTGTCAGGCGACCAGAAATAGTTGCTCCGCACCCACAGTTCTTCCGTATAGACCCAATCGATGTCGCCGTTGAAAAGGCTGTCCCCGGTATCTTTCGTGAGCTGCTTCTCGTTGGTGCCGTCCACGGCATGCACAAACAGGTTGTGCTTGCGCACGTAAGCCAGGTGGTTTGCGTCGGGCGAAAACTTCGGATCGCCACTCGGATCGGGGGCCGACGTAAACTGTACCGCCGTGCTGCTGCCCAGGTCATAGAGCCAGAGTTGGCCCTGCGAATCGAAGATCATATGCTTCGAATCCGGCGACCACAAATATGCGGCCACGTGATACCGCGTAAGCCGCTCTTTCTCGCGCTCGTCTTTTATCTTGTTGTAGTCGGGCGCCAGCGATGCCAGTTTCGCCGCCGTTACCAGCACTTTTTTCTCGCCGGTGGCCGCGTCCATGTACCACAATTCTCCCTGCTCGCCTTTCGGGTCGCGCTGCACATACGAGAGCTTCGTGCCGTCCGGACTCCACTCCATCGTCTCCGGACTGCGCCCTCCCATGGCCCCGGGGGTAAACAGCGTCTCGATGGTCAATGGCTTGGTTCCTTGCTGCCCCACCTGAGCGGTGGCCCGCACCAGCCAGATCGGCGAGAGAACAAGCACTGTAACTATGCAAATCCTGAGACTAGAAATTCGTTTCACAAACACGCTCCCCGATAGAAAGAAGTGACCGCCAATCTCTCGTGCGCAACGCAAGTGAAAGAGTGTACACCGCCAGCTCACTATGCGCAGGAACCTTCACGCCCGACGCGAAGCTAGCCGGCACACCTATTACGCACGAGTGTCATCCTGAACGGAGCCGTTCTTCAGGCGGAGTGACGGATCTCCTGCTTGACCGGCCTGACGCGTGCGCCAAACATCGTGAGCTAAACCGCTCTTCGGGCAGAGTCAGAGCCCACTCCGCTTCGCCGAAGCGCCGAGCGAGGCCTAGGGCGAAGCCGACGGGATCTCCTGCTCGACCGGCCTTACCCGCAAGCCAACCCGAGCCCCGTCAAAGTCGCCTTCCCTAGTGCTAGAATCAACGCAGACTATATTGTCGAATGCTTCCTGACATCGAAAACCTGCTAAAGCTGCAAGATGCCGATAAGGAAATCCGCCGCCTGCAGGAGGAAATCGCCGAGCTTCCCAATCGCGTCGCCGTGATCGAGCAAAAGCTCGCTGGCACGAAAGCTCAGCTGGAAAAGGCGCAGGCTGCTATCAAAGCCGACGAAGCCGCCCGCCGCAAACACGACGCTACCATCGCCGAACTCCGCGGCAAGATTTCGAAATATCGCGACCAGTCCCTCGACGTAAAAACCAACGAGCAATACAAAGCGCTGCTGCACGAAATTCAGTTTGCCGAGAAAGAAATCGCGGCCACGGAAGACAAGATTCTCGAGCTCATGCTCAACGCGGACGCCCGCGACAAAGAAGTGAAAGCCGCCCAGGCCGAATTGAGGGCCGAGACCGCCGAAATCGAAAAAGAGAAAGCCGACGCCCGCCAGGTCACGGCCGCGGACGAAAAGCAGCTCGCCGAATGGCGCGCCAAGCGCGACCAGATGCGCGCTAGCGTTGATCCCGACCTGCTTCGCCACTTCGAGCGCGTGTCGAAATTCCGCGGCACCGGCATCTCCGAGGTGCGCGATCAAAAATGCATGGCCTGCCAGGTCATACTCCGGCCCCAGACCTACAACGAAGTTCGCTCCGGCCTGCAGACTATCGTCTGCGATTCCTGCCAGCGCATTCTCTACTTCAACCCCGCCAATGAACTCGCTGCCCAAGCCCCGGCGGTATCGCGTCCTCGCCGCCATCATCCCAAAATCGATGCCCCCCAGGCCTGGTATTATCGCGCCGATTTCGCCGACACCGGCGAAGTCTATCTCTGCCTCACCAACGCCGGAAGCCAAGCCACCCGCCGCGTCTACGAAATCCACACCGGCCGTCTCTACGGCGACATCCTCGCTCGCGAAGGCAACTACCGCCAGGCGTTCCCGGAAGACATTACCGGCGCGATCCGCCTGAACGGCAGTTGGAAAGAATCTGATCTCGAAACCTGGGGCACAGAACTCCCCATGGAGGTCCTGGACGCACTGCTCGCCGACCTCGAAGCCGCCAAGCTTGAAACGGCCGCCCGCCCCGCCGCGAAGCCAGAAGTGTCAACCGCAGTCCCCACCGAACAAGCCGCCGGTTAATCGATCAATAGTATTGGCGGTGCCCTCGCGTATTTTTCCCCGCCGTGGCGAAAACAGTAGAGAAGAAAGGCCACGCCCGCGACGGTCGCAGGAGGTATCTGAGATCAAAATTCCCGCCCTTCGACGGGCTCAGGGCAGGCTTTCTCGCGGCAAGAACCCGCGAGAATGGAACCCCCGACAATAAGAAAGCGCAATAACAAAGCGGCGGACATTCGCAATGCTCTGCGAACTTCCGCCGCTGATTCCTTGAGCTCGGTTGGACCGAACTTACGCTCGGGCGCCGACTGCGGTGGGCTCAGGCGTGGACGCGCTCTTATCTTCGCCGTTGGCCTTCTGTTGGCCGGATTGTGCCTGGCCGCCCTTGCGAATGTCGATGCCGCCCTTGAAGAACGCGCCGTCTTCGATGGAGATGCGGGCTGCGACCACGTCGCCGGTGAGCGAGCCGTCACTGCGAATATCCACGCGGTCGCTGGCGGTCAGGTTGCCACGCACTTTGCCCAGAACCACGATCTCACGGGCATTGATGTTGGCCGCGACCACGCCATTCCGGCCCACGGTTACGCGATTGCCGGAAAGATTGATGGAGCCTTCGACCCGCCCGTCAATATAAAGCGATTCTGACCCGGTGACTTCACCTTTGATCACCAGCGATTTGCCGATCGTGGCCTGGTCGGCCGTGGTGGTGGTAACGGGGCGCGGAGCAGCGGCAGATTCAACTGCCATGGCCGGGGCGCTGGGGGTTGACGTAGTAGGACGCTCTGGCTCGGCTGGCCGGCCCGGGGTCTGAGGCTGATTCGTGGGCTTCCACATGGGGTAAAAAGTCCTTTCCTCTTTAGGATTAGGGGTCACTCGCCGCATTTCCGTGACCAAACCTGATTGTACTCCCGGTCTCAAGATGAGCGCTGTGGAAAAGTCCTTTATTTTCAACGGGAGTTCCTGGCCAGATACTGTACTTATACACAAACCAAAATCGTACTTTCGGGGTTTTACGGGATGTACTTTTGGCGGAACAGTGTAAAGGCTCCCTAGAAAAATTTACGGCCTGCGCAGTTTCCGCCCGCGGTTGGGAGTATGCTCTTGGACGAAGATTAATCGAAAACCGAAGTCGGCCTCGCAATGCCCCAAGTCCAATAGAAGTGACCCAGGATCCAAGAATCACATAAAAACAAGAGTGGAGTGAATATATGCTTGAAGAAGTCGCCACCCCGCCAGCCCTCGTGATCGCCCGGCCTCAGGCCAGCGAATACGCGCCCTATTACGATCGCTATATTTCACTCATCCACGATAACGACATTCTCACCACGCTTGACCAGCAGCGGCGGCAAATGGTGCAACTGCTTTCCGGCGTCAGCGAGGCGGATGGCGACTTCCGCTACGCGCCCGAAAAATGGAGCGCCAAGGAAGTTCTGGGCCACGTCTGCGATACCGAGCGGATTTTTGCCTATCGCGCACTGCGGATTTCGCGCGGCGATTCTACGCCGATCGAAGGCTTCGAGCAGGATGATTACGTGAAGAATGGTCCTTTTGCGCGGCGTCCATTTGCCGACGCAATTGAGGATTACATTGCGGTGAGGCGCGCGACCATCTCGCTGCTGCGTAGCCTGGAAGAGCCAGCATGGTCGCGACGCGGTACCGCGAACAAGAATGAAGTCACCGTGCGGGCCATTGCCTACCTGATCGCTGGGCATGAAGTGCATCACCGCAGGATTCTGGAGCAGAAGTATTTCGTGCGCAGGTAACGCTGGGGCCGATACGCTCTTTGTAGTTAACTTCTTGCCCGCGGATTCACCCGGATCAACGCGGATACGACTATGTCCCAACGCGCACTCGCCGAATTGCTGCATGGCCAGGGCGCGCACGCCGACCCCGTCGTGTGCATCGAGGACCTATCCGCCGAGTTGGCGGCGCAGCATATGGCCGGATTTCCCCATTCCGTGGGGCAGCTCGTCTTCCACATGAATTACTGGATGGACTACGAGCTGCGCCGCATTCGCGGCGAGAAGCCTGCGTATCCCAAGCATTCCGCGGAGAGCTTCCCGCCCGCGCCATCGCCGGTGGACGCGGCAGACTGGGATCGGCTGCGTCAACGTTTTGCTGGCTTTCTGGATGATTTCATAGCGCTGGCGAAATTGTCGCACCAGGAACTCGACCGCGAGATTGCGGCGGCGTATGAAGGCGATGCGAAAGTCGCTGGAACTCTCCAGTCCGTTCTGTGGCAGATGGTTGCGCACAACAGCTATCACGTAGGCCAGATCGCGATGATCCGGCGGGCGCTGAATGCGTGGCCGCCGCGCGGCGGCGGCGATACGTGGTAGGTGCGAAAATGGTCGGCGGCTTCGGGGTCCGTGGACGTCTCGAATGACTTCCTGAATGGCGGCCCGCGCCCGCTGTATGCTGAAAATTGGCTTGGACTGCGCGAGCCCAAACTTCGAGCTACCAACGACGAACGACCGCCCTTATGCTTTCCGATTCCACCATCCTGAAACACATTGCCCGCCAGCCCAAGCGCTCTGCCGGATTCAAGCAACTGGTGCGCGAACTCGGGGTGCACGGGGACGAACGCCGCGACCTCAACGAACGTCTGCAGAAATTGGCCGCGAGCGGCGCGCTCATCCCGGTCGACTCCGATCGCTACGCTTTGCCGCAAGCTGCTGCCGACAAAAACCTGGTAGCCGGGCGCCTCACCATGCATCGTGATGGCTTTGGCTTCGTCATTCCGGATGCGAGCGCGCTTACTCCGCAGATGAAATCGCGCATCACCGGCGATATCTTTGTGCCGCCGCATCTGACCGGCAATGCCATGCACGGCGATCGCGTGCTGGTCGATATCAGCGCAGTGCGTCCCGATGGCCGCGCGGAAGGCCGTATTGTGCGTTCGGTGGCGCGCGCGCACTCTACAGTCGTCGGCATTTTTCATTACGGCAGCCGCCATAATTACGTGAAGCCGATCGACTCGAAAATCACCCAGGAGATCGTGATCCCCGCTGGGATGGAGTTCCCCGTAGCGCCGCCGTCCTCGGCGGCTGTGGTGGGGGCGTCCCGCCCCCGCAGCCGGGGCCAGGGCGCTAGGCCGACAACTTTAGGACAGGCCTTGATACCACCTGACCGCGGGCAAGATTCCCCGCGAACCGCCGGCGCGACCCCGGCGCAACGAAGAAAATCCGTCGACCGCGTGCTCGGCGAGGAAGCCGCGCGCCGCAACGAGTGGCACAATCTCGAAGGAGTGGCCGTCGACGTGGAGATTACCGACTGGCCCACAACCACGCAGAGTCCGTGCGGACGCGTCATCGAAATTCTCGGCCGCGAAGACGACTTCGGTGTCGACGTCGAAATCACCATCCGCAAGTTTCACCTGCCGCATCATTTCCCCGCCGAGACCCTGGTGGAAGCGCAGGACACGCCCGCAATCATCCCGGAATCTGAGCTGCGCCGCCGCCGCGATTTTCGCGCCCTGCCGATCGTCACCATCGATGGCGAAACCGCCCGCGACTTCGACGATGCCGTCATCGTGTGCATGCTGCCGAACGGCAACTTCGAGTTGCAGGTGCACATTGCCGACGTGGCGCATTACGTTACGCCTGGCTCCGCGCTCGACCAGGAAGCTCGGCTACGCGGCACCAGCGTCTATTTTCCTGATCGCGCCGTGCCCATGCTTCCCCTCGAACTCTCGACCGACATTTGCAGCTTGCGGCCGAAAGTCGACCGACTGGTACAGTCGTGCATCATGGAGATCGATCATCGCGGCGAAATCGTGGGCTACGACTTGTGTGAAGGCGTGATCCGCTCGGCCGAGCGCATGACTTATACCGCCGTGAATGCCGTGCTCGAAGGCGATGCCGCCACGCGCGCGCGTTATGCGTCGCTGGCGCCCACGTTTGAGCTGATGCGCGACCTGGCTTTGATCCTCAACGCCAAGCGCAAGCGCCGCGGCTCGATCGATTTTGACCTGCCCGAGCCGGTCATCGAATTCGATGAACGGGGAATGATGAAGAGCATCACTCGCTCGGAGCGCAACATCGCCAATCGCCTGATCGAAGAGTTTATGCTCTCGGCCAATGAATGTGTGGCGCAATATCTGGAATCGAAGCGCATCGCGTCGTTATACCGCATTCACGAAAAGCCGGACGCCAAGCGAGTTTACGATTTCGAAGTGATCGCCGCGACCTTCGGATATTCCCTCGGCGTGGGCCCGTTGCCCATTCACCGCGTGCAGCTCAAGACCGACCGGCGAGCTGCGTATGGCACGGGCAAGCGCGTGCGCGAAATCGAGATTCCAAAAGATGTGCACATCACGCCCCGCATGTACCAGAAGCTGACGGAGAAAATTGCAGGCAAGCCGGAGGAACGCATCTTGAGCTACCTGATGCTGCGGTCGCTGAAGCAGGCGCGCTATTCGGAAGCAAACCACGGCCACTTCGCGCTCGCAGCGACGAGTTACACGCACTTTACATCGCCCATTCGCCGTTATCCCGATTTGATCGTGCATCGGATTTTGAAAGAAGTGCTGCGTAGTGGTGCGGGCGTCCCGCCGGCCGGATTGCGGGCGGAAAGCCCGCCGCAGCAGACGGATTCAGCCGCCACGGACCTGGACGACGCCTCTGATGCTTCCGCAGCCCTCGCAAAGAGGACTAGCGCCGAGATTCCGCGGGCGGGCTGGCGGAACGCCGGCGCTACCGACCCTGCGCCTTCGCCGTGGTCGAAACGCCGCGATCATGCTGCCCACCGCGAAGCGCACGAAGCTTTGGGCGGCCCCATATCGCTTGAGGAACTGCATGACATCGCCGAAGAATCCAGCCAGTCGGAGCGGCGCGCCGACGACGCCGAGCGCGAACTGATGGAATGGAAAAAAGTAAAGTTCATGCAGGACCGCGTGGGTGACGACTTCGACGGCCTGATCACCAGCGTCACCAAGTTTGGATTTTTCGTGGAGCTGACCGATCTTTTCGTGGAAGGCCTGGTGCCGCTGAACACGCTCACCGACGATCGCTACATGTATCACGAAAATACCCGCCAGATCATCGGCCAGCGTTCCCGCAAGACTTATAGCATGGGGCAAAGGCTTCGGGTGCTGGTCGACCGCATCGATCCCGTGGAGAAAAAGATCCAGTTCGCCATATTCGAGGAGAGCGAGCCGCTGCCGCCCTTGTCCCACAGTTCGACTGGGAAGAAACGGAAAGCCAGGCGCAAGCGAAACTAAGGCCTTGCCCGCGAAAATCCGGTAGTGCTGTAGCTTGTTTTACGTGGGGGCGTCGTCCTGAAGCGCAGCCGTTTTTCAGGCGGCACGAAGGATCTCCCGCTTAACCGGCCTGGCGCGTAAGCCATACTGCACCGTGAGCAAATTCCGGCAAAGTCACGCGAACCTGGGCCAGCTAGTGTAAAATTCTTGAGTTAACCCTATCCGCCGGGATTTTGTGATGGCGGATTCCTTCCTAGTCGGGACGTGGCTCAGCCTGGTAGAGCACTCGCTTGGGGTGCGAGGGGTCGGCAGTTCAAATCTGCCCGTCCCGACCATTCTTCTCTCAGTCTCGCGCTTGGGGACAGTTGGACGGGTTGTCGCTCGATCGACGGGAACCAAGAAGAGTACTTTTTGAAGGCCCTGGCATTGCTCGACAATCGTGGAAAGCTCTCCCTTGCCACGCTGGGTCGCGCGCCGCTTCGTCGAAGTTTTTGAGGATGCAGCTGTCAAGTAGTCCACACTCGGGGAATTCTTATGTCGGGACAAGTTGTTCTATATTTTGACGATCAGACGGACGCGTTGCGCTTTGCCTTAGCGGCGGGTTCCGTAATGGCAGGAGACGGCTCAAACGCGACCGACTCGCTGCTGCACGAGACTGCGCACGTTACCCGAATCAAGCTGGACGCCGCGATCGCAGGGAAGACTCCGAGGTCAACCCCGCCGGAGCGCGTGGCCTAAGACGCAACCTGCGGCGAAGCATCGAGCGCCTCGGAGCTCCGCGCCAGCCCCTACGCCGTTCCCGCATTCGTGAAGGCTTCGAGCGCGTCCGACACGGTGGGGAACATCAGGAACAGCGGCTCGACCTTGGTAATCTGGAACACTTTCAACACCCGGCTGTTGACGCCAGTGAGCGCCATGCGGCGCCCCGCTTTCTGGCACGAGATGCAGGAACTGACCAGCGATCCCAATCCTGACGAGTCGAGATAAGGCACGCCAGTGAAGTCGAGAATCATGGTGGGCGCGTCTTCGCGGCGCACCGCATTCACGAACGGAGAAACATTCTCCACGGTGAGCGGCCCGTGCAGAAAGAGAACTCCCCGGTCTACCCGCTCGATCTGTAATGGGTCGGATGCCATGAGGGACAGATTCTAGGCCAATAGCGCCGAGGGTTCAAGGCCCCGGCGCGAGAGGGCGCGGGAAATGAGAACCGGATGGCGCCCATTCCAGCCAGCATAGGACCCGGGCGGTACGATACTATTCTCCGATTGCAGCTACTAGAGATTCTTTACAGGGGAAACATGACTCAGGCCAGATTCGTACGCTGTGCCGCACTGTGTTTATGTCTAGGCCTGGCCGCACTGCAATCGGCGCCCAGCCAGCAAGTAAAGCCCAGGCAGGAATCTAACGTCGCGCAGATTAAGCTCGAGATGGAGACAATGGCCAGCGACGCTATGCGCGGACGCGGCAGCGGCACCGAGGATGAACTCAGAGCCGCGAACTATCTGGCATCGGAACTGCGTGCGATCGGGGCCTCGCCGGCCGGCGATGGCGGCGGCTTTGTGGTGGATGTTTCCGGCACGTTTGAGTTTCGCCGGGGCCCGCGGGAGTGGCACACCCGGAACGTGATCGGAGTGCTGGAAGGCGGCGATGCCCGGCTAAAAGATGAAGTCGTGATGCTTTCGGCGCACATGGATCACCTGGGAGTGGGTCAGCCGGTGAACGGCGACGCAATTTATAACGGCGCCGATGACGATGCCTCAGGCTGCGTGGCCGTTTTGCAGCTGGCCCGCGCCGTGGCGCAGGGTTCCCGGCCCAAACGTACGGTTCTGCTCGTTTTCTTCGGCAGCGAGGAGACGGGCGGCCAGGGCGACCAATATTTCCTGAGGCATCCGCCGCTGCCCCTGGAGCACATTGTCGCGAATCTTGAGTTTGAGATGATCGGGCGTCCCGACGCCGCCGTGCAACCCGGAGAACTGTGGCTGACCGGCTACGACCGCAGCAATCTCGGGCCCGAGCTGGCAAAACACGGCGCCCGTCTGGTCGCCGATCCGCATCCCTCGCAGCAATTCTTCCGGCGTTCCGATAACTATGCCCTGGCCAAGCGCGGCATCATTGCGCAAACCGTGTCCAGCTACGGTTTGCACAAGGATTATCACCAGCCTAGCGACGACATTGCCCACATCGACTTCAAGCACATGGAGCAGGCCATCGACTCGTTGATCGTCCCGGTCGAGTGGCTGGCGAATTCCGATTTCAAGCCGGAGTGGGTGGCGGGCGGGAAGCCGTAGGAGATCCCCGACAATTTCCCCCGTGTTATTTCTGAGAATTCAGACCGAGCGCTAACCGGTTCGGCGAGCCGAGAGAAGCTGCAGGATTTCGCGCAGTCCCTGGCGAATATGCTGAATCTCGGCCGCGGAGTGGGCGGGAAACGGAATGGTAGTTTGACTCTTGTCCGCTTTCGCCTCTGACCGTAGATGCTGGCGCGCGCCCTGAATGGTGAATCCCTGTTCGTAGAGAAGTTGCTTGATGCGCAGCACACTCTCCACGTCACGCTTGCGGTACATGCGTTGGCCGGTGCTGCCCTTCACCGGCTTCAGTTGCGGAAACTCACTTTCCCAGAAGCGCAGCACGTAAGCGGGTAGGCGGCACAGGTTAGCCACTTCGCCGATGCGGAAATAGAGCTTGTCGGGAATCAAAACATCGTCGATTTTATTCTTGCCCGTGCTCTTCTTTCTGGCAGCCATGTTGAGGACTCCCGCAGAAGCCGTGTAGTCCCGCTTATTGTGACACAGGTGCGGCGTTTGGCAGGGGAGATTTTCGCGCACGAAGGTTCGCCGCAACACTGGGCACTCAGCCAGGATAGAGCCCGCCCTGGGCCGATTTCAGGTGCAAAAGCCGCAGAATCTAATTTTTCATTTCTGAGCCGATCACTGGAGCCGGCGCCTTCGGAAATTGCGTCCGATAGTGACCGTAGCTACGCCGGAAGATTCGCCGAGCACGGCTCGCGCTACCGATAGTTCCGCCATTAGGCGTGCTTCGGGAAAGGGAATCCGGTCGGCCAGAATGCGGGCCGCGGGAAGATCGGAGTTGGCCAGTTCCGCCGTTGCCTGGAGATAAGGCTCGACCAGCGAATTGAACAGAAAGCCGTTATTCAAGATGAGTTCGCCATCCTCAAACGAGTGGTAGGGGAAGAACGCGTCGACTTCAACCACGGCCGCCAACACTTGCCCCAACTGGTTGGCGGAGCGGTCGAGCAAAGGCAGCGCTCGCTCGGGTTTTAGATGGACGAAAGCCTGCGCTACCTGCAGCTGGGCGGCAAAGACCGCGGCGCTAGGGGCACGATTGGCCAGGAGTCCGCCCGCTTCCTCGACCATTTCCTGGGCGAGGGCTTCCTGCTTGGCAGCGGCTGCGTTCGTGGCGAACTGCGCCAGCATTATGGCCCGATCTTCCTCCGGCATCATCTGCTCTGCGAGTTGACGGGCGGCGGCGAATTGCCCCTGGCTGCAGGCTTGCCACGCGGATTGCCGAATCGCCTGTTGCACAACCTGATTGCGCTGAAAAGAATCCGGCAGATTGTCCGCCACCTGGCGGGCGCGCTGCAGATCGCCACGGTTGGCCAACTGCCATGCCGCCTGCTGATAGAGGTTGGAACGAACCTCCGCTGGCGCCTGTTCCGCGGCGGCGAGAATTTGATTGGGATCTCCGCTGGTTTGCGCTTGCGCGACCGCGTCCGAGGCGGTTTCTTCCGGGGTGATCGTGCGGAGATATTCGGTGAGCTTCTGGCTGAGAGCCTGCGCCGGACCCGGAGCAAACTGTTCCAGGTTCGGCATGTAGCCCTGCAGGTTGGGTAGCGTCGTCTGGGGAAACTGTGGACTGAGAGCGGCCGAGACCACACTCTCGGCGAGAGTCTTCAAGGTTTCGTCAGGAGTGGGAGCATTTGTGGCCGCATTGAACTGTGCGTTGACCAGGTTGAGAGCAAATTGAAAGTCTGCCTCTCCCGATGCGAGGTTTGCGCCGCGAACGCGAGTCACGATCTCGTGCAGCAGTTGAGTTCCGGCCTCCGCGTCGTGCGCGGCGACCTGGCTTTGCAAATTAATGAGTTCCTGAGGCAGGTCTCCAGGCGCTTGAAGATCTTTCTCGGCCATGCGCAAAGCGTTGCGAGGATTTTGGGCAGCTTCCCGCGTGGCCAGTTCCAGGCGAAGAGACCGTTCTTCGGCCTCCTCCTGTTCCGGATCTCCGATCTGCACGAAAGAATGCGAGGCGTTCATAAAGCTGAGAGCTAACTCGGCGTCGCTTTGCGAAATGGTGCGCAGCACCATTTGCCACTGCTGGTGCAGAGCTTGGCGGGAATTGGGATCGGGGTTCTCCTGCTGGCGGCTGGCGGCCTGCCCGAAGTCGCCCGTCATCTGATTCACCAGCGCGCGAGCCTGCGGCTGGTTGCGACTCCATAACACGGGGAACGCTTCGCATGCGATGGCGATGCGGTTTTGGGGCAGGCTCAAATTCTTGGCGCCAGCGAGGACCGTGTCGAGTAGGGCGAGGGCGGTCTGACGTCTCGCGATGGTTTCTTTTTCGGCTTCGGACTTGGATTGGGGATCGCTTTTGTTGCTGGCCGGGCGACGGGCTGACCCCGCCAATTGTGCGCAGAGCGGAGCGGCCAGAGCGATCACCGTGAAAACGATCACCGTGAAAACGATCATCGCGAAAAAAGCGGACGAGAAGCGTGCACGTCGGAACCTGCTTGGAAACATGAATTCCTCCCTTGTGCGGGACGGTCCCGGCGTGACCGAGCGGATGGTCGAGGGGATAGACCCCGGCGCCAGACCCGAAGTTCCAGTGAACTTCGTAATTCAAATCGCGATGAAGTTTCGAATTGAACTTCTCGGTTTGATCGGATGGGGATTGCGGCGTGGGAGTTGCCTGTGGGCGTTCTCGACGCTGTAAATTGCAGATGGCTTGAAGACCGCGCCGGCACTATAAGGCTCGCGAGTGTGGCGGCGGGGATAGGCACGACAGATCGCGGAGAGGCGGCGCTATGGCCGAGCCGTGGGGCGGGTAAGGATGCTTCGACTTCGCTTGGCCGTTCGCCGGGCGAACCGGCGCGCTGCGCTCAGCTTGACAGACCGTGACGATGACGTCTTAGTTGCTGTCTTCTTAGTTGCTGTCTTCGCCGACTTTCAGGACGGCTAGGAAGGCTTCCTGGGGGATATCGACGCGGCCAATGCGCTTCATGCGCTTTTTGCCTTCTTTTTGTTTTTCGAGGAGTTTGCGTTTGCGGCTGATGTCGCCACCGTAGCATTTGGCGATTACATTTTTGCGAATGGCCGACACGGTTTCGCGGGCGATGATTTTTGCGCCGATGGAGGCCTGGATCGCGACTTCGAACATCTGCCGGGGAATGAGTTCGCGCATTTTGGAAACCAGCGCCTTGCCGCGCTCGTAGGCGAAATCGCGATGCACGATAACGGAAAGCGCGTCTACGGGTTCGCCGGCAACGAGAATATCAAGTTTGACCATGGGAGATTCCCAGTAGTCGGCGAGATGGTAATCGAGTGAAGCGTAGCCGCGTGAGACCGATTTCAGACGGTCGTAAAAATCGAGCACGATTTCATTCAGCGGCAATTCGTAGTGCAGCATCACGCGCGAGGAACTGACGTATTCGAAAGTTTTCTGCTTGCCGCGCTTATCTTCGACCAGCTTCAGGATGCCGCCAACATATTCTTCGTTGGTCAGGATCGTGGCGAGAATCACCGGCTCTTCGATCTTGGCAATTTCGCTGGGGTCGGGCCAGCGCGAAGGATTATCGACCTCGATCAATTTACCGTCTGTGAGCGTGATTTTGTAGCGCACGCCGGGGGCGGTGGTGATGAGTTCGAGGCCGAACTCGCGTTCCAGGCGCTCCTGAATGATTTCCATGTGGAGCAGTCCGAGAAAGCCGCAGCGAAATCCGAAGCCGAGAGCGGCGGAACTTTCGGGCTCGAAGAAGAACGAAGAATCGTTCAGGCGAAGTTTTTCCAGGGCTTCGCGCAGGCGGGTGTGCTCGTGGGCATCCACGGTGTAGAGGCCGGCGAAGACCATGGGCTTGATCTCTTCGAAACCGGGAAGGGCGTCGAAGGCGGGGTTGGAGTCGTCGGTGATGGTGTCGCCGATTTTGGTATCGGCGACATTCTTAATGTTGGCGATGAGGAAGCCGACTTCGCCGGCTTTCAGTTCGTCAATTTCGACGGGCTTGGGAGTGAGCACGCCGAGGGTTTCCGCGTCGAAAGTGGTGCCGTTCCACCACAGACGAATTCTTTGTCCTTTGCGCAGCGTGCCCTGAAAGACGCGAGTGAGCACGATGACCCCGCGGTAAGCGTCAAACCAGGAGTCAAAAACAAGCGCCTGGAGCCGGTTGTCAGGATTGCCCTTGGGCGGGGGTACGCGCTTCACGATGGCTTCGAGCACGTCGGGAACGCCCTGGCCCGTCTTGGCGCTGATGAGCACGGCGTCGGAAGCGTCGAGGCCGACGGCGCCTTCGATCATTTCTTTGGTGCGGGGAATGTCGGCGCTCTGCAGATCGATCTTGTTGATGACGGGAATAATTTCAAGGCCGTGATTGATGGCGAGGTACGCATTGGCCAGCGTCTGGGCTTCCACTCCCTGGGAGGCGTCGACTACGAGCAGCGCGCCTTCGCACGAGGCCAGCGAGCGCGAGACTTCGTAAGAAAAATCAACATGGCCGGGAGTATCAATCAGGTTGAGTTGATAGGTCTGGCCGTCTTGCGCGGTATACATCATTCGGACGGCGTGCGCTTTGATGGTGATGCCGCGTTCGCGCTCCAGGTCCATGGAATCGAGCACCTGGGCCTGCATCTCGCGCGCGCTGAGCGATCCGGTGAGCTCCAGCAGCCGGTCGGCCAGCGTGGACTTGCCGTGGTCAATGTGCGCGATGATGGCGAAATTGCGGAGGAAAGCTGCGTCCATGGGAGTGGGGCCGATCTTTGATTCTAACAGGCGAGAACGCGGCTTCCGGCTTTCGGCTTCTGGCTTCCGACCTCGGCCCTCAGCCCTCGGACCTTGAACCTCGGGCCTTGGACTTCAGACTTCGATCGCGGAGAGAGCGGTGACCTGAGTTTCTCAGCTACAATCCTGCGGAAAGCTTCAGGAGGAAATCCATGCAGAAGTTTCTGGGCATCGGACTGTTGGCGATGTGCGTGTGCGCGGGTTGGGCGCAGACCCCGTCTCCGCTCGTGAAAGGGTTCATCAAGGTCGACGCTGCCAGCGTTGCTTTGACGCATGTGCGAGTGATTGATGGCACGGGCGCAGCGGCTCGCGAGGATCAGACTGTTATTTTCGATAAGGGGATGATTACGGCGGTCGGATTGTCGTCCGCGGTATATCCGCCGAAAGAAACGCTGCTGCTCGACCTGCATGGCTACACCGTGATTCCTGGACTCGTCGGCATGCACGACCACATGTTTTATCCCATGGGGAACGGAATCTTCGGAGAGATGGGCTACAGTTTTCCGCGGCTGTATCTGGCCGGAGGAGTGACGACGATCCGCACGACCGGAGCGCTTGAACCTTACACCGACCTTGAACTCAAGAAGCAGATCGACTCGGGACAGACTCCGGGACCGAAGATGCACGTCACGGGGCCGTATCTTGAGGGCGCGGGGTCGTGGGCGTTGCAGATGCACCAACTCAGCGGTCCAGAGGACGCGACGAAGACGGTTAACTTCTGGCTCGATCAGGGCGTCGACAACTTCAAGGCGTACATGTTCATTACGCGCGCGGAGCTGGGAGCAGCGATTCAGGCGGCGCACAAGCGTGGAGCCAAGGTTACGGGTCATTTGTGCTCCGTCGGGTTTCGCGAAGCCGCCGATCTTGGGATCGACGACCTGGAGCATGGATTCTTCGTGGATACGGAGTTCGAGCCGGGTAAGAAAGTAGATGCGTGTCCCGACAAGCCGGAAGATCCTGAGTTGCTGGTCAAGCTTGACGCGAAGGCCGAGCCACTCCGCGACACGATTGCATATCTGGTGCAGCATCATGTGGCGGTAACGTCAACCCTTCCGGTGTTTGAGATGGGAAGTTTTACCGGGCGGCCGACAATTCAAAAGCGCGTGCTCGATGCCCTTTCACCAGATGCGCGCAGCGCGCTGCTGGCGAATCGAGTGCGATCGAGCGATTTCGGCCTTCTGCGTCAGCGCTATGGAAGCGACGTTTCTCCGTGGCCGGCGGCATTCAAGAAGGAACTGGAGTTCGAATACGCTTTTTCGAAGGCCGGTGGATTGTTGCTTGCGGGTCTCGACCCTACGGGCATGGGCGGCGTCATCGCGGGCTTCGGCGATCAGCGCGAAGTGGAGTTGCTGGTGGAGGCCGGGTTCACGCCGGTCGAAGCGATTCACATTGCGACCGCCAATGGTGCGCAGTTCCTGGGAGAGCTGGATCGCCTTGGCACGATCGCGGTGGGCAAGCGGGCGGACCTGGTGCTGATCAAGGGTGATCCTTCGAACAAGATTGAAGACATCGAAAATGTGGAGACGGTTTTCAAAGATGGCGTTGGGTATGATTCGGCGAAGCTGATTGAATCGGTGCGCGGCGTGGTCGGGAGCAGATGAAAAGCAGTTGCCCGTGGTCAGTTGCCGTTCCCCATAAGATCTAGATCTCATGCTTGTGCTGGCTTCAGCTTCGCCTCGGCGCCTGGAACTATTGCGGGGTGCCGGCATTTCGTTTGTGGTGCAACCTGCGGACATTGATGAGACTCCTCGGACAGACGAATCTCCGCGAGACTGTGCGGTGCGGCTGGCGCGGGAGAAGGCGCTGGCTGTGTCCCGGGCGCGGCCAACAGACTATGTCCTTGGAGCGGATACGATTGTCGCGGTCGATGGCGCTATTCTTGGCAAACCGCAGCACCTCGACGATGCGGCGAGAATGTTGCGGCTGCTCTCAGGACGGGTGCACGAAGTGATTACGGGAGTGTGCGTGGTAAGGGTAGCGAGCAGTGGCCAGAGGTCAGAAGGCAGTGAGAGCGTGGATACACATACCAGCCGCCAGTTGCCAGTTGCCAGTCAGCCCACGACGCAAGCTGGAGCGCTGCTGATGAGCGGCGACCAATTGGCAACTGAAAACCGGCTACTGGCAACTGCCTCTGAAACTACTCTGGTCACCATGCGCGAATTGTCGGATGAGGAGATTCGAACTTATGTCGCGACTGGCGAACCCACGGACAAGGCGGGGGCCTACGCGATCCAAGGCGGCGCCGCAAGCTGGATTCCGCGCATTCAGGGCGACTACAGCAATGTGGTGGGGCTGCCGGTCGAGTTGGTTTGCAGGATGTTGCGGGAGATGGGCGTTCTGGAGTGCAATAGACCCGGGATCAACCGGTAAAACATCGAACGGCGAGACTAGGGCTTTTTCTCTTCTTCTTTTTTGGCTTCGTCTTCCTGCTTCATCGACGATTTGAAATTGCGGATGCCTTCACCCAGACCCTTTCCCAGCGCGGCAAACTTGCTGGGGCCGAACAGCAGGAGCGCAATGGCCACGATGAAGAGGATTTCGGTCAGGCCGATTTTGCCTTCCATCTCGGATACCTCCTCTAGGTGGCAGCAAACGACAGAGTGATTCGGCTACCAACTAAATTCTAGACTTGCGCAGGAGTAGAGTCAAAGTCAGGGGCCGAGTGTTTCTCAGCTACGTCGTATTCTGCTAACCACGATTCTGCTAACCCAGACCTCTCGACGAAGTCTATGCTGGCAGGGCGCTCACGGGAGGTGAAATGGTTCAGCCAAAATTCCGGAATTATAAAACGCTGGTAGCGTTACTGGCTCTTTGTCTTGGCGCCTGGTGTAGTCATGCTCAGAATGCCGCGCCAAGCGTGGACGGTCAATCGAACCGCAAGACCAGCGAGCCATACACTGGCGATCTCTCGGTCTTTGAGTCGCCGGGGCGCGATGAGCGATTGCAGATCACCCGGGTCATGGACATTCTCGGCGTCGCAGCAGGGAAAACTGTTGCCGATATCGGCGCGGGTTCGGGATGGTTCACGGTGCGGGCTGCGAAACGCGTGGGCGATGCAGGCGTTGTTTACGCAGTGGATATTAATCCCGAGGCCATTCACTACATCGACGAGCGGGCGCAGAAGGAAAAAATCGGGAATGTAAAAACCATCCTTAGTCAACCAGACGACCCCAAGCTGCCCGCGAACGCCGTGGATTGCGTGCTGATGCTGAAGACTTATCACGAGATCGCACGGCCGGTAACGCTGCTGAAGAATTTGCGCCCGGCGCTGAGGGCTGGAGCCAAGGTGGGGATCATTGATCGCAACGGAAATGGGGAGGACCATGGCGTGGGGCGGGACGTGGTGATTCGGGAGGCGGCGCAGGCAGGATACAAACTGCTCGAACATTACAGCTTCGTAAAGGCTGACAAGATGGATTACTTCTTGGTGTTCGCAGTCAAGGAGTAGAGCGACACGGGAAATTCCCGTTCGACTCCCCCCACCCAACTCAAGCCAAGAACGGGCTTGAGTGGGCACCCGCGCACGCAGGAAATGGGGTTCCGGCCAATCTTCTTCAATTCTTCTGCATTTGCTTTCTCTGGTATGCTTTTGTGCGTTTTGGATCGGAGGCTTCATGCGTAGTCTGAGGTTTGCATCTGCTCGGCCGCTCGTTCTTCTCGTTATTCTTCTCACCCTTCTCATGGCATTTTCAGCTCTCGGCGCGGCGCAGAATGTGCGCCATCCTTTTACCATTGACGATTCCGCTAACCTGCACACCGCGCATGCGGTAATGGTTTCACCGGATGGCAAGACCATCCTCTACCAGGTGCGGTACGGCGCGGCCAAGGGTCCAGAAAAAACTGACTGGCAGCTGATTGCAACCAGCGGGGGCGAGTCGCGCCATCTGACTATTCCAGACTCGTTCCATCCCGCAGGATTCACGCGCGACGGTGGAGCTCTTTATGGAACTTATGAGGTGAACAAAATGGCGCAGTTGGCCACGCTGGCGCTGGCGGCGCCGGCCACGGCCGCAGCCGCGGCAGCTACTCCAGTGTCACTGACGGCGCTGCCCAAGGGCGTTCGCGCTCCTTTTATCTCGCCCGATGGCTCGCACTATGCCTTGCTGGCCGACCCGCGACTTCCCGATCCGCTGGCGGACGTGCACACCGTGATCGAGGCTCAGCCTACGAGCCTTTACGTGATTGCCGCGGACGGCTCAGGCGGAGCGTGGTGGTGTCCTACCTTGCGCGACGTGGCCGAGATTGCGTGGGCGCCAGACGGCGCTTCGGTGGCTGTGATGTCAGTGACGCCGAAGATCGGATTTTATTCGATGCGCTCCTTCATTGACGTTTGCAACGCGACGGGGCCGCGCCACGTGGCAACTATCGACAATGCAACGGGGGGAATTGGCTGGATCAATGAGGGCAAAGAGCTGGCGTTTCTCAGCACGACCACGTCGGTGCTGACGCCGGATCATATCTGGACAGTCGCGGCCGGCGGCGGGACTCCTGTGGATCGCACGCCCAAGCTGGATGGCAGCGCGCTGCAGTTGTCGGTGGACGCGAAGGGAAACGCGTGGGCGGTGGTGGCGCGTGGCGTCAGGTCAGAGGTAGATGCGTTTCAGAATAATGCGCTGGTTGCCGCCTATAAGTGGCCGGACGGGACAATCACGAACGGACCGATAACGCCGCAGATTGCGTCCGCGCCAGGGGTGCGAGTTTTCAACGTGGCCGACCCGCAGCATGCTAGTAACGTCGCCGTCGCGAACGGCGATACGTTGAAACGGATCACCAATGAAGGTGAAGAGCAACTGGCTAAGGTTTCCTTGGGCGAAGTCCGTGCGGTCAACTGGAAGAGCAAAGAAGGAATCGCGCTGGAAGGCATTCTCACTTTTCCCGCGGATTACCAGGCGGGACGCTCCTATCCTTTCCTGGTGCTGCCACACGGCGGGCCTGAGGCCAACGATTCGCTTGGGTTCGATATGTTTACGCGCGTGATCGCCGGCATGGGTTACATCGTGCTGCAACCCGAGTATCGGGGATCGACGGGCTACGGAACCGAGTTCCTGAACGCGATCTACCAGCATTTTGGCGATCGCGCGTATCGCGATGTGGATAGCGCGACCGATTACGCCATCGCCCAGGGCTGGGCTGATCCCAACCGGTTGGCGATTTTCGGCTGGAGCGCGGGCGGCTTTATGACGTCGTGGACGGTCACGCAGACGCATCGCTACAAAGCGGCGATCGAGGGCGCGGGCATTACCGACTGGCTCAGTTTCATGTGGACCAGCGACGTGCAGCAATTCGATTACGATGGGCGCTGGCCGGATAAGGATCCGCAGGCATTTCTGGTGTACTCCGCAGCCATGCATTCGGAGGGCGTGACGACGCCCTTGCTGATTCTTCACGGCGACTCCGATGAGCGCGTGCCGACTTATCAGGGGCGGGAATACTTTGAGGTTCTGCTGGCGCGGGGCAAGACCACGCGGATGGTGACGTATCCCGGTTCGCCGCATTTCCCGACAGTATGGGAGCAGCGCGAAGATGTGTTTCGAGAGATTGCGGCCTGGCTCGCGAAGTACAACCCCTAAGCGCAAAATCGCCGCATGAATGAAACAAGGGTGAAGCGCTAATGCACTTCACCCCTTATTTATTGGAGCGCACGGTTTATGCCTAGCTGATGGGGCAGCCGGGCAGTTGAATGGGCGAGAGGTTCGGCAGCGTGTTCTCGTCGGGATAGCTATAGGCGCCGTCGATGGCGGTTGAGGGAAATTGGAATTCGAACCACGGCAACAGGGCTTCGTTCTGCGGGTGATAGGTCCTGCCGTTCATCGTGACGGGAAAAACAGCGTGCGGCAGGCCCTCGATGACATCGCCGACTTCCAGATCATCCTGGCAATTGCCGTTGGGGGAGAGCCACCACGGAGTGAGGTTGTGCTTGCCATCAAAGACCACGAACGGGTCGTTGAAGGTTTCGGCCATTTCGTGGCTGAGTGCGGTTACGTCGACAAAGCCGCCGCCGAATAAGCCGGGACTGATCCACGACGAGTAGTTCATCACGTAAAACCTCAACCGATTGCCGTTGCTGGCATCGCCGGGTTCAAAGTCAAACTGGTGATATCCGAGGACGCAGCAGTCGTTGGGATTTCCGTTGAAGTAAAGATAGGTGTTGGGAAACAGGAAAGTGGAAATGTCTTTGGTGGTGATGTCGCCCGCATTCTCGGCGGCGCCGATGGGCGTGGTGGTATCCGTCGGAACGGTGGGGAAAAGCAGGTTGCCGAACTCGCCGAAATCGATGAGCACAAACAGGCAGCAGTCACCGTTGTTCTTGAGGGCATAATAGTAAAAACCTGCAGGAACCTGCATGGTTCGTTCTTGCTTCAGGCTGGCCAGGAGCATGGTGTGCCAATCGGGAGCCATGGTGCTCCAGAATGCAGCACGCTGCACGGCGTCTGGGAATTGCGTGGCTACCGGACTGCTGGTGTAGGTGGAATTCTGAAACACCGGCGATTGCAGTGTGGGCAGAATGAACGGTTTGGGGTCGTAGTGCAGGAACACCGTGCCATCGGGATTGAGCAGATCGAGCGCGACCGGCACGACGGGCGCGTTAATGTTGGTCGTGCCGCCCTTGGTGGGCAGATTGCCGACCATGTTGTAAATCCAGGCATCCTGCGGTTTGCCGCTAGGTCCATATCCCGGAGTCTTGTACGATCCGTTCCAGTTTGTGACGGAATC
>DATDGM010000090.1:0-1586 GCA_036522075.1 Candidatus Sulfotelmatobacter sp.
GCAAAGTATCAACCCGACGCGCCATTTGCTCGCGCCATGGCCTCCCGAGTCGTGCGAGTCGCCTAGTGTCATTGGGGTGCAGAGTTCGTCGTCTACAAAATGCAGCCTGAACAATCAAACCGGCGCCAGGTAACCGGTAGTGCTTGCAACCTGCGCTTCGCGCCGCGATTTACGTAGCAGCACGACCGCGAGCATCGGCAAATAGATCAAGAGTACGGTCCAGCGCCCGACCTGGGTGAAGCTGTGCGGAATGTGATACCAGCGCCACACCCCCGCTCCCCAACTGAAGAAGACGGTCCAAATGATCTCGCGCCGCGACTGGGGAATCAGCCACAGTGTGAAGCTGTCGAAGAACCAGCGCTGCGGCATGAGACTGGAAAAAAACAGGAAGAGCGCGTCGCGATTCCGATATCGCAGCAACGCGAGCAGAAGAAGCGGCCCCGGAAAAACCAGAATTGGGATGAAGTGCTGATAGTTGCCCGCCTGCCTCAGCCATAGCAACGGCCATTTCGGCATCACCACCAGGCTCACGATCGCAATGACGGCGCACGCAACCACGCCGCGGCGACTGAGTCGCGTTAGGAAGACCGGCAACCCGATCTGAGGTTTGGCCATGGTCAGGGGCAGCAGCAGCGGGAAGAATGCGCTGGCGGCGATGATCGGGGCCCACTGCACCGTAAGAATTCCTCCCCAATATGGATAGGCGAAGAAGATCAGCAGTTTCGAATAGCCGCCGCGCGTTAGACCGAAAGCCAGCAGGGACGAACTGATCCCCCAGAAGGCGCCCGCGGCGACTTCCGGTTCGAGACGCACGAAGGGAAGAGCGAAAAGCCCCGCCGTCAGCGGATATTGCTCGAACGGAGTATCGTAGGGATTTTGCCCAGCCAGCAAACCATGCGCGAGATGCAGCGCCCAGCGGAAGTCGGCGGCGTCCTGATGGAAATGTTTCGTCAGAAACCAGCAGAACCAGCCGGTCGCGAGGCCGATTGCCGCCGAGATTGCGATGCGCCATCGCATGAATGGGTTCGTGACCACACAGTTGTAACATGAGGCGCACGATCTGGATTGGTCGTGGCGCGGGAAAGGAAAGTGGAAAGGAAAGCACTGGAACCATGCTGAAGCGCCCGCCGTTGGTCGTCGGACTCGTCCTGGCTGTCATCGCCTCGGCGAGCACATGGTTCTACGTCGACCGCATCCTGAAGGCGCAGCAGGTGGCCGATGCGGCGGTGCACAAACGTCCGCGCGGAAATTTGTCGGATCTCTATCCGCGGTGGTTGGGAGCCCGGGAACTGCTGCGGCGCGGACGAAATCCCTACAGTGACGAGATCAAGCGAGAGATTCAGCAAGGCTACTACGGGAGGCAGCTCGATCCCACCCGCCCTGACGATCCCCAAGACCAGCAGGGATTTGCTTATCCGGTCTACGTCGTGTTCTTGCTGGCGCCGACGGTCGATTTCCCATTCGAGCATGTGCAGATTGGCTTCCGCTGGCTACTGATCGCGCTGGCCACGGCGAGCGTGCTCCTGTGGCTAAGAGTTTTACGTTGGCAGGTCCGGATCGGAACCGTGCTGATTTTTGTCGTCCTA
>DATDGM010000091.1:0-1558 GCA_036522075.1 Candidatus Sulfotelmatobacter sp.
CACGCCGCTTCAGGGAACGGCCGCGGACCTGATCAAGATGGCCATGATCCGCCTTGACGAAGATCTGCGCGCGCGCAAGCTGAAATCCCGCATGCTGCTTCAGGTGCACGATGAACTTTTGTTCGAAGTCCCCCACGCCGAACTGGAAGCCATGCGCCAACTGCTGCGTGAGCGAATGGAAACCGTGTATCCATTGAATGTGCCGCTGGTAGCGGAGGTGGGCGTTGGACCGAACTGGCGGGATGTGGAGTGAACAGAATAGGGAGAGCACGGCAACCCCCATTCTTCAGCGCTCGGTTTGGATGGGACTCACTTGAGTTGATCATCCGGTGATCTTGCCGGCGTTTCCACGTCGACTTCCGCAATCAATTTTCTGTGTTGTCGGTAATTTGTGAGAACGTAATCGACGCCCTCGCCGGCGCTCACCTTCACCAGGAGTCCAGGCTGCGCGAGCCAAAAATGTATGGTTACGTCACCGCTGATGAGCAAGTAATGGCGAGTTGACACCTTGGTTCCGTCGAGCTGGATTTCTTCCGTACCGGCGGCTGTGATCGCCTCCTTGTCTGCGTCGTCCGAAATAAACTCCCATTCTGTGTAACTCTCAGGACGGATCGCGGTGAATTTCTGGTTCGGAGTCATCACCCCCTGCAGTGCGGCAATACTGATGTCATCTGTAAGCTCAAGAGCGGCTCCGCCGGTGAGATGGATGGTTCGAATTGAAGGTTTGCCGCTGTCCTGGAGGTACATATTCAATGCTCCCGCGGCCAACCAGGCGAAGTCAAAGCGCGAAAGATGACGTACGGCTAAGAGAAACGGCCCTTTAGGCCGGTAGGGCCTGGACTGTTTGGCTTTGCCCTTTTCTGATTTTCCGTCGCAAGTAATGGAATTGTGAGCGAACGTGCAGCTCACAACGACGTCGGGTTCCGTGTGGTTTTTCAAATAAAGTTCATAGCCAATACTGGTGGGGACGAAGCGATCGTTCATTTCTTCAAGTTGAACCACTCGAATCCCGTCTGCCGCGCTTTGTATCTCCGAGCGCAGGAGGTAACCGCCGGACCGCCCTGTGGTTAATATCCAATGCCTGTGTGGTGAGCCAGCGCCGGAGTTCGCTGACGGTTGGTACTTGCCCTCGGCAACTATTTCTTGTGCAGAAAGCGTGCCGGCTGCGAGAACAACGAGCAGCAGAGCGAGCAAAAGCCGGGATGCCGTCTTCATACTGGAAAGCATTTTTGGCTGGAAAGCTGAGAACCGCAAGCGGCAAAGGGCGGCAACCGACGGCAAAGGCGCCCGTACATCGGTAAGGACAAGCCATGATGACAGTCTGCGGAATGTCCGAGCGAAATTGAGGCTGGGTCAGCCGATTGCTTTAGCGATTGCTCCTGCAATCGCCGCAGCATGCTTCTCCATCTTTTCTCGAGATTCCGCCTCAATCATCACCCTGGCCAGCGCCTCCGTGCCGGAATAGCGCACCACGACGCGGCCGGCGCCATCAAGATCGTGCTGCGCTGCCTCAATGGCCGCCTGCACTGAAGGAATCTGCTCCAGCGGCAGCTTTTCC
>DATDGM010000092.1:0-2104 GCA_036522075.1 Candidatus Sulfotelmatobacter sp.
ATAAACGCCCGGGGAAATGCTGGGCCTTCCGTACGGGCTCTTCTGGTAAAACTTCCGGCACACTCGCTCCACCTTGGCGTCGAACTTGTGCTCCTCCAGGATCTGATTGAGCCGGTCGTAAAAGGCATTCGCCGGCGTCTCGACCACGTCGCTGGTGGCGATCCACATATCCTGCTGCCACTCCCGCCGTGTTCCCATCGCCATGCCCTATAGACGCTTAAAACATTTTCAATGTCACATGTTCTTGGCATGTTTTTTAAGGCATCCCAAGTGACTATTACCACGGGCTGCTAGCCCCAATACTGTTCACTTAACAATCCTCACCCGCTTGGCGAAATCGATTCGACGGGTACACCCGCGCTTGCGTGGGCGCAGAGGGTAACTGCTCATTTTGCGCTTGATGCCGCGTGGGTTGATCCGATTGCGGCTGGAAACCACCCGCTCCTCAAGGATTTCGTCGAGGATCGCTTCGTGGAGAGCTTTTCTGTGCTGAGGGGGGAATAGCAGCGTAGCGGGCCATGCGCCGTTGGACCACGTGAACGGAGTGGAGGAACGACAGCCGGTCGGGATCTTCATCGGCCTTCAGGGCCGCTTCGTGCATCAGGCCGCGAATGGCGAAATGGGCCATCAGCAGACCGAAGAACTCCTGCCTCACCAGTTCCGGCGTCTTGCTGCGCAACACGATCTGAGCGCCGCGCAGATGGGTTTTCAGTTCGTCCAGCGTGGTTTCGATTTCCCACCGCTCGTGATAGAGGGCGGCCAACTCTTTGGCGGGCGCCTGCTCATGATCGAGGATGGTCGTGATCAGCCGGTACAGTAGCTCGGCGCCGGGGACGTCTTTCAAGCGGTAATCGATGACCCGAACCATAATCCCGTTGCGTTTCTTCCGCCGGTCCGTAGTGGAGGCGTAGGTACGGCTGAGGTAGGAGCCGTCGGGCAGACGTCTTTCTACGTCCAGGCGGGCATTTTGCCGCATGCGCCACAGCAAGTCGGCTCCCGTCTTTGCGGCCAGGCGCCAAAGCTTATAGCTGGGGAAAAACCGGTCGGCCATACACAGCATCCCTTTACCGAGCAGCGGAACCACCCTCTCGGCCAGCGTGAGCTCATCGGTGGCGTAGGAGTCCATCTGCGCACCCCATAGCACATGCGTCCCATTTTCCAGAAGCGCCACGAACCGGACCTTGGGAAAAGCGCTGGAACCCCGACTGGCACCCGGCCGCCCGAAGGCCTTATCGTTGTCGCTGGTATCGGCAACGTCCAACGTGCTGCCATCTAGGCTGACCAATCGCCATTGTCGATACCAAGCGCCTTTGGTACGCTTTTCCGCAATGGGACCCACTACTGCGCTGTACAGTCTCTTTAGCGGTTCGGCTCCCAGACGGCTACGTGCCTGCGAGATGCCCGATTTGCCGGCAACCTTCACCTTGGCCGAGGGATTTAGCAGCCACTGCACTCCTTCCAGCAGGCAGCGCAATACTTCCCGATAGGAGGACTGCATATACAGCGCCAGGGCGATGACATAGTAGACCACCACATGCGCGGGCAAATCGCGCTCGCGCACGCTGGCGCGCTGGGTCTCCTCCAAAACCGCACGAATTTTCTCGGTAGGGAAGAACTTGGCAATGACGCCGAGGCTGATGTAGTCCGTGATCCGGCTGCCGGCCGGCAACTCTGCCAGAGTGCGCGCCATGGTGTCTCCTCATTGATCGCGTCTGGCCGGAATCGGACGGTAGGGGAACCGTCCGCGAATCGCCCGGTTGAAGTACCTGCCTTTGGAAGGAGCATCGAGGAGTGCTTGGTGCACGGCTGAAGGGACGCCGAAGTACCGATATGACCTTCGGCTACAGAACTCAAGTTGCAGCAGCGAGCGAGTTTCGTCGTAGGCAACCGTCGCAAGAGTCGACGACTCTACAGTGGTAACGCGCATGGAATACCTCCTTGTTGGAGGCATTCGCCCCAAAACAGAATATCACAAGAATGTTATTAAGTGAACAGTATTGGTGCTAAGCCCGGCGTGACCGGTCCCTCGCAATCATGCCCGCGGTCGTGCTCAGAGATGGCGTCCAGCAATCGTAGGTAACCATAAGGGATGCTTAGACGTGAT
>DATDGM010000093.1:0-2502 GCA_036522075.1 Candidatus Sulfotelmatobacter sp.
CCGCCGTGCGCTGACGGTAGTCCGCGTATTCTGGGCGCACGGCTTCTACTTTCCTCTCTTCGAAGCGGGCCAAGAAATAATAAATGAAAATCATGCCCAGATAGAGAATCAGGATGATGATGCGTGGCCATATGGTGAGCAGGCCGAAACCGGCGACCGCGAGACTCAGGTACTGCGGATGACGAATGCGTGAATAGATCCCTGAACGCACGACGCCCTTCCGGAACAGCTTCGCCCAGTACACCTGAACGGCGCAAAACAGAAAGAAAAGAATGCCAAGACTAAAGCAGTAGGTTCCGACCCGCCACCGGAGGAACTCCAGGAAACGACTGGTGGTAATGACCGAATGCGGAAGAAAGAAAGCTTCCATCCAAGCCGTCCCGCGCCAGTGATGTAAGCCCTGCAGCGTCGGGGCGTAGAGAGAATACCAATAGAAAGCAAAGGGGCTGATCATGACGATGACTTCAACCATCACCAGCCCGTACACTACAGACAGTGCCCACTTCAGGAGCTTCTTCATGGCAGGTGTCGTCCCTCCGGTGAGACTGACGCTAACAAACCCCAAAGGGCGAGTCAAGAGAAGGGCTGCTGAAGCAAAGCCCGCGTGACCTCCCTGTCCCCGGCCATATGCTTCGTCACCGGCTTTCCTTTCGGCGCGGTTGTGGGATCATAGTCCGCCCAGATCTCCCCTCGCGATGCTCCGCGCAGCCTGCGGAGGCACTCGCACAGCCCCTGCGTGAAAGAGTGGCTGCTCGAACGCGGCGAAGTGGTTGCCCTTCTTTAGCATGTTCCTGTTCATGAGCGCGATATCTCTGCAAACAAGGGAACAATGGGAGACATCATGAGGGATGGTACCACCTAAGGGACTGTTAAGAAATAATGTTTACAAAATGAACTTTGCTCGCTATTCTGTCGCCAGTGAGACATTATACCGCGATGGCGACGAAGGCGAGGCTTTCGGAAACGGAGCGGCATTGGCTGCGTGTGTTGGGCACCTTGAATGAGGCACAGGCGCGCGTCTATGTCGCCCAGAAGGCGCTCGCCGAAGGACGCGGGGCGGTGAGTCGCCTGGCGCGGCTGACGAGCATGTCGCGACCCACCATTCTCAAAGGCATGGCTGAGTTGCAGGCCGGTCGCTTGCAGGGGCGGCCGGACCAGGGCCGCATTCGCGCCGCGGGCGGTGGACGCAAGCGGCTGGAGGATGCGGATCCCCACGTCCAGCGGGTGCTGGCGCGGCTCGTCGAAGCCAGCACCGCTGGTGACCCGATGAGCTACCTGCTGTGGACGAACAAGTCGACGCGCAACTTGGCCGAGGAGCTGGGTCGTCAGGGCTACACCGTCTCGCATGTCACCGTGGCGCGTTGCCTGCGGGAGCTGGGGTACGCGTTGCAGGCCAACGTGAAGACGATCGAGGGCACGCAACATCCCGATCGCGACGCGCAGTTTAAGTACCTGAATGATCAAGTCCGGCGGTTTGTCCACCGCCACGACCCGGTCGTCAGTGTGGACACGAAAAAGAAGGAACTGGTGGGAGCCTTTGAGAATCGGGGCCGTCGCTGGCAGCCGGCGGGCGACCCGGAGGCGGTGAATGTCCATGATTTTCCTGCCCCAGGCGTCGGCAAGGCGATCCCCTACGGGACCTACGACGTGGCGCGGGACGAGGCCGTCGTCAACGTGGGCATCACCCACGAGACGGCGGAATTTGCCGTGGCCAGTATTCGCCGGTGGTGGCAACTGCTGGGGCGCAAGGCCTACCCGCAAGCCCGGCGCCTGTTGATCTGCGCGGATGCGGGCGGCAGCAACGGCACGCGGTTGCGTGCTTGGAAGGTTCATTTGCAGGACCTGGCCGACCGGCTGGGGATGGCGCTGACGGTGTGTCACTATCCGCCCGGCACGAGCAAGTGGAACAGGGTCGAGCATCGCCTGTTTTCCTTCATCAGTATGAACTGGCGCGGCCGGCCCTTGCTCAGTTATGAAGCGGTGGTCAATCTGATCGGGGGCACGACCACGAAGAGCGGGCTACGCGTGAAAGCTTTACTCGACACCCCCGAATACGAACCCGGTCAGAAGATCACGGACGACAAAATGCGCACGCTCCAGCTGAAGCCTCATAGATTTCACGGCGACTGGAACTACACATTCCAGCCCCGCCACGCAGCGTGAGTTATGTTAGTCCTTACTTGTCAACTTTATTTCTTAACGGACCCTAAGGGAGAGTTGACGGGGAACAGTGGCGGAGGGGATAAGTCACCGTAGCCGACCACTTGAGAGCAATTCCGGAACCGCTGATACTGTTGTCTGGGAAGCGAGCATACGGCGGTTGCTGTTCGCAGGCGGGTTGAATGCCCCCCGGGGCAGTCGCCCATGGTAAGATGCGGGTGCAAATCTGGAGCCGGGAAGCATTGCCTACCCAACGTTGCTTATGATTCATATAGAGTCTCTGCGGGCACGCGCGGTCCGCGTCCCAATGGCGCATCCCCATCAAACCGCTAGCGGGACACT
>DATDGM010000094.1:0-1995 GCA_036522075.1 Candidatus Sulfotelmatobacter sp.
CGATTCCGCGGCGCCTGTTACCGCGCGGCCAACTGGGTATTGCTTGGCAAGACGACGGGACGGGGCAAGCAATCCAACAGCTATGTGCCGAACCGGTCGATCAAAGCGGTTCTGGGGTATCCGCTGACGAAACGGTTTCGCGAACTGCTCGGGGAGGTAGGATGAAATCCGCCAAACGGCTCCGTGTCGATGTGAACCTGGATGAACTGGACCGGGTGCTGGACGGAGCCCGGCAAGTGCCGCTGAGCGAGGCTGATTGCGACAAACTCAAGAGCGCCTTGCATGCCCTGGCGGCGATGCTGGCGTCGCCGCGCAATACGGAGAAGACCAGCGCCGTGCTGGAAGAACCAGAGAACCCGGAAACCGGCGATGGTACTCAACCGGACACCAACGTTCCCCCGCAACCCGGACACGGGCGCAACGGAGCGGAGGCGTTTGGCGGCGCACAGACGGTCGACATTGCGCACCAGAAGTTGACGCATGGGGGCCGCTGCCCGGAGTGCGGGAAAGGGAACGTATACGGGCAGAAGGAGCCGAAGGTGCTGGTACGGATCGTGGGGCAGGCGCCGTTGGCGGCCACGGTTTACTCGCTGGAGCGGTTGCGATGCGGCGCGTGCGGGCAGGTTTTTACGGCGCAAGAGCCGGAGGGCGTAGGTCCGGAAAAGTACGACGAGACGGCCGCCGCGATGATCGCGCAACTCAAGTACGGCAGCGGAACCCCGTTCTACCGGTTGGAAAAACTGGAAGGTCAGTTGGGGATACCATTACCGGCAGCGACGCAGTGGGAGGTTGTCGAAGAGGCCGCCGAGTTGGTCAAACCGGCGCGGAATGAGTTGATCCGGCAGGCGGCGCAGGGCGAGGTGGTACACAACGACGACACCAGTATGAAGGTGCTCAAGCTGGAGCGTGATCCCGGCGACGAACGCACCGGTGTGTTCACCAGCGGCATCGTTTCTACAGGGCAGGGCCAGAAGATTGCCTTGTACTTCACCGGCCGCCAGCATGCGGGCGAGAACATCGCCCATGTGCTGAAGCAGCGGGCGAAGGACTTGACCCCGGTGATACAGATGTGTGATGCGCTGTCACGGAACGTGCCCAAGCTGCCCGGCGGAGTGGAGATTCTGGTGGCGAACTGTCTGGCTCATGGAAGGCGCCAGTTTGTGGAAGTCATTCAGAATTTTCCCGAGGAGTGCCGACATGTGCTGGAGATGCTGGGCGAGGTGTACCGATACGATGCGGAAGCGCGCGACGGCGCCCTGACGGCGGAGGAGCGGCTGCGGTTTCACAAGGAGCGCAGCGGTCCGGTGATGGAGAAACTGCACGGCTGGCTGGAGGCGCAGTTCGCCGAGCGGAAGACGGAGCCCAACTCCGGTCTGGGCAAGGCGATCACATATCTGTTGCGGCACTGGAAAGCCTTGACGACGTTTCTGCGAGAAGCCTGGGCCCCATTAGACAATAATCTTTGCGAGCGCGCTCTCAAGCGCGCGGTGCTGCACCGGAAGAATGCGTTGTTCTACAGGACGCTGCACGGGGCCGAGGTGGGTGACCTGTTTATGACGCTGATCCACACCTGCCAGTTATGTGGCGCCAACTCATTCGATTATCTGACGGAGTTGCAACGCCATGCCCGAGAACTGACGGCCAACCCCGCGGAGTGGATGCCCTGGAACTACCGGCAGACGCTGGAGCCGCCTGGCGTATGATGAATCCTGCATGGCCGAAAAGGATCGACTCCGGCCATGGTAAAGTGACATCCTGAAATGCCCAGAAAACGGGCTTCCCAAAAGGCAAAATCCGGTAACGTTTTTGGCCACGCACGCAGACCGGCGAAAATGTTTCGCCGGCCTGTATGCCCGGGTCTCCACGAATGATCAGCAGACCCTGGCGATGCAGAATCGGGCGATGCGGGAGTACGCCGCCCGGCGCGGCTGGATCATTGCCCTGCAAATCCGCGAGGTGAACTCCGGTGCCGTCCGGAGAGAAGCCCGTGAGAAA
>DATDGM010000095.1:0-1949 GCA_036522075.1 Candidatus Sulfotelmatobacter sp.
GTTCCGGTATTAATCTGCACCCAACTGGAGCAAGCGATCCCTGTTTTGGGTGTGGTGAGGGTGGAGAGAACCTGCAGTGAACTGCAGTGAACCCCTGGAGTGAGACACAGAGTCAAGGGGGTTATCGCCGTTCGCTGCAAAACGCTTGCCGGCGAGGTTGCGGTTGATCCACTCTGGAAGCACCTGAGCGGAGGATAGGGCAACGCAGGGATGCGACCCGAGCGTCGACTCAGCGGCCGGAATGGGCCGGGGCGGCGTCAGCCGCCCCGTAAGAAACCAGCCATTCTGGCGCAACGGCGTTAAATCCCGGGGTGGCAGGGGCGGAGCCCCCCATGTGGGGCTGATCCTTGAGAATCCAGTCATGACGTCGCACCGTTCTCGAACTCGGTTGGTGAAACATATCCCAGGGCCGAGTGAAGGCGTTTCTGATTATAGACAAGCTCCAAGAATTCACCGATCCTGGCGCGGGCTTCATAATAGTCGCGGTATTCGTTGCGGTAAACCTCCTCGTATTTCAGCGTCTTCATGAACGATTCGCAGGCGGCGTTGTCGTACGGGTTGCCTTTGCGGCTCATGCTGATGGTGGCGTGATGCAACCTGAGCATTTCGGTGTAGTCTTGCGAAGCATATTGCACGCCGCGGTCGGAATGATGCACCAGGCCGGGCGTCGGCTGTCGCTCGATCAGCGCCATCCGAAGTGCCGCCACGGCTAGTTCGGCTTCCAGCGTCCGACCGAGCGCCCAGCCGATCACGCGTCGCGAAAAGGCATCCAGCACCACGGCCAGATACACGAACTCGGTGCGCAATCGAATGTAGGTGATGTCGGCGACCCAGAGCTGGTTGATGGCCGTGGGCTGCATCTCTCGCGCCAGGTTCGCATAGATCGGCAGGTTGTGCCGGGAGTCCGTCGTGACCACAAAGGCGCGTTGCCGCACGCACAGCAGATTATCTTCCCGCAGCATCCGCAGCACGCGCTTGTGGTTCACCTCAAAGCCTCGCTGCTGCAGTTCGAACGTGATTCTGCGGTAGCCATACGCCGGCCACTCCAGTGCCACCTTTTGCATCTCGTCGCGCAGTTCCATCTCCGCTGGCATGCCTGGCGGCGGGGTGCGCCAACGGTAGAAACCGGCCCGGCTCAACCCAGTCATCTGGCACAGCGCGCTCACGGCTTGGCCTTTCCCCGCGGCTTGCTCAATTTCTTCAAACAAGCATCCCCGCCATTGACGACCGCCGGCGGGTGATGATCCCTGAAATGCTGTAAGGCTTTTTTTAAGAAATCGTTCTCCATCGTGAGCTGGCCGATTTTCCGTTCCAGTTCAGCGATGCGCCGTGCGTCGTCCAGCGTCGGCAGGTCCATGCCACGCCGCCCCATTCCGGGGAACGCCAACTCGCCCTTGGCACGCCACTCTCCACGCCAGCGTTCCAACAGGTGCGGGCTCAGTTGATATTTACGGGCCAGTTCGCCGAGGGTGGTGCCAGCGTCCAACGCCCGCATTGCGGTGATCTTCAGATCGCGACTGTAAACAGCTCGGGACAAATCCATTCCTCACTCCATTCAATGTATTTGTTCCCTTAACTCGCTGTCTCACTTTTGGGGTTCACTCCAAGGGATGAGGAGTTCCATCCCCCGTCGCTTCCCCCCGGTCAAGCAATGATGGAGTCGGCCTACACCATACCGGATCTTCTACGCCAGTTGAATTCAGGCCACCTCACGGGGCAGTCCCTCGGACGCCCGGTCGTGGACCGCACGGGTCTCGCTGGGCAATATCACCTGCCGCTGAGGACCGAGACCCAGCCGGGCCCAAACGGCCGAGGCATCAAAATTGACATCGACATCTTCAGCGCGTTTCGTGAGCTTGGTCTGCGGCTCGACCCCATAAATGAAACCTTCGACCGAATCGTCGTTGAAAGCGCGACCAAACCAACACCCAATTAGGCAACGGGACTTC
>DATDGM010000096.1:0-27867 GCA_036522075.1 Candidatus Sulfotelmatobacter sp.
ATCGTCGGCTACTCGGAAGTTTTCCGCTCCGTTGCCGCTTCTTGTGCAACGTCCCAATGTCTAGAGGATTGCAGGTTTCCCGAGGGAGACTGGGCGACGGAAGATCATCATCTTCTGCTGAACGATTGGAGTGCGTCACACCGGCGTCACAATCGCATGCAGAATGATTGCAAGTTGTTGAAAACAAAAGTTGTGGCAGCCGGACCTGTAAGCCGAATTCTGTCCGCAGCATTGCTGCTGCTGGACGGCCATTCCTCTGGGCCGCGCATTGCTGCGCGGCTCTAGCGACCTACCCGGAGGTTGGACGCACCGAGCCGGCACGTGTCCGCGGCCCCGATCCGAAAACCAAGGTCGCGAACTCCCTCCCTATTTGGTCTTGCTCCGTGTGGGGTTTGCCCTGCCCGCTGCATTACTGCCGCGGCGGTGCGCTCTTACCGCACCTTTTCACCCTTACCCTGGCGTTTCCGCCAAGGCGGTATGTTTTCTGTGGCACTTTCCGTCGGATCTTCCCATCCTTGCCTAAAACCGGCAAGCATAGGCACCCTCCCGGACGTTATCCGGCACACCGCTCTGTGGAGTTCGGACTTTCCTCTCCCCGCGCCCGAAAGCGCAGGAAGCGACCGTCCGGTCCAGCTGCCAACGCCTTATTATACAGGGCCTGACCGCAGACCTTTGCCCTCGACCTCAGGCGTCCGATTTCGGCCTCGGCCCTTGGGGCAGGGGACCCAAGGCCCGCGAGGAATGTCTGCCCCGTGCCCCCGGACCGCATCCCAGGCGGCAGACGTGTTGTTGCAACAGGAACATGTCGTATTAACTGCAACGAGATTCTGTCACCCCCTTAACGTTTAAGTAATGGCGATCGGCGGCGATGACGCGCTGATACACTGCATTCTCAATCACGTTCACTCGCTGAAGCTCTTGCTGACTCATTGTCACCATCCTCGAAGGGTGACAGATTCTCGTTGCGGTTATGGGGTGCCCTTATCTTGGAGCATCTACACTCCAGACCGCCGCCCGTGCGCCGCCGACTATTTTCGCTGTAGACTGATACCCGGGGTCCGCGGCTCGGTAGCATGAGGTACCGCGCTCGGACTTCAGAAGCCGGGCGCCTGAGGTCCGACGACCGATTTATGCGCACTCTCGAAGCCGTCCGAATCGCGTTGCAGTCGCTCTGGGCTAACAAACTGCGCTCGGTGCTTACGCTGCTTGGAGTGGTGATTGGCGTGGCGGCCGTGATTGCCGTGGTCACTTTCGTTTCCGGCATCAACGACTACGTAGCCCACAAGATCTTCAATCTGGGCGCGGACGTTTTCATTATTTCTAAGATGTCCCCGGTCGAAACCAATGTCGACCATTTCCTGGCCGCGGAAAAGCGCAAGAACCTAATCCTCGAAGACTACCAGGCCGTCGCCGAGGCCTGCCGCGATTGCGAATATGTAGGCGCGGTGCTGCGCGGCAGCGGCAAAGTGAAACACGGGGAACAGTCGATCAGCGACACCACGATCCAGGGCATTACGCCGTCCATGGCCACGATCCTCGACACGGATCTCACCTCGGGCCGCATGCTGAACCGAACGGACCTGGACAACCGCACGCCGGTAGCCGTCGTGGGCACTGATATCGTCGAACATCTCATGGCCGGCGCCGATCCCATCGGCCAGGAAATCCGCATCGACGGCTACACCTACCAAGTCATCGGTGTGGGAAAAAAGAAAGGTAAGACTCTGGGCCAAAGCGCCGACAATTATGCGCTGATTCCCATCACGGTTTACCTGAAGCAGTATGGTTCGCACAACAACAGCATCGGCATCTGGGGCAAGGCCGTGACCACGGGGGCACCGCTCAATGAAGCGATCGACGAAGCTCGCGTGGCTTTGCGTTCGCACCGGCACGACCGTCCCGGCGACGACGACAGCTTCGAGATTGAAACCAATGCCAGCTTGCTCGGCATCTGGTCGGGCCTGAGCAACACGTTTTTCATGGCGACCATTGGGATCGCTGCCGTCTCGCTGGTGGTGGGCGGCATCGTGATCATGAATATCATGCTGGTGTCGGTAACCGAGCGCACGCGGGAAATCGGCATCCGCAAGGCGCTGGGGGCGCGCCGGGATGACGTGCTGCTGCAGTTCCTGATCGAATCCGTCACGTTGGCGCTAGTTGGTGGCGCGCTGGGAGTGATCGGCGGAGCAAGCGTGGCCACGCTTGTAACTCTGGCCATTGGCATGCCTTCTTCGATCAAGCTGTGGGCCGTGGCGTCCGGTCTGCTGGTAGCGGCGAGCGTAGGAGTTTTTTTCGGAGTCTATCCCGCGCGCAAGGCAGCGCGCCTGGATCCGATTGTGGCGCTGCGGTTTGAAATGTAAACGGCTCCCGGCTTCTCGCTTCCGGCTTTCGCAAGGACCGAGCCGTAGCTGACAGTTTAGACTTCATGATGGCTTGACTTCCAGAAGCCGGGAGCCCAAAGCCGGGAGCCGAAATTATGATTCGCAAAGGCGAATTCGGAGAAATAATCCAGATGGCGACCGACACGCTGCGCGGCAACAAGCTGCGTTCGTCGCTGACCGTGCTCGGCGTCGTGATCGGCGTCGCGGTCGTCATTGGGGTCTCCTCCATTGGTCGTGGACTCGACGAAAACGTTCGCGACCTGGTCGCCAGCATCGGTTCCAACGTTATTTTCGTTTATCATCTCGAGCCCTTCACCTTCGGGCGCATCACGGAAGAAATGCGTACGCGCAAGAAGCTGACTTTCGAGGATGCCGAGGCCATCCGGCAACTGCCCCACGTGAAGGCGGTGAACGCAGGGATCCGCTTTTTCCGGCCGGAGTTGGGAGTCGGCACCTACGCAATCAAATACGAGGATCGCAAGGTGAAGAACACCATCCTCGAAGGAGACTTGTCTTCGGCAAAGGACGTTTTCGACCTGCATATCACCGAAGGCCGCTGGTTCACCGACAGCGACGATGAGCGTCGCGCCACAGTGATTGTTCTCGGTCACGAGACTGCGATGGAACTATTTCCCAGTCAAAGCGCGCTGGGGCACGAAGTCAATATCGAGGGTCGCCTGTTCACCGTGATCGGCGTGATGGAGAAGATCAAGTCGGTATTCGGCGGAGGAAAGGACCCGAACGACAATCGGGTCATCGTGCCCCTGAGCACGTTCAAAACCCTGCATCCGGAATTGAAGGACCACTGGATCAGCGTGAAGGCCACGTCGCACGACGACATGCCCAAGGCTATCGACGAAATTCGCGAACTGTTGCGGCGCCGGCGGAAAGTCGCTCCGGAAAAGCCGGACAACTTCGCGGTCTTCACTTCCGATTCCATTTCCGACGTGTGGAACCAGCTCACCGGTGCGCTCTTCATCGGTATGTTCGCGATTTCTAGCGTCGCCCTTGTCGTGGGCGGAGTTGGCGTGATGAACATCATGCTGGTCAGCGTGACCGAGCGCACGCGCGAGATCGGAGTGCGCAAGGCTATCGGCGCGCGCAAGCGCGACATTCTGCTGCAGTTCACGCTGGAGGCGATCATTCTTACCGCCCTCGGCGGCGTGATTGGCGTCCTGTTCGGCGGGTTCGTGGTGTGGATGATTCCCACGGTCTGGCCGTCGCTGCCGGCGCGCATGTCGATGTTCTGGACTTCGTTTGGCTTCAGCGCGGCTGCCGCGGTCGGGCTGGTCTTCGGGATCTACCCAGCGTGGAAGGCCGCGAACCTCGATCCCATTGAGGCGCTGCGCTACGAATAACGCGACCCGCGCCTGCGCATGATTCATTTCATTTTCAGGCTCGTGCAGGTGATTGCCGCTTGTGGCGCGGTTTGCAGCTCACTGTATTATTTTCTTTGCTTGTGGAGCGCGTCGAATTTTCTGCGCGAGCGTGAGGCGGACAAGAGCGCCCGCCCCACATCGGATCTGCCTCCGGTCAGCATCCTCAAGCCACTCAAAGGCACTGACCCGGGAATCTATCGGAGTTTTCGCAGCCATTGCCTGCAAGACTATCCGGAATACGAAATTATTTTTGGGGTCAGCGAAGCCGATGACCCAGCCGTGGCCAGCGTGCGCCAGTTGCAGAGCGAGTTCCCGGCTCTGAGCATCCGCCTGATCGTCTGCCACAGGACTCACAGCGCAAATGTGAAAGTCAGCAACCTGGCGCAGATGCTGGCGGAGGCGCGTTGCCAGCACCTGCTGGTCAACGACAGCGACATTCGCGTGGAGCCCGACTACCTGCGCCGCGTGATGTTGCCCCTGGCCAATCCTAAAATCGGAATGGTTACGTGCCTTTATCGCGGAATCGCCGAGGCCACGCTGGGCTCACGCATCGAAGCACTCGGCATCAGCACGGATTTCTGCGCAGGTGTGCTCGCTGCCCGTCAACTCGAAAGCGGCATCCGGTTCGCCTTGGGGTCGACCATGGCCTTTCGCCGCGCGGACCTCGAAAAGATCGGCGGTTTCGAATCGTTCGCAGACTATCTCGCCGACGACTTCGAGTTAGGCAAGCGGATCGCCGATCTTGGCCTGGAAGTAAATCTCTCCGGCGTAGTCGTTGAAACCAACCTTCCCGCCTATACTTTGCGGCAGTTTTTTTCGCACCAGTTGCGCTGGGCGCGGGGCGTGCGCGATTCGCGCGCCGGAGGCTACTTCGGTCTGGCCCTTACTTTTGGCTTCTTGTGGTCGTGCCTCGTGGTGTTCGCGTCCGGAGGAGCGCTCTGGGCTTGGGCTTTGGCCGCAACCACTTTGTTCTTGCGCCTTTCGGTGGCGCTGCAAGTGGGGAAGGGCGTCCTTTTCGACCATCACGTATTCCGCCAACTTTGGCTGCTTCCCCTTCGCGATCTCATCGCCGTCGGGGTCTGGATGGCCAGCCTGGCGGGCCACACCGTCACTTGGCGTGGAGACAGGTTTCAGTTGAAAAATGGGAAGCTCATCCGAATTGACGCTTAAAATTCTGATCGCGAACCCGCGAGGGCTTTATGCGCATTCTCCTGATCGGCGGCAACGGCTTCATTGGGCGATTCGTCGTGGCCGCTCTAATGCGGCACGGCCACGCGCTGGCAGTGTTTCACCGCAGTACCAGCGCCGCTCCCGCCGGTGTAGAAGAAATTCTGGGTGACCGCAACCACCTCAACGCGAGCGCTCATCACCTGAAACGCTTCGCTCCCGATGTGGTCATCGACCTTGTCGTCAGCTCGGGCTCCCAGGCGCAAGACCTGATGAACATCTTCCGTGGCGCCGCCCAGCGCGTGATCCTGCTGAGCAGCATGGACGTGTATCGCGCCGTTGGCATTGCGCAGGGCACGGAGGCAGGTCCGCTGCAGGATGTGCCCCTCACGGAAGATTCTGAACTGCGGCGTGTTCTGCATTTGTATCCACCAGAGCAGCTGCGGGTTATGCGGAAGATTTTCACCTGGGTTACGGACGATTACGACAAGATCCCGGCAGAGAATGCAGTGATCAACGACCCTGAACTTCGCGGCACGGTTCTGCGCTTGCCCATGATCTATGGACCCGGCGATCCGCTGCACCGCTTCTATCCCGTCGTGAAGCGTATTGCTGACCGACGCCGCCACATTATCCTTCCCGATACGTTGGCCGCCTGGCACTCGCCGCGCGGCTATGTGGAGAACGTGGCCGCGGCCATCGCGCTGGCTGCCACCGATGATCGCGCAGCTCGGCGTACCTATAACGTGTGCGAGCAGCCGTCGTTCAGCGAATTGGAATGGGCGCGCAAAATCACCATCGCAATGCACTGGCAAGGAGAGTTCGTCGTCTTGCCCGTGGAGAAAACTCCGCCCCATCTGCTCAAGCCGGGCAACGCCGCCCAGCATTGGACGGCAAGTTCGGCCCGCATCCGCAACGAACTGGGGTACAGGGAGCCGGTAGCAATCGACGACGCGATCCGGCAGACGATTCGCTGGCAGCAGGAAAATCCCGCGCCTGCGGCGTTCCTGGCCCAGTTCGATTACGCGGCAGAAGACGCGGCCATAGCCGCCGACAACCAATAGGATTGAAAACTGATGAGCTTGTTTGCCGGCTCCTGAGGCGGGAGCTCCCGAATTGTCGCAGGATCCTGCCACACCATTGTTGCTCGCGGACACATTACCTGTTGGCTGGCGGCGACGAAAGCAGCTCGAAACGCCCGTCGGAGAACAGACGATAGCGGCGTCCGCGCCAGGAAATTGTGTTTCCGAAGAAGCCGGCGATCCAGAAGCAGAAAGCCATTAAATCCTCCACCGGCAGCAGCAGCCAGTTCAACCTGGCCTGCAGCACGCGGCGCGAAACCATATCGGCGGCCGCCGCGCGAACCAGCAATGCTGCGGGCACGACCGGCCACCACGCCGGTGCGGCCAGGCAAACCAAAACCGACAAGGGAAACGGCATGGTGAAGAGCTGCCCGAGATATCCGGCGGGGCGCGAACGCCGCGTGCTCCGCGCCCAGCGCATGCGATGCGCCACATTTTCGCGGAACGAAGCGTTCCCAATGTGATGTTCCACCACGTATGACGAGAGGATCACTCCATGCCCGGCCGTGGCGGCGAATTTTCCCATCACGAAATCTTCCGCCAGATACTCTCGCAGCCGCTCGAACCCGCCAATCGACTCGAGCGCACGCCGCCTCGCGACAATAGTCGGTCCGACAGCGAAGTGCACTCCCTCGATCATGCTCGCTACCAGCGCGCTCGCCCAGAAATCGGTGTTCATGCCCGTGGCTTCCAGGCGTGACCAGATGCTGGGGCCCGGAACGGCGCGATAGGGGCAAGTCGCTACACCCAAGTTCGCATCTTGAAACTCAGCGGCCACAATTTGCAGGAGCTGTGGCGTAACGCGAATATCGCTGTCGCTCATCACCACCAGATCGTGGGCCGCCACCTGCAACATTTGATTGAGGCTGTAAACCTTTGCGTTGGGATAAGACGGCTCTCCTGTGACCAGTAACCGCGACGCGACCTTGGGATATTCGCGCTGCAGCCGGGTAACAACTTCCGCAGCGGCGTCGGTCGCCTCCCGCACCGCAAACAAAATTTCAAAAGCTGCGTAGTCCTGCTCAAAGAAGGTCCGCAAGTTTGATTCCAGTCCCAGATCAAGGCCGGATAGCGGTTTGAGAATGCTGATCGGCTCGAACCCTGGCGCCACATTCGGCCGAATCGCGAGATAGCGCTCCGCGGCCACGATCGACAGAATTGAGTAGACAAGGGCGCCGAAAAAAATAAGTAGCAGTGTAACAACCAAAGCCTGTGCCGAGATTTGAAGCCAGTCGTGACCAACCATGTCGTGAAGAAGAAAAAGAACAGGGAACTACAGCAACCGGGCGCATCCGATTGTGGGCGCAGACAGGCCCCCAGTGCAAGCGGGTAATTATGTTGATGCGCCACCGGGGAGGACTGGCAAGGGGAGGACTGGCAAGGGGAGGACCGGCAAGGCGAGGACCGGCAAGCCCGATTGACACTTGCGAGCCTGTCTAAGCTAGAAGGTCGGGGCCAAACGCTCGAAACTCACTGCTTCTGGGTCAGCATCAAGCGGACTTTCCCGCATAGTTGTTTCAGAGTAAAGGGTTTTTGCAGCAGATTCATATCCGGATCGACAACCTTATGGTCGGTGAGAGTTTTTCCGGCGTATCCGGAAACGAACAGCACCTTGCTCTCCGGGCGCCGGATTCCGAGTTCTTTGGCCAGCTGTCCACCGCTCATGTTGGGCATGACGACGTCACTCACCACCAGATGAATTGTGGAACCGTAATCTTTAGCGATGGCCAGAGCGTCCAGGCCATCTTTCGCATCGAGCACCGTGTAGCCGCGCAGGCGCAAGTACTCGGATACGGCACGGCGCACGGCACTCTCGTCTTCCACGAGCAGAATAGTCTCCGAACCTTCGAGCGGAGTTTCCGCCACGTTGGCGGGAGCATCGAGTGACAATCCGTTCGCGGCCACAGAGGGCAAATAAACCTTGAAGACAGTGCCCACGCCGAGCTCGCTGTACGCCCAGATGAAACCGCGGTTTTGCTTTACGATGCCATAAACCGTTGCCAGCCCGAGGCCCGTGCCCTCGCCGGAGGGTTTGGTGGTGTAGAAAGGTTCGAAGATATGCGGCAGGTGATCCGGAGCAATGCCGCAGCCCGTGTCGGTCACAGTAATCAGCGCATAGTGCCCGGTGGGAACGATCGCCTGTTTGCACTGCACGTAGCTGTCGTCAAGTAGCGCGTCGCAGGTTTCGATCGTGAGATGTCCCCCTTGCGGCATGGAATCGCGGGCGTTGGCGGCCAGGTTCAACAGAATCTGTTCGATCTGGATGGGATCGATGCGTACCCGGTTCAGGGCTGCCGGGGTAAAGGTCAGTTCAATGTCTTCTCCAATCAAACGGCGCAGTGGCTGCGTGATTTCCGCGATCACGGACTCGAGATCCACTACTCGCAAAGCTTGCGGCTGTTTCCGGCTGAAGGCCAGTAATTGCCGGGTTAACTGCGTCGCCCGGCGCGCCGCGGAAAGAATTTCCTTGAGCTTGATCTCGACATTGCTGCCGGGCGCGACGGCATCGAGCGCCAACTCAGAGTAGCTGGTAATGATGGTCAGCAGGTTGTTGAAATCGTGCGCCACTCCCCCCGCGAGGCGGCCGATCGAATCCATTTTCTGCGCCTGCAGCAGATGCGCCTCCAAACGCAGCCGTTCGGTGAGATCACGCCCGTTCGAGATAAAGTGCGTAATGATTCCCGTCGTGTCCAGCACCGGGCTGATGCTTTGCTCCACACAAAATAATTCTCCGTTCTTCTTGCGGTTTACCAGGATGCCCCGAAACACGTTGCCCGCGAGAATCGTTTTCCAGAGTTCCTGGTAAACCTCCGGGCCATGTTCCCCGGATTTGAGAATGCGCGTCGTCTTGCCAACAACTTCCTCGCGCCCGTACCCCGAAAGAGTTTCAAATGCTGGGTTGACATACTGGATGATGCCCTCGCGGTCGGTAATCACCACCGTATCCGCGGACTTTTCCACCGCCAGCGATAGTTTTCGCAAGTTGTCCTGCGCCGACATATTTTCCCGTTGCATGTTATGCACTTCCAGCGCACAGCGGATCGTGCGGACCAGGTTCACCCCGTTCAACTCCGATTTGCCCATGCAATTCCATAAGCCCGATCCAATGATCTCGGCAACCGATGTTTCATTGGCATCTTCGGTCAACAGAATGAAAGGAACCGTCGACCCCTGGTGGACAAACTGGGAAAGCAGGTCAACCGCTGCGGCATCTCCGGTGGAACACTCGAAAAGCACAAGCCCGTAAGCCTTGCGCTGCAACATGACCTTGGCTTCTTCCAAAGTCGTGGCGTGATCCAGTTCGGCAGAGAACTTGGCTTTATTCCGGGTGAGAATCTCGCGAATCAGAAAAAAATCTTCTTCCTGATTTCCCACCAGCAAAACGATCAAAGGTGTGGCGGAGAGCCCCGGTATTGCTGCTGTCAGCGCGGGTGCGGCCATATTACTTTCCATCGGATACAAAACCCGAAGGTTGACCCTCGGATGGGCCAGTTAGGCGGGAGCGCTCGCCTGATTCGGGAAATGAGCCGATTTGGGATGCGACTGCTTTTCGTCCCAACTGAATTCACCGCCTTAATCCCTTCTCGTTAACCAAAACTCCACTCGGGCGTCTAACTAGGCAACTGGCGAGTGATTCCCGCATCAAAAGGTTTTGGTAAGAATCAGGGAACGCGGGGCCCGAATTTTGCGTACAGGTTGCTAAGAGCAGCCCTGCCCCCGTGATGCGCAAACTACACGGCAAGGCATGGAGCTAGAACTACGCACCAACTACGTTTCGAAACTCGTTATGGGGGTCGTATGCTGAGCGAGCACAAGGCAAGCGATGTAACCAGGTCGGTCATGAATTACGGGGATGGGCATGTGCAGGAAGTGGTGAGGCAGGCGCACGAAGAATTGCGCCAGTTGCTGCAGCAGCGTGCCGAAGTCATGCGCCGTATTGGCACGGTTAAGCAGACCATCAGTGGCCTGGCCAATCTTTTTGGGGATGGCGTGCTGAGCGAGGAGTTGCTCGAGCTCGTCGACCGCAAGAGCAACGGCCGCCAGCCGGGCTTCACCAAGGCCTGCAGAATGATCCTGATGGAATCCGGGCGGGCGTTGAGCGCCCGCGATGTGTGCGATGAGATTCGTAAGAAAGTCCCGCCCATCCTGGCGCGGCATAAAGACCCGGTAGCGTCGGTCACCACGGTTCTCAACCGTTTGGTAGATTACGGCGAAGCCCAGGCCGTGGTGCTCTCGAACGGCCGTAGGGCCTGGCGCTGGATCGCCGACGCCACGCCGATCAACGGTAACGCGGGCGTGGCCTCCGAGGTGAGGTTAGGCTGAGCGATCTCGACTGACTTTTATTGTGCAAACAAGTTAAGCAAAACAAGCGCCTACCGCCACTTGGCTGCGGGCGTGTTCTTTCGCATTCCATCCTTGGCTGCCACCAATTTTCCTGCGGTGCTCTGTCGCCCTCTAGGAGCTTGCTCTGCTTCAAACTGACGAGGCAGAACTTAAATCACAGAGGGCATCGGACGACCGCAGGGAGTACCGAGAGCCGCCTGTGGCGCGCCTTTCCGCCGGTCGTCCCCTTCCCTTTTTTCGGGTACTTCGGTAACTCGAACCTGTGACCCTACAGATATATCCTAGGTTTGACTCACTCGGGACAGCGCTGTGGTGGTGCGAGGAGCGCGTTGGGAACGAGGCTGGGAAGGCAATGTCCACAAAGATCGGTCACTTCGAGATTTTAAGCGAGCTCGCGAAATCTGCGACTGGGGCGGTGTACAAGGCCAACGACCCTGAGAGCGGCCAAACCGTCGTCCTGAAGGCGATTCAACTGAGCGCGTTCGGAGAAGATGCTGCGGCCCTGCAGCAGGCCTTGACAGAAGAAACGGAGAGCACCAAGAGCCTCACCAGTTCGAACATTACGCCCATCTTCGGCGCGGGCGAAATCGAAGGACAGTTCTGCATCTCGATGGAATATGTCCAGGGTAACAGCATCGCCACCATGCTTGCCCGCAAAGAAGGCTTCTCCATCTGGGACCTGCTCGATATCGGCCGGCAAGTCTGCAGCGGCCTCGATAAAGCGGCCGCCGCGCAAGTTCATCACTACAGCCTGGAACCGGCCAAGATCATGTGCGCCTGGGACGGCAGCATAAAAATTCTCAGCATGGGCGCTTCCAGCGCTGGAAAATTCGTCTCCAGCATGCCCGGAGAAATACCTTCGATTCTGCATTACATGTCACCCGAGCAGGTTCTCGGAGACAAGATCGATGGCCGGTCCAACCTATTCAGCCTGGGTGCGATGTTCTATGAAATGGTGACGGATCGCAAAGCATTCGAGGGCGCCGACCTGGAATCGGTTCGCCAGAGAATTCTGGACAGTACTCCTACCCCTCCGGTGAAGCTGAATCCAAAGCTCCATCCTCTGCTCAGCGACCTCATCATGAGGGCGATATCAAAGGATCCGGCAGAGCGTTTCCAGAATGGCCGGGAACTGCTGGACAGCCTGGAAAAATGTAAAGAATCGAAGCCCGCGGCCGCGAACAAGCTGGCGCCCAAGCCGCTGCCGGCCGTAGCCCCGAAGGCGCCCACGGCGCCTAAGACTGCAACACCGCCGGCACGTGCAGCAGCACCGCCACCGTCTGCAGTTGCGCGCGTCGCTCCGCCCGTCGAGCGGCCAGCAGAAAAGTTTGCAACTCCAGTGGCCGCTGCTCCGCGCGTGCAGCCCAAGCGGCCAGAAACATTCTCGGCTCCGGCTGAGCCTTCCCCCTTTGCTTCCGCGCCCAAAACGTCGGCGGCAGCCGCCGGATGGGGAGCCAATTCCAGTTCCACCGTACCGGGATTCGATGCGCCGAGCGAGTCGATGACCACGGACTCAGCCGTAAGCTTCGCGACGGAGCAGGAGTCGCCTTACATGTCGTCGGCGGTCGCCGAGCCACCTGCATTTGAGCCCGCAGAACCGCAGGCCCCGAAACTCGCAGTCGATCCCATGATGGCAGAAGACGCTCCCGTGCAGGCCGCCTCCACGAGCTTTTCTGAAATCTCCGAGCTGCCTCCGTTGAAGGAAGTCGTGATCAAGCCCGAGGCTCCGCCTCCGCCGCCTCCTCCAACAGCCGCGACACCCACGATCCGGACCATGTTCCATGATCATGCGGACGGGGACGACAAGCCGAAGGTGCATCCGCGCGAAGTAGCGCAGAAGGCCATCAAAGAGGTCAAGAGCGTTCCGCCGCAATTAATGCTCTATTCGATCGCGGGCGCGGTCGTGCTGATTCTCGTCGTCACCATCGGGCTCTGGGTGCACATCCACAATATCAGCGGGGGCGATGACGATTCCGGCGCCGCTCGCCCCACAGCTCCAGCAACGGAAACGGAAACTCAGCCCGCCGATCGACAGCAAGCTGCTCCACAAAGCGTGCCTGAAACTCATGCCGCTGCCGTCGCACCGCCGCGAGAACGAACCGAGGAACCCGTGGCTGAATCGCCTCGTGAGGCAAGGGGCCACAACGCCAGGAAAAAAGCTGCCGCGGCTCCCGTGGTCGTGCCCGGGCAGATGACCGTAGATTCCACTCCACAAGGCGCTCAGGTGCAGCTCGATGGCGCCACTGATCCTTCATGGGTCACGCCACTATCAATCTCCAGCCTCGACCCCGGGCCGCACGCGATTACTGTGAGCAAGTCGGGCTACGTCACCGATTCCCGCACCATAAAAGTTGTTTCTGGCAGCAAGTCGTCGGTGGTCATCCACCTCAACCAGTTGACCGCTACGCTCTCCGTGACCAGCAATCCTGCCGGCGCCAACATTTATGTTGACGGCAGGGACATGGGCAAGCTTACTCCCGCGCAAGTGAGCGTCGATAAAGGGCAGCACATCATTTTGATTCGCAAGATCGGATACATCGACGAAACCACGTCCGCACAATTCTCGTTGGGGCAAACCGTGGCCTTGTCCCCCACACTCCGCCCCATGGGCAACGTGGACAATATCCATACCGTCGGCAAGATGAAGAAGTTGTTCGGGGGAAGCGGCGCCCAGCCGGGCCAGGGGACGATCAGCATTCGCACCTCGCCCAAAGGTGCGCAGGTCGCCATCAACCAGCATATGCTGGATAAAGCGTCGCCGGTAGAAGTCATGCTCGATCCCGGAAACTATGTCGTCGATATTACGATGAGCGGATACGCACCCGTCAGCAAGGTCGTTACCGTGGATCGGGGCGGCAAAGTCGTGATTGACGAAAACCTGTCGTCACAATAGAACGCCCACAACCCGTCTCGGAGACGTGGAACTGCTGGAACAAGCCGTCGCTCACGCCGGAATCTTCCCCGAGTAAACCGCCATCCCCACAACTGCGTCGACCCCCATCGCATCGAGCACGTCGATTTCCTGTTGCTTGGTAATCCCGCCGGCGACCACCAGATGCCGCGTAGTGGCGTTACGCAGAGTCTGCACTGGCTCAAGCGGCATGCCGCCCATCATCCCTTCCGTTTCAATGTTGGTGTAAAGGAAAGTTTCGCAGAATGGCTCCAGAGCGCGCACCATGTCGAGTGCCGTAACACCGGTCTGTTTGCGCCAACCTTCGATCGCGACTCGTCCTGCTCTGGAATCAATGGCAAAAATCAAAGGAGAGGTCCCGAGGCCGTCGGCCAATTCGCGTGCGCATTTTGTATCGATCTCGCCCTGCTTCACTAACGCTGAACCGAGAATCACCTTGCCCGCCCCTGCCCGCAGAAGACTGAGTGCGCCTTCAAGGTCGCGAATGCCGCCTCCCACCTGACAATGCAGTTGCTTCAGAATCGGCCGCATGGCCGCCCGGTTGTCGCCCGTTCCGAGCGCCGCATCCAGATCGATGAGTTGCACCACAGGATATTTGGAAAACCGCTCAATCCAATACTCAAAATCCGAAAACTCCAGCTTTTTCTTCTCCCCCTGCACCAGTTGCACAATCTTGCCGCCCATCAGGTCGATTGAGGGAATCAGCATGGCCACCTCACCGGCACACTGGCGGTCCGCAGATCGCGTTTCAGATGCTCGATGCTCTGCAATTGAAAGTGAAAGATGGAAGCCGCCAACGCCGCGTCCGCTTCGCCATCTCGGAAAACCTCCACAAAGTGCCTCACCAATCCCGCACCGCCAGACGCAATCACCGGAATCGAAACTGCCTGTGCCACGGCGCGGGTTAATTCGCAATCGAAGCCGGCCCGCGTGCCGTCCCGGTCCATCGAAGTCAGCAAAATTTCGCCCGCCCCGCGCTCCGCTGCTTCGCGCGCCCATTCGATCGCGTCCCGCCCGGCCCGCACGCGACCGCCGGCAACAAACACTGCGAAACCTAAATCCGTTCGTTTGGCATCAATCGCCACCACCACGGCTTGCGATCCGAACCGGTTGGCGATCTCGCTGATGAGTTCTGGCCTCTGTACGGCAGCGGAGTTGATGCCGACCTTGTCGGCCCCGACGCCGAACACCGCGGCAGCGTCCGCAATCGTGCGGATGCCTCCGCCCACCGCAAGCGGCACGAACAAAGTGCGCGCCGTCCGCGCGACCGCATCCAGCATGGTTTGGCGGTTGTCGCTGGTGGCGGTGATGTCGAGCAGCACAATTTCATCGGCCCCGTTGCGGGCGTGAGCCTCTGCGCACTCCGCTGGATCCCCCGCGTCGCGCAGATTCTTGAACTTCACCCCTTTCACCACGCGCCCCCCGGTCACGTCGAGACACGCGATGATTCGTTTGGTCAGCACTCACACCTCGCACAAGGTCTTAAGCTCGCAGAATGACTTGAGTATCGCAAGTCCCGCGGCCCCGGATTTCTCCGGATGAAACTGCACTCCAAAAACATTGCCGTACTCGACCGCAGCCGAAAAAGCCAAACCATGATCGGTGGTGGCCGAGGTCATCTCCGTCACCGGAGCGTAAAAAGAATGCGTGAAGTACACAAAGGAGTCGGCAGGAAGATGATGAAACAACCTCGACTTAGTGCGTGACGATTTCCCGAATCCCGATTCCCCTGCCCACGAGAGACTGTTCCATCCCACATGCGGCGACTTTACAGACGCCGGAAATTGCCGGCATCTTCCCGGAATGAATCCCGCCCCCGCGCAGCCCGCAGCTTCTTCGCTCCCTTCAAACAGCCACTGCATTCCCAGGCAGATTCCGAGAAAAGGCTTGCCCGATTTGATGCTCTCCAGCAAGGCATCGCAAATCCCCGAAGCATTCAACGCGGATAACGCCGAGAAGTGGCCGACGCCCGGCAACACAATTCTGTCGGCCGCAGCAACGGCTGCAGAGTCGCCAGTTATCGCGACCTCAACGCCGAGATAGTCAAAAGCTTTCTTCACCGAATTCAAATTTCCCGCGCCATAATCGACAATCGCGATCATAAAAGCCCTTTCGTGCTGGGCAACATGCGGCCTAGCCTTTTGTCGCGCGAGCACGCCACGCGCAGCGCCCGGGCAAACGCTTTGAAGATCGCCTCAATTTTGTGATGGCTCGACCGGCCGTAGAGCACTTTCACGTGAACATTCGCGCGGGCGCCGCGCGCAAAGCCCTCGAAGAAATCGTGCGCCAGTTCCGTCTGCAAATCTCCCACGCGAACGGTACGCACTTTCGTTTGCACCACTGCGGCAGCCCGGCCCCCAAAATCCACCGCCGCGAGCCCCAGCGTCTCATCCATGGGCATCAAGAAATATCCCGCCCGCAGAATGCCGCGCCGGTCGCCCAGTGCCCGGTCGAAAGCCTCGCCCAGCGCAATGCCAATGTCTTCCACCGTGTGGTGCTGGTCCACGTCGAGATCCCCCGTCGCCGTCAACTCAAGATCGAAGGCCCCATGCCGCGAAAAAAGCTCCAGCATGTGATCGAGAAAACGAATTCCGGAGGAGACTTCGTACTTGCCCCGTCCCTCGAGAGTGAGAGCAATGCGAATCTCGGTTTCCGCCGTCTTGCGGCGGATGCTTGCCTTCCTCACGCCCACACCTCACGGCATAAAGCAAGCTCCTCGGCCACGCCGCGCAATGCCGCAACCAGGATGCGGGTATGTTCATCCGGCCCCACCGTCAGCCGTACGGCCCCTTCGCATCCCGGATCCGAATTGCGGTCGCGGACCAAAATCCCCCGCTCTCGCATAGAGCGCACAAATTCTTTATGCAGCGGGCCGATGCGCACCAGAACAAAATTGCCCCGACTGGGCCAGTAACGAAGCCCCAACGCGCCTAACTCCTGCTCAAGAACGCCGCGGTTGCTGCGCACTTCGGCAGCATAGTGCTCCACATAAGCCGTATCGTGCAGAGCCTCCGGCAGAACTGCCAGCGCAACCGCATTCACGTTATAAGGCGATGCCACCCGCCGCACCATCGCCATTTGCCCCGCATCTCCCACCAGCACGCCGATTCGCATTCCGGCTAACCCATACGCTTTCGAGAAAGTTCGCGCCACAAAAACGTTGGGCGGGCGTTGCGACCTGGAGAGCAGCGTCTCGCCGTAAAATTCAACGTAGGCCTCGTCGACAAGAAGCGCAGCCTGCGGTACCGCCTCTGCAATTTGCAGCAACAGTTCTCCCGAAACCACCGCTCCAGTTGGATTATTGGGATTCGCAATCGCAATCAGCCGAGTCCGTGGGGTGATCCTCGCCAGCACTCCCTGGGCAGGAAAAGAAAAATTCGTCCCGCTTCGCACTTCAACGACTCGCGCGCCTGCCCCCTGCGCGAAAATCGAATACATGGCAAACGTCGGCACCACGATGATTGCTTCGTCGTCCGCATCCAAATATGTCGAACAAAGAAGATGGATCGCCTCATCCACTCCGTTGGTGAGCAAAAGTTTGGCCGCGTCGATCCCGAAGAAGCGAGCCACTTCGCGTTCGACTGGGTCACGGTCGGGATAACGCGCCAGCGCCTCCGCATCCAACGTCCGCATCCGCGCCAATACACGCGGCGAACAACCCACGGTGTTCTCATTGAAATCCAGACGCAGCCCCTGCCGCCCCGCCAGCGGTGGATGATATGCACTCATTTTTTGCACGACTGCGCGAGCTTCAAGCATGGGAGCACCTCAACCGGAGCGATTCCGCGTGCCCAGCCAAGCCTTCCGCCTCGGCCAGCGCAATTGCCGTAGGTGCGATTTGTTGGATGCCGTCTTTGTCGACGCTTTGACAGGAAGTGATCTGCACGAAATCAAGCACACTGAGCCCGCCGCGGACGCGAGCCATGCCTCCCGTCGGAAGCACATGGTTCGGACCGGAGATGTAATCACCCGCAGCCTGCGGCGAACACTCCTCCAGAAAAACCGAGCCTGCATTTCGCACAGCCGCTACGAACGCCGCCGGAACCGTCAAATGTTCGGGCGCGATGCGCGCCGCGATCGCCATGGCCTCGTCAAGCGACGCGACGAGTAAGATCGCCCCTCGCTGCGCCAGCGACTTTCGCGCGATCGGGTTTTCACGCGTGCGCGTTTGCACTTCCTCCTGCACTCTCTGCGCGAGCTCGCGAACCGGCGTCATCAAAACGCAAAGCGCGTCCGGATCATGCTCGCCCTGCGCCACCAGATCAGTGGCAATCCAGGCAGCGTCTCCTTTTTCGCTGACAACCACTGCTTCCGTGGGCCCCGCAAGAAAATCGATGGCGCAGTCAAAGGCAACGTGTTTCTTGGCGGCAGTTACATATCGGTTTCCCGGGCCAACAATTTTCGCTACCCGTGGAACGCTTTCCGTGCCGTATGCCAGCGCAGCAATCGCCTGTGCTCCGCCCACGCAATAAAACTCGGCCACATTCAGAAAGCCTGCCGCCGCCAGGGTAACCACAGCCGGTTTCGGCGAGGCCACTCGAATCTCCCGCACTCCCGCAACCTGTGCCGGAATCACCGTCATCAACAGAGTGGAAGGCAAAGGATATCGCCCGCCCGGAACGTAACACCCAACCGATTCCAGCGGCCGCACCAATTGCCCAACGCAAACCCCCGGCTGAATTTCGCGTTGCCACTCCTGTGGTTTTTGCCACTCGCAGTAACGGCGAATGTTGGCCGCAGCCTGCCGGATTGCGTCTTGCAACTCTGGGGGCGTCTGCCGCCAGGCTCGCTGCATCTCGGCTTGTGGAACGCGCAGCGGCTGGTTCTTGACCAACCCGTCCCAACGCGCAGCGTAACGGCGAAGCGCCCGGTCGCCATGCTTGCGTACGTCATTCACAACGCGCCGCACCACAGGTTCAACCTCGGCCAGGTCAGTGGCGCACCGCCGCTCCAGCGCGCGCACGAACCGATTTCGCTGTATCCCTTCGAGAATGCGCATCTCGCCCTTCATCGCATCGCCACCATCACATCACCACCTTGTTCAGCGGATACTCCACAATCCCCTGCGCGTTTGCTTGTTTCAACTTCGGAATCAACGTCCACGCGGTCTGTTCTTCAATAATGGTATTCACCGCAACCCACTCTCCATCGGCCAAAGGCGCGACCGTCGGATTCTTCAGGGCAGGCAGCAGGCTCAACACAGCCGCCAGATCCGGCTGGCGCACATTCAACATCAATCCCACCCGCCCATGCGCGGCCATCGCCCCGCAGAGCATCACTGCCAGATTTTCAATTTTCTGCCGTCGCGTCGGCTCGGCCCACGCTCCCTTGTTGGCGATTAGCTGCGTATTCGATTCCAGCACGGTCTCGATGATCCGCAGATGATTCGCCCGCAACGAACTCCCCGTCTCGGTCACTTCGACAATCGCGTCCGCCAGCACCGGTGGCTTCACCTCGGTTGCGCCCCACGAAAACTCCACTCCCACCCCGACGTTGCGGTTCGCAAAATACTTTTTCGTAAAACTCACGAGTTCGGTCGCGACAATCCGCCCTTCCAGGTCTTCTACCCGGTGAAATGCCGAATCCTCCGGAACCGCCAGCACCCATCTGACCTTGCCCATGCTCTGCTTCGAGTAAATAAGGTCGGTCACCGTGGCCACATCGAGCCCGCTCTCCAGCACCCAATCGAGGCCGGTCAGCCCCGCGTCCAGCGCCCCGTGTTCCACATACCGCGCCATTTCCTGCGCGCGGATCAGCATGCATTCAATCTCAGGATCGTCCGTCGCCGCGAAATACGATCGCGCGTTGGTGTAAACTCGCAATCCCGCACGCGTAAACAGATTCAGAGTCGCTTCCTGCAGGCTCCCCTTCGGAATGCCTAAGCGGAGCTTCACGATCGCGCCTTCGCGGCTAAGGTTACGTCCTCTCCCAGTTCCAATTCTTTCGTGAAGCACGATCGGCTTCCGGTGTGGCACACCTTGCCTTCTCCCTGCACGCGGACTTCAAACAACACCGTGTCCTGGTCGCAGTCCGTCCACGCCTTCACCACCTGCAGATAGTTGCCGGACGTTTCTCCCTTGGTCCACTGACTCTGCCGGGTGCGGCTGTAAAACGTTACCCGCCCCGTGCGCAAAGTCGCGTCGAAGGCCGCGCGATTCATAAAGCCGACCATCAGCAACTCGCCGGATGCTTCGTCCTGCACCACCGCGGGCACCAGTCCCTGCATCTTTTCGAAATCAATCTTCATCGAAGACCCCCTGCTGCTTTAAAACTCTCCACTCCTCTGCAAAGTTGCGGCAAAAACGAAAAGCCCGCTGATGCGGATTTCGCGTCAGCGGGCCTGGATTTTATAATTACTAGTTTCTCATCCACGCTTCTCCGCTGGCACGCTCATCGCATGATGATGATGGTGGAGATGATGACGATGAGTCAGCGGAGTCATTTCTTGAAAAATCCTAGGCCAGGTGGACATGGCTGTCAATGGCCGACGTCAGGCTCGTCTCTTGCGGGCGCTTCGCATTCCCGGCCCGGGCAAACATCCGATTAGTGTTATGGCAGCTAAGTGCCTGATTCCACACATGAAACAGCCCGCTGGAAAATTGCAGACCATTTTTTATGATTCTTTCCATCGAAAATATTCATCGAAGTTATTACGTAAGGTCGTTGACGGGGCAGCGTATCCGCCCTAGAATGCAAATTAGAATGCTGACCAGCCAGAATCTTCGCCAGATGTGTATGTGCATTTGTTGTTGTTGTTGTGCATGCGTGCGCTCTGGCGCGGGGAGGCTGCGGACCTAAGAAAATTTCTTCTTAATACCGGCACTTTTAACCCACCGCCAGAGCGATCTGGCGGTGGGTTTTTTATTTTCACCCGAGCTTCTATGACAAATCCAGCAGCGGTAAAAGAAACGGCCAAAGAAAGCAAAGCTCAGCGAGCGGAGCGCCTCAAGCGCGAGAAAAATCCCTGGGAAGGCCTTGAAGAGATTCGCGGTTTCGCGCGCAAAGGTTTCGACTCGATTCCTCCCGAGTGGATCGGCACTTACTTCCGCTGGTGGGGCGTTTATACGCAGGGTGACGGAGCCGGTGTAACCGGGGGCAAGAACGGCGAGGGGCGCGCCCTGCCTTGCTTCATGTTGCGCATTCGCATTCCCAACGGGCACTTACGCTCGCACCAACTCCGCACCATCGCTGACCTCACGCAGCGTCACGCTCAAGGCATCGCCGACATCACCGTCCGGCAAAATATCCAGTTGCACTGGGTCACCATCGAGTCGCTTCCGGAAGTGCTCGAGCAGTTATGGAAAGTCGACCTGAACACCATCGGGGCCTGTGGCGATGTTGCCCGCAACGTAACCGGCTGCCCGGTCGCCGGATTCGACGCCGATGAGATCTGCGATGCTTCACCCCTCGCCATCGAAACCTCGCGCATGCTGGCTGGCAATCCAGAGTTTTACAACCTGCCGCGCAAGTTCAAAATCTCGATCACCGGATGCAGAGTGTGGTGCCCGTATCCGGAAATCAATGACATCGGCCTGACTGCGACCACTCGCACGATCGCCGGAAAGCCGGAAATCGGTTTCTCGGTACGTGTTGCCGGCGGCCTTTCCACGGAACCTTATCTGGGCGCGCGCCTCAACGCCTTCGTCCGCTGGAACCAGGTGCTGCCGGTGGTCCGGGGCATTGCCGAACTTTTCCGCGATTCAGATGTGCTGCGCGAGCATCGCGAGCGAGCCCGGCTGAAATTCCTGTTCCTCCGGCATGGCTGGAATGCGGAAACTTTCCAGAAGGATCTCGAACGCCGAATCGGATTTCACCTTGATCCGGCCGAACCCGAACACGCCCCCGCCGACATCTATCGCGACCACGTTGGCATTCATCCGCAAAAGCAGCCGGGCTATTCCTATGTGGGAGCAAGCGTCTTGCGCGGTCGCATCACCGCTGAGCAGATGCGCGCTGCAGCCGATCTCGCCGAGCATTTCGCAGGCGGCGAACTCCGCACCACCAATATGCAGAACGTGATCGTGGTGAATGTTCCCACGCTTAACGCCGAAGGCCTGGCGAAGGAACTCGACGATATCAACCTTCCCGTTCAGGCATCTGCATTCGCGCGCGGAACCGTTGCTTGCAGCGGCACGGAGTTTTGCAAACTCGCCATTACTGAGACCAAGCAATTCTCGCGCTGGCTCGTCGAGGAACTGGAAGAACGCCTTCCCGGCTTCGATCAGCACTTGAAACTGCACGTCACCGGATGCCCCAACAGTTGCGGCCAGCACTGGATCGCCGACATCGGCATCGAAGGAAAAAAGGTCAGAGTGCACGACCTCCTGGTCGACGCCTATTACTTCTGTGTTGGCGGAGCGCTGGGATTGCATCAATCGACCGCTCGCCCCATCGGATACCGCTGTGCCGCCCCCGCGGTTCCGGACGCGATTGAGCGCTTGCTCCGGCAGTATCTCGCGGAGCGGGCAGGCGGAGAGAATCTCCGCCAGTTTTTCGCACGACACACCGACGCAGAATTACGGGAATCTTTGGCCGGAGAGCTTGTGGAAGCGGCGGTCCGCGATCTTCCCGCCGGTCCGGTGCCGCAAGTACTTGAAATATGACACAGAAATCCAGGGCCAAATCTTGGGTGCAAATTTATGAGCAGCTTATTTCCAATGTTCCTGAAACTGGCCGGCCGCCAATGCCTGGTGGTCGGCGCCGGTAGAATCGGCGAAGGCAAGATCGCCGGACTCCTCGACACTGGGGCCCGCATTCGCGTGGTTGCCCGCGAGGCCAGCCCCACCGTGCGCGAATGGGCGCGCGCCGGGCAAGTCGAATTGGAACTCCGTTCTTTTTCCGCTAGCGATCTCGACGGCGCGTTCATCGCCGTCGTCGCCACCGCATCGCGCGACCTGAACGAATTCATCTACCGCGAAGCGCAGTCGCGACGCGTGCTCTGCAATGTGGTCGACGTTCCCGAGTTCTGCGATTTCTTCTATCCCGCCGTGGTGCGCCGCGGAGATTTACAAATCGCAATTTCCACTGCCGGACAAAGTCCAGCGCTGGCCCAGAAACTTCGGCAGCAACTAGAACGACAATTTGGACCTGCCTATGCTGCGTGGGTCGCAGAGCTGGGCGAAACCAGAAAGCTGATCCAAGCCAGCTCGCTCTCTCCCGAGCGCAAACGCGAACTGTTGCTGTCGCTCGCGAGCAGGGAAGCGCTCGAAGCTGACTTGGAAGCAACCGCTGCACTGACCGAAAACCAGGCTCTGGCCGCAACCGCCGGAGTCGCCTCAAAAGGAGAGTTGGCATGATGGGAAGAGTTTACTTGGTGGGCGCAGGACCGGGAGATCCCGATCTGCTAACGCTGAAAGCGCTGCGCCTGCTGCGCTCTGCCGACGCCATTCTGTACGACGATCTAGTCAGTCCCGAGATTCTGCAGCTCATCTCTCCGGCGGCGCAGCTCCACGCCGTGGGCAAACGCAGCGGCCAGAAAGCAATCCGGCAGGAAGAAATTAATTTTCTGCTCGTCGAGCTCGCGTCCGCGGGGCTAAACGTGGTCCGCCTGAAAAGCGGCGATCCGCTGATCTTCGGCCGCGCCGGAGAAGAAATTGCCGCCCTGCGCCAGGCCGCCATTCCCTGTGAGATTGTTCCCGGCGTCACCTCGGCCCTGGGCGCGGCCGCAGCCGCGCAGATTCCACTCACGCATCGTAACGCCTCGCATGCCCTGGTCCTGATAACCGGTCACCAAGCCTTTGAGAGCAATCCCGCCGACTGGAGCAAGCTGGTGAGCAGCGGCGCCACGCTCGCGATCTACATGCCCGGTAAAGATCATTCAGAGATCGCCAACCGCCTGATCTCAGCTGGCCTCGAACCTCAGGCGCCGTGCGCCATTATTTCGCGCGCGACCACCCAGCACCAGCAAATCCATCGAATGTCCGTCGCCGATCTTTCCAACGCTCCACGCTTGCCTGCACCCACATTGCTGATCGTAGGAGAGGTCGTTCGTCTGGCTGATCCCGCAGTTTTGTTGGAGCAATCGCCCGTGGTCAATCTGCACGCCGGCCATGACCTTTCATCGGCAAATATTTTTTCCCAACCGGCAAGCTTGTCCGCCGACGAGGAGTCCATTTCGTGAACGACGTGAAAGATCAAGTCGCAGACGTGCAATCCGCCGCAGCGAGCTGGGAGCCCGGCCAGACGCTCGCCTGGGCGTTTGAAACCTTCGGCAACCGGGTAGCGATTTCTTCCGCCTTCGGCGCCGAAGGCATGGTGTTGATCGACCTGGCCTCGCGCGTGCAAAAAGACTTCCGCCTCTTCACCATCGACACAGAATTCCTGTTTCCCGAAACCTACGCCTTGATGGACAAAATCGAGCAGCGTTATGGAATCGCGATCGAGAAATCGTATTCACTGCTGTCTCCCGAGGAACAGGCGCGCACCCACGGCGCAGCCCTTTGGACCCGCGACCCCGATCGCTGCTGCAACCTGCGAAAGGTCGAGCCCCTCAAGCGCAAACTGGGCGAGCTAGATGCCTGGATCACTAGCATTCGCCGCGACCAGACTGCAGCCCGCTCGGTTGCCGGCAAAATCGAATGGGATGAAAAGTTCGGGCTGGCAAAAATCAATCCCCTGGTCGAGTGGTCGTCGAAGCAGGTTTGGCGCTACATAAAGCAGCACGACGTGCCCTACAACGCGCTGCACGACCAGAGCTATCCCAGCATTGGTTGCACGCATTGCACTGGCCCAGTGAGCCCCGGCGACGATCCTCGCGCCGGCCGATGGCCGGGCTTCGCCAAGACCGAATGCGGGCTCCACGTCATTGCGCCCCTGCCGCCATCGCCCGAAGCCGACGCCTAATTCGCAGCGCTCAGGACTTCACCGTCTTCGTCGCTTCATCCCAAGTCACTGGCTTCTTGCGGAAGTAAGACTCGTTCGCCATGTGGCACGCGACCGCCGCGTGGTTGCCAAACACCGCATCCTCCACCACCGGCTTGCGCGACTTCACCGACTGAAAGAAATTATGCAAGTGTGGACGCACGTCGTCCCAGTCGTGTCCCTTATACACCGTATCTTCCCGCACCGGTTCTTTCCCCAGCGGCGGATCATGCTCCGCGTGCCATTGCTTGAAATATTCTTCCCTCATCTTGGCCGGGAATGAGAAGGCGTAGTAACTCGGATCGGTGTCCACTCCGGCTTGGGGTGAATAGCGGAGTTCAAACTCGCCCGCATCGAGAAGTCCCTTCGGCCCCATGAACCGAGCCAGTTCCGGGGTTTCCGTTCCCAGGCCGAGACGAACATAAACTGGAGTGCCGTGATAGTCGAAGAGCACCGTGTGCAGATCAGGCATATCTCGCCCATCCGGCCAGCGGAAAATGCCGCCCATCGCCATCGCCGACCGCGGAGCCTCGTTCCATCCCAGCGTCACCAGCATTCCGCTGATCAAGTGCACCATCAGATCTCCGGCCACGCCCGTCCCGTAGTTCCGCCAGCAACGCCAGCGGGCGAAGTGAAACTTGTTGAACGGAATCTTCGGCGCGTCGTTGAGCCAGGTATCCCAATCAAGCGTCTCCGGCGAAAGGTCGAAGGGCGGAGGATACTCCCACGCGCCCGTCGGGTCGTTGCGCCCCAGCGTTAGCTCTACCATCTCGACGTCGCCGATCGCACCGTCGTGATACATCTGCCGGGCTTGCGCGCAGAGCACCGAACTCACGCGCTGCGAGCCGATCTGCACGATGCGGTTATTTTTCTGCGCCGCTTCGACCATGGCAAACCCATCGGCCACGGTGTGCGACATCGGCTTTTCGCAATAAATATCCTTCCCCGCGTTGCACGCATCCACCACCACGCGCCGGTGCCAATGGTCGGGAACCGCGGCCACAATGCAGTCAATATCTTTCCTGTCGAGTAGATCCTGATAATGACGGCTGGTCGGCAAGCTCGAGTTGCTCGTGATTTCCTTCGCCAGAATATGCCGCCCGTCGTACAAATCCGCCGCGCCCACGCATTCGATTCCAGGAATCGTGATTGCGCCTGAGAGCAGCCCGGAGCCTTGCATCCCGATGCCGATCATTCCAAAACGAACCCGGTCGCTCGGCGCTACCGTTTGCGGCAGCCCGGCAAGCGGATTCGCCAGCAGAATGGTTTTGGGCAGGAGCGCACTGCCGGCCACGGCCAGCGTGCCGCTCTGCAGAAACGCGCGTCGTGAAAGTTTTCTCTTCATGCGAATCCCTCCGAGATGAGTTGCTGATCCCTGCCTTTTCAACCACAACCGTTCGAGCTCTAAAGCCGCTTCATCACCCCTACTTCTTGAGCGGTTTAATCGCGACTTCCTTGAAAAATACAATATCGTTGTCGCTGTGATTCTGCAGCCCTATATACCCGAAATTTGGCCGCGGACCGCGTTGCGGCTCGAAGGTGAACTTCATCTCCGGTACCGGATCGCCGTCGCGATAGTCCGTAACTTTCACCCCGTTGAGCATCACGATCGTGTGATTTCCGTCGAGGGTAATCTCCATCGTGTTCCACTCCGGCCCGGGCTTCCACGCTTTCTTCACCAGCGGCTTCGTCAGCGAATACAGCATCCCGGTCTCGTGATACTCGTCCTCCGAAGGATCCGACCGCTCGGGATGATTGTCGATCTGCACCTCGAAGCCGTAATGCACCGGCATCCATTCTTCGCGCGGCTCAAGCGGAATGCGGATGAACACGCCAGAGTTGTCGTTCTCATCGCGCATCTTGTACACCACATGAATCACACAGTCGCCGATCTTGCCGCCAGTCCAGTAAAGCAGACCCATGCCGCCATGCGTGTGGATCAACCCGTCTTCAACCGTATCTCCGCCCGGCCCAACGTGCTTCCATCCAGTCAAATCCTTGCCATTGAAAAGCTGCCGCCACTGGTTCGGATCACCCGTGCAGGCATTGTGATCTGCGTCCGATGCAAAACCCGGCGTCACAAAGCCTGCGAAAAGAAATATCAAGGTGAAAGTGCGTTTCAGCATCGCAATCTCCTAAATCGTTTTTGGCGCATGTTTGTGAGCCCCACCAATTTACTCTCGCCCGCGCCTGCGAAGCAATGCCGGGCAGCGAGCTGAGGTAGTTGGATGGTCATCCCGAGCAAGAGTTTTTGGCGCCGCATTAATCGGGCGCTGGCTCGCTTCCATTTCAAACTGCCGGCACCAGAAGGCGTCGAATCGCGTTACCTCAGATCGTTCCACGGAACCACAATCGTGTCGTCGAGCGCGTGCCGGTTCAACCCAGAACTGTCGGGAATTTTGATGGGATCGTTGCGATACCCCACCGCCGCCGGCGGCAGCGGATTCGAACTCACCAGCAGGTCGTCATACCACCCGTGGTAGTGCCCTTCGAATTTCAGAATCTTTGGCCGGCCGGTATATCCGCGAGCCAGCCGCAGCGCGGCCATCACCGCCTCTGTGCCGGTATTGGCGAAACGAATCCGTTCAGCGTTAGGAATAATTCCGCGCAGCAGTTCCGCCACTTCAATCTCAATTTCTGTGGCTGTGGCAAAATGCGCGCCGCTCGCCGCGCCATCCGCGATGGCGCGCGTCACGTCTGGATGCGCGTGCCCCAGTGGCAGCGCCCCGAATCCCATCATCCAATCGATGTATTCATTGCCGTCGGCGTCCCAGATCCGCGAGCCGCTTCCGCGCTGCATGAACAGCGGGTATTCGCCATAATTCGCAGGACCGCGCGACGAAGAACTGCTGCCCTCAATCAGCAGCCCGAGCGTCCCGGTGATAAAGCTGCTTCGATTTTTCTGTGCGAGATGCCACCGATCCACCACGGCCAAAGCAGGAGCAACTCCGGCCGTGAAGGGTTTCTCTGCGGCCTCAGCGTCTTTTTCCCTGCGAACTCAGCGGTTAAAAGCTTTAATCTCTCTCCCATCGCCCAGCAGCCGCCTGCATCGCCGCTCCCGAACTCATACCAGACTCCGCTTCGCGCTTCTTCCGCCAATCTTCCTCCGGGAGCACTGTGATCGCCTCCAGCTTCTTCTTCTTCAACCCCGCATTAATCGCCGGCAGCACCCCCTCCGTCGCCTTGTTAAAATCCGCCACTACGTCGTCTAGTTCGTGTCCCAGAGATTCACTGCGGGCGGCCTGGTCGTCGGTCGGCCGCCCGTCGTAGTCGTCAATATCGCCATAAAGCTGGCCGAGCAACTCTCGAATGCGTTCCTCGCCCGTCACCATACCGCCCTCTTTGGTGGCCACAATTTTGGAACGCAATTCATCGCACTTCGCCGAGAGATCCTGCAATTGCCCGCGCAGCTTATCCTTCGCTCCCATCTTGCCGGCGCGGTCATAGGCCGCGTTGCGCACTCCCTCAATCGCGCTGACCGCGTAGGTCATGTGTTCGATCTGCCGGTAAACCTTCATCTCCAGCTCAAACTGTGCCTTGCGGTCTTCCACCGTGTACTTCGCCCGCGGATCGAGCACCACATTCAGTTGCTCGCTATAAACGTGATCTCCCTTCGTCATCTTCACGGTGTAGGTTCCGGGCAGCACGCGCGGACCCTCCGTCGCAGCTCCCAGTGCCGTAGCCGCCGGAGCCACTGCCGGCGCCTTTAACCGCATCGGCCAGTTCGCCCGATTCAGTCCGCG
>DATDGM010000097.1:0-15139 GCA_036522075.1 Candidatus Sulfotelmatobacter sp.
ATTCCGGCAACTTTTGCGATGTGATCGATATGGTCGATGAGAGACTTCAACGGCGGGCGCGGAATCTTGCCCATCCACTCGCGGTCCATGCGGTTGAGCTCGATGTAGTTGATGGGCTTGCCCTCGGCCTTGAGTTGGGCCGTGTAAGCATCCATGGCGGCGGCCTTTTCTTTGGCCTGCGCGTTCAGGGCGTTGAGAAAGTTCTGGTCATCGAAGCCGCTGAAAAAGTTAACCTGCACCACGCCGCCGTTCTTGGCCACGGCCTGCAGCATCTCGTCGGTCATGTTGCGGGGCGCGTTGGTGAGAGCGCGCGCCGATGAGTGTGAAGCAATCACAGGCGCCTTCGTGGTGGCGATGGCGTCCAAGAAAGTCTTGTCGGCGACGTGAGAAATATCCACCATCATGCCGAGACGGTTCATCTCGAGAACCACCTGCTTGCCAAAGTCAGTGAGCCCGTTGTGGTGCTGCACATTCGGATCGTTGATGTCGCCCGAAGAATCCGCCCACTCATTGGTATTCGACCAGCTTAGGGTCATGTAGCGTACGCCGAGACGGTAGTAGTCGCGCAACAGGTGCATATCGTTCTCGATCGAGTGCCCGCCTTCAATGCCCATGCACGCGGCCAGCTTATGTTCTTTGTGCGCGCGCTCGATATCGGCCACGGAGAATGCCATCATCATGCGGTCGGGATGCCGCGCCGCCTGTTCGTAGACGGAGTCGATGAGATCGAAGGTGTGGCGAGCAAAATGTCCCTGGTTGGTTTCAGGATCGACCCAGATGGAAAAGAATTCTGCTCCCAGGTTGCCGCGCTTTGCCTTGTCGAGGCTGATATGGCCAATATCATTGGGGTCGGTCGAGCCGATATCGAAATTCTCATCGAGAAAACGCTGCGGCGTGTCGGCATGTGTGTCGATGACGAGGGCAGAGTCGTGTAGAGCCCGGGCCTTGGCGCTGACCGGCGCGCCGGCGCCATCGGAATTTGCGGTTGGCCCCGGGCTCTGGGCGCGAGCGAATAGAGTCAGAAACGTCAGGAATGACAGCAGCAGAATTCGAAGTTGGGTCATAGAAGTTTTGCCGTCGATAGGGGCAAGTCACCGATTGTATAGGCAGCAGCTGCGGAAACGATAGGCTGTTTGCCTTGCATCCGAGGCCGGATAAGCGGAGGTCCTTCGCTCCGCCTGAAGAGCGGCTGCGTTCAGGATGACGCCGTCATGTGAGAAACGAGCTAGTCCACCACCCCAAGGAGATACCGAGGCGCGTTCAGCGCAGGGCGGCAAGCGCCTTCGCCACGCAGGCTTCGAGCGGCTCATCCGTATCGATCACTGTTTTGGGCCGCGTGATCGCTTCGAAGCGCGACTTCACTTCAAGGTACAAGCCGTAGTCGCGATTGCCCGCGGAATGAACCCTGGTCGCGGCGTCCGCTCCCAACCGCTGCCGCGCGGTTTCTTCGGAGCACACGCATTCTATGATTCGCCACGGTTCGTGCAGGGAAGCGGCCACGGTCAGCACGTTTTCGATTTGGTAGCGGCGTGAGAACGGGCGGCCGTCGAGAAATATCATGCGTGCCGAATTCTTCGAGAGCAACTGGCCGGCGACTTTGAGCATGATCTCGACACACAGATCGTCTTGCTGTGGAGAGTATTCGATTTCCTCGGCGGAAAATATCGCATGACGAATTTCATCTTTGCTGAGCACACGGCCTAGGGTCTGGGCGGCCAGTTCGCGGGCAAGCGCGGTCTTACCGCTGCCGGGAAGCCCGGCCATCAGGACGATCACTGTGGCGACCTCCCCTGCGTGGTCACGCGATTTGCTCGAGAAGGGAAAGTTGGCAGACGAGAACGGCGCATGCAGCGAATTCTAGCGGAACGCAGGTCGGTGTGGAACCGGTTAAGACCTACTCTTCGCCTAAGAAGGCGCCAGAAATTGGGATGCCAGGATTTCGTGGGAAAATTGCTGCCGGTGGGGATGCTTCGACTGCGGTTGAGCGTCGCTTGGCGAAGCTCAATCCTCCCTCAGCATCACCCTCCCGGAAACTTACTCAGGTTGGTTCAAAGCCAGGATTTGCACATTCAAAACAGAGTCCAGCGTGTGGTCGGGCTCGGGAACGTTCTTGCTGTCGGTCCCGACGCTCGCGGGCCGTTCCATTTTTTCCAGCGGAACAATATTCTGCGTCTCGCGCCACTCTGAATAGTGGCCGGAGACCATGATGTGGAACACCCACTGGTGGCGTTCTTCTTCCGGTTCCACCAGGCCCAGGGACTTCATGTAGAACAGGTAGTGTTCCATCCACTTCACTTGTTCCTTGGTCATGCCGCGGCGTTGCAGGTCGACGGTGACGCCCGCCAGATGCGAAGAAGCGGTATCGCCATCGGCCGGGGCCGCGTTGCGATTGTGGCGGCGCAGTTTTTTCTGCACCTTCACGGTGCGAACGGCGGAGTTCACCTGAATCTGCTCATGAAAGCGGTGATAGTAGGCCTGGCCAATGTCTTCCGTAAAATCGCGCGTCCAGGGGCGGCTAAAGCGCCGCGTAGGATCCAGGCGTGGATCGAAGCGCAACGATTCGCTAATGCGAATCGGCACCAGAGCTTCAATCGACTTCAGATGTTCGAGTTCGGCGTCGTCTTGAATGCGGGGCAATTCCATGCGGTCGATTTCGGCATTCTGCACCAGCAAAGATTGATGCGAGGGCCGGAACATGGGGTTCCACTTTAACGACCGCACCTGCCGCCGGCGATGAACCGGGCGGTGCAAATTCGTGGGGCTGGCAGCAAACAAAGGGCTGCCCAGCAGTGCCAAGGAAGCAACCGCGAGCCAGAATTGTGTTTTTTGTTTCAACGAAGTGGCCTCAAGTTTTCCGGTACAGCCGCCGTACGTTGGGACATTCTAACCTACGGTGTCAAGCCCTCAAATCAGATACTGCCATGGTCCCATTACCGCCGTACCAAAATCCATACCCCAAACGGCTGGTTACTGCTGGTTACTCGCCCCATTCGTAACGCGTGAGGCATGCCCTACCAGCGGCATCTGGAGGGCCATTTGGCGCCTTTGGTGGAATAGACCTATCTGCCGTACAGAGAAGACTTTGGCGTCTCTGAGTCAAAACAGGAGCGCACAGGCATGCGCAAAGTGACGCAAATCAGCGCCGCAAAAGGTCACCGATCGCTTGTTTCATCACTTCGCCGCCAACCTCGGAAATTGCCTTGGTCAGCGGAATATCCTTGGGGCAAACTTCCACACAATTCTGCGCGTAACCACATTCCTGAATGCCGCCATCGCCCATCAGCGCAGCCAGCCGCTCGTTCTTCAAGGCTTGCCCCGTGGGATGAGTATTAAATAGTCGCACCTGTGCAATCGTAGCCGCGCCCACGAAGCCGGTGTCTTCATTGAATTGCGGACACGCCTCCATGCAGCAGCAACAGGAAATGCAGCGCGAAATAGGATAGGCGACTTCCTGTTCCTGGGCCGACATTCGCGGGCCGGGACCGAGGTCGTAAGTGCCATCGATGGGCACCCAGGCTTTTACCGCCTTAAGGTTTTCAAAGATCACATTGCGGTCCACGGCCAGGTCGCGGACGACCGGGAACTTAGAAAACGGTTCGAGCCGAATCGGCCGCTCGAGATTATCGATGAGAGCGGAGCAGGCCATGCGGGCGCGTCCGTTGATGAGCATGGCACAAGATCCACAGACTTCTTCCAGGCAATTCGAATCGTACGTAATCGGCGAAGTCGCTTTGCCGTCGCGAGTGACGGGATTGGCGGCGATCTCCATCAGCGAGGAAATCACGTTCATGCCCGGATGGTAGGGAAGCTCGAACTCCTCCCAGTGGGAGGCGGAAGTGGGAGTGCTTTGGCGCTTGATCTTGATGATTACGGATTTATTGTTGGCCATTCTGTAAAACTCGTGCCCTTCCCGGTTCCCGAATGCATCAATATTTCCTCGCCCGCGGCGGAATCAACGACGTATCCACCGGCTCAAACTCAAACTTCGGCTCGTCCGCATCCGGGGCGAAATATGCTTTCGTCGTCTTCAGGAAATTCTTGTCGTCGCGCTCGGGGAAGTCAGGCTTGTAATGCGCTCCGCGGGATTCGTCGCGCAACCGCGCGCCCTGCGCCACCACGCGGGCCAACTGCAGCATGTTGTAAAGCTGCCGGGTAAACACCACGCTCGTATTTGCCCACTGCGTGCGGTCACTCAGATTCACCTTGCGGAAGCGTTCAAGCAACTCCACCAGTGTCGCATCGGTTTGCATGAGATTCTTGTTGTAGCGGATAACCGTGCAATCTTTGGTCATCAACTCACCCAATTCACGCCACAGCCGGAAAGGATTCTCCGTGCCCTGGTTGTTCATGAGCAGGGCGTTGCTCGATTCCTGCTTTTTCTTCTCGGCCTCGAAGCAGCCATTGCCGTCGGCGACCGCCTGCAGCCCGCGTGCATATTTCACCGCATTCGGTCCGGCGATGCTCCCGCCGTAAATACAGGAAACCAACGAATTCGCGCCCAGTCGATTCGCGCCGTGATACTGGTACTCGCACTCGCCCGCCGCGAAGATGCCAGCAATATTCGTGGCCTGCTTGAAGTCAACCCACAGCCCGCCCATGGTGTAGTGCATGCCGGGAAAAATCTTCATCGGCGTATCGCGCGGATCGTCGCCCACAAATTTCTCGTAAATCTCGAGAATGCCTTCCAATTTCTTATCGAGAATCTTGCGGTCGATGTGGGTCAGGTCGAGATACACCATCGGCTTGCCATCGATGCCCAGGTTGTATTCGTACACCACTTTAAAAATTGCCCGCGTAGCCACGTCGCGCGGCACCAGGTTGCCGTACTTGGGATACCATTCTTCCAGAAAATACCAACGGTCTTTTTCCGGAATCGATTTCGCGTCGCGCTTATCGCCCGCCGTCTTTGGAACCCAAACTCGTCCGCCTTCGCCGCGCGCCGATTCCGACATCAGTCGCAGCTTGTCCTCGCCCGGGATCGAAGTTGGGTGAACTTGAATAAACTCGCCGTTGGCGTAATAACACCCCTGCTGATAAAGCGCCGACTGCGCCGAGCCGGTGCACACCACCGAATTCGTTGACTTGCCGAAGATGGCGCCAATCCCGCCGGTCGCGATAATGAGGGCATCGGCAGGGAACGTCCGCACTTCCATCGAGTGCAAATCCATGGCGCAAATGCCGCGGCATACGCGGTTTCCGTCGAGCACCGCGGAGAGAAACTCCCAGTGCTCATACTTCTTTACTTTCCCTTCGGACTCATAGCGCCGGACTTGTTCGTCGAGCGCGTAGAGCAACTGCTGCCCGGTCGTGGCCCCGGCGAATGCCGTGCGGTTATATAAAGTGCCGCCGAAACGGCGAAAATCGAGAAGTCCTTCCGGCGTGCGGTTGAACGGAACGCCCATGCGGTCGAGCAGATCGATGATGCCCGGCGCCGCCTCGCACATATCTTTGACTGGCGGCTGATTCGCCAGGAAATCTCCGCCGAAAACCGTGTCGTCAAAATGCTGCCACGTGGAATCACCCTCGCCCTTCAGATTCTTGGCCGCGTTGATGCCGCCCTGGGCGCAGACGGAGTGCGATCGCTTGACCGGGACGATCGAAAACAAATCGACGTTGCCGCCCATCTCGGCGATCTTGATCACCGCCGAGAGCCCGGCCAGTCCGCCGCCTACGACAATAATTTTGGGAGCTGCTGCCATTTCTTATTCGGTCCCGTCTCTTAGATCCGCGGTTAGCTGCATTTCAGACTTATTTAGGCGCCGGGTGTACGGCGCTTGCTGCTTGTTCCGTACCGGTTGTCCTGTGATGCAGGTTCTTCGTCGAGATGCCGGGCTCCGTCTGCTCGGGCGCATGCGAACGGAACGATGCCAGGCTCGCCAGTCCCACTCCGCTCAGCAAAAAGAAGAATGCCAAACACACCGCCAGGAAGCGTTTCTGCGCCTTCGCCCCGGAAACGATCCCCCACTTCGCGGAGAATAACCAGATTCCATAGGCGAAGTGCCACGATGCTGCGATCAGGCCCACCACGTAGAACAGGAATAGCGGCGTCTGCAGCACTTCCATTTGCACTTTGCCGAACGACGCCATCGGATGTTCGTGCAGATCGATGCCGGTAAACCGCATCGTCCAGGTGTGCCACACGATGTAAACGAAGGCGATGCCTCCGGTCCAACGCTGCGCGGTGTACATCCAGTTGCCGGTCCAGGGATACTCAACCACATTCCCTTCGCCGCGATACCAAATATAGAAACCGTAGAGAGCGTGGAACGCGATGGGTATCCAGATGCCAAACAGTTCGAGGAAAAATACCAGCGGCAGATTCGCCAGGAAACTCACTTGCCGGGCGTAGGACTCCGGCCCATGAATGCCGATCGCGGTGGCGTTCGAAATCAGAATGTGCTCGAACAGAAATGCGCCGACCGGAATAATCCCTGAGAGGGAATGCAGTCGCCGCAACACAAACGAGATCCCCTGACCGGCGCGCAACGGCGCTACGACATGCGTTGCAGCCTGACTGGGGGCAGAACTGGCCGACGCCACGAAACGCTCCTTATGATTGCTGAATGATTACTGATTTCTTGCGGGTGCCGCATCCGCTTATACGTTCCACAGCGGCAAAATAACTTTTCATTATCGGGCTGCAAGAGAAGCGAAGTCAAGGAACGTGAAGATGATAAGTAGTGGTACGCAGTCTGGGCCGCCGACGATTCGCTGCCGACGATTCGCCGCCAAACCCATTCGAATGACGGAGCGAGTCGCTCTTACCGTCGTTTGCCTGAGTCTTCGCCGCCGGTGTCGAACCATTTCAGCAACTCCTGGAACGCCGCTCCACGATGGCTGTACTTCGATTTTTCTTCCGCGCTAAGCTCTGCGAAAGTCTTCCCAATCTGCGGGAAATAAAACAGCGGATCGTATCCAAAACCGTTTGCCCCACGAGGTTCGTCAAGAATCATTCCCTCAGCCGCGCCGCGAAACGTCGCTAGCGTCTTCGCGTCGCGGGCAGCGGCCAGCACACACACAAACCTCGCCGTTCGCTCGGCCGCGGGAACATTCTTCAGCTCGAGCTCGTGTAACACGCGCGCATTGTTGGCGAGGTCATCTGTGTTCGCGCCCGCTTCGTGCGGCTCGGTTCCCAGCAACTGGGGAGCCGCATAGCGCGCGGAGTGCACGCCCGGCGCGCCGTTGAGCGCATCCACTTCCAGGCCCGAATCGTCGGCCACCACAATTTCCCCAGGAACGTGCAGACTGTAGCTGTCCGCCTTCTTCCGCGCGTTGGCTTCGAAGGTGTCGCCATCTTCGACAACCGACGGCAGGGAAGAGAAACCTGGGATTCCCGCAATCTCCACGCCATGGCCTGCAGCCGCACCTGCAAAGTCGCGCAGCTTGCCCGGGTTCGAAGTCGCGATAAGGATTCGCCGCATTCAGTCAGAACCAAGAATAACCACAGAGGACACTGAGGACCACAGAGGATACGAGAAAATTAAGTCGTTAAGCAAGCGTGCGCGCCACAAATCCGCGCAACCGCAGAATCCACAAAACCAGGCCCAATGCGGCCACAAGCGAAATCCAACCGCCCAAGCTGCGGTCCCACGTGCGCGCAAACGTAATCTGCACGCGGTTCGTCCCGGCTTCCACCGGTACCAGCATCTGGCCGATCCCCTCGCGCGTGCCCGCCGCAACGGCGCGTCCGTTGACTTCCACTTTCCACGCCGGGTAGGCGAACAAGTGCAATGCCAGCCGCCCCGGCGCGGACATTTCCGCAGTGAACAATTTCGCTTCCGCGTTCCACTGCAGCACGTGGATCGCCGCATGTTCGGGCCCATCTACGGTTACGCCCCTCGCTAGCTTGTCGATCGCAGAAGCGTCTGCCCCTGTGGGCGTGTATTCATCGGTGCCTTCATAACCCGCGCCGGTCGCCATGTTGTCCCGCACTTCCTGCAGATCGTCGGCGTCCTCCCACCACGGACGCTGGATGCGATAAGCGCTGAAAACGATGAGCAGCAAGAAGCCGCAGCAGACCAACGCCCGCGCCGGCCATCGCCGCAAACCGATTGCCACAAACAACGTCAAGACGAAACTCAAACACAACAGCCAGCGCCAGGGAAATTGCATGAAGCGAAGTTTCGGAGCAAATTTCCAGATCAACGGCGAGACCGGGAGCAGCAGAACGGTACACCCGACCGCCCACGCCGCCAGGGTATTCCACAATTCGCGATTGCTCTTCCGCAGCGACCGCGCTGCCCAAGCCGCAATCACGACTACACAAATTTCGGCCACCGCCAGCCACGAAATGAGATGGTTGAACGCGTCGTGCTCGGCATCGGTGGTGCGAATGAAAAGAAAATTATCCAGCGGCCGCGATCCCGCCGAGATCGCTTCCGCAATGTTGACCCACCGTTGTTCGTAAATCGCAGGCAGCAGGTAAAAAGCGGAAAGGCAAGCGCCAAGTACGACCGCCGCGCCACCCACCAGCAAAAGCTGCGGAGCCCGCCGCTGCCAGGCCAGCGCGACGATCAGCAAGGCGAACGAGTAGTGGATCATCACCGCGGCAGGCGCGTTTATCAGCCAGGACAGCGCCAGCAGCAGCCCGAGGGGAGCGATGACTCGCCGGTTGCCGGCTGCGGCCCTAAGCAGGAAGAGCAGCAGCAACGGCAACACGCAGCTGGCTAACAATTCAGCAAAAGCACTGCGCCAGTAAACCACAACCAAATGATAGGGATTCACCGCGTAAAACGCCGCCGCGAAAATGGCGTCGCGGCGCGGCAGCCACTGCCGCACCAGCGCAAACATCGCCGCGCCCGCCGCCACGAGCACAACCCAGATGTAAATATCGGCCGTCAGCGTCCAGGGAAAAATCGCGGTCAGGACGCCGCCCAAGGCCCACGACGCAGGCGGATAAAACACAAACCGGGGCTCGCCATACCCGAAGTGCGCCAGCGCCGCCCATCGCGGATATACGATCCCTTGCTTCCACTGCGCCACCACCTCGAGCCACGAATAAAGATGAAATTCCACGTCATGGCCGGACGGCGTCCCGAAGAAAAAGAAAGGAATCTCTGCGGCGAAGGCGACTGCTGAAATGATCAGCAGGGGTAATCCGAGCAGTCGCGGCGTGTCGGCCGTCGCTCTCAGCACCGGCGATGTCTGCATCTCGGCGGGAGTGGTTCGATCTTCTGTTCGAGCGGCAGCCAGAAAATTATTCTCTTCCTGAGGATTGTTTCCTGTGAGCTAGTTTCCCACTGCTCCGAGTCTATATTTAACCGAGATTTAACATGGCTGAAATCTTCGCTCAATGCAGATCGAATATCTTTCTCGTACTGGGGTGGTACAGACCAAAGATCGAGGAGCCCGCGCCTGAGACGGGGCTCGGGTTCTTCGACTCTTTGCAACTGCATCGCCGAAGCCTCTCGCACCCGCACCCATCCTTGTTCTCGTCCGCCGCCCAGCGATCGACTCCTTCCCCCAAAATTCCGCGGGAGGCTTTCGTCTAGAAAACGCAGCGTCCCGCAACGCAGAAAGAATCATCGCGTCAGGAGCGAGAGCGTTGAACGGGAATGAAGAAGGCGAGAGAAGAACGAGGTAAGAAGAATGAGGTAAGAAGAATGAGGTAAGAAGAATGACGTAAGAAGAATGAGGTAGTGAACCGGAACCGAGCCTAAACTGACGCTTCTTCCGGCGAGCGCTGCCGCCGCAGTTCTTGCACGAATGCGTCCTGCTGCAGAGTCGTCCCGCGCCGCACCAGTTCCAGCAAAAGATCTTCCAGTTCCTCGGCGGGCCCTCCCGCGGCAGCTTCAGGATGTTCAAATTGCGCGAGATCGGCCACCAGGGCACGCGGCGAAACATAAAGCTCCGGCGTGCGATCAGCTGAGCTGCGCAGAAAATTAATCAGATTCTCCACCTGGGCGCGCTGTTCGGAAGTGCGTGAAGGAAACTCCAGGCCCATGCCATGCCCCGGATGCGTCACCCGCACCATGCCCTCGGTGTGCACTTCCATCTCGCCGGTCTTGAAGCACAGGTCGACCATCGAGCGCTCCGGAAACGGCGCATCGCTTTCCACGTAGCATCCGCCCAGGCTAAGATCGGTGAGCTTGCAGTGCGGAACCGCTTCGTTCGGCTCGCCGCCCATGCTGCTCGCCGCCGCTTGCAGCCATTTCTTCAGCTCCTCCTTCACCGAATCTTCCATATCGACAAAGTGAACTCCGTTTTGGCCGTTGGGATTGGCCCACGCCACTTGCCCGTGCGCGTGCACTTCCAGCCCGCCATCCGGCAACACGAAACGGAACGCCAGCAGCGCTCCCGGAAAATGCGTTTCCGCCGTGAGCACGTCCATGCCGGTTTCGCTCAGGTCGAGAAGAATGCCTTCGATCTTTCGTTCGTCGGGCAGCGTCAGCTCCACTGGAGCCTGCACCGGAACCCGGAACGCACGCCGCCGCTCGCGATTCAACAAAGCCGCGGCCGCGCGCAATCCAGCCCGTGCCTGTGCCTCCGAAATGGGCTTGTAGAGAACGAAATGCGAGCCCGCGCTCAGAATGGCGCGAACTTTGGACGGGTCGGCCACCAGGGCCACGGTCAGCGGAGAACTGCCCGATCCCAACTCGCGTGCCTGCTGGTGAACTTTATTCGCCAGTTCGGGATCGTCAAAATCCAGCACGATCGCATCAAACTTCTGCTGATGAAGACGCGCCAGCGCCGTTTCCGGATCGCTGAAACGCTCCACGCAGATGCCAAAATTGGGCAGCACTCGGCCGAGCAGCTCGGAAGCTGCGTCGTCGGTCGAGACCATTAGCGCCTGAAGATTCATTCCTGAGATCTCACATCCCCTGCGGGCCTGGGTTTATTGCCACTCGCCATAGCTGCACCGCCCTCGTGGCACCTGCATTCACCGGAACTGCTTCGACCAGGCTTTCGGGTCGGATCAGATCAGGATTCACCGAGCTAGCGTAAGGAAGATCTGAATCAGACTTGCCCGCGCCGCAGCTACGGCCAGCGCGGTGCGGCCGGACGCGCCGCCTTGCTTGGGCCGCTCGAGGAAGCGCCCGCTTTGGCCGCCATCGCCTCGGTCGTCAAATCGTCCACTTCTGCCAGTACCGCGTTGTCTTCGTCGTCGTTTTCAGCGAGCAAGGGAGCCACTTCGCGCAGCTTTTCCGCAGCCTGCTGCAACATTTCGATCTGCTTGCCCAGCTGAGCGTACTTCGCCTGCTTTTGCCGGAGTACCTCATGGATATCCTTCATCATATCCCCCTGCTGCCCAATCTAAGGATGCCCACGAGACAGGTCAACGGTAATCCCCCCGCGTTCGTTACTGCGGTAATCGCCCGCTAGCCCGGCCGGCGGAATTCCCTCCCAAAATGAAAAAGCCCCGCGTCCAGCGGGGCTTTTCACGATAACTTGAGTTCGGAAGCGCTTCAGACTCTAAGCTTGCGACGAACCACCATACCCAATCCCAACAATCCCGTGCCCAACAGGCTAAGCGTTCCGGGCTCCGGCACCACGGGGGTCTGGAGGTTGACATAAGCAAAAAGTCCGCTGCTGTCAGAGCTTAGGGCGAACCCGCCGCTTGCCTTTTGCCCGTTAGACCATGTGCCGTTCACCGAGCATCCCCCAAATTCAAGTGGTTCGCAAACCAGTCCGTAACCGCCATTGCTGAACATTTCTACCGTCACCTTGCCGCTAAATGTTCCGCTAAACAGCACGCCGCTCGGAAGCCCCGCGCCGCTCCCTGAAATAGTGAACGTGCCACCGCCGGCGTAGGTAAAAAGGTTGCCCGAGTGGCTCAGCAATCCCCCTGTGGTGAAGCTGAGGGTCCCCATGTCGGCGCCCGTTATGATGCCCCTGCCGTCGTACCCAAGCGCTCCGATAATTGTGGAAGAACCGCCGAAGGTACTGCCTGTTCCGCCAATACCTACAAGAGAGCCAGGACCACTGATGGCGACAAAATCCGTACTTGTGCTGTTTGCAAACGCCGCCATCGGCAAAGCCAAAGCCAGCAGTGCCACAAAGAGTATGCGTCTCATAACGTGCTCTTCCTCCCGGGATCGAAACCTCTGGCTCAAAGTGCCCCACTCAGCGGCGCACAATCCACAGAACAAACCGAGGCTACAGGTGCATGTCAGGTTCCAAATTGAGACTATATGTAACGTATTGATATATCTATACTTAGCGGACACCCCACGCCTCTGTGCAACCGCGGGAAACTGCAAAGCAATGCACACAAGCTAAACCCCATTGCGTCGTACCAATCTTGATTCCCCCCGAACCCGCCCTCCGGCAGCGCACAGCCCATGGCCGGCCGGTGCCACGCGATGGCACTGAAGTGGAATTTCGAAACCACGGCCTTCGGGATAAGGTAGCAATCGAGCAGTTCTGGGGGAGGGCTGTTCGGGCGCCTCGAGACTCGCAAGAGTCTCGAGGCGCTCTTAATTTCAGCGGAAGGTGGCCAGTGCGTGACTCAGTAAGGAAACGCCCTGAGACTCGGCGTTTTTGCCGACCACGGGCCACCGGCCACGGGCCACTATTTCTTCAGCATTGGCACCGACGCTGGCCCAATCAGATGCCGCAGCCGCCGCGCCAAATTCGCCGCGAGCGACCGGTAAAACCTCGAAGCCAGGTGAGGGAACAGTTCGAATAGGGCTTGCAAGGTCGGGCGATCCAGAAAATAGGCTTCCACCGGCTCCAGCGCCACTACGCTGGCGCTGGCCGGCAGCTCGTCCAGAAACGAGATCTCCCCGCAAACTTCGCCCGCCCCAATCGCAGGAAACGTGACCCGCCGCGGAATCTCCGCCCGCGCGCTGCCTTTCACGATCAGATAGACGCCGTTGGTGAGTTTGCCTTCCGCAACCAGCGTGGCGCCTTTCTCGAAATTCTTGCGGACCGCCTTATCTGCGATCAGGGCCCAATCGTTGGCCGTCAAATAAATCAACCCGTGCTTGGCCGCCGACAGTGTGGACAGATCTTGCTGAATGTCCTTCGACATGGCGCGTACGTTGCCTTCCAGGAGCAGCACTCCGGCAGAACATCAAGGACTGCAACGACAAGGAACAACAGGGCTGAGCCAGCTTACCAGAAGCCCCGCGCACGGGAGTTAACCAACCTGCGACCTGCTTCTGTGCGAAGTAAGCTCCGGTCTCAGCTCCTCGCCCTTGGCCTCCTACCTAAGACGGAGTGCACCATTTCTCGCGCGCCTTTTGTGCGAGAAGTGAGGATTTTTTCTTAAAAACCCATCCAGGCCGGAAAGAAACAACCGCGTCTCAACCTGCCGGACCGCGCTCCGACACTCTTCAGAAAAACAACGAAGCCGTTTGTTGCAGGCATTCAGCCAACCGCCAAAAGCTAAGAGCTAAGAGCAAGAGCTAAGCGCAAGAGCTAAGCTCCCACGCTTTCATGAACCCGCAACTTTCGCTATAATCAATTGCGGTTTTCCCCTTCCACTGCCACCCGCGCCCTTAGCTCAGCTGGATAGAGCGTCTGGCTACGAACCAGAAGGTCGGGAGTTCGAATCTCTCAGGGCGCACCACTTTCCTCTTCATTCACAAGCGTTTAACGCGGCAACCGAGATTGCTCGCGGTTCCGTGGTTTTGGGTACATTGGGTACAGAAGACGGTTCGGGAATCTCGAAGCCCACTCCAATTCTTGCCGCAACTGCCTGACGGCGCTCGATGTCCTCCAACAACTGCTCGGCGTATTCGTCGCTGATGTCAGGGTTCACATGTCCCAGCCAGAACTTTCTCAGGTCTTCAGGGCACCCATCTTTCGTTAGCACGGCTGACCGGAAACGGCGATAGCAGTGCATCGCCGCCCCCGGCGTGTAGAGTCCGAGCTTCACCAGCTTTGGGTGAAGTGAGCGGTTCCGTACGTTTGCATAGGACATCGGCGTCTTTCCAGTCTCTGAGGGAAACAGCAAACCATGGCGATTGCCGATGTACTTCTTGAGAAGTTCCGCGACTTCCGGGCACAGGTCTACATCTCGGTACGCGGCGTCGGTCTTCAAAAACGAAACGATTTTGCTTCCTTTCACTTGTCCGCGTACCTTAATGACTCTGCAATCCGACGAGATGTGTTTGTCGATGTCCAATGCCAAGACTTCGGCAATACGCATCCCACCAAAGTACTCCTATGTGTACCCATTCTCGGAAGGTCTTGCAGCAGTCGCTGTGGACAAGCGAGGTGATCAGTGGGGCTTCATCGACAAGTCAGGAACAATGGTCGTCCCAGCGACTTTTAACTGGGCGAGTTCGTTCAAGGGCGGGCTTGCGCCAGTGAACCGAACTCCTCCATGCGGTTTCGTTGACCGCTCCGGGGCGTTCGTTCTCAAGCCTCCGGTTGCAGATGGTGAGAAGGACTGCGCAACAGTGTGGGGAGACTTCGAGGACGGTCTCGCACGCTGGAAGTTTGGCAGCAAGTACGGATTCATCGACCGATCTGGCAAGGCTGTGATTTCCCCGAAATTTGACCTGACGTTCGGTTTCTCGGAAGGATTGGCTGCGGTGTCAGTCAACGGCAAATGGGGTTATATCGACAAGGGTGGCGAGATGGTGATCCCTCCCCGTGAATATAACCACGTCGAGAGTTTTAAGAACGGGTTAGCGTACGTCGTGACCAAGGATGGGAAGCACGGTTATATCGACCGGACTGGGAAGTACGTCTGGGAGCCTGCATTGCAGGACGCGAACTGATGCACGAGCAATCACTGATCGCGTTTGTGGTGAAGACCAAACGCGACCGATACCGCGAGATTCTTTCTCAGCCACGTTTGCGCCGAAAGTTCACCAGTCAACTAGCGCACTTCAAGGATTTCGATCCCCAGTTCCGTTTGCCCATTCCGAGTGACAGACTCTTTGTCGATAACATCGCTCTTGAATTGCAGAAACGACATTCTCCAAGTATCGTTTTCGTAATCTCGGAAGACCCCTCGCTTGACCAGAAGGAACTGCCGCTTGTCGAAGCTCTTAAGGAAACAGTCGGGCTTGGCATGGGTACTGTCCTCTCCTGCATTCCCGGACGTCTAGCAGGCTGCTGAAAAATTGATGGATTCGGTTATTTTCTTTCTGTTTGTCATTGATGTTGAGCGTCTGAATTTCTGGGTTCGTGAGTTTTCTTTCTGACTTCATGCCCAACCCGGCACACTTCGTTTCGAACTTAC
>DATDGM010000098.1:0-41527 GCA_036522075.1 Candidatus Sulfotelmatobacter sp.
AGGCGAACTTTTTCGATGGTCGTGGCCAGCTGCCGGCTGATCGCGACCATAAGGTTTTCTTCGTTGCTGGAATATTCGTGTCCCTGATGGCTGCAAAGGCCCATGATGCCGATGGGGCTGTCTTTGCCCCAGAACAGAACCCAGATCCAGGAGCGCTCGGGATCGGAACCAATGAACTCGGCAACATTCGAGGGCAAATGCGGCAAGTATTCCGCGGTTACCACTTCGGTGCGCGAGCGCATGAGCAGATCGCCGAAACCGTCAGGAAAAGAAATCTCCGCCGGACGCGCCTTGTCGCGGCTCCGCGGCCCCCAGGAGGCCCGACGCCGGTAGGTGGGAGCATCCGTATCGGAGAGATAAACCGAACCACTCTCAGCGCCGAATAATGAGACCACCTGCCGCAGAGTGAGGTTCAGAATTTCGTCCAGGTCGAACGACTGTGTCGCCACCACAGCCATGGCGTTCAGTGCATTCAGTTCGCGATTACGCCGGCGCATATCGTCTTCGGCGCGGCGCTTCTCGGTCACATCGAGCACGAAGCCCTGATAGCGCTCGATGTTTCCCGTACCGTCGCGCGTGGCGAAGCTGCTCTCTGACGCCAGCAACAGGGTTCCATCTTTGCGCCGCAGCGTGACTTCAAAATTGCGCACGTAGTTGTGGGTTTCGATTTCTTTGCGGAAGGCTTCGCGCTGGGCAGCATCGACGCAGATGTCGGAATCCAGGTTCACGGCCATCAGATCTTCGCGCGTGGGGTAACCGAGCATGTGCACGAGGGCGTCGTTGCAGTCGAGAAGTTGTCCGTCGGGCGTGGCCACATACACGCCTTCCTGTACCTGTTCAAACAGCAGCCGGTATTTTTCTTCCGCCGAGCGCCGGTCGGTAATGTCTCGAACTACGTGGATGGTTCCCTTCTGCGGACTGCCCTGCTCGGTATAGGACGAAGTAGAAACCACGGCGAAACCGCCAAAACAGAGGTCGGCTCCCTCCATGAAGTCTTCGTCGCCGGCGATGGCGCAATAAGGGCAGCCGGTCCATGCACCAACATTGTGCGGCAGCACCGACTCGCAATTGTTTCCCATCACATCCGCAGCCGCCAGGCCCAAATGCGAGAGCAGAACCTGATTGGCCTTGATGACCCGGAAATCCGCATCGTGGGCCAGGATGATGTCGTGAACGGAATCGAAGGTGTTCATCCACTGGCGCTGCGAACGCAGCAACTGCTCCAGCAGCCGGAAATTCTCTATTGCGGTGGCAACTTGACGGGCGCAGCTCTGGAGAAATTCAAGCTCTTCAGGCGTCCACTGCCGGTTTCGCGAACTACCCAGGGCCAGCAATCCCACCGGCGCTTTCTTCCCTACTACGGGGAGAATCACTACCTGGCGGATCTGTTCGGCGGCGAGGCAGACTGGATTCTCCGGTCCATCTGCCTGGGTATTGGCGACCCAGGGCTGTCCGGTGTCCATTTTCTTCGAGAGCTCTTCGGTGATTTCCGAAAAACCGGCGTCACGCAGAAAGTCGGCGGAAACTCCCAAAGCATGGGTGGCGACCAGATGTCCGCCTTCCACCAGACGGAACCACATTGCGTTGGCTTGGGTGAGGCGCTGCATTTCCTCCAGGGCGGTTTGCACGAGGTTGCCATATTGCTGCGCGCTGGCGGAGGCGCTGGTCAGAGCCTGCACCACATGGAGGCGGCGCGTGCGCAATGCGGCCTCGTCAAACACGATTGCCAGCATGCTCAGCCCGAGCACAATTTCCGCGGCCAGGAATACTCCGTCTGAGATGTGGATCGCGACCGGCGCCCAAGGCAGATGCAACAGCAGCAGAGACAACGCGAGAGTCCACGGAGCGATCTGCCAGCGCCCGCCGCGCCCGCGAAGCAATGAAACCGCAGCCGCCAGCAGAACCACGCGGTAGGCAACTTCCAGAGCCATGCGCAACGGCACCGCGTCCGGCCACAGCAGAATGCGCGCGCCCGCAAACCCAACCAGAACGGGAGTAATCACCGCCAGCGGCACGATCAGCTCGCGCACGCGGCTGTAAGTTAGAAGAGCGCCGGCAAGCAGTCCCACGGCCAGCACGAACAGAGTCTGCACCAGCACCGGAACATACTCAGCCGGAATCCGGGGCGCGAAGACATCGCTGGTCAAGCGGGATACAACCAGCGTGGCCCATCCCAGAACCCAGATCTTGAAATAGCGGGCGTGAAAAGTGCGCAGCGCCAGCAGCGAGGCCCCCAGCAGCACCAGCAGGGCCCATTCCGCTACCGTCGGTCTACTCAATCCGAAATGGCTGACCGCACTCCACATGGTCGAGAGGGATGAATCCATCGCAATAGGACGTGGTGGTTCCTCCTTTTGAATATCACGGCCTGGCGTTTTTGCAGTGCAGTTTCCGGACCTGGGTGATTACTTTCGGAACCTAGTTGTTGAGTTACAATCGCCGATAGACTCTCCCAGAGAATCTATGCCGGACCGAATTCTTGTAGTCGACGACGAAGAGCCGATCCGCGACATCGTTTCGGCAATGCTTACATCTGCCGGATATGCTTGCAAACAGGCGAGTTCAGGCATAGAAGCGCTGGCCGTGCTGAGCTTCGGCGAAGAGTTCGAGCTCATGCTCTCGGACCTGATGATGGCCGACCTCGACGGCATCGGGCTGCTGGAGCGCACCAAGGAAAAGTATCCGGACATGCCGGTGGTGATGGTTACCGCGGTGCACGACATTTCTGTTGCGCTCACCGCCATTCGCAATGGCGCGTATGACTACCTGCTAAAGCCCTTTGAGCGTGAACAATTGCTGGCCACCGTGAGCCGCGCTCTGGAAAATCGCCGCCTCAAGATGGAGAACCGCAATTACCAGTTGAACCTGGAATCGCTGGTGGAGGCCCGCACCGATCAACTGCAGGCGGCCATGACCAGTTTGGAACGCTCCTATGACATCACGCTCGAAGCGCTGGGCGACGCGCTCGATATGAAGGATGCGGAAACCGAAGGCCACTCCAAGCGCGTAACCGCTTTCACGATTGCGATTGCAAGACAGATGGGCCTGGCCAGCGAACAGATTCGCGTGATTGCAAGAGGCGCCTTCCTGCATGATTTCGGGAAAGTTGCCATCCCCGACGCCATCCTGCGCAAGCCGGGCAAGCTCGACACCAAAGAAATGGAGATCATGAAAGAACACTGCTACCACGGGTACGAGTTGGTAAGGAAGATTCCGTTTCTGTTGGACGCGTCTGAAATTGTGTACTCCCACCAGGAACGTTTCGACGGCACCGGGTATCCCCGTGGTCTGAAGGGCGAACAGATCCCGCTGGGAGCGCGGATTTTCGCGGTTGCGGATACGCTCGACGCCATCACTTCCGACCGGGTTTACCGGCCGGCTCAGTCTCTGGAGGCGGCGCGGGAGGAAATCAAGAAGTGGTCCGGAAGGCAATTTGATCCCGAGGTAGTCAAGGTCTTCCTCGACATCCCCGACAAAATCTGGGAAGACTTGCGTCGTGAAATCGATGCCAAGGGTTATCCCTTGAACTATTCAGCCGGCGCCAAGGCATAGAGCGCCGGACTCAACGCATATCGATCCGAGCCTTGCACCGTTGGCTAGGATTTCGTTTTTCAGTACCGCCCATCCCCAGGCGGGAGTACGATCAAGCCCTGCGAAATGCATCGCCGCAGGACGATTGCACGCGGAGCAGAATTGAAACTACCAATTCATTCGAGAGTGTTGGGTGGCGCTGCCATATCGATCACGGTGGTGCTAGGTCTCAGTTGCGCGCTGCTCCCGCGCGGTCTGACTCTAACTGCGATCAGCGATCTGTCCTGCGCTTTGTTGATGCTTTCGGCCCTGCTGGCTTTCGCCGCCAACGGACGCGCCACGCAGGGCCGTACCCGTCTGTTCTGGATGCTGCAGGTGACGGGTTGGAGCCTTTGGCTCAGTGATCAACTGGTGTGGGTGGCCTTCGACTTATTCTTTCGCATGAAGATGCCGGCAATGTATCCCGCCGACGTTCTGCTATTTCAGGCTGGCGCTCCCATGCTGGCGGGCCTGCTGCTCCGGCCGCACCTTTCCCCATCCGAGAGGAGCGGCGGGCTGGGCATTCTGGATTTCCTGCTGCTGTTGTTCTGGTGGCTCTATATCTATGTGTTCTTCGTGGTCTGCTGGCAGTATGTGTCGCCCAATCAGTCAAACTATGACCGAAGCTTTGATCTGCTCTATGACTGCGGCGCTATCATCCTCATGGTTGTTCTGGCGGCGTTCTGGCGGCAAACTTCGGGGCGCTGGAGAAAGTTCTACGCCTTTTTTGGGGTGGCGGTAGTTTTCAACGCGATCGCATTTGCCGTTCTGAATAATGCCCTTGAGAGAGAAGTTTATTTCGCCGGCAGCTGGTATGACATTCCCTACACGGCGTCGTTTGCGGCTTTCACGCTGCTGGGAATCAGTGGGCGGGACCTGAGCCCGGGTGAAGAAACTCACCGCGAGAGCAGCTATGGTTCGTGGGTGGCGAGCCTGGCGATGCTGGCAGTCCTGTCCTTGCCCGTGATCGCGGTCTCGGCTCTGCTGGACCACACGATTCCGCCAGAGGTTGCGCGCTTCCGCATTCTTCTTACCCTGGGCACGATGTTCGCCATGGCGTTCCTGATCTTCCTGAAGCACCACCGCCTGAACCGAGAACTGAAACACGCCAACGACATTCTGGAAGAAGCGTCCCTGACCGATCCGTTAACCGGGATTCGCAACCGCCGCTATTTTTCGGCGACGATTGAGGCCGATGTCAGCCAGTCGTTGCGTTCTTACTCCGACCATCGCGAACCGCGGACTCGCGACCTGGTCTTCTACCTGATCGACGCCGACAACTTTAAGGAAATCAATGATAACTACGGGCACGACGTCGGCGACCGCGTTCTGGTTGAAATGTCCCAGAGGATAAGTTCGGCCATCCGGCATTCTGACGTCTTGTTGCGCTGGGGCGGCGAGGAATTTCTGATCGTGTCGCGATATACCGATCGGCGGGAGGCAGAGATCCTGGCGTCGCGAGTTCTTACCGCCGTGGGCGGTGCCCCATTTGTCCTTCGTAATCCGGGCGAGGCGCTCTACCGCACTTGCTCCATCGGCTGGGCGGCTTTCCCCTGGCTGCCGTCGGATGCCGAGAGCGTGAGTTACGAAGAGGTCTTGAGTCTTGCCGACAGTGGCCTGCGTCGAGCCAAGCAAGGCGGGAAAAATCGGGCCGTCGGAGTGCTGCCCGGTGAGAAGTCGCCAGCGCCGTCCACCGAAGATCGCCCTCATCCCGACCGGCTCGATGTAGAAGTGTTGGCGACGGCGGGACCGGTTCCGCTGACGAAGTAACTTTTCGCCTCCGAGGTCCCTGCGCACGCAATCCCTCAAACGCCCGTTTGGACCCGCAAATCGTTGCCCATTTCTAGCTGTTCTTTCGTGCCGAAACCGGCGATAATACCAGCGCTCCACTCCCCCCGGGGCCTGTGTGATGGAGAGCTCCACCTCACCTAAGAAATTAGCCGGCCGCTATGAGGTTCGGCAGATCCTCGGCCAGGGCGGCATGGGCCTGGTTTACCGCGCCTATGACACCGTGGTGCGCCGCGAGGTGGCGGTCAAGACCATCCTCGATCTTCCCGATCCCGCGTCTTTGCAGCTGTTTTACAAGGAGTGCGACGTGCTCGCCTCCATGAGCCACCCCAACATCGTGGAGATTTTCGATATCGGCGAGTTTGAAGAGGACGGCAAGAAGAAGCCCTATTTCGTAATGCCCCTTCTGCCCGGGACCACGCTTGACACTTTCATACGCAAGCCCACTCATCGCCTGACCGTGGAGCGGGCCGTCGAGATCACTACTCAGACCTGCCGCGGCCTTCACGCGGCGCATGAACGAGGCCTGATTCACCGCGACCTGAAGCCAAGCAACATTTTTGTGATGGAAGATGACTCGGTGAAGATCATCGATTTCGGAGTGGCTCACATGACCGACGCGCACACCACGCGCGCACAAAAAGGGACACTTCTCTACATGTCGCCGGAGCAGATCGAGCTCAAGCCTCTGACTCCGGCATCCGACATTTTTTCTCTTAGCGTGGTCTGCTATGAAGCTCTGACCGCTCGCCATCCCTTTCAGCGCGCCCGGGCCGATTCTGTTGTCGACGCCATTCTGAACCAGATTCCCCCTCCGGCGTCGGAATTGAATCCTGCGGTCAGCCCATCGATCAGCCGCGTGGTGCACAAGGGAATGGCGAAACAGGCCTGGCACCGCTTTGCTTCTGCCCGTGAATTCAGCGACACGCTGAGCAAAGCTCTGCGCAACGAGCCCATCGAGTTCTTCGATCCGCAACGCCTGGTTCCGCGCCTGCAGCGGGCGACCAAAGCTCTGGAAGGCGGTGACCTGCAATTTGCCGGCGAAATTCTGGGCGAGCTCGAAGCCGAAGGCCACATGGATTCGAGCATCGGCTCTCTGCGCCGCCAGCTCGATTCGATCACCCGCCGCAACACGATCGCTCAACTCCTCGACGCCGCCAAGTCCCGCTTCGAAGAAGAGGAAGACCCGCTCGCGCTGCAGAAGCTTCACGAAATCTTGCAGCTGGAACCCGACAACGCCACGGCGCTGTCTCTGAAAACTCGAATCGAAAGCCGCCGCAGCGAGAAGCAGATCGATAACTGGTACAAACTGGCCAGGCAGCACATCGATAATCACGCCTATCCTCACGCCCGCGAGGCTCTGCAGAATGTTCTGCAGCTGCGCCCGCAGGAGGCTCGCGCACTTCAGCTGATCGGAGAAGTGGACCGCCAGGAACACGAATACAACAAGATTCGTCAAGAAAAAGAGCAGATTCATCGCGCCGCGCTCGATGCCTGGCACAAGGGTGACGTCAGCAACGCTCTGGCGAAACTCGGGCTTGTTCTGGAACTCGACCGGCGCGCTCCCGAGTCGGCCAATCGCGAAAGCGGAACCAACTACCAGAGCTTTTACAACGAGGTCCGCTCCGAGCACGACTCGATAAACACGGCCTATGCGGAGGCGCGAAAACATCTCGCCGAGCGAAATTACACGAAAGCGCTGGCCGTGTGCCAGGCGTACCTGATCAAATATCCGGCCAACGCTATTTTCCAGGCGCTGCGCTATGACATTGAAGAACAGCAGCGCCAGGAACTCTCCGCCTTCATCGCCTCGGTGGATCGCCAAGTCGATAGCGAACAGGATCTTGACAAGCGCGTGAGCGTTCTGCAGGAAGCGCTCAGCCTTCATCCCGGCGAGACGCACTTCGAGCGGGCATTGCGCCTGACCCGCGACAAACGCGACCTGGTGAATTCCATTGTCGCCCGCGCCCGCCTGCATGAGGAGCAGGCAGCTTTCGGCGACGCTATCAATGACTGGGAAGTTCTTCGCACGATTTACGGCCAGTATCCCGGCCTGCAGTTCGAAATGGAGAGGTTGCAAAAGCGGCGCGAGCAGCAGGTTCGGATTCAATCCAAGAGCCAACTGATCGAGCAGGTGGACCACTGCCTGCGCTCCAGCGACTTCAATCCTGCGCTCGACTTGTTACAAGGAGCAGCGGCGGAATTTCCCGGCGATGACGAACTGCGCGGCCTCCAAAAGCTGGCGCAGGATGGGGTACAACGCCAGGCAGAGGCGCAGCGCCTGCTCGCGGCAGGCCAGGAGTTATGCACCCAGCAGAAGCCCGCCGAAGGCATTCCCATTCTGCGCAAGGCTTTTGAGTTGGATGAGAACAGTTCAGTCTCGCGCGCCGTTCTCGCCAATGCCCTGATCGAACATGCGCGCTCTCTGGTGGAAACGGACTGGCGGGAAGCGGAGACGCTGGCGAAAGAAGCCGCGCATCTGAATCCGACCCATCCCATGAGCAAGATGTTGCGCACGCTCATCCTGGACCAGAAGCGTGAAACCTATGTCACGGAATGTGGGGCGCAAGCACGCAACCTGCAGGCCGCCGCGGATCTGGACGGAGCGATGGCCCGCATTGACGAGGGGCTTTCCAGCTATCCTCGCGAGCCTCGGCTTATCCAGATTCAGGAGTCGCTGCAGCGTGACTTGCAGACGCAGCGGCGGCAGAGTCGCCGCCGCGATCTGGACGAATTGCGCCGTATCTCCGGGGAAGCGGAATCTTCGAGCGATGCCGCCGCGAAGCAGGCCATAGGCGAGCGCACTCGTGTGCTGGCGGAGAAGTATTCCGACGACGGAGAGATTCTCTCCATCGCCAACAATGTCTTACAGCGACTGAGTATGCCCGGCGTTACCAGTGTTGCCGTGCCGGCTCAGCCCGGCGAAAGCCCAACGCTCTCGTTCCACACACCCGCGCCACCACCGCTTTCGCGGCCTCCTACAGTGCCGACGGTTCCGGCGCCACCTTCTTTTTTAGTGGACCCACCGCCTCTGGATGCTCCGCTCGCCGGTCTCCCGAGCGTTGACGCATCGTCTCCGTCGGCGACTGCAATGTTTTCGGTCCCAGCGTCAGCGGCAAAGAGCGCTTCTGCGTCGGCCTCCAAACCACTCCAGGCCGCATCCGTTCCGGCGACGCCTTTGCCCGTAGAGCCTGCGGTTGGTCAAAACAGGGTTCCAGCCAGGACAAAAGTTGCCCAGGCTCCGGGCGGTAAACGGACTGCCATTTCGGTTTTACTCGCGAGGCCGAAGCTGATCTTGATCGCGGCCGCGGTTGTCGTCGCCCTGTTCGGTCTATTTTTTGCTTTGAGACGGCCGCAGGAGTCCGCCAACAGCGCACCCGCGCCGGCCTCCGCCGAAATCGTGCCCGCTCCTCCGGCCACGCCAGCTCCTGAGCCAGCGTTGCCCGTCATGCACCTCTCTTCCGACACCGGTACCGGAAAAGTTTCATACGACGGTCAACCGGCAACTGATCTGCAGGACGCACAGTGGTCTCTCGAAAAAATCTCTCCCGGAAACCACACCGTCAAGTTCGAGGGCGCGCTGGGGAGTGCTTCCTTCACTTTCTCTGCGGACGCGACCGCGCTGCCAGTTCTGAAGGGAGCCATCGACTCCCAAGGGGTGCTGGCCTTGCTGGTCGCAAGCGGTGCGGGACGCATGCACGTGTATTCCAGCGACTCGCACACTAAACTCAGTCTTGATGGCGAGCCGCCGAAGAACATTCCTGAACAGGGCTCCGACTTTCCTTCGGTCGCCGCGGGCCCCCATCAATTGACGGTGATTCACGGCGCCGACCAATACCAACTCGAAGTCGAGCTGAGCGCAACGCCGCTGCTCAACACTTTCCTCGAATCCGGACGAGACGTTGGCACCTTGCTCATCGTCACGCATCAGGACAAGGCGAAAGTTATCCTGAACGGCAAACCGCTGGATCAGTTGACTTCGAGTTCTGGGCAGTTACGCGTGTCCAATCTTGAGCCAAAGGATTACGCGATACGCGTCGCAAAGAGCGGTTTCCAGGACGCACCGGAACAGAAGATCCGCATCCGCAAAGGCGAACAAGCCAGGCTCACGTTCGACCTGCAGCCCGTGCCTCATCTGGCTTCGCTTTCAATCAAAGGCGGAACTCCGGGTGCGGCCGTTCTCATCGACCAATCTCCCGTCGGAATCATTCAGCTGGATGGTACGTTGAGCATTGCAGCCGTAAATCCCGGCGACCACACCGTCGAAATCCGCAAAGACAAATTCAAGTTCAAACAGAGCAAGAAACACTTCGTTGCCGGTTCGCCTGTGTCTTTGCTCGCAGCGGACGCCGCACTCGACGCCGCGCCGCCAGAGTTGCGCATCAACTTCGCCCCCGCCGATGCTCAAGTCACACTTACTAAGTCTGGAGAAACCCCAGCGAAAGTGGTTAGCGGCAGCCTGCTAAGCTTGGCTGCTGGATCCTACGCCCTCAGCGTGCGAACCGGCGACGGCTTAGTTCGCAGCTCCACCGTCGATTTGGCCCCAGGGCAGTCGCGCACGCTCGACCTGCCCGCCCCCGACGGCATGTCGAAATGGGATAACCCGCTGGGGTGGACCCAGGAAAAGGGCGCGTATGTCCATCGCGGGGGGGACTACGTCCTTTACGGCGTTTCGCCCGCAACAGGCACGTTTGTTTTTTCAGCGGAGCTGCAGAAGGGGCACCGTTTGCAGTGGGTCGTCCACTACAGCAACGGCAATAACTACGATCTTTTCCAGATGGACGACAACAACTTCTACCGCACCTCGATTCGCAACGGCCAGAAGATTGCCGATGCGAAAGTTCCGCATAAAGGCGACAAGAAGACCTTCCGCACGATTCAGATTAGCGTGGAAGCGAATCAGATCGCGCACCAGATCAGGCAGGGAGACAACTGGATTGTTCTCGACCGCTGGGCGGACCCGGGCAACGATTTGAGCACCGGCAAGTTTGGTTTCTATCTGCCGGGCAACGACCAAGTGGCGCTTTCTAGCTTCGCGCACTACGCGGACCTAAACGTCCGTTAGAGTGCCGTTGTCATCCCGAGCGAAGACAGGGATTTGGGGTCTTGCCCGAAACATCGCTGTCGTGAGCGCGGGCAAACACCTACATCCCTCGCTTCGTTCGGGATGGCGGTCCTTACGGGGTAGTCTTGGCCAGCGCAGTTCTGGTGGCGTCCACTGGAATGTCGCGCTGGATTTCCATCTCTATGGAAGTGCCGACTTCGAGTCGTACGTCGGCCCCGCGTTTCAGTAAAGCCCACGCAATACCGGCCGCCGCTCCCGCACCCGCCCCAATGCGCGCGCCGTTCAGACCTCCGGTGGCCAGTCCACCGCCAATGCCACCTACCGCGCCTCCGTAGGCGCCGTTTCGGGCCGCGTCTTCAATCTTCTTTCCGGTGTCGCTGTCCTGGCGGATGGTTCCCTCTTTATCCTTCACGCTATTGTTTTCCGCGCCAGGCGTATTCTCAACCGATCCCGGCAGCATCACGGTGTAGCCGGTGGGATAGATCATCGAGGTAAAGTGCATCAGAATCTCCGCGCGGCCCTTCAACCGGCCCGCGCGCTCCACGTGTGAAATTTTTCCCTGAATATACGTCCCCGCCGGCACAAGGATGTGCTCGTTCACCACAAACGGGAACGCTGTCTCCGCATAGACCGCATCGCCCTCCCGCGCATTCTTGGTGGAGATGGCTTGTTTGAGCAGCAACGGAATTTTCGCACCTGCTGGAATCACGTTGGGGCCTGGCGATTCTGCCTCGGGTGCTCCTTCTTTTGGGGTCGAGGTAGTTTGCGCCGACGCGGCTGGAGTTTGAGAGGAAGCGGTCGATTGATCAGCCGCCGCCACAGGACTTGAGGCCGGCGATTGGCTCGTCGGGGCAGCAACTGGCTGAGCGCCGGATTGCGGAGAAGCTGGCTGCGAGGCGTCCGTAGCTTGGCCGAAGGCCATTCCAGAAATCAAGAAAAGTGTGCAGAACCATCGCATCGCGCACCTCCAGAGGCGCTGGAGCGCCTCATCCTCTACGGATCTACTTTCAGGGATCTTCTATCGATCAAGCCGAGCATACCACGGCATTCGAAGGCTAGGATGCGGGTTCTCTTCTTCGAGTTTGCCGGACAAGGTTTGTTGTTCGGCTCGCGCGGTTGCTGTATCGTGTGACTTCCAGCCGGGCGGGTCTTACTCTGTTCTGCGTCCATCAGCTTTGCCGCGCGGCTGCAGGCTGGCCACAACCATGCGCTCTCTCATCATTGCTGCCGCCTTGTTGCTGGCTGGGTCCTACTGTTGTCTGGCGCAAGCCGGCCCGGAGGAAGACGGCCACGACGTCCAGCTCTGGTGGGGCGGCGGCCACTCTGTCAGCGGAGGACGCGGCGATACCGGAATCTTTAACGCCGGCCTGCGCTACGGGTGGGTTATCACCGGGCCGCATCTTCCTGGCTTTCTGCGTGGACGGTTCGAATACGCCGTCGACGCGGTTCCTATGTTTCTCGTGATCCAGCCCGCTGACACTGCCTACGGCCTAGGATTCAACCCGCTCGGCCTCAAGTGGGATTTCGTTCGTCGGGGACGCCTCTCGCCATATCTCGAACTCAACGGAGGCACGCTGTTTACCAACCACAACGTTCCTTTTGGCACCAATACCGTGAACTTCACTTCCGCCGCGGCGTTGGGCTCCCATATCCTCGGCAAGAAATACAACTGGAGTTTGGAGCTGCGCTACCTGCATATTTCGAATGCAGGATTGGCCACACCGAATCCGGGGATTAACACGGTGCAGGTAAGGCTCGGGGTAGGACGGTTCTTCAACCGGCGACGACGTTGACAGTAGCAGCGTCGGGAGCCTTAAACAGCGGGGAAAAATGATCCGTGTCGGCTCACAGGATCGGGCGCAGTCAGGACTCGACCAGAGACGTGCGGCCGAACAGCACTGCTTTCATCCAAGGAATATTGACGAGAATACGACGTGTGCCGTTTCCTGTGGGCGGCCCTATGACAAAGAAGTCTGACTTCCATGAGGCCAAACCCAGAACGCCGAGAGGCGAAGCGCCCAACTAGGGATCAAAACGATGAGGGCAGTGGGTGACCTGAGCAATCTGGACGATGAGGAAGAATACAAGCGCATTCTTGCCGAGAACTATGGCATCGTGCCGGGTCATCCCAGATACGACAAGGAAATAGCTGCCCTTTGTCCCACAAGGCTTTAGCATCCTTGCTTCCCTGCTCCGCAGCCAGCTATGCTCTTCCCTTATGTCCACGTTGGTCGAATGCGTACCGAATTTTTCTGAAGGGCGCGATAAATCGAAAGTTGACGCCATTTCCGACGCCATGAAGATGCCCGGCGTCTATCTCCTCGACCGCGAAAGCGACTCCGACCATAACCGGTCTGTCATCACGTTGGTCGGCGAGCGAGAAGCCGTTCAGGAGGCCGCCATTCGTGGCGTGGGCAAGGCGGCCGAACTGATTGACCTCAATGTCCACACCGGCGCGCATCCACGGATGGGCGCGGCCGATGTGGTGCCGTTCATCCCGATCGACGGCGTCACCATTGAGGATTGCGTGGCCATGGCCAACCATGTCGGCGCAGAGATTTGGCGGCGCTACCAGATTCCGGTCTACCTGTATGAAGCCGCCGCGAAAACTCCCGAACGACAAGGACTCGAAAACATTCGCCGCGGACAGTTTGAAGGCATTCGCGCCGAGATCGCTACCAATCCCGCGCGGCGTCCGGATTTCGGCGAACCGCGCATCCATCCCACAGCGGGAGCCACGGTTGTGGGCGCGCGCAAATTTCTCATCGCTTACAACGTGTTCCTCGACACCCCGGAGGTTGACATCGCCAAAAAAGTCGCCAAGGCAGTACGCTTTTCGAGCGGCGGCATGCGCTTTGTAAAAGGCGCAGGATTTTTGGTGCGCGGCCTGGCCCAGGTTTCCATGAATCTCACCGACTTTGAGCAGACTCCTATTCACCGTGTGTTTGAGATGGTGAAGCGCGAAGCGGCCCGTTACGGCGTCGCGCCCGTCTCGAGTGAAATCGTGGGATTGATTCCCAAGCAAGCTCTGGAACAAGCTGCCGAATGGTTTCTGCAGGTCGAGAACTTTGATTCGTCGCTGATTTTGGAGAACCGCCTGGCCGCCGTGATGGGAGGCAAGACCGCCGTCGGCGGAGTGCGAGCCGGAGTCGAGCCCTTCGTTGAGCAACTCGCCGCGCCCACAGCCACTCCGGGAGGCGGCAGCGCCTCGGCCGCGGCGGCTGCCATGGCCGCCGGGCTCGCCGTGATGGTCGCATCCATGTCACGCGGCAAGAAGGCCTATCTGCAATTTGAATCGCAACTCAGCGCCGCCATCGCCCGGCTAACTCCCCTGCGGGAAGAACTCAAAGCCGCCATTGACGCCGATGCCGAAGCCTATGACGCGGTGATGAAGGCTTACAGGCAGGCGAAAACTGACACCGCCAATGCTGATGCGCTCATCAACGCCAGTCTCAAGCTCGCCACCCGCGTGCCGCTTAGCGTCGCAGAGAAAGCCCATGAGGTTGCCGGCATTGCCCGTAGCCTCGATCCCATCACCAATCCCAACATGAAATCTGACCTGACCACGGCCCTCGCCTTAGCGGGCGCCGCGATCGCCGGAGCCTTGGCGAACGTGGAGATTAATCTGGCGTCGCTGAAAGATGCGGCGTTTATTGACGACGTGCGAGAGCGCGTCCGGCGGCTGAAAGGCTGACTGGGCGAGCTTTTGCCGGACTGCATCCGCTCGATGCGCTACTACTGAACACCAAGAAAACTTGCATTTTTCCCGAGTCAAAGCGCTGCCACCTGGGTTGCTATGGTATGAAATCGGCCTGCAAGGCCAGGAGATCCTCCCAATGGCTCGCCTCCGTCACTTGTCTTCGTTCTTGTCGTCCTTGTCCACTTTCGCGATTCGCGGTGTGCTCTGCGCTCTCGCCATGGCCGCACTTCTGCTCAGCTTGAGCGCTTGTAGCGGCAGTTCATCCTCCACCATACCTCCGCCGCAGACAAGTTACACGCTTACCGCGGCGAGTCTAAACCCCGGCTCAATCACCGCCGGAGGCACCGCCACGTCCGCGATCAGCGTGACTCCCGGCAGCGGTTATAGCGGCAGCGTCACTCTTTCATGCGGCACCCTCACCGGCAACGCGGCTCCGGCATGCTCATTCAGCACAAATCCGGTAACCGTATCGGGCGGCACCGCGGGCACGTCCACGCTTACGGTGTCGACCACAAGCAACACGGCGGGCGGGACATATACCATCAGCGTGACCGGCAACGATTCTAATAGCCTCGCTCCAAGCAACGGCGCCCAGTCCTTGAGCCTGACCACGGCGGCCATAATCCAGCACGTTGTCGTGATCTTTCAGGAGAACCGCACTCCCGACAACCTTTTCCAAGACCCCGTTCTGTATAAGACGCGAGGGGCTGATATCGCTCAGAGCGGAAAGAATTCAGTGGGCCAGACCATCACGCTCAGCCCCATCGACCTGGGTACGGCCGGCTCCAATCCGCAGAATTACGACTTGAGCCACGCCAACGCGGCCTTCGTTTCCATGTATGACGGCGGAAAAATGGACGGGGCGGATCTGATCCCCTGCTCTCCTAAGGCGAACTGCCCGCCCAACGCGCATCCGAACCCCCAATTCAACTACGTTACGCCATCCGATGTGCAGCCCTACTTCACTTTGGCGGAACAGTATACGTTCGGCGACCGCATGTTTCAGACCAACGAAGGCCCTAGCTTCCCGGCGCACCAGTTCATTATTTCGGGCACTTCTGCTCCAACCGCCACCAGCACGCTTTTTGCCAGCGAAAATCCCGCGCTGAGCCCCGCGGGATGCATCGCCGCGCCGGCGAACACCGTCACCATGATTGATGCCACGGGGAGTGAAACGAACTCGCCGGCCCAGTATCCGTGCTTTGACCATCCAACCTTGACCGACCTGCTCGACTTCAAGGGCGTGTCGTGGCGTTATTACGCTCCTTCGGCCGGATCGATTTGGACCGGGCCAGATGCGATTGATCACATCTGCCAACCACAACCCGTCAACGGCGTGCTGACTTGCACTGGTTCGGACTGGGTCAATAACGTAGTTATTCCAGAATGGGGAGTGCTACAGGACATCGCCAGCGGTCAACTCGCAGAAGTGAGCTGGGTCATCCCGGATGGAGCTCACTCCGATCATGCCGCGAGCAACGACGGCAGCGGACCCTCCTGGGTCGCCTCCATTGTCAACGCCATCGGCAACAGCCAGTATTGGGCCAACACCGCAATCATCATCACCTGGGATGATTGGGGAGGCTGGTACGATCACGTCGCACCGAAAGTAGTGAACGACGGCGTGAGCTGGGGATCCGGGTACGTCTATGGTTTCCGCGTTCCTCTGATTGTGGTTTCGCCCTATGCCAAAGCCGCCTACATTTCGCACGACACTCACGACTTCGGCAGCATCCTTAAGTTGATCGAGAATACATTCAACCTGCCGTCGCTGGGCTACGCCGATGTCGCCGCCGACGACTTTTCCGATTGTTTCAACCTTACCCAGTCGCCACTCACTTTTCATACGATTCCGGCGCCGCTTGATGCGAGCTACTTCATCAACAACAAGAATCCGCCCACTGACCCTGACGACGACTAACAACGACGACTAGCGACGGCTTGCAAAGAGGTCGCATGCCCGGGGTTCGGTCTACGGGTTCGAACCTAAGCGCAGAAGCTCCGCGCGCAGGCGCGGATGCAGTTGAGTAAGACGCAGGTAGCGCATCTCGCTGGGAGCGACTTGGGCGCGGATGATCTGCGCCAAGTCCTGTTTCTCTCGCGCCGACCAGCGACCGAGATCGCGGAATAGCGCCAGAACCAGCGACCAGTTCTCGAAGGCATTGCGCTCGGCGGGATTCCAGCAGGATGGTTCCATTCCGAGTGCGCGGCTGACTGCGACGACCGAGGCACGGCGGATGCTCACACTGTCGCCGTTAAACTCACGCGCCATGCGGCGATTCACGCGCAGGGCGAGGTTGCGGATGGAAAAATCGTCCCATTCGCCACGTGGACGACCTGGCAGCTCATAGAAAACATGCGCTTCGGCAAGTTGTCGCAGGATCCGCTTCGGAGCCCTGTATTCGCGACTCGCAGCGATCTTCTGCTCTTCGCTGAGTGCGAGTTGCTCGAGATCAGCCCGGCCGCTGCGGAAACCCAGTTTCCGGTAGAACCAGAAAGCGCCGGAATCAATAGCTTCGTCGTTGTTCTGACCGATCTGATACGGATAGACGGAGATGACTCTCGCGCCGGTAAAGGCGCAGAGGCAGCGCAGAACCTGAGTATAGATCCACGCGGTTTCTCCCCGGCGGTAGGTGTAGAAGGTGTTGAAGCCAACCTCGATCCATTCGCAGAGGCCGATGGCTTCGATGTAGTTGATGGGCACACCGTTCTTCAAAGTGAAACCGGCAATGTAAGCGCGCAGCGGCAGGCGGCGTCCGGGCGGAACGTTCCAGAGATGAATGACCACGCCTCGTCCCATGTTCCCAGAGCCGAGGTTGGCGCGAACAACGGAGCGAGGGTCGCCGAGAGTCGTGCCATAGAGCTCGCGGTAGCGAACCGCCATAACTTCGCGGATGCAATTCATGACCGACTCGCCGTCTGATCGGGAGAGTCTCGTAAGTGCAGCAGCCGGCGGCGAGAGTTCTCGCGCCAGGGAAACCTGGCTGCGAGTGATCAGGGGTTCCCGGTGGTAGTAAAAGGCGCGCGGACGTCGCCAATTGCGGGTGCGGGAAAGCGCCAGATTCTCCAGGCTCCATCGCACGGGCAGACGTAGCGAATCGTAGAGCGCAGCGCGGGCTCGGTCTTTCTGGTTCCTCGCAAACTGCTTTTCTTGCGCTGTCTGTGCCCCCTTCGTCTCTGCCCTGCGTCCTCCGTCTTTATCTACATAGATCGAGGCGCTCTCCAGCGCGTCCCGCAAAACGCCTTTGATCGCCAGATGTTCGAAACGACGGAGCAACCATTCCAGCGGGCGTTCCTGTCCGCGCGCAGAGTCGAGCCAGAGCTTCCAGGGAATATTGGCTTCAACTTCAGCATCTTCGGCGAGCAGCGGCATGATGCGCGGCCAGATGGTACCGAGCGCCCGCTCATTCTGAGAGTCGTCGAGATAATCGTCCCACGCGATTTCGATGTGGCGCGGGATGCGGCGGGCGAGCCAGCGAACGGCGCCAAAGTTGAGCGCGTCTTGCATGACGGTGCCCGCAATGCCCGAAGTATCGAAATCGTCGAAGGCGGACATATCCGCCCCGGCACGGCGAAGGCGCTCAACTCGCTGATGGAAGCTGCGAAGCGCCTCTTCGAGCACGGGAATCAGGGATGGTCCCGGAGGAAAGGCGCGAAAAAAAAGCAAAGCTTCATGAAAGCGAATGAGCGATTTCGGCTCGCGGAAGCGCTTGTCTGCCAGTTGAGACAACAGGCTTTTGAGCGCCTGGGCGTCGCCGCTTCCAAAGCTGGCTCTCGCGGTCTCGATCAGATCGAGGAGATGGTCGATGGAACGCGTGCTGGCGAATCTGCGTGTCTTGGACGCGGCGGCCCTCGATGGCGGCATGGGAGTCAGCGGCCAGCCAGTGTATCGCAGCTTCGGCTCATTCGAGCACCCGCCGCCGATAAACTTGCTGCAAGCGGCCCCGTGGAGCCTCACCCTGCCCATTGGTGGTGGGGGATGGCACCGACGAGCCATTTACGCGCCCGACGCCTTAAGTTAGTCTCCTTCTTGAGCAGCACTTGGGGGAGGGCTGATCAACATACGTCCCACGACTCTAACTGAGTCTGGGGCGTTTTGTTTTGCGCTGAAAGCCACTTGGGCGACCGGCCTTGCTCCGTCAATCGTAGGCCATTCCGCAGCCCGCTAGGCTGTCTTTTTCTGCTTTGCCCTCCACGCCGCCCAGCGTTTCCTTTGCGCGGTGGCGATTCTCTCGCGCGAGACTGCAGACATCTTGCGCCGGGGCGCTGCGGCCTGCACGTGCCGGCTCGCGCTTGTCTTCGCCCAGCGCGCTTTTTGCGCCAGACTGATCGCCCTGCGGCCCGCGGCCGATATCCCGTTGCGGTGCCCGTTGGTCGCTGGACTCCCTAGGGCCGCCAGCGCCGCTTCGAGCCGGTTGAGTTCCTTCTGCGTTCGCTCCCGTTCGTTTCTTAATAAATAAACCACATTGGACAGATTTGCCATAGATTTCCCCCTCAACCCGAATTGTAACAGCGCCGTGAATAAGTCCAACCCCCTGACGGGCGGTCAGAGCAGCAATCTGTCCGATCCGGGATATTAACGTCCTCTGATGAATGCGCCTGACGAATACACCGGCGCGAGCGGCTGTCCCGAGCAGTTACCCTCGGCCTCGGAACTGAATGATCCTCCGGCGGTCGCGTTTGGAGGGTCTACCGGCGGGCAACTCCTCGAACTGTCGCAGCGCCTTGCGTTCGGCGGCCACTTTTTGGCGGAGTTCGCGGCTCGCCTCGGTCTCGCGGTAGAGCGTTTGCGCAACCGAAGCCGGTCCGCGCACTTCGCTGAGCAGCAGCACTTCCACTTCAAACTCGCCGCCATCATTGGTTGCTCGCAACATGTCTCCAATTCGTACTTCGCGTGCAGCCTTGGCAGGCTTCCCGTTGGAGTGAATCCTGCCCAGCTCACAGGCTCGCGCTGCCAGGGATCGCGTCTTGAAGAATCGGGCCGCCCAGAGCCACTTGTCGATTCGGACCGAGGTCATCGTCTCCTCGCTTAGATCAGATCTTCTCTTCCAGTTCATGCCAGCGGGCGTAAAGCTCGTCCACTGTTTTCTGCGCGCCTTCCATTTCCTCGTGGGCGGCTATCAGGCGAGGTCCATCGCTAGCTATAGCTGGGTCCTGAAGTTGAGCCTGCTTGGCCTGCAGCACGCCTTCGGCCTGGGCGATGCGCTGCTCGATCGCCGCATATTCGCGAGCTTCCAGGTACCCAAGCTTCTTTCTAGCGGGAGGCAGCGGTGCGGTCGCGGCCACCGTTGCCTTTAAGCGTGGGCTACCGCTGTCTCGAACCTTTTCAACCTCCTTACTCTCTGCCTGCCAGGACTCCCATTGCCGATAGTCGGCGAAGCTTTCCGCGCCGCCGGCGCCATCCAGGCCAAGCACCGAGGTCGACACCCGGTCGAGCATATAACGGTCGTGGGTCACCAGCACTAGCGAGCCACGAAACTCGAGCAGGCTTTCTTCCAGAATCTCCAGCGTAGGGATGTCGAGGTCATTGGTAGGCTCATCCAGCAGCAGCAGGTCGGCGGGCTGCAGCATTAACTGCGCGATGAGCACCCGCGCCCGTTCGCCTCCCGAAAGCCGCTCGACAGGCTGATTGAGTTGTTCGCCGGTGAAAAGGAATCTCGCCGCCCACGAGGCCACGTGAATGCTGCGATCTTGATAAATCACCGAATCACCTTCCGGGGCCAGAGCGCGGCGCAGAGTCAATTTGCCATCGAGTTGGCGGTTCTGGTCGAAGTAAACGATGCGCAGCCAGTCCGCGCGGCCAATGCTGCCGCGGCTGGGGGTCAACTCGCCGCGAAGCAACCGCAGCAAGGTGGTTTTGCCGCTGCCGTTAGGTCCAACCAGGCCGATTCTCTGCCCCGCCGTCACAATGAAATTGAGTCCGGCAAAAATCGTGCGCTCCCCGATCCGGTAAGCCACATCCTCCAGTTCGATCAAACGCTTGGTCTTGCGATCGGTCGCTGAAAAATCCAGTTGCGCGGTTGCTGTGCGGGTTCTGGTATTCAGGTCGTCCAGTTCGCCCATCAACTCGTTCGCCTTGTCGATGCGCGCCTTGGATTTCCTGGTGCGCGCTTTCGCCCCGCGGCGCAGCCACTCAATCTCGTTATGCACCATATTCTCCAGAGCTTCCTGGCGCTTCGATTGGGCGTGCAGAAATTCTTCTTTCTTTTCCAGAAACCTGCTGTAATTCCCACGCACCCGCAGTGCGCCGTCATGATAAACCCGGTTGAGTTCCACCATTTCGGTGGCGACGCCTTCGAGGAAGTAACGGTCGTGACTCACCAACACACAAGCAAATTCAGCCTGTTGCAACACCTCCTCAAGCCACTCGATTCCCGCAAGATCGAGATGATTGGTGGGTTCATCCAGCAGCATGACGTCTGGCGCCTGCACCAGAGCCTGTGCGATGGCCAAACGCTTCTGCCAGCCTCCAGAGAGCTTGTCGGCCTCCACATCAAGTTCCTGAAAACCAGCTCGACCCAGCGTCTCGGCAAAGCGATTACCACGCTCCGAATCCGGCACTGCCGCGCTTTCAAGGGCTTTCTCGATCACCGACCTCACCGTCTCGCCCGCTGCAAACCTCGAGTCCTGCTCCACAACGCTGAACCAGAGCCGCTTACGCACGGCCAATTCCCCTGCATCAGGACTTACTTCTCCGGCAAGAATCCGAAGCAGCGTTGATTTGCCCGAGCCGTTCGGGCCGATGAGTCCAATGCGATCGCCTTCGGAGATGGTGAAGGAAACATCCTGAAATAGAGGATTCGCGCCGAACGATTTCGTGATTCTACGAGCGTTAATAATCGGCGGCAAAGACGGCTTCTCCAAACCTATGCTCTGAGGTTATCAGGAAAGGATCATGCAACTGAGGGCCACAGACGAGGAAACGAGCGGAAAGAGTAACACTCAAATGCGTGAAAGAATTTGGCTGCCCCCCAGGGATTCGAACCCCGATAACCTGCTCCAGAGGCAGGTGTCCTAGCCGTTGAACGAGGGGGCAGTTTTGGCCCTGCCAGGCGGTAGTCGCTCCGCCTCCAGTTGATTTTATGGGTATGAGGAAGTGTGGTCAACATGTTTGAAAACGAATGCCCCGCCGTTCGCGTTAGAATTCTCGTGACTTGATTATGTGCCAGGGGACCCGCATGCCTACAACTTTCGAGAATGTTTCTGTCATTGCCGACCATGCCGAGATAGCTCGTCGTCCGCTGGAAGCTGAACAATGCGCGATGGTGGTGATCGATATCCAGGAAAAGCTGCTGCCTCCGATTTTCCAGAAAGAACAACTAGTGCGGAATTCGGAGCTTCTGGTCCGGGCGGCCACAATCCTCAAGGTTCCAGCATTGGTAAGCACGCAGTATGCTAAAGGCCTGGGTGCAACGACCCCGGAGATCGCTTCCCTGCTGGCGGGAACCGAGCCGATCGACAAACAGCTCTTCTCCTGCTTCGGCAGCGATGCTTTCTGTACGCGATTGAAGCGTCTCCCGGGCAAGCGCAACACCCTACTGCTCTGCGGCATGGAGAGCCACATCTGCGTCATGCAGACTGCGCTGGCCGCGTTGCGGGATGGGTATTTGGTGCACATCGCTTCCGACGCCGTCAGTTCCCGCACCAAATGGAACTGGAAGATTGGACTGGCCCGCATGCGCGCGGCGGGAGCCGTGATTTCCTCCACCGAAATGATGATCTACGAATTGATGCGATCGTCGGGCTCACCAGCTTTCAAGCAGTTACTGCCATACTTGAAGGGCTAGATTCGATGCCTCAAGGTCGGCGAATCCTCATGCACCTACGTTGCCGTAGCTCGGTAGCATCCTGATTTGTTTTTTCTCTCCGACCTTTGCGGAAGTTCTCTGCGCCCTCCGCGGTTAAAATCTTTTAGATTTTCTTGATTACAGCGACAGACTTTAACCGCCGAGGTCGCCAAGAAACCCCGCCGAGGTCGCAGAGAAAAGAACCAGGACGCTACCAGTAGCCCACATCGCCTGACATCGAGCCTCACATCTTGTAAGATACTCGACTGCACAAGAGACGCCAGCGATCCGCGCCCCTAGCGCCCGCTATCGGTGCGGCCTGCCACGATGAATCGCGAATATCACAAAGCGTACAGCCGGGAACTGAACCGCGACATGGAGGCCTTGGTCTTCGGGCACGCGGGCACTCCGCTTTTGGTCTTCCCTACTTCGATGGGAAAATTCTTCGAGTATGAAGACCGGGGCATGATCGGAGTGCTGGCGCCCAAGATCGAGCGCGGCGAGCTGCAGGTATTCTGTCCCGATGCAGTGGATACGGAGAGTTGGTACAACAAAGGAGTACATCCGCGTGTTCGTGTGATGCGGCATTTGCAGTATGAGCGCTACATCCTTCACGAGTTCCTGCCGTTCGTGCGCTGGAAGAATCAGGCGCCGCGCCTCGCCGTGACGGGATGCAGTTTTGGCGGATACCACGCGGTGAATTTTGCCTTCAAACACCCCGATGTCGTGACTCATTGCGTGAGCATGAGCGGGTCGTTCGATATCCACCAGTTCCTGGACGGTTATTACGATGACGATTGCTACTTCAACAACCCTCCGGATTATTTACCCAACATGAGTGACGATTGGTTTCTGAGCCGCTACCGCCAGATGAAAATCGTGCTGGGATCGGCGGATTGGGATATATGCCTCGATACCAACATCAAGTTCTCTGCGATTTTGAATGGGAAGGCAGTTCCGCACTGGCTCGATGTGTACGGAGACCATTCGAAGCATGACTGGCCGCTGTGGCAGCGGATGGCGGGGAAGTATTTTTAGGGCGGTCGTTAGTCATTAGTCGTTGGTCGTTGGTCGTCGGTCGATAGTCGCTCGTCGTTCGCGATGCAGACGAACAAACCTTACGGCGCGGGTCGTGTGGAGACGCTAGGAGATCCTTTGACTGCGTAAGCGCTTCGCTTCGCGAACCGCTTATTTCGCTTAGGACGTCAAGTTGGAATTGGATTGGACAGTTCAAGCAGGAGAATCTCGTGAAAAAGATTGGCATTTTGTTTGGCATGGAGAACACGTTTCCCCCAGCCTTTGTAGACAAGGTCAACTCGATGAAGGTCGAGGGCGTCGAGGCGGAATTTGTGAAAATTGGCGGCATCCGCATGGATGAGCCGAAGAAATATGCCGTCATCATCGACCGCATCTCGCAGGACATCGAGTTCTACCGCGCGTACCTGAAGAATGCCGCGCTGCACGGCACGATCGTGGTGAACAATCCGTTCTGGTGGACCGCCGACGACAAATTCTTCAACTACGCGCTGGCCCACAAAATGGGCGTCGCTATTCCGCCGACCGTGATCCTGCCGCACAACCAGCATCCGGAAGGGACCACCGACCAGTCGATGCGAAATTTAATGTTCCCGCTGAACTGGCCGGAGCTTTTCGACTACATTGGCTTCCCTGCTTTCCTGAAGCCTTACTCCGGCGGCGGATGGAAGCACGTATATAAAGTGCATTCGCCCGAAGAGTTTTTCCATCACTATAACCAGACCGGTCGCCTGTGCATGACGCTGCAACGTGGCGTCGAATTCGACGAGTACTACCGCTGCTACGTGGTGGGCCAGGAAAAAGTGCACATCATGAAGTATGACCCCAGGGCACCGCATCATGAGCGCTATGTGAAGGGCAATCCCCCGCCTTCGTCGATGGCGCTGCGCGAACGCATGATTAAAGACGCGTTGTCCCTGTGCCGGGCGCTCGGCTACGACCTGAACACGGTAGAATTCGCCGTCGAAGGCGGAGTGCCCTACGCAATTGATTTTCTGAACCCGGCGCCGGATGCGGAGATCACGTCTGTAGGTCAGGAGAATTTCGACTGGATCGTGAACGCCGCCGCCGAAATGGCGATAAAGATGGCGCTGGGCAGCGAGAGTCCAGTGAAAGAACTCCGCTGGGCGGGATTTTTAGCCGGAGCGCCGGCGGAGAAACCGGAACCCAAGGGCCAGCCAGAGTGGGTGGCGGCACGGAAGCGGGGGAAAGCAAAGCCTCAGGTATGAAAAGGGTTGTGCCGAAAGACATGGACGAATATCTCGCACAGGTCCTGGAACCTGCGCGCAGCACCCTGAACAAGGTCCGCGCAGTGGTTCGGTCGACTGTGCCCGCGGCCGCCACCGAGACTATCAGTTACGGGATTCCCACATTTCGATACAAGGGCGGTCTGGTCGCGTTCGCCGCATTCAAGAAACACTGCAGCTTTTTTCCGATGAGCTACGCTGTGATCCGTGAATTCAAGAAAGAGCTCGGGAGCTTTACCGTTTCCAAGGGTACAGTCCGCTTCCCGCTGGATAAATGCTTGCCGGCTGCTCTGGTGAAAAAGATGGTAAAGGCGCGGATCGCCGAAAACGAACGGAAGTAACTGTGGGGGAAGTCCCGTAGCTGTGGTTGATATACTGGATGCGCGTCGGCTCTGTCTGTCCTTCGATCACTAACTATGCAGCCTACTTTCACCATCGGAATTGAGGAGGAGTATCAGACAGTGGATCCCGCGACCGGGGATCTCCGGTCTCATATTCAGTCCGAGCTTCTGCAGAAAGGAAAGCTGTTGCTGCAGGAGCGGGTGAAGGCGGAAATGCACCAGTCGGTAATCGAGGTCGGGACCGGGATTTGTAACAACATCAAGGAAGCCAAAGCTGAAGTTAAGCTGCTGCGACGCGACATTCTGCGATTGGCCAAGGAGAACGGATTGCGACTGGCGTCGGTGGCGACCCATCCCTTTTCAGATTGGCGGGGGCAGGAGATTTATCCCGACGACCGGTATAAGAATATTGTGGAAGACCTGCAGCTGGTCGCGCGGGCCAATCTGATTTTTGGCCTGCACGTGCACATTGGCATCGAGGATCGCGAGACCGCCATCCACATGATGAATCATGCGCGCTATTTTCTGCCGCACATTCTCGCCCTATCCACGAATTCGCCGTTCTGGCTGGGGATGAACACCGGACTGAAATCGTACCGCTGCAAGGTCTTCGACAAGTTTCCGCGCACAAATATTCCGGATTACTTTCCCAGCTGGGGCGAGTACGAAAACTTCGTCAAGCTGCTGATCAAGACCAATTGCATTGATAACGCAAAGAAGATTTGGTGGGACATCCGGCCGCATCCGTTTTTTAACACCATCGAGTTCCGCATCTGCGACGTGCCCATGCGGGCCGACGAGACGATCGCGCTGGCCGCGCTCATCCAGGCGACCGTGGCCAAGCTTTACAAACTGTATTCCGCGAATCAGGGATTCCGCCTGTACCGGCGCGCGCTGATCATGGAGAACAAATGGCGAGCGTCGCGCTATGGGCTGGACGGAAAGATGATCGATTTCGGCAAGCAGACCGAAGTCCCGACGCGCGACCTGATTCACGAGTATCTGGAGTTCATCGATGACGTGGTGGATGGACTCGACTCGCGCGAGGAGTTGAATTACATCCACGAAATTCTCAACAACGGCAGCGGAGCTGACCGCCAGTTGCGGGTTTTCGAGCAGACTGGAGATTTGAAGAAAGTTGTCGACTATATAGTGAAGGAGACCGAAGCGGGGCTGGAAGAAGAACCAGCGGCCGCGAGGAAAGTAGGATGAGCATTCCGGTAAGCCAAGTCAACCCCCCGGCCGCGTCTCGAAAAAATATAGAGAGGCAAGGGCGGAGCAACCTCGAGATTCCTTTTGATGCTGAATTCACGCCAGGAGCGCGCAACGCCGTGAACGTTTGCCTGCGCGTGCAACCGCAGGAAAAGGTATGCGTAATCACCGACCAGGCCACGATCGAGATCGCTGCCGCTCTGGTGCATGAAATTGAGCGCGTTGGAGCGCCTTACCGGGTCTGGATGCTGGAAGATCTGGCGCCCCGTCCGCTTACCGATCTGCCCCCCGAAATTCTCGACGATCTGGAGATTAGTCAGGTTTCCATCTTTGCCGTGCAGGCGCAGCGCAATGAGTTGCGCTCGCGCATCCAGATGACCAACGTCGTGAACCGCAGGAAAATCCGCCACGGCCACATGGTGAACATTAACCGCCAAATCATGCTGGAAGGCATGCGCGCCGACTTTCAGAAAGTGGACCGCCTGAGCCAGAAAGTCGTGGAGATGGTGCGCAAGGCCCGCAAAGTGCGTGCCACCACGCCGGCGGGGACAGACCTGACGGCCGACCTGAATCCGAACTACAAGTGGCTCAAGACCAGCGGAATCATCAGCTCGGAAAAATGGGGCAACCTGCCGGGAGGAGAAATTTTCACCACTCCGGGCGAGGTGAACGGCACGTTCGTCATTGACGGCGTGGTGGGCGATTACTTGTGCGCCAAGTTCGGAAATTTGCAGCAGCATCCCCTCACCGTGCACATGAAGAAGAACCGCCTCACCGAAGCCCATTCGGAGAACCGCGAACTGGAGGACGATTTCTGGAAATACACGCACACCGACGAAAACAGCGACCGGGTCGGCGAGTTCGCCATCGGAACGAACATCGACCTGAAAGAAGTGATCGGCGAGATTCTGCAGGACGAAAAATATCCCGGCGTCCACATTGCCTTCGGCAATCCCTACGGCGCTCACACTGGCGCGGAATGGGATTCCTCGACTCACATCGATGTGGTGGGCCGGAACTTCAACATCTGGGTTGACGATCGGCAGATCATGGCCGACGGAAAGTTCTTAGTCGAGGCGTAGGTTTTCTATGTCGTGCCTGGTATTGACTCTGGACGAGTCCACAACCAGCCTGCTCCGGAAGGCCTACGAGGCGTTCAACGCCCGCGACCTCGACTCGGTTCTCGCTTTGATGCAGCCCAATGTAGAGTGGCCCAATGGCATGGAAGGTGGCATGGTCCATGGCCAGCATGGCGTGCGCGATTACTGGACGCGGCAATGGGGCCTCATCAACCCGCATGTGGATCCGCTCAAGCTTGAGGCCGATGGCCTCGGCCGGGTGGTGGTGAGTGTGCATCAGGTCGTGCGCGATCTTGGCGGAAAAGTGTTGCAGGATCGTATGGTCGAGCACATCTACTCGCTGGAAAATGGCCTGATTCGCTGCATGGAAATTCACGAGTAGCACGGCCCGAAAACCTTGCTCCGATCATGATCGCTCACCTTCGCAAGCCGTTTAACGCCAGTTTTACTTCCGAAAAATATCGAACCTTCTTGCGGCGGATCGATGCCCTGTGCGGGACGCATGTTCAGTTCCGCCTTTCCGAGACGCCGTGTTTCTTTCCCAAACCGCTGCTCGAACGGATGGCGGCCGACGGCAAGGAATTGATCCGCCAGTTGGTGGAGAATTCCGAGTATTGCAAGAAATCGGATGAGGCCGTGCCCGCCGAGTTCAACGTGCCGAATGAGCCGGATCATCCCATGTTTGTGCAAGTAGATTTTGGCCTGGTACGCGATGCGCGCGGCCAGCTGCAGCCGAAACTGGTCGAGTTGCAGGCCTTCCCTTCTCTGTATGCGTATCAGGGCCCGCTGGCAGAAACTTATCTCGATGTGTACGGGCTTCGGGTGGGAAGCGCGGTTCCCGGCTCCCGGCTTCCCGCTTCCGGGGAGTTGAAATACTTTTTGAGTGGGCTTGAAGAAACTTCCTATCGCCAGCTTTTGCGGCGGGCGATTGTTGCGGATCATGATCCGGAAAACGTGATTCTGATGGAGATCGACCCCATGCATCAGAAGACCCTGCCGGATTTTCTGCTCACCGAAAAAATCCTCGGCGTGAGAACGGTGGATATTGTCGACATCAAGAAACAGGGGTCGGGTCTTTACTATGACCGCGGCGGCAAGCGCGTTCCGATCCGCCGAATCTATAACCGGACCATCGTCGACGAACTGGAACGCAAGAAGGTAAAGCTCGGATTCGACTGGCGCGACGATCTCGACGTGGAGTGGGCGGGCCATCCCAACTGGTATTTCCGCATCAGCAAGTTTTCCATTCCTTATCTGAAGCACGCATCGGTTCCGAAAACCTGGTTTCTAGACCGCCTGCCAGAAATTCCTGCCGACCTCGAAAACTATGCTCTGAAGCCGTTGTATTCTTTCGCCGGTCTAGGCGTGGTAATCGCCCCGACGAAACAAGACGTTGCCGCGATTCCCGCGGAGAAACGCCCCTACTACATTTTGCAGGAGCGAATGCACTTTGAGCCGGTAATCGAAACTCCGTTTGGCGGCACCAAGGCGGAAGTGCGGGTGATGTATGTGTGGCTGAAGGAGTTAACGGCCGTTCTGACCATCATCCGCATGGGGCGTGGACTGATGATGGGAGTGGATCACAACAGGGACATGGCGTGGGTAGGCGCGTCGGCTGGCTTTTATTTGGACGAGTAGCGGGTATCCTCCTGACCTATCAGCAGTTCGGTCCTTTTCGGGTTTCGATGGATCATCCGTTCAACCGATTCTGGCGATAATCGTAGTTTCCAGGTGCTGACCGTTAGGACGGAGCACATACATCTTTCCAGAGTCGAAGCGTACGCGGACTTGGTCGCCGGCGACAAACTCGCCCGGTGTATAGCCGAAAGCCAGACCTGACTCGTACTCGCCCACGTATTGCACGCCTTCCACCTTCACCACTACCGCCGGTCTGCGGGTCGTGCTCTGGCCGCTTTCATTGTGAATTTCGGCTTCGGCTTGCGCCCAGTTCTCCAGGTCCCGCCCGGGAATTCTTCCACTGTTTTCATAGATTTCCTGGGCGCGGCGACGAATCGCTTCTTGAAATTCGGCTCCGGAACGTGTTCCCCGCGCCGGTGAATCGTACGCGTTCGCGTCGGCGGCCGGATCTGCGTCGTGCTGATTGGAATTGGGCATGGACGTTCGTCGAACTTATGGTAGCGCCGAGCTAACCAACGCGAACTGTGGCGGTTAGCTCGCTTGGACGTGCCCAGGATCGATGTGGAACCCTTACCATTTCGGGCGTGGTCGTCGTCGGCCTCAACGCGTTCCAGAATATCCTTGACACGATTAACTCTATATTATAGAGTACTCTTATTGCAGGACAGCTTTAAACAATAGTTCCTACGCAGCAAGGCCGTCCAGAAGGAGTTTCACCATGAAACCTACGTTGATCTCAGGATTTGTTCCCGCAACGTTCCTCACTGCAGCTCTAGTGCTTTTGCTGGGCCTCCCAATGACCGCGCAGCAGCCGCCTACGTCCAGCGTCGACGTGCAGCGCGAGGCCATGCACAAGCTGGCCTTTCTGGCTGGGCGCTGGTCTGGACCGGTTACCATTATCCGTGGGCCGGAACCACTGCATCTCACACAAAACGAAGAGGTTCAGTACAAACTCGACGGACTCGTCATGCTGGTTGAGGGCAAGAGCACCAGCGCCGACGGAAAAGTGTTGTTCAGCGCGTTGGCTACCATCTCCTTCGACGATGCCGCCCACACGTATCATTTTCGCGCGTACAACGACGGCCATTACCTTGATACTGAGCTTTCTGTGCCCGGCAACGGCTTCTCGTGGAGCTTTGCGGCCGGGCCGGCGCATATCGCCAACACCATGCACTTGACCAGCAAGGGAGAATGGAGCGAATCCACCGACGTCACCGTGGGCAGCAACCCTCCGCATCGCAGCGTTGACATGCTGCTTCAGCACCAGCCGTGAGGGCAAAATCATCTGCACTTAGCCGATGAAGTCCGAGTGCACACGCGACCTAAGTCACCCAGGAGAAACGACATGCCAGACCAGACCACCGAACAGGAACTGCGAGACCGGCTCAGCCTCATCGAAAGCATGATTGCCGAGGGACGGCGAACCACTCAAAAATGGGGATGGACGTTTGTCCTGTGGGGCGTCGCTTACCTGATAGCCATGGCCTGGGCTATCTGGGGGCACAGCACCTGGGCCTGGCCGATCACCATGACCGCAGCGGTAATCGTTACCGTGGCGGGCGCGATGGCCACGATCAATGCCAGCCCGCATCCGGCAACGACGATGGGCCGCGCCATCGGCTCCATCTGGATTGCGCTGGGGATCACCATGTTCCTGCTCTTCGCGGCTCTTGGGTTCAGCGGGAGACTCGCCGACCAACGCCTGTTCATTGCCGCGGTTTCGGCCATTCTTGGAATGGCGAACGGGGCTTCCGCTCTGATTCTCCGGTGGAAGATCCAGTTTGTGTGCGCGCTGGTATGGTGGGCTACGGCCGTAGCATCCTGTTTCAGCAACGACAGCCGGAGCACGATCGAGTTTCTCATCGCGATCTTCCTCTGCCAGATCATATTCGGCATCTACGGCATGATCGCCGAATCTCGGGCACGGAAGCGACAGGGCGGGAACCAGCACGGGCACGGGTCGAATCGACAAGGCTCGAATCAACAAGGTGCAGTCCATGCCTGATTTGCCGGAGCTGAATCCCGTCATCCACGGAAGGCTGCGCCTGGCCCTGCTCTCGCTGCTCAGCGGCGTGGAGCAAGCGGAGTTCACCTGGCTGCGCTCCAAGACCGACTCGACCGACGGCAACCTGGGTGCGCAATTGGCCAAACTGGAAGCCGCGGGCTACCTGACGGTCGAGAAAAAGTTCGTGCTGCGCAAACCGCAAACTATCTATCGCATCACTGAAACCGGTCGCCAGGCCCTCACCGAATATGTGCAGGCACTGAAACAGTTGCTAGGCTCGGCCATCGCCCCGTAGCGCGTTCCGCGGCAATGCCCCCCCTGAAGCACCCCGCAGTCAGAAACTCCGCGGCAATATGCCGCTGAACGAGAATACGAAGGGGTCGCCGCCCGTATTGCGGGAAGCGACCCCAATCGCACTTACTGAACGGAAACGACGGCGCCGACAACATTCATGCAGTCGCCGAACGGTTCGTAGCGCATCTCCATACGCTTGGATGCGCGCGGTCCTCACCGCTTGATGCCCCGAAACGCAGTTGACCGGATGCTAGCGACGGCCTACCATTACCGCTCGGAGCAGGAGCGCGTGCGCTCATGATCGGCCAGACCGTCTCCCACTATCGCATCCTGGGCAAACTCGGGGGCGGGGGTATGGGTGTGGTGTATGAGGCGGAAGACCTCAGCCTGGGCAGGCACGTTGCCCTTAAGTTCATTCCAGACAATCTCACTGGCGACCCCAAAGCGCTGGAACGGTTCGAGCGGGAAGCCCGAGCGGCCTCGCAGTTAAACCATCCCAATATCTGCACGATCCACAGCATTGAAGAGAACAACGGCCATCCTTTTATCGTGATGGAGAAGCTGGAGGGCCAGAGCCTGAAGCAGCGCATCGGCGGGCAACCGATGGACCTGGATGGGGTGCTGGAGATCGGCATGCAGGTGGCGGAGGCGCTGGCGGCATCGCATGCCAAGGGGATCGTTCATCGAGACATCAAGCCCGCAAATATTTTTCTTACGCCCACCGGACAAGTGAAGGTTCTTGACTTCGGCCTGGCCAAGCTGGTGCACAACCTGGGCACCGACGACGATGCCGGCGCCGACAACTCGCTGACCGCGGTGGGAGTGATTCCGGGAACGGCGGTGTACATGTCGCCGGAGCAGGCGCGCGGCGAGACCCTCGATGCGCGCAGCGACCTGTTCTCCTTCGGCGTGGTCATGTACGAGATGTCGACGGGAAAAAAGCCATTCGCAGGAAACAACTCGCTGGTTACGCTCGATGCCGTGCTGCATCAGAAACCGGTCCCGCCCCGGCAGCTGAATCCGAAACTGCCCATGGAACTGGAGGGGATCATCGGCAAGGCGATGGAAAAGGACCGCACCCACCGCTACCAGGGTGCGGGGGAAATGCGCTCGGACCTTACCTTGCTCAAGCGGGAGATCGACTCGGGAATGGTGAAGAGCGGGTTGAACTCGGCGAAGCTGCGGTTAGGAACCAAGACCTTCGGGCACACTAACCGGCTGCATTTATACATTCTTCTGGGATTGACTGCGGTGCTGCTCACCGTGTTGGCGGCAGTGGGGGCGTGGTGGTGGAAACACCGCGAACTGGCGAACGCGGAGCAGCGCAACGCGATTGCGGTATTGCCCTTGCAGAATATGAATGGCGATTTCAGCGTGGACTACCTGCGGTTTGCCCTGGCCGACGAACTGACCAGCGTATTGACTTACGCGCGCACCCTCGAGGTGCGCCCTTCTTCGTCGACGCGGAAATATGTGGGGATCGATCTCGATCCCCACAAAGTAGGTCAGGAGTTGCGGGTGGGGCGTCTGCTCACGGGAAACTTCCGCAAGCAGGGGGACCAGCTCACGGTAACCCTGGAGTGCGTGGATGTGCCCAACGACCGGGTCCTCTGGGAAAACAGCATAACGGCCAAAATGGAGGATCTGATCGGGATGCGGCAGCAGCTTAGCACGCTGGTGCAGCACGGCCTGTTGCCTGTGTTGGGCGGAGCGGGAGGGGAGGTGGAGACCGCGTCGCAGCCCAAGAATCAGCAGGCTTACGATTTTTATTTGCGCAGCGTGGCCGTGCCCCACGATCCGGCACCGAACAAGGAAGCGATCAAGATGCTGGAGTGGGCGGTGGGAATCGATCCCAGCTACGCTCCGGCCTGGGAAGCGCTGGGCCAGCGTTATTACTACGATTCTGTATACGGCGGGGGAGGCGAAAAACAATTCCAGGCATCGAATGCGGCCTATGAGCGGGCGCTGTCGCTCGATCCGAACCGGGTGATGGCGGCGAGCAACTTGATTACGGCGCGCGTGGAGCGGGGAGAATTGGGCCGGGCTTATGACGCAGCCACCGATCTGGTAAGGCGTCGCCCGCAAAGCGCCGACGCGCACTTTGCTCTCAGTTATGTTTTGCGCTATGCCGGCATGTCGGATAAGGGCATGCAGGAGTGCAACCGGGCGCGGGAACTCGATCCGGGGAATTTCAGCTTCCGCTCCTGTGCCTGGACGTTTCTGTGGGATGGCAAGACCGACCGGGCCAACGACTTCGTGCATCTCGACGCAGGCTCAGAGTGGGCGGCGTGGGTGACTCCATATGTGGAGCTGGCGGAAGGCCGCATATCTGAGGCTCACGAGGCTGCCTTGAGCATGGGTAAGGCATCTTCCTATCACCGGGACTTGATGATTGCCTGCACGGCGGCACCGCGGCCGCCGGACTTCGACAAGATCGTGCGCGACTCGGAGTCTTCGGTCATGATCGAGCCCGACCCGGAAGCTTGGTACCGCATCGGATCGCTTATGGCGTATTGCGGACAGAACGGGCCGGCACTGCGCTTGCTGAAGGCGGCGGTGCAGCAGAATTATTGTGCGTACTCAGCCCTGCTGGATGATCCGCTGCTGAAGGATCAGCGGAAAGAGACGGCGTTCAGTGATGTGCTGACGGCGGCCAGCGCGTGCCAGGCCACGCTGAAGGAAGGGCGGTAGAAGGAGTTGCCAGCGGGCAGTTGCCGGTTTCTCAATATCAGGTTTCGGGATAGCTTCTCCATCAATCTATGCACAACTTTACGCGGCGGGCGCTGCTGAAATCTTCGGTGGCGGGCTTGGCGGCAGCGGGAATGCCGCGGGCGGCTTTGGGTTCGAACGCTGTGGCTACTGAGCGCAAGGGGCGCATCCATCAATCGGTGTGCCAGTGGTGCTATGCCCGAATTCCTGTTGATCAACTGGCAAAGTACGCGGCGGAGATTGGATTGAAGGGGGTCGATCTGCTCCAGCCCGACGACTATGGAATTCCGCGGCGCTACGGGCTGATTTGCACCATGGGATACGCCGGCGGCGGAGAGATTGGGAAGGCTCTCAATCGGGTGGAGAATCATGCGGCGATAGAAGAGGCGTTTCGCAAGAATATTCCTCTGGCTGCGAACGCCGGAGTGCCCAACGTGATTACGTTTTCCGGAAACCGCGGCGGCATGCCGGATGAGGAAGGCGCGCGCAACACGGTTGCCGGGCTCAATCGCGTGAAGAAGATTGCGGAAGATCACGGCGTAACCATTTGCCTGGAACTGCTCAACAGCAAGCGGAACCATCCCGATTACATGTGCGACCACACCAGTTGGGGCGTGCGCGTAATGCAGGACGTGAATTCCCCAAATGTGAAGCTGCTCTACGACATCTACCATATGCAGATCATGGAAGGCGACCTGATCGAGACCATCCGGCGGAACCTGCAGTGGATTGGGCACTTTCACACTGGAGGCGTGCCCGGGCGGCATGAATTGGATGGCGCGCAAGAGGTTCGGTGGGATGGGGTGATGCGGGCAATCGCCGACACCGGCTTCAAAGGATACGTGGCCCATGAATTCATACCAAGCGGCGATCCTCTGGCCTCGCTGCGCGCGGCGGTGGATTTGTGCGATGTTTGATCGTCATCACCCGCGGACGCTTGATTCTTCCGAACTAACCATCGCTCGCGATGAGCGTCCAATTAAACGTGCATAACTTTAAGAAAGAATTTGCGTCGGAGCGGGGTTAGGCCCCATCCTTGTAGCGTGAAACATCCCGAACCCTTCAGGCTGGCCAGGCGCGGTCTCCGCGATATCGGCTCCAATATTCCGTTGTGCACTCGCTTTCAGCGATCATCGCTTTACATTCTCCTGATGCTCTGCCTGGTCGTGGCGGTGACGGCCCAGAATGCGGGCGAAGCGCACCCTGCGGCGAAGCCTGCTGCAGCAAAATCTTCTTCCGCCAGCCCAGTGGAGCTAGTCGATCCGCGCTTCGCCTATTCCGGGGTTCCGGCGGAGTTGCCGCAGGATGAGGGCGCCGCCGGTTTGCGCCTGGCATTGTTGCGGCTGGGTACGACGGCGCGCTTGATGCAGGTGGTCGCTCATCCGGACGATGAAGATGGTGGGATGTTGACGCTGGAGGCGCGTGGGCGCGGCGTGACCGCGCTGCTGATGACGCTGAATCGCGGCGAAGGCGGCCAGAACAAAATCGGCAGCAACCTGTCCGACGTGCTGGGCGTGCTGCGAGCCGAGGAACTGCTAGCCTCCGATGAATATTATGGGGTGCAGGAAAGATTTTCGCGGGTCGCAGATTTTGGGTTTTCGAAGAGCGCGGAGGAGACTTTTGAAAAGTGGGGCGGACACGATGTAGCGCTGGGCGACATGGTGCGGGTGATTCGCACGTTCCGTCCGGACGTACTGGTTCCCCGCTTCTCCGGAACGAGCCGCGATGGGCACGGGCATCATCAGGCATCCAGCATTCTGGCGCAGGAAGCGTTTCGTGTGGCGGCTGATCCCAAGCGGTTTCCGGAACAGATTGCTGAGGGGCTTCAGCCGTGGCAGGCGAAGAAGCTTTACATCGGAAATGTGTGCGGCTTTGGGGCGATGACCTGTCCCGAGGCGAATTGGACGGTGAAACTCAACACGGGCGAACACAGCGCCGCGCTGGGTATGGGATATGTGCAGTTCGCGATGCAGGGACTGCGGCATCAGCTATCGCAGGGCGCGGCGAACTGGACGATCGATCCGGGGGACCGGTTCACGTTTTACAAGCTCGTGGATTCGGCGGAGCCTGCGACGCTGAATAAGGACGGGCACGAGAAGGACTTTTTTGCCGGGATCGACACAACGCTGCCGGCGTTGGCCGCGAGACTCGGAGGGGAAGAAGTGAAGGTTGCCGGCCTGCGGAAAGAGTTGGCGCAGGTTGCCACCGAAGTTACCGAAGCGACGAAGCGCGCCCAGGGGAACGAGATTGAAGAGGCTGCAGGACCGTTGATGGAAGCCGTCAAGGGGCTGGAGCGTGCAAGCAATGAAGTCCGCAAGAGCGGCCTGGCAGTGGGAGTAAAAGACGATCTCTTGATGCGGCTTGAGGAAAAACTCGGGCAGGGGGAGACGGCTTTGAATTTCGCGTTGAAAGTATCGCTGGAAGCGACCGTAGAGGCAGGGACGCGAAGCGCGACAGGGCACGGCGCTTCCCTTCCGAAAGAGGCGGACGCATTGACTTCAGTTTCGCCGGGGCAGGAGTTTCTGATCGCCGTAACTTTTCGCAACGGCTCAAAGCTGCCGCTGACGGTGGACCGGTTGAAGCTGGAGGTGCCGGCGGGATGGAACACGCTCAGCGAGAGAATCCGCCCAGAAGTGGTAAAGGCGGGAGATGAACTGCGGGTGACGTTTCGATTGCGTGTGCCCAAAGATACGGCTTACACGCGCCCGTATTGGCATCGGGACGATCCGGAGACCGAAGCTGTGAATCACATCGACAACGAAAAATATGCGACCCTGCCCTTCCCTCCGCCCGCGCTACGGGCGAGAGTGAAATATCAGCTCAAAATGGCGGGTGGTCCAGGGACCGAACCCAGCAACGAAATTTCAGCGCTGGTAGTGACCCCGTTTGTTGATGACGCAGGGAAAGAGCGCTCGCGTCCGGTGGCGGTGGTCCCGGCATTTTCGGTGGCGTTGGAACCGGGGACGCAGGTGATTTCCACGCACAATGGATCGAGTTCGATGGTCACTGTCGGCGTGACCAGCAATCTAGAGCGCTCCGAGCATGGAGTGTTGCGGCTAGAGCTGCCGGAGGGATGGAAGGCCGAACCGGCGGAGCAGCCACTGGACTTCGCTCATCGCGGCGTAAAGAAAGAAGTGGAGTTCAAGGTGTTCCCTGCCGGCATTCAAGAAGGCCGAGCGACGCTGCGGGCGCTGCTGGATGTGGCGGGAGAAAAATATAGCGAAGGTTACACGCTCATCACGCGCGAAGATCTGGGAAGTTTTTATTATTATCAGCCGGCCCGGCAGCGGGTGAGCATGGTGGATGTGCGCGTTCCCCACGATCTGAAAGTGGGATACGTGATGGGGGCGGGGGATGATATTGCAACCGTGTTAGCGCAACTAGGAATGGATGTGACGCTGGTACCGGCGGAGAAGCTGGGCAGTGAAGACTTGAGCCGGTACGAAACCATCGTGATTGGGATTCGCGCCTACGACACACAGAAGGATCTGGTGAGCAATAACAAACGGCTGCTCGATTTCGTTTCTGCGGGCGGAACGCTGGTGGTGCAGTACAACACCGGCGTTGGAGATTTCAATGCCGGCCACTTCACGCCGTATTCCGCGGAGTTGAGCCGCGCACGCGTTTCGGTGGAAGAGGCTCCGGTGCAGATTCTGGCGCCGGAAGATGCCGTGTTTCACTATCCCAACACCATTACAGGGCACGACTTCGATGGATGGGTGCAGGAGCGCGGGCTGTATTTCATGGACAAATGGGATGAACATTTTACTCCGCTGCTATCGTGCCATGATCCGGGTGAAGACGCGCAAAAGGGCGGCCTGCTGAAAGCGAACTACGGCAAAGGAATTTATCTCTATGCGGCCTACGCGTTCTTCCGGCAGTTGCCGGCGGGTGTGCCAGGAGCAGTGCGGCTGTATGTGAATTTGCTTAGCGCGGGACATGAAAAGCAGTGAGGCAGGGTCGGGGGCCAGGGGCCAGCAAATCTGATTTATCTGCGTCGACGCGCTTCACCAATAAAGCCAAATTATCGTGCACTACGTAACTCAACCTCGATTCCTGGCACCGGCCCCCCGGCCCCTGACGCCTGCTCCTGGCCAGCTCGCCTGATGCCGATACCCGAAAAATCCAGCTCAGACTCACCCAGTCTCATCCGCGGGATGGGCCTGGGGAGCGCGACCGCCCTCAACATGATCGATATGATCGGCGTGGGGCCGTTCATTACCATGCCGTTGGTTTTAGGCGCGATGGGCGGCCCGCAGGCCCTGCTGGGGTGGGTAGCGGGCGCACTGTTAGCCGTGTGCGATGGGCTGGTGACTGCAGAACTGAGCGCCGCGCTGCCGGGATCGGGGGGATCGTATCGTTACCTGCGCGAGATTTACGGGCCAAAAAAATGGGGACGTTTAATTTCGTTTCTGTTTATCTGGCAACTTTCATTTTCTGCGCCCTTGTCGATCGCCACCGGGTGCATCGGGCTGGCGGGATATGCGGCTTACTACTGGCCGACGCTCGATACGGTGTACCTCGCGCACGATGCCGCTTTGCACATTCCGTGGGCGGGCACGCTGCAAGTGGGGTGGATCGTCACGCCCGGAACTTCGGTGGCCGTGGCCATCTGCTTCCTTACCGTGCTGCTGCTATATCGACGCATCACCGCAATCGGCCGCCTATCGAGAATCTTGTGGTTCGGCGTGATGGCCACGATCGGGTGGATCATCTTCGCCGGGCTCACTCACTTCAACGCCGCGCGGGCCTTTGACTTTCCGCCGGGAGCTTTCACACTGTCCCATCAATTTTTCATCGGGCTCGGCGGGTCGATGCTGGTCGCAACCTACGATTACTGGGGCTATTACAACGTTGCCTTTCTGGGCGACGAAATCAAGGATCCGGCCAAGAATATTCCGCGAGCGTTGCTGCTTTCCATTCTGCTGGTGGCGTGTCTATATCTAATGATGAACCTGTGCATCATGGCCGTGGTGCCTTGGCGGGAGTTGCTGGGAGCAGGGCAGAACAATACGGGATTGTATGTTGTGTCGTTGTTCATGCAGAGGGTATACGGCGCCTGGGCGGCGCGGCTGGTGACGGCACTCGTGATCGTGACCGCGTTTGCCTCGGTCTTTTCCCTGACCCTGGGGTATTCTCGGGTCCCTTATGCGGCGGCCCAGGATGGAAACTATTTCAAGGCGTTTGCCAAAGTGCACCCGGTCTACCGCTTCCCGCATGTTTCGCTGTTGGCGCTGGGTGTGGCAGCGGCAGCGTTCTGTTTTCTGCGACTACGGGACGCGATCGCCGCTCTGGTGGTTATTCGTCTGATCTTGCAGTTTCTGGTGCAGGCGATCGGGTCGATCGTGCTGAGGATTCGCCAACCGGAACTGCCGCGCCCGTTTCGGATGTGGCTTTATCCCTTGCCCGCACTGCTGGCTTCTGCGGGATTTCTCTTCATCTTGTTCAATCGCGCGAACTGGCAGAAGGAAGTGCGGTATGCCGTTGTCATCTTGATCACCGGACTCGCGATTTACATGGTTCGGGCTTGGCGGACCGGGGATTGGCCGTTTGGCGGAGCTACGAGATCAACCATCGAAGGCGTAATCACAGAGGAGCACTGAGGGACACTGAGGAAACACCTTCGCATGGCTGATCACATGAGCGTTCCGTCCGTGGAGGGTACGAGCATCGCGCGTGCCGATGTGGCTTGGGCGCCGCTGCGCGAACCGCTATTTCGCTCGCTGTGGATTGCTGCCGTCGTTTCTTACACAGGAAGCTGGATGCAGAACGTCGGCGCCGGTTGGCTGATGACGCAGCTCACTTCGTCGCCCCTGATGGTGAGCCTGGTACAGGGAGCGTCGGCGATTCCTGTGTTCCTGGTGGTGCTGCCAGCTGGTGCGTTGGCGGACATGGTCGACCGGCGGCGGCTTTTGCTGTTTACGCAGGGTTGGATGGTCGTAGCGGCAGCGGCGCTTGGCGGGTTGACTTTATGGCATGCGGTAAGTCCGTGGACTCTTCTGGTCTTCACTTTTTTTCTGGGGCTCGGCGCGGTGATGAACGATCCGGCGTGGCAGGCGATCACGCCGGAGGTCGTCTCGCCGCAGCGGCACGCTTCGGCAGTGGCGTTGAACTCGGCAGGGTTTAACGCGGCGCGGGCGGTGGGTCCGGCGCTGGGGGGAATCGTAGTGGCGGCGGCGGGGTCGGGGTGGTCGTTCTTGGTGAACGCAGCCTCTTTTTTCGGTGTGATCGTTTTCCTCAGCCGCTGGAAACGCGCGCCGCATGAGCCTATAGCCACACGACGCGTGCGCGATGCGATTATGGAAGGGTTTCGTTACGTGCGCGGGGCTCCGCAGGTGCGGTCGGTGCTCATCCGCACGGGAGCGTTCAGCGTGGGGGCGGCTTCCCTGCTCGCGCTGCTTCCCGTAATCTGCCAGCCGCATGGAGCGCAGGGATATGGATTCCTGCTAACGTGCTTTGGTCTAGGCGCTCTCGCGGGCGCGGCCCTGTTACCGCGATTGCGGCAGCGCTATTCCGTGGATGGACTGGTCGCAGGCGCCACGGTGGTCTTCGCCGCGATGACTCTGGCCGCCGGGCAAGTACATGTGTTTGAGGCCCTATGTCTGGTATTGTTTACGGCGGGCGCTGCGTGGATTGGCATTCTGGCTTGCTTTAATTTTGTGGCGCAGACCATGTGTCCCTCGTGGATGAGGGCGCGGGCGCTCTCCATGTACTTGCTGGTACTGCAGGGCGGCATGGCCATTGGCAGCGCGCTTTGGGGAGAATTGGCGGCGCGGGCCGGAGTTCCGGCGGCGCTGGCTTGGTCAGCGCTGGCCATGCTGGCGGGTCTGGCGAGCATCCTGCGGCATCGGTTGACGGCTTCTGAATTAGCGATGGCGCCTGCGGTGATGAGAGATTAGAACGGAATGAGAACTTGAACCGTTGAGAATTTCTGTTTGTGTCGTGGACCAATTCAACATCATTTGTGTTGGTCAAATTTCTTTAACCAAGAGGACCTCATGATAAGAAATATCTGCTGTGTGGCAATTTGTACCCTGGCGCTGGGGGCGGGAGTTTCGGCGCAGGCGAAAAAAGAAATGCCGCGAGCGGTGTCGGATGTATTGAGCCACAGCGTGATGAATCTGGAGCACGATCTTGTTCCCGCGGCGGAGGCCATGCCCGAGGACAAATTCGGGTTCGCGCCGAGCAACGGAGAGTTCAAAGGCGTCCGCACATTTGCCCAGCAGATCAAGCACATAGCCGCGGTGAACTATGAACTGGGAGCAGCGATTCTGTCGGAGAAACCGCCAGTAGATATTGGCGACGAGTCGGGACCGGCCACGGTCACAAGCAAGGCCGACATTGTGAAATACCTTAAGGATTCTTTTGTGTATGTTCACAAGGCGATCAGTACCATCAACGAAACAAATGTGACGGGTACTGTAGAGAGTCCGTTCGGAGAAGGCAAAGTGACGCGCCTCGGCTTGGCGACGACAATTGCGTGGCATGGCTTCGACCACTATGGCCAGATGGTGGAATACCTGCGGATGAATGGGATTGTGCCGCCGGCCAGCCGCCCCGGAAACTGAAACGGTTTGTCTGCGAACAGCAATTTCTACCGGCGATCAGGCCTGGGTAGAAACTCCAGGTGATGCAGTTGCAGGCTGTTCCGGTGCTGCTCGAAACTGACGCTGGGCTCGCTGGCGAAGCGTTCGGGATACGAGTCGACTGCTCGTAAGAAGTTTTCGAGTTCCACGAGTGCCTGGCGGTTAGCAGGACGGAAGGTCTCCATCGGTTGGGCCGTGCGCGCTGCGCTTTTCATCTCACATACACCTGAAAAGTTTCCGACGTATTGCTGTGACATCCCTTAAAAACCTCAGCTGGCCTTCGAATGCGGCCTGGGGTTCTACCGCTTGCGCGAACACAGGATTAGAAGAAATTGGGTCTTAACTGGGGGGGCAAACGAACATTAATAAGACAGGGGGCGCGGGTAAATGGCACTTTCGTGCCATAGTGCCATAACCGGGAATGGCGAGCGAGAACGGCTTGGCGGCAACACACAGTCGCTGCCAAACGCG
>DATDGM010000099.1:0-46160 GCA_036522075.1 Candidatus Sulfotelmatobacter sp.
CAGCTAAAACTGGTCCCGCCGTTCGTCGGCCTGTAAAATTGGTCGCTCAAGGAGATTCTCCATGCAACGGCAGAACCTTTCCAGCGGCACACGGTGGGAACCGATTGTGGGGTACTCGCGTGCGGTGAAGGTGGGACCTTATATTCACGTGTCGGGTACGACAGCCACCGGACCTGACGGCAAGATCGTGGGCGTGGGCGATGTTTATGCGCAATCTGTGCAGACACTGAAAAACATCGAAACCGCGCTGAGCAAGGTGGGCGCCAGCATGAAAGACGTTGTGCGCACGCGCATGTTTGTCACGAACATCGGCGACTGGGAGAAAATCGGCAAAGCTCACGGAGAAGTGTTGGGTGAAATTCGTCCGGCGACATCGATGGTGCAGGTGAGCGCCCTTATTTCGCCGGAAATACTGGTGGAGATTGAGGCGGACGCGATCGTTACGGAAGCTTGATCACGAACTGAGAAAGCGACGGTTCCTGGCGACCTCGGTGACGGGTCTATGCGCCCTCCACGTTAGCAGCTTTTCTGTCAGCAGTTCTAAAACCATGCTGCCGGCACGCAAATTTGCTTGACATCGGCGGCGCTACGATCATAATGCGTCAATCCGGTTTCTAAGGGATACCGATACCGATCCGAAGGGGAAGTCGGCCCCAGATTTCGGTCCAAGTGCTGCTTGAGTTCAGGGAGGCGCTTATGAGCGTGCTCGAACTTTGTGACCGGGAGATTGCTGCGGTGTCGCTCGAAGCCACCGTCGCGGATGCGATTCACAAAATGCTCGACCACCACGTGGGCGCGGTCGCGGTGGTGGATAGCGACTACCGGGTTGCCGGAATCTTCACTGAACGCGACGTGCTGCGCAAGATGGCGCTTAGCCGCACCGATCCGCAAACAACCTCCGTGCGCGAGTTGATGACCACTCCGGTCGAGATGGCCACCCGCGGCACCGGAGCCGGCGAAGCGCTCTCCACCATGCTGGAGCGCCATTTCCGGCATCTGCCGGTCGCCGACGACAATGGCAAGCTGCTCGGAATTCTTTCTATTCGCAACCTGCTGGAGTGGCGCGTCGACGATCTAAGCCGCGAGCTGGAGTCGCTCGAACAATACGTGTCCAATGATGGGCCGGGAGGATAGTCCTCGCGTAGTCTACGCGGCTGATCGATGATGACCTCCTCCGTCTTGGGCAAGACGATCGCGGCCGTGCGCATCGCCACCTCTGTATTCTTCCTTTTGTTCGGCGAATACAAGCTGGCAGGTCCCGGTTTTGCGCACGGCGGCTTCCAGGCATATCTTCACGACTACATCACCACCACCTCTCTGGATTTTTATCGGCCCCTACTTTCCGGCTTGATCCTGCCTCATGCGGTCTTCTTCGGATATCTCGTGGGCGCAATAGAAATGTTTGTGGGGATCTGCCTGTTGGTGGGACTTTGGGTGCGGCCGGCGTGTGTGGTGGGTGTACTATTTCTGATCAATCTTACTCTGGCGGCATGGTGGGATCCCGGGCACGGCGCGCCGCTTTGGCGTTACTTCGGGGCAAGGCTCGATACTCTTCCCCTGCTGTTGCTGCTGATTGTTTTCTACGCCGCTGATGCGGGAAGGGTTTGGGGTTTGGACAGCCGACGGAGAGCGCGCCAGAATTGAGCTAGAAAAGCACGGATGCCTTGTACTTCCGAGATCCGGCGGTTTATTGCGTGACTTGTTCCGTCACCCAATCCGTCCAGATCGCTGACTCCCCGCTGGAAGTCAGGGAACCTTTCCTCAGCACCGCGTCCACAAAGTTTTCGATCATCGGATAGTGGAGGTGAGCGTGCGGCGGCAGTTGTTCGCTTCCCCCCGGGTAGACCAGTTCGGGTCCGTTCAGCGGCGACAACTCCATCTCTCCATCCGTACCGCGGATGCGGCATTCGTCGCGCCTCACCGTGGAATGCCAGCGCACGTCCACAATCCCGCGTACGCCGCTTTCGTAGTCGATCATGACGGTGGCGTTGTCCTCGACAGCATAATGGTGAACCACATTTGAAAGATGGCCGGAAACTCGTAGCGGCTGGCCAAAAAGATAGTTGAGAACATCGATGCGGTGCGATGCGATGTCGTAGAGCGGCCCGCCTCCCGCCTTCGCCGGATCGATCAGCCAATTGCGCTCCTTCTCAGAACCATCAAGCCAGGAATGGCAGGTGAGTTCGGCGAGCACCGGCTTTCCGATGGCTCCGGCTTCGAGTAGTTGTTTGGCGCGCTGAACCTTGGGATAAAGCCGGCGATAGTAGGCAACGCCGAAAGTTCGTCCGCATTCCTGCGAAGCCTGTAACATCAGGCGCGCTTCCGCGAGATTCATCGCCAGCGGCTTTTCGCAAAGCACATGCTTGCCTGCGCGGAATGATTGGATGGCCTCCGGCGCGTGAAGAAATACAGGAGTCGCAATGTAGACGGCGCAGTCTTCATTCACAGCTTCACTACGATCCGAAAGAGCTTCGTCAAGAGAAGTCCAAACCCGGGTGTTAAACGCCGCGGCCTTTGCGGGATCGCGAGTGACCACACCGTGCAGCCGGCTTCTCGGTTCGGCCTGAATAGCAGGAATGACGCGGCGAATCGCGATGTCGCCAATTCCGATCACGATCCAACTAAGCATCGCCGCAAGTCCTCCGCGAACGTCCGTAGGGCCCGAATCGCGAGAAAATCATCCATGAAAAATTAAAAGGCCGGCCTTAGCCGGCCTTCAGTGTGGTTCGGGAAACTACTTCTTGGGGGCGATTGCGTCCTTCGCGGCCTTGGCTACGCGGAACTTGACCACGGTCTTGGCCTTGATCTGGATCGGTTCGCCGGTCTGCGGATTCCGTCCCACGCGGGCTTTGCGGTGCGCCTTCACCAGTCGGCCCAGGCCGGGTACCACGAACACGCCGTTCTTTTTTGTCTCTTTGATTGCGGTGTCGGCCAGGTGCTCCAGGAAGGCCGCGGCCTGCTTGTTGTTGAGTTCGTTCTTCTCCGCCAGTAAGCGGACGAGTTGTGTTTTGGTCAAACCAGAAGCCATACTTCCTCCTCGTAAAAAGTGTAATGTAATTCCGTTGGTCATCTTACTACCATACCCCTGTGGAAAAACACTGATTTTACGCGGGTTTGGCAAACATGGTACGTGGGGGAAGGCCTTTTTACGCGGCCTTCCATGGACTGAGGTTCCAAAACGGGCATTAAAACTGATTTTGCTGCGGCCAGGAGTCAGGGATCAGCCATCCGGGTCTGTAAAAACAAAGTGGAATCGAAGGTTTTACTGATCCCTGGCTCCTGACCCCCGGCTCCTGACCCCTGACTCCCGAAGCTGCTGGCCGGATGACATAATGTTCCCAGGAGATTTTTCTTGAGTTGCGCCAGCTGTGAAACTCGCAAGGAGAAACGCTTTTGCCCGGCCCTGCACGGGCGCATTTGCCCGCAATGTTGCGGCGAGCAGCGCGAAGTCACGCTTGATTGCCCCAGCGATTGCGCTTATTTGCAGCAGGCGCGTGTGCACGAGAAGCCGCCTTCCGTGGACCTGATCGACCCGGCGGCATTGTTTTTAAAGGTCGAAGTATCCGACCAGTTCATGTATGAGCGCGAACATCTCCTGATGGGCCTCACCTTCGCGCTGGCCAGGGCCGTGCGCTCCGACTGCAGCCTGCACGATGGCGACCTGCTCGCCGCGCTGGCTGCCCTCAGCACGAGGTATGAGCGCCTGGTGAATTCTGGCCTGCACTACGAACAGGCCATCACAAGCCCGGCGCAACAACGCGTAGCCGGCGAAGTCGAGGCCATGCTCAAGGAGTACCGCGAAGCCGAGCAGAAGCATATGGGCTACTCCACGGTGCGCGATTCCGAGGTCCTGAAGGTGCTGGTATTCCTGGTGCGGCTGGGGTATGGGCGGACGTCAGGACGCCCCAAAGCGCGAGCTTTCGCAGAGTTTCTTCTGGCACAGTTTCCTGAAAAAGAATCGAGCGTACTGACGCCGCAGGAAGCGGGCAGCCGGATTATTGTCCCGTAGCCGTAAGACTTTGCCTCGGATTTTCGCGGATTCCCGCGGAGAAATCTCTTAGGCCTGATCCGTGAAAATCCGCCTGATCCGGGGCTAGGTTGCTTGAAGCTTTCGCACTGCCTGCCCGGCAGGCAACTCGGTCAGCAATTCCGCTATCGTCTTCTTTAGCGCTGGATGCCGTGCGTCAGGTGCAATCTCCGCCAAAGGCTCAAGCACGAAGCGACGTTGCTGCATCGCGGGATGGGGGATGGTCAGCTCCGGCAAATCCACCACATCGTCGCCGAAAAGCAAAATATCAATATCGATGGTGCGCGGCCCTTTCTTCTGAGTACGCTGCCGGCCCATTTCGCCCTCGATTCCGAGCAGGGCGGCCATGAACTGCGTGGGCGTCTCGCTGGTTTCGATAGCGACGGCACAATTCACGAACCACGGCTGGTCGGTGAAATCGACTGGCTCGGTTTCGTAGAAGGAAGAAACGGCGACCACTCGTCCCTCGGCCTCCAGACGCGCGAGAGCCTTATGGATATGACCGGCACGGCTTCCAACATTCGACCCCAGCGAGAGATAGACGAGATTGATCATCGAGTGTCGGCGCGGGCTTGCGGAAGCACGAATCCAGGCTCGGAGTCTGACGTTCGAAAACTGCGAAATGCCCCGACCATTCTAAGCGGATTCTGAAAGTATCGGATTCGCAGGCGAGTCAATCGCCAATTCCCACTCTGATTCCTGTCCGGCAGTGTCCGCGAGGTCAGTCGCGGGCCGTTACCTTTGTTACTTTCGGGTATCCCGGTCTAATTCTAGAATCGAGCCTATGACGTTGGAGTCGCTTCTGCTGAGCCAGGACAGTGATCTGGTACGGGTCATACGGCCTACGCTGGAAAAGTTGTCGATTGACGTAGAAATCTGCCAGGAAGCACGTGCCGCGGCGGACATCCTGGTTTCCGAGAAGTTCGACGCCGTGATTGTGGACTGCGACGACTTGGTCGGCGGCCTGGAAGTGCTCCAGGGCCTGCGCGGCACTCCCAGCAACAAGAACTCCGTAACGTTCGCGATCCTCAACGGAAAAAAGACAACGACAAAAGATGCTTTTGGCATGGGAGCGAACTTTGTTCTGCAAAAGCCGATCAGCAATCTGAACGCTGCCCGATGCTTCCACGCGGCATTGAATTTCATGCTGAAGGAGCGGCGCCGCTATTTCCGGCAACCCGTGAAGATGGTTGTCACCGTCGTCCTGGGCGAAAAAGAACTGAAGGCCAACAGCACGAATATCAGCGAAGGCGGAATCGCGCTGGTGCTGCGCGATGCTGTGCCCAAGGGCGCCACCCCGCGCTTGAAGTTTGTGGTTCCGGACATCAATCTCAGCATGGATGTCGAAGCCGAAGTGGCCTGGGCAGACCTCAAGGGCCGAGCCGGATTCCGCTTCCACAATGTTAGCGAAGCCACGCAAAAACTGCTGGAAAGATGGCTCGACGACCGCATGGAAAAAGAATTTCCCGGAGCCAAGGATCGTATCGCGGCCGCGCCTGACACCCTGCAATAGCTCCTAAAGTCTTAAAAACCCGAGGAGTTCTCGCCCCTCCACTCTGTGCATTGTTGCCTGCCTAATTCCTGCCCGGTCATCGCCCTCCTTTCGGTTGTCTGCTCGGGGTATTCAGCTTGTGACTTGCGCGTGGGCGGGAACGTGGCACTCTGGGAGTTTACGGGAGAACCACTTTCATGCTGACCAACGACTTACGAATTGCCCGCGTGCAAAAGGCCCTGCGCTGGTTTGAAGAAGACATGCCGCTGCTCGACATGCGAGTGAAGGAACTTTCGGCGGAGAGGCAAGAATCGGCTCGCCGGTTCGCCGCGGCCCTCATTCACCAGACACGGGCCGAGCTGGAGCGCCTGCAGCAGCAGCAGCCAGTGGAGGTTCGCCATCCGCAAGAAGCTCCCCACGAGCCCGCGGATTAGGCCCGTATTTCGCTCCTGATTGTGCGGCGCGGGCGCTCCCTTCAACAAGCTCTGGGCAAGGCCCACCGCGAACTGCCGGCAATGCATAAGGCTCTACGCCTGACCCTACACAGCCGACCCAGCCGATGCATGCGCCGCGGAACTCTGCGCGCCGGCGGCGTCTTCGTCTGAGAGCGTGACTTCTTCCCACAACGTCTTGTCGCGCAGGATGCGCGAGACCAGCGCCGTATGCATGGCATGTCCGGCGCGGTCGGCAACGATTTTGCCCAGAATCTGCTTCCCCAGCAAAGCCAGATCGCCCACCAGATCCAGTACCTTGTGCCGCACGAATTCGTCGGGGAAGCGCAGCGGCCCGTTCTCCAGTCCGTCTTTGGTCAAGACGATGCAGTTTTCACGGGAAGCGCCGCGGATCAGTCCCATATTGCGCATGGCCCGCTCATCCTCGCGCGATCCAAACGTGCGCGCGCCCGCGATGTGCCGCAGGTAGTTGCCGTTGGAGAGTTCCACCTGGAACGTTTCTTTACCGATCAGCGGATGGGGAAAATTGATGGAGTAGGAAACCGAATAAGTATCGGCGGGATACACCGCAATGCATTTGTTGCCTTCCCGCATTTCCAGTTCGCGCCGGATTCGCAGGTACTTGCGCGCCCTCCGCTGCTTGCGGATGCCCACTTTCCGAATCATCTCCACAAACGGTCGAGCGCTGCCGTCGAGGATGGGCAATTCCAGGTTATCCAGCTCCACGACCGCGTTGTCGATACCCATGCCGATGAAAGCGGAAAGAATGTGCTCTGTGGTGGAGATGAGCACGCCTTTTTTCATCAGGCTGGTGGCGTAGCTGACACGGGCCACGTTCAGGCCCACAGCCTCGATTTCAAAACCGTCCAGATCGGTACGGCGAAAGCGGATGCCGGTGGCGGGGGGAGCGGGCAGCATGCGCAAGGAAACGGGAGCGCCGCTGTGCAGGCCGATGCCTGTGCATTCCACCGCCGCTCGGACTGTTTGCTCCTGGGTCAAATGCTCCTGGGCTAAACGACGATCCTGGCCAAAAGCGCTCAGGCCAGAATTAAGAAACTTGTTATGTTTCGGCGAAGTAATAGATTACCGCCCCGCGCGAAAATCCGTGTGTGGTAAAAAAGCCACACTCCGTGGCAGATTGCGAACTCGGAACCAAGTTGGTATCCATCGAGACATTCGATAACAAGTTTATTATCTGTGGGTTAGCGGAATGATAGAGGGAAAACGGTTCGGTCGCAGCCCACTAGTGCTTGCCCACTGGTTTATTCGGCTTATTGGGCACCTTATTCGGATTGTAGCCAGAATGGGCGTCGAACATGGCCGGGTCCAGGCCCTGGTTATAGCTAGCCCCGCTGAGGAAACGCTGGCCGGCCATATCGTCGTTGAAATAGCGGGTCCAGCTGTAGGGCGTCATGATGCCTTGCACCGGGCGGTAATTGTCGTAGATTTCGTCCTCAACGTTTTTTTGCCGGTCGACCGGATCGCGCCAGGTGAAAGTCTTCTTGAGGGGAAGATGGGTGTCGGCGTCGAGATATAAATCGACAGCCTCGTCCATACCGTTGATCAGCGTTACTTTCAAGGCGGGCTTTTCGGCGGCCACGGCGTTGCCGTCGTAGAAGAGTGCTACTTTAGGGTCGTTGACCCAGGTTCGGAGCAGGATGTCGAGGGAAAATCTGCGCCGCCGCAGGTAGGGGCTGAGATCTTTTTCCTCCAGCGGCTTCGCGCCCTTGTAGGTAATTTCGAATCCCTTGTCACCCACATAAAGCTCGGTCACATCGCGTTCTTTGGTGAGCTCGACGCGTTCCTTGTCGGGAAACTCGAAGAAACTCCAGAAAACCACGCCCGTGCCATTGGGGCGGCCATGATAGAAGCTGTAACCGCGCCCCTGAAACTCTTTGTCGCGGATATGCAGGTAAGCATCCCCACCAAGCGCCTGAATCGCCTGCTCCAGCAGGACTTTCGCCATGTGCGCATTTTCCTGATCCATCGGGATGCTGGGACCTTCCGCTGGGGTGGCTGCGTTTGACGGCGAAGGGGCGGTCGCCGGCGGATTCGATTGCGCGGACGAGGACGCGCCTGCGGCAACCTGAGCCACGATCGCCAGATCACCGTTCGCCGAAGGCGGCATCGCCGAAGCAGGAATCGGCAAAGCAGGGATCGCCAAAAGCAAAATGGGAAGAAGCTGCTTCATCCAGGTTGTCAGGGTCAGTGCCTGCAAAGAGAATTGTAGCGTTTCGTGCAGAATTCCCGCTCGCACCTGCGAATATCCCAGGTTTATTGGATGCACGAATCGCCCCTGCAAGCGGGGCCCGGAGGGCGATTTTTGTGGCATACCGGAGAAGGCTCGACTTTAGCAACTAACCCGCCACGGAATTTACGGACGATCACGGATAACCGCAAATGTCTTTGATCTATCCGTGATGATCCGTGAAATCCGCGGCGCTTTTCACCCCGCCAGAACGGCGCCTCCATTGACGTTGAAGACCTCGCCCGTGATGAATCCGGCGAGTTCGGTGCACAGAAACAGCACTGGGGCGGCAATCTCCTGCGCCCTGCCCGCGCGACCCAGCGGAATGGTGGCGCGAATTTTCTCGCCTACCTTGGGATCTTCCAGCGCTGGTTTCGACATGTCAGTGTCGACCCACCCCGGGGCTACACAGTTTACGTAAATGCCCGCCGGCGCCAATTCCGTGGAGAGTCCCTTGGTCATGCTGATGAGCGCGCCCTTGGTCGCGGAATAGTCGCAGTGAAACGCCTCGCCGCGCTGTCCGCTGGTGGAGCTGATCAGCACGATATGCCCGGCCGCGAACCCGTGCCGCGGCTGGGCCTTCATTTGCGCCACGCTGTATTTGACCAGACCAAAAACCGCGTCCAGATTTACAGACATCGTGGAGCGCCACTGTTCATCGGCGATGCGCTCGATGCCGACATCCTCCGGCGGCCAGATGCCGTGGTTGGCCACTAGAATGTCGAGCCGTCCGAAATGCCTGACGCTTTCGGCGATCAAAGCGCGGGCCGCTTCAGGACTGTCCAGGTTGCTGGCGACGGCATAGCAACTGGACTCGCCACATTCGCGGGCCAGCGCCTCAGCCTGGGAGCGGGCTTTCTGATAACTGAAGGCAACCTTGGCTCCAGCCGCCGCAAACATGCGCACGGTAGCGGCGCCAATGCCGCGCGAACCGCCGGTGATGAGGGCTACTTTGCTGGAGAGCGAAAGCGAAATGGGCATCCAGGCTAGTTTCAAGTTTCTGACATATAGTTGCAAGTGGGAGGAGCGTGCAGATGGAAACTTTAAAGTTCACTGGCAACCTGTGTTCAGCGACGAGTTTCCGTAGGGCACCGAAATAAAACTCGTTCGCTCAGGTTCCAGTTTGCCGTAGCACTGTGAGTGGCCCGTGGTGACACGATCATGGGCGTGCGCCTGAACGACCACGGACTCATCGTTGCTTAAGGACCCTCCGGCCTATGAACTGACGCCGCCAAACGCCAATGAGTGTGCCCTGCCGCCCGGATCTCTCAGGAGCATCTGCCTCCGAAAAGCTGAGGAACGTTCGCTCACCGTCAATATGACGGCGTTTGCTTCCCTTTGGCCAATCCAGCGTGTATTCGTAGAGGGTACCCGCGGCTTTCGTCAATCTATTGCGAAACTGGCCCTATCCCCTTGACGCGTAAAAAGCATCGTTCCAGCTGCGGGCTTCCGACGATTGCGGCTGCCGTCAGGCAATTACGCCAACCATCCGTAGAAACGAAACGTTCGGATCACTCGCGCTATCCACCAACCTCACATGCTCGGGAACGACATGCGCTCCGATTTCAGTTCCCGCATCAGCAACCGCACCAGCATGCCGTCAAAGCGCGTGCCGCTCATCTTGGCCAACTCTTCCAAAGCCTGATCGGGAGTTCTGGGCGCTGAAATGGACTGTTCCGTGAGCATGTTGGCGTAGGCGTCGGTGAGGCCGATGATGCGCGCCCACACGGGGATTTGTTCGCCGACCAGGCCATCCGGATAGCCTGAACCATCGAAGCGCTGGTGGTGGTGCGCAATCGCCTCGCACATGTGTTTGCAGTGCGGCAGCATGCCCACGATTTCGGCGCCCACCTGCGCATGCCTTCTGACCTTGGCGAACTCCTCGTCAGAAAGAGGGCCGGGCTTATTCAGGATTTGTTCGGGCACAAAGATTTTTCCCACGTCGTGCACGCGGGCGGCGTAGATCAGGTCGGCGGTATCTTCTGGCGGCAGGCGCAGCGCTCGCGCAATGATCTCCGTATAGCGGGCCACCAGGTCGCCGTGGCCGGCGGTGCGCAGTTCGCGCGACTCCACGGCGCGGCTCAGAATCTCAATCGATTCCCTGAGCAGCGGTAGATTGCATTGGTCATCGCCGCCGCAAAGTTTGCGCAAGGTCAGAGTCAGTTCTTCTGCGTCGTCATAACCGGTGTGTTCACGCTGCAGGAAACCTTCAATGTAAGCGGATATCTGCTGCCGTTGCCGCGCAAAATCCTGGCCCTCGGCGAACTCTTCCGCTGTGGACACGCGATTTCCACCGGAGCGCTTCGAAACATACATGCCGGCATCGGCCACGCGAATAATATCTTCAATCGAAAAGCCATGCATGGGGAAACTGGCTACCCCGAAGCTGCCGGTGATTTTGTGTTCGCTCAACATGGGGTCGGTAGCAATCCATAGGCGCAGGCGCTCGGCAAGAACCACAGCTTGATCGGGGCCGGTCTCCGGCATGAGAACAATGAATTCATCACCGCCGTAGCGGGCCACCACGTTTTGCTGCCGCGACTTTTGCTCGAGCAGCCGGCCGAGCCTCGCCAGCACCAGGTCACCCTCGAAGTGGCCCATGGTGTCGTTGACTTGCTTGAACTTGTCAAGATCGATGAGCACCACCGAAAAGGGCCGCCCCGAGCGCGAGGCGCGTTTCCACTCTGCCGAGAGTGCCTCCCAGAAGAAGCGGCGAGTCTTGATGCCGGTCAAACCGTCGGTAATCGATTGCTGTTGCAGCTTCTGGAAAACGAAAGCGTTGTGCAACGCGGTGGCCAGCAAGTCGGCCAGGGTGTTCAGGATCAGCACGTCCTGCGGTGCGAATGCATTTTCGTTGCAGCTCTCGATGTTGAGCGCCCCCAGCAAATTTTCGCCATAGGTGATGGGAATGCAGAGCACGGCGCGCGCGTCGGGCAGGATTCCCGAAAGCTGGCCCTTGTCGGCGTTCTGCACCAGCGCCCGCTCACCGGTGCGTGCCACACGCCCCAGAATGCCGGTGCCGAGAGGAATGCGCTGCCCCATCGCAAGCGCGGTAACGCCAGCCTCCGCCTTGATCTCAATTTCTTTCGTGCCGTAGTCGAGCAATCCAATCCCGATATGATCGAAGCTGAAATTCTTCCGGATCTCACCCGCAATCTGCCCCAGCATGTGGACGGGATCATCGCTCGAAATCGCGGTGCGCGAAACATTGTTGAGAAACGCCAGCTGCCGCGAACGGCGCTGCTCTTCGGCAAACAAGCGGGCATTTTCCACCGCAACCGACGCCTGCCCCGCGGCCGTCATCAGCACGTCGAGATCGCGCTGCTCAAAAACATTTTCCCGCTCGCGGCTCATGGCAACCATCGCTCCTGCCGGTTTGTTCCCGAGGAAAATGGGTGCTGCAATCAGGCATTTCGCCGGATGCTGCGGAACATGGGTGATCCCCAGGCGGGATCGCATCGCCTCCAGATCGGCGCGCACCAGCAGCGGCTGCCCGCTGTGGATCACGTATTCCGTGAACGCATTCTCCAGTTTGCGGGAACGTTTGGGGCAGACGAGGTGGCCTTCTACTTCCAGTTCAAAGTGGAGGCGGTCGCCCTCCTGAAAGGCGATGTAAAAATTGCTGGTATCGAAGATCTGCCCCAGTTCGGTTTGAATGGTGCGCAGAATCTCGTCCTGGTCAAGACGTGAACTAATGGCCTGCCCGATTTCTGTGAGCAGTTCGTATTCCTGAGTACGGCGGTGAGCATCGTGGGTGATCACGTAGTTTTCCAGCGTGAGCGCCAGTTGCAGTGCCAATCCGACCATCAGGCGTGGACCGGAGGAGCCGAACCCTCTGCGCTCGGCATGTGGGAAGACAATCACTCCGAAATTGTGCTCGCGAGTCTGTAGGCTGATGGCAGTCAGGTTGCGGATGCCGGCTTGCGTAAACACGCGCTTGAACTCAGCAAACGCCCCCACGGGACCCGACAACAGCGGCTCGTTCATGTCCGCCAAATCGTGGACGGTAAAAATGCCACTTTGCCGGTAGGCCACCTGGCAAATGTAGTCGGCCGCGCCGCTGGTTTCGAGGTTCCGCAGAAATTCTGCGGAGAAACCATGCTCCACGGAGGGCAACAGGCCGCGGTAACGCTCCGCGATACAGATCGCCGCGTGCGGCATGGAGAGCGCGGTTACCAGGCGTTCCAGCGCCGCTTGCATATTCGGCGTCAGGTCGCCGGCGGAAAGCAGGCGGCGCGGGTCGGCTCCCAGGGTTGACAGGGCCAGAGTGCTTTCCTGCAAAGAATTGCGCTGGTTCTCGAACAGCACCATCACCATCGCGATGCCCAGCAGCATCTGCGGCACGGGCCCGAGTAAGCGGCTGGCGCTGCCCAAAGTTACGCCCCACGGGCTATTTAGCTGGCCCATCCCCATCAGCGCAGCCCACAAAGCCAGAGCCAGCCCGAGAACCTTCAAGGCCAGTGACCCGCGCCTATGGCCGTTCACGTAAAACACCGCCGAGCAATAGAGCAGGACGATCGCGATTCCCGCGCCGAGGTGGATCGTGGGCTGCGCATCGGGAAGAAAGACGCCGCCGATAATGTGTCCCCGGAACGTAATTCCCACCAGAATCACGCCTGCCGCGCCCAGCGCGGCGTCGTACCACCGGAAATGGTAAGGACCGCGCATCAGCCGTGTGGAGACGAAAATACACAGGGTCATCGCCACCAGAAACAGCGAACTCGCCAGATAGGCCAGCGGAGACGCGCGATAGAACGAAAAAGCATCGAGCACATAGTGCAGCGAGTAGGCCGCCCACGCCATCTGCCAGGCACGGAAATACGCCTGCTGGCTTTGTTCGTAGAGATACCAGAAGACGAGGAACAGCAACACCGAGACGAAACCCGGGATCACTACCGCGCTAATCACTAGGCTGTTCATGCGGTTCGGCGAGCGCTCCCGATCAAAACTCTCCCGAGGCAGGAGGGAAGCTTTGATCTTATGTTTTCACACCCCATGTTCTTGCACAATAGGATTTAAGTACACCCCAGAAGTTGCTAAACCACTCAGTGTGTTAGATTTAGGCCGAGTTGGCCGGGGTGCGTTGCTTGACGATAGTTTTCCACCGCCCGTAACATCGCTAGATACTGAATGAGCCAGTCTTCAAACAACCCTTTGCCCGGCAGTGTATCAAGCCGCTCTTTGTCGAGCTTTTCTTCGTCGCGCAGCCAATTCGACGACTTAAAGCCGCGCGTCCGTTTCGCGCCGTCGCCTACCGGCTTTTTGCATGTGGGCAGTGCCCGGACCTTTATTTTCAACTGGTTATATGCACACCACAACGCCGGAACCATGATCCTGCGGCTCGATGACACCGATGTCGAGCGCAACACCGACGCCTCGGTAAACTCGATCTTCGAGGGCCTCAGGTGGCTCGGCCTGGGCTGGGACGAGGACTACAAACAGTCGGAACGCGGCGCTCTGCACCGAGAGATGGCCGGGTTGATCTTCGAGAAAGGGCTGGCCTACCGCGATTTCACGCCCGCGCATACCGGCGACAGTGAAAGATCGGGGGCGCAGGGAACGTGGTTGTTTAATCCCGGAATGCGCGAGCTTTCCCGCGCGGAAAGCGACCGCCGCGCTGCTGCCGGCGAGCCGTTCGCGTTACGTTTCCGCGTGCCTCGCGAAGAGACGACGTGGGGACAGCCGCCCTCGGCTGTCCGATTTGCCGAAGGCAAATTGCGCGTCCACTTCACCGATGAGGTTTATGGCGAGCAGGAAAAATCCACCGCCGACATTGAGGACTTCGCCCTCCTGCGTTCCGACGGCATGCCCACGTATCACCTGGCCTCGTGTGCCGACGACGCCGATCTGCGCATCAGCCACATCATCCGCGGACAAGACCACCTGACCAACACGTTCAAACACGTTTTGATTTTCGAAGCCGCCGGCTGCACGCCGCCAAGATTCGCGCACCTTCCGCTGCTGGTGGCTCCCGACGGGACGAAACTTTCCAAGCGTCGCCACGGCCCAGTGGTGAGCGTAACCACTTATCGCGACGCGGGATTCCTGCCCGAGGCCTTCATCAATTTCCTCTGCCTGCTGGGCTGGTCGCCGAAAAACGACCGCGAACAGATGAGCCGCCAGGAACTTATCGACGCGTTCTCGCTCGAAGGTATTAACCGTGCCAACGCCGTAGTGAACTTCAAAGAGCCTGCGGCAACTCCGGAAGAAACCTTTGACCCGAAAGCCGTGTGGTTAAACGCGGAGCACATTCGCAGCCTGCCGGTCGAAGGCCTGAGCTCTCGCCTGCTTTCCATCGTGCAAGCCGCGGGCTTCACCATCACGCCGGAAAAAATGCGGCGCATCACTCCGCTCATCCGCGAACGCATCAAATTGCTGCGCGATGTGCTCACGGTCGCCGATTTTTTTCTGGTCGACCAACTCCCTCCCTACGACCCGGCTGAACTCGTCCCCAAAAAAGGGGACGCTGCGATGGCGCAGAAAGTTTTGCAAAAAGCGCTGGCAGTTCTGGCGAACGTCGAATTCAAACACGACCCGTTGGATCAATCTCTACACGCCGCCGCCGAGGAACTCGGCGTCAAAGCTGGACAAATGTTCCAGCCCATCCGCGTAGCTGTCTGCGGCCGCAAGAACGCCCCTCCGCTGTTTGAAACGCTGGAAGTGCTGGGCAAGAAGACTACGCTGGCGCGAATCGAGCAGGCGATTCAGATGGCCGTTCGGCCCGGATCCCAGGTATAGCGAGGCAAAACGTCCTAGTCGATCTGCTGGTTCGCAGGCAGCGCCTGGTTAATGTCTTTGAGCGTTTGAAATCCGTCTTTGACGACGGTTGATTGGATATTGTCACGAGTCACAGCCACCGGCTTCAGCAAGATAGCCGGCACGCTGATCTTGCCATTGCTCAATGTTCCATCCGCGTCGGTCTTCTCGCCCTTCGCCAAGTGAACCGCTTGCTCTGCGGCCGTGTTGGCTTCGTTCACGATCGATTTGTACACCGTCATGGTCTGCGTTCCCTGGGCGATGCAGATGAGAGCAGCCAGGTCCGCGTCTTGTCCGGAAACTGCCACTTTACTGGCGAGATTGTGTTCGCGCAGAGCTTGAATCGCGCCCTCGGCCATTCCGTCGTTCGAAGCGAGAACGGCTGCGATGTTGCCCCTGGAGGAATCTATTGCCTCCAGCATATGAACATACGCCTCGGAGGGCAGCCAATCCCTGGTATAGCTATCGGCGATTACTTTAATATCGCCGCGACCGATATAAGGTTGGAGAACGCTCATCTGTGCGTCATGCAAAGTTTTCGCGCCTTCGTCGTTGGGCGAGCCCCCGATCAGCACGTAATTGCCTTTCGGCGCAACTTTCACCAGAGACTCCGCCTGCATTCGCCCAATCTCAACCCGATCAAAACTCACATAGAGATCGACGTCGCTATTCTGGACCAGGCGGTCATAGCTGAGGACTTTGACGCCGGCCGCTTTGGCCGCGTCCACGATGGTGGCAGCCTTGCTGGTATCGTGCGGCAGCAACACCAAAACTTTGATGCCGCCCTTGATCATTCTTTTTACTTGTTGGAGCTGAACGTCATCGTCTCCGTCGGCGTCGCTTGAGACAACCTGCGCCCCTAACTGTTTGGCGCGCACCTCAAAGGAATTCAGGTCCGTCTGCCAGCGCTCTCCTTTTGTCGCCTCGACGGAAAAGCCGATTTTCGGTTTCTTGGCGGCTTGCGCTCGCAAGAGTTGTCCGCTGAATACCATCACGAAAACCACGGACAGAAGCGTGAGGCGTATGACGCTTTTCGCCAAGATATTCCCCTCCGGGTTAGCGAGCGAAATATTCATGCCGAGCATCAGTATAGTCCGCGGGCGGGCGGCAAACGTTATGCCACCTGGTGCATTGGCACACCAAAGACACTAGATCAATTGCTGCTTTCATCGCAAGGTCCGCCAATCTCGTCCGCCCTTTGTGACCCCGTCTGCCCTGCCGTATGATCTACGTCGCCATGAAAATTCTGATTGCCTGCGTTCTAGCCCTTTCTGTATCTGCTGTCGCCGCGGAGAAGCCAAAAGCCGCGGCCGCGGCCGCAACCGCTCCGGCCACCCAACCCACCATCGAAACCGTTGACCTAGGGACGATCGCGCGCATCCGCGATGAGGGCTTCAACCATTCGCACATCATGGAGTACGCCAGCGGGTTGTTCGATGATGTGGGCTCGCGCCTCACCGGCTCGCCTGACTTCGCCAAGGCCGAGCAGTGGTCACTCGATCAGCTGCGGCGCATGGGAGCTGCGAACGTGCACCCGGAGTCGTGGGGCGAGTTTGGCATGGGCTGGGAGCAGATCGGAACTTCCATTGAGATGACGGCGCCTTCGACGGCAACGTTCCTGGCGCAAGCCACGCCATGGTCCCCCGCCACCGCGGGCGACGTTACCGCCGAGGTAATAGCCGTTCCTGCTCTTAAGGAAGAAAAAGATTTCGACGCGTGGAAGGGAAAGCTAGCGGGCAAGGTCATACTCTATGGCGACGCGCCGAAGATCAATCCCGATCCGGCGAACCCGCTCGAGCATTACGATGAGGCCAAGCTCGAACACTTCCGCTCTTACCCGCTGGATGGAGATCAGCACGACAGCTATGTGCTGCCCACCGATCCGGCATTCTGGGAAAAGATTTTCAAAGAGATGTCATTCCTCGAAAAAGTTGGCCACTTCTTTGCTGACGAGCATGCCGTTGCCATCCTGCGCCCCGGTGGCTTCAACGGAGCGCTCGATGATGACACCAATTCCTCCCTGGGGTGGTTCGTTTACCGCCCCGAGCACAAGCAGGCCATTCCATCAGCCGTGGTCGCGAGCGAAGCCTTCGGCCGGATGCATCGCCTGGTGTCGCATGGAGTCCACGTTTCGGTGCGGCTGAATATCGCGGCGCAGTTTCTCGGCGAACACGAGCCGGGCAGTGACGTGATTGCCGAGATCGCTGGCACCGACCCCGCGCTGAAGGATCAGGTGGTGATGCTCGGTGGACACCTCGACAGCTGGATTGCTGGCACGGGGGCCACCGATAACGGCGCTGGAAGTATCATTGCCCTCGAAGCCATGCGCATTCTGCATGCGCTCAAAATCCAGCCGCGACGCACCATCCGCATTGGGTTGTGGGGCGGCGAAGAGCAGGGTTTATTCGGCTCGGCGGGCTACGTGAAAAACCACTTCGCCGAGTGTTCCTACTCGACCAAGCCCGACGAACTGCTGGTGCCCGAATTCATTCGCCAGCAGACCGGTCCGATTACGGTGAAGCCCGAGCATGCGAAACTCGACGCCTACTTCAACGCCGACAATGGCAGCGGCAAATTTTTGGGGATTTTCACAGAAGGCAACGCGGCAGCAGCGGCGATTTTTCAACAGTGGGTTGCTCCCATCAGCGACCTTGGTTTTACCACGGTGACGATGCGAAACACTGGGGCCACCGACCATGCTGCCTTCGATCAGGTCGGTCTCCCCGGTTTTCAGTTCATCCAGGACCCCCGCGACTACGGCACTCGCAGCCACCACACGAACCTGGACACCTACGAACGCCTCTCCGAACCGGACCTGAAGCAGGCTGCCGTAATCATGGCGATCTTCGTTTACAACACGGCGCAGCGCGATGCCATGCTGCCGCGCAAACCACTGCCCCATCCGGAACTGGAAGAGCAGCTCGCAAAACCGTTGGAAGGAATTTATCCGGGAGCGGTGAAGTGAACCGGTTGCCGGTTGCCAGCGAGACGGCCGGCGGCCTCCGGCCTTAACTGGCGCCTGACCACGGGCAACTGCTTTTCCTCAGCGCGCTTGAAGAATGGCGTCGGCGACGCGGGCGGCTTCCAGTGTGGCTTTCACGTCGTGGGTGCGGATGATGTGGGCGCCTTTGAGGATCAGGGCCGTCTGGCTGGCTAACGTTCCGTAGAGGCGATCCGCAATTGGCGCATCTTTTCCGTTGTGTGCCAGGGTTCGGCCGATGAAGGATTTTCGCGATGTCCCGGCCAGCAGAGGAAGCCCCAAGGCCTGAAGATCGCTGAAGCGCGCCAGCAGCGGGTAGTTCTCATCGAAGTTCTTGCCGAAGCCGAAGCCGGGATCGAGCACGATGCGCTCGCGCCGGACACCTGCAAGCACCGCAGTCTCAGCCCAATCTTTCAGCTCGCGTTTTACCAGCAGAACGATGTCGCCGGGCGACGGCAGGGTTCGCCATTCCTCGGGGCGTCCGCGCATGTGCATGAGCACGGCGCCGCATTTCAACTCGGCCACGGTCTTTGCCATCTGGCGGTCCCAGCGAAATCCACTGACGTCGTTCACGATCTCGGCCCCGGTGGCCACGGCGGCGCGGGCCACACTTGCTTTGTACGTGTCGATGGAGAGGACCGCGGCAGGATGCTTCTTCTTTAATTCGGCGATCACCGGAAGCACGCGCTTCAATTCTTCTTCGGCGGTGACGGCAGTCTTGGGGCTCGCCGACCCGGGGCTCGCAGCAGTGACGGGATTCTTGCTGGCATCGGTTCTCGGAAGGGTGGCAAGCGCCTCAACCCGCGCGCCTGGGCGCGTGGATTCGCCGCCGATATCGAGGATGTCTGCGCCTTCGTTCAACAATCGGTCAGCATGTGCGACTGCCTGGTCGCGGTCGGGATGCAGGCCGCCGTCGGAAAAAGAATCGGGCGTGACGTTGACTACGCCCATGATCAGCGTGCGTTTGCCGAGTTCAAGCGAGCGCGAGTTCAGGCTCCATTGGAAAACAGCTCTCATCGCGGACGATTCTAAATGAAGCGCAGGTAGCAGGACCGGGATGTTCCATGCGGAGAGCTACGCCAATCGAAGCAAGTGATGCTATCGGCGGCGTATTGCCGCGACCCGCTTGTGCGAAGCCTTCGATCCCGCGGGACCCGTTCCTGTGGGGGGCTTGCGCATCCCATCCAGCAAGTCTTTCAGAACGATGGCGTTGTTGCGTTCTTCGTTTTTCGAGGCGAAGAGCAGCGTGAGCTGCTTCTTCTTGTGCGCCAGCAGATAGAGCTCGCGCAATTCGGTTTCGGCTTGGGGCCGCGCCAGTTCCTTCAGATATTTCTTGCGAAAACTCTGCCACTGGTCGGGCTGGGCATGAAACCATTTTCGCAATTCATCGGAAGGCGCGAGATCGCGCAACCATTCGTGGATGGCGGCTCGCTCCTTGGTCAGGCCGCGAGGCCACAGACGGTCTACCAGCACGCGCACTCCGTCGGTGCGCTTCGCTGGCTCGTAGATTCGTTTGAGTGCGACTTTCACGACCTGGGCAGCCTCTCGCAAGTTCCCGTGATCTTTCCCGACCGGGGATAACTCGCCTCAGCTCTATATTATTGTAAAGTGATTGTGGCCGCCTCGTCAGCCGCGGAGGAGGCGCCTCGGGCGATGAGCGGCCTCGGAACATGAAGAAGGATTCTCATTTATTTCGTGGCAGAGTTTTCGCGGCCGCCGTGGTGCTCATCCTCACGATATTTTGCGGCTGTGACGTTGAACGTCGCAAGTCAGGCGCGGAACTGGGACTCAACGCGCAACAAGCCGCGGGACGCAGGATTTACGACCATTCCTGTGAGCGCTGCCACAACCCCGACTCCACTCGCGGCAGGAAGGGTCCCGGGCTGAAGGGGGTTTTCAAGCAGGCGTATCTGCCGATCAGCGGGCTTCCCGCGAATGACGAGCGGGTTACCGACATCATCCGGCTCGGCCGCAAAGAAATGCCGGGCTACAGCCAAACTCTGAGCCAGCAGGACATTGACGATCTGCTGGCTTACCTGCATACGCTATAGACTTGCGGGTCTTCGGCGCGTTTGGAGCGGACCGTCGAGCCGCGATTCCGTGGGATAATCCTTGCGTGAAGGCTGCGGCTAAATCGGAGCTTTTTCGCAAGTTGCCTGCGGTGGACGAATTGCTTCGCGCCCCGGCGATGGCGGCTCTGGCAACCAACCATGGCTCTGCTGCAGTGGCGGACGCGGTGCGTGCGGTGCTTGACCAGATGCGTGCGGAAATTACTTCCGGCCTGCTCGATGAGCGGGCCCTGGAATTGGCACTTTCCGGTGTGGAGAGCGCCGTCGAATCTCAGCTTCGCCAGGCACTTGGCTACTCGCTGCGCGCCGTGATCAATGCCACCGGCGTCATCCTGCATACGAATCTCGGGCGGGCGCCGCTGGCGAATTCGGCGATAGAGCACATGCGCGAGACCGCAGGGACTTATTCGAATCTGGAATTTGAGGCCACTGCCGGAGTACGCGGAAAGCGCGATGTTCATGTGGAGCGGTTATTTCAGCGGCTCCTGGCTGATTGCGGACCCGACCCTGAAATTTCCGCCGGGCTTCGCCCGCACCGGACAGCCGAGGGGGCTGTCACTACACGAGTCGATATCTCGACCGCCGTGTCCACGATAGTTGTGAATAACAATGCGGCCGCGGTGCTGCTTGCGCTCAACACACTTGCCGATGACGGAGAGGTGATTGTCTCGCGCGGGGAACTGGTGGAGATCGGCGGGTCGTTCCGCATCCCGGACGTGATGGCAAAATCGGGAGCGATCCTGCGCGAGGTCGGGACCACGAATCGCACCCGGGTTTCCGACTACGAGCAGGCTATCAACGAGCGGACGAGGCTGCTGCTGCGCGTGCACCGTTCGAATTTCGAGATTAGAGGATTCGCGGAACAGGCTTCGACGGCCGAGCTTGTGGGCTTGGCCCGCAATTACGGCTTGGCGCTTATGGAGGACCTGGGCAGTGGCGCGCTGGTCGATCTGCAATCTTTTGGGGTCAGCGGCGAACCCAGCGTGTTCGACAGCCTGCGCGCGGGCGTGGATATCGTCACATACAGCGGCGACAAGTTGCTGGGAGGGCCGCAGGCCGGACTGCTCAGCGGACGCAAAGATCTGATCGCAAGCATGCGCTCGAATTCGTTGTTTCGCGCGCTGCGGGTGGATAAGCTTACCTATGCCGCGCTCGAAGCGACATTGCTGGCCTATGTGAAGCGCGACCATGATTCGATCCCTACCCTGCGCATGATGCAGCTTACACCGCAGGCGATTGGCAAACGAGCGGACGCGCTGGCGGCGAAAGTATCCTCACCCAAGTTAAAGGCTGAGATCATCGATGGCGAATCCGTGATTGGCGGCGGGGCTGCGCCCTCTTCGGTGTTACCTACGCGGCTCGTGGCGTTGAGTTGCACAAGCTTCAGCGCCGACGAGCTGGCTGCGCGACTCCGTGCGGCTGATCCGCCGGTGATTGCGCGGGTGGAGGAAGGCCGGGTGCTGCTCGATTTGAGGACGGTGTTTCCACAGCAGGATGAAGCGGTCAGGGCCGCACTGGCAGCGCTTGCATCCTAGCGCCTCATTTCATTTTGGCAGCGCTTTCATTTTGGTCACTCTCTACACCATCGGACACTCCACGCGCACCGACAGCGAATTCATTGAAGCGCTGCAGGCTCATCAGATCCAGACCCTCGTTGATATTCGTGCCTTCCCTGTGTCCCGACGGCTGCCCCAGTTCAATCGCGAGACGCTGGAGAAGAGCCTGCCTGCGGCTGGGATCGCCTATTTATGGATGAAGTCTTTGGGGGGATATCGCCGGAAGATTGTGGAAGAGTCTCCGAATATCGGCCTGCGTAATGCGAGCTTCCGCAACTATGCGGACTATATGCTTACGGCAGAATTTGAAAGCGCTGCGGATGAATTGGTAGCGCTGGCCCGAGTTTCACGAACCGCCTACATGTGCGCCGAGCGGGTGTATTTCCGATGCCATCGCATGCTGGTTTCCGATTGGATGGTCGCTCACGGCCATGAAGTGTTGCACATTGACGGAGCTGGACCGGCAAGAATTCACCACCTGACTGCGGAGGCACGCGTGTTGGACGGCCGAATGGTTTACCGCGGAGACAGGTTGTTGTAGATTGCGCTGAGTGTAGCAGCGATTCGCCGGAGCACATATCGACAAGTAACCAATTGGGAATGAAAACCTATGATCGTAGGCACAGGCATTGATATCGCCGAGGTTCCGCGCATCCGGCACGCGATTGAGCGATTCGGCGACCGGTTTGTGCAACGCATTTTCACGGCGGGCGAGATTCGCTATTGCGACTCTAAGGCGAACCGCATGGAGCGTTACGCCGCCCGCTTCGCCGCCAAGGAAGCGGCCATGAAGGCTTTGGGCACGGGCTGGAACCACGGCGTGCGCTGGCGGGATTGCGAGGTCGCGCGCCTGCCGGGCGGACGGCCGACTATCGCGTTTCATGGTGTAGCGGCAGAATTCGCCTCACGGCTTGGAGTAAAGAACGCGGCACTTTCTATTTCTCATACGGCCGAGCAGGCGATCGCGCAAGTGATTCTGGAAAACTGACGTAACCGGCGTCCACGAGAGTAAGCCGCGGCGATGTTTCCCATCTGCTAAACTGTCGCCTTCACTACAACATTATGGCCCTCACTGCTCCGACCCCTTTGTCACAGAGCAATCGCGAGATCCCTGGCAAGGTTGTGCTGGCAGGGCTGGCTCTCTCCAGCTTCTCGGCGCTGCTTCTGGAACTTGCCCTGACTCGACTATTTTCCGTTATTCTCTTCTACCATTTCGCCTTTCTGGCGATCTCGATCGCCCTGCTGGGACTGGGCGCGGGCGGGGTGTTCGCCTACCTGCTGAAGTCGCGGTTGTCGGCCGTGGGCACTCGCAAGCTTGCGAGTTGGCTGTGCGTGGCAAATTCTTTCGTCGTTTTTGTGATGTTGGAGATTGTGCTGCACGTGCCCGTGGTGCTCGACGTGACCATCGGCAACTTCCTGCGCCTGACTGAGATTTATCTGGCGGCAGCGGTTCCGTTCTTTCTTACCGGTCTTTTGTTTTCGGTAGTTTTTGCGCGCGAGCCGCACCGCATCCCGCGGCTCTATGGCGCAGACCTGGGCGGAGGAGCGGTGGCGTGCCTGTCTGTCGTCCCCCTGTTGAACTGGCTGGGAGGGCCGAATGCGATTCTGGTTGCAGCCGCTACGCTGGCGATTGCCGCCATCGTATGGGCGGAAGCCAATCAGCAACGCCGGATCGCAGGCACGCTGGTTCTGGCCATGGCCGCCTTGATTGCGGTGAATTACTCCGGCCGCCGCATCGACGTGGTCTATGCGAAAGGAATGTTTCGCAATCCTGCGTGGGTGGAATTTGCGCGCTGGAACGCGATTTCGCGCGTCGAGGTCGACCGGCAAGGCCCATACACCAAGACGATCGTTATCGATGCCGATGCCTCCACCTACATCATGAATGCAGATCTGGATCGCTGGAAAGGGACGCTTTGGGAAAGCAACCTGATGACGGCCCCGCCGGCTCTTTGCAATGTCCTGCGACCCCACGGAGACTATGCGATCATCGGGCCAGGCGGAGGCGTGGATGTGCTACGGGCGCTGGCCAACGGCAGCCCAAACGTCACTGGCATTGAGATCAATCCCATCATCGCGACCGATATTATGCGTGGGCGGTATGCGGATTATTCATTGCACCTTTACGAACGGCCGGACGTACACATTCATGTGACCGACGGGCGATCGTATCTGCGGTCAACCACCGAGCATTTTGATGTAGTGCAAATGACGCTGGTTGACACCTGGGCTTCGACCGCGGCCGGGGCTTTTGCGCTCAGCGAAAATAATTTGTATACCGTGCAGGCCTTCCGCGAGTATTTCGATCACCTGAGGCCGGATGGCATGATCGCCATCACCCGCTGGGAGTTCCGCCATCCGCGCGAGGCGCTGCGCGTGGTTTCGGTCGCGCTGGAGACCTTGCACGGTATGGGGATTGCCGATCCGGCGCGGCATTTCATTGTGGCGTCGCTGGGCGCTTTGAATGAAGACGGCATCCCTGTGGTGGTGCTGGCCAAGAAGACGCCATTCACATTCGAAGAAGAAATGGCCGTGCGAGCCCACTTAGCGCAACACCCGCAATTGATTCCGCTCTACATGCCTTCGGCACCGGCCGACAATGCGTTTTCGCAGCTGATTGCCAGCAACGATCCTTATGCCTTTGCGCGGAATTACCCCTACAACGTTTCGCCGGTGACCGACAACGCGCCGTTTTTTTTCTTCACGCTCAAGCCCTCGCAGATCCTGGGTGAGAAAGGTTTGCAGCACGGAGTGGACTGGAAAGTTAATCTGGGCGTGCTGGTGTTGCTTCTGGTTTTAGGAATCTCCGTGGTTGCCGTGCTGGCGTTCCTGATTTTGCCTTTGGTGTTCAAAGGCGGAGCGGCTCACCAGTCGCCGGTTCCGCTCCTGTATTTCATCGCGGTGGGGCTGGGTTACATTCTGGTGGAGATCGCCTTTATCCAGCGCTTTGTGCTTTTTCTAGGACATCCCACGTATGCGCTGACGGTTGTAATCTTTCTGCTGATGCTCTCGAGCGGGGCGGGCAGTTTGTTCTCACGCGTCTGGCTCCCGCGAACCGAGCAAGCCTGGATCCCTCTGGCACTCGTGGTCGTGGTTCTTATCGCGGATGTGGTTTTTCTTCCTGGCCGACTGGCGGCACTGGTCGGCCTGGGATTCAACTACCGGTTAGTAATTAGCGCAGTTCTGCTGGCGCCCCTTGGCTTTGTGATGGGGATGCCGTTTCCCACCGGCTTACGCGCGTTAGCGTCTTTCCCGGCACCGGAGTTCCCGTCGCCCGTGGCCCGTCCCGAGAATGCCGTGGAATGGGCCTGGGCCATGAATGCCGCGGCTAGCGTTCTCGGTTCCGTGCTCGCCATGGTGATTGCCATCCAATTCGGACTGACGATCACTCTGGCCTGTGGAGCGGGAGCCTATCTCTTGGCCTTGTTGCTAACGCGCTCGCTGCACACAGAAGCGGCTTAGAAGCCAAGGCCTGGGTTTGCTATGATGCAACGAACGGCGATCTCAGGTCCCCCGCCGCCGGCGGGCCTGAGATAAGACGGACCGGCCACGATGAGGAAATCTCTTGCCTAGCCAGAAGCAGCTCAAGTGGTCGCAGCTGCGCGTTGGCGTCACGGTAATCATCGCCAGCGTGACCCTGGCCGTTCTGCTTTTCCTGATGAGCGGAACCCGCGGCCTGTTCACCAAGCGCATCACGTTGATTTCTTATTTTGACAATGCCAGTGGCCTGCGCCAGGGGGCTCCGGTGCGGCTTAGCGGAGTGGATATTGGAAATGTTTCCAACATCCGCATCGTTCCCGACAAGGATAAGAGACTGACGCCGGTGGAAGTAATCATGAAGGTAACCACCAGGTACAACTTCGACCTGCGGCGCGATTCGGTAACTTCGCTCGATACCGCTGGGGTTTTGGGCGAGACCTATCTTGACATCGATAGTTCGCAAGCCATGGGGCCGGTTGTGCAGGACGGGGACACGCTCGCCACCCAGGTGCATCCCGACTTCAACGAGGTGGTGCGCGCCAGCCAGAGCACGCTCCAGAATATGGACGCGCTACTGAAGCGCGCCGACCGCATCCTGGCCTTCGCCGAGAGCGGCAAGGGATCACTGGGCAAATTAATTTACGATCCCACGCTCTACAACCGCCTGTCGAACACCGTGGCAGATTTGCAGACCATGGTCGAGCAAATCAGCAAGGGCCAGGGCAGCTTGGGCGCGCTGATCAACCGCAACGACGCCTACGATAAGTTCCTTGCGACCCTCGACAAAATGAATGCGGTCATCGACGACCTGCAGGCGGGCAAAGGCACAGCGGGAAAGTTCTTGAAGGACCCGGCCTTTTATAACAACGCCAACGATACGATCGCGAATATCAAGAAGGTAACCTCGGACATCAGCGCGGGCAAGGGGACGATCGGCAAGCTTACGCAGGATGAGGAACTGGCCAAGAAACTGGACACTACGCTTACTAAGCTTTCCCAACTAACTACGGAACTGGAAGCGGGACAAGGCACGGCCGGCAAACTTCTAAAAGACGAAACACTGTACAACAACGCGAACCAGATGCTAGTTCAAACCCGAGACCTGCTGAAAGCGTTCGAGGCCAACCCCAAGAAATATCTCAGCATCAAGCTGCATATCTTTTAGTTCGGCGACAGAAAACTCCGGCAGTCCATTGAGAGGAGAAAGCGTGCGAAACCATTTTCTGCTCGGACTCTTCCTTGCGATTTTCTTTTCTGTGGCCGTGGCGCAGAAGGTGCCTGCGCAGGGTGCAGAGCAGCCAGTCCCTCCTGTTTTTTCTGCGGCGGATCTCGCGCAGAAAGTTCCCGCTCCCAAAGCTGACGACGTCAAGTCGGTGGATGGACTGCTTCGCGCCGTATATGACGTGATTTCAGGGCCAGCGGGTGACCGCGATTGGAATCGCTTCCGATCCCTATTTCTTCCGCAAGCGCGCTTTACCCAGACGGACAAGGCTCCGGACAATAGCGGTTCGGTGGTCTACTCGTGGGGCGTGGACGAATTCGTGCGCGATGCGCAAGGAGTTTTCTCCAAGGAAGGTTTTTACGAGAATGCCATTGTCAATCAGGTAGACACTTACGGGAGCGTGGCACAAGTATTCAGCAGTTACGAATCGAGGCACAGGCCGGCTGAAAAACCGTTCACGCGGGGAATCAACTCGATTCAACTGCTGAATGATGGAAAGCGCTGGTGGGTAGTCTCGATCCTGTGGGACTCGGAGCGGGCGGATAATCCGCTGCCAGCAAAGTTTGCGACGGCGCGGTAAGATCTCGTGAACTCCGTTCTTGCCGACCCCTGACCCTGCCTTTCAGTGTTCGCCGATTCCGAAGACGGCTCCGAGCAGCAGGATGGTGAGCACTCCCAGCGAAATCCAGCCGTACTTCATGTCTTTCTCGCGGAAGAAAAGAAAGCATGCGACCACAACGCGAACTACCGGAGTGGCCAGCATCAGCAACACGCCGGCGCGCTCGATTCCAAGAGGCACCCGGCCGGGAATGAAGAGTCCAGCGAGCAGGCCCGCCAGCATCACGAAGAAGCAACTGAACGCGCCCACTCGGAGGACCAGGGCAACAATGCGATCAAAGGCTGGCTCGCGCACCTGGCTCAAGCCGCGCCTCCCTGGAGCAGATGAACGGTAAGGTGCCCGGCGAGATAGAGCATGATCGCCACCAGTAGGTAGACAACGTAGCGCGTGCGAATACGTGGGGCGAGGCGCGCGCCGAGCAGCGATCCCAGAAAAACGCCAACCGCGAGCGGCGCCGCCACTTCCACGAGAATGTCCCCTCGACGGTAATACACCATGGCGCTAGCCGCTGCGGTCACGCCAATCATGAAGTTTGAAGTGGCGGTAGCGACCAGCAGGGGCACCTCCATGAAGATGTACATCAGGGGAACTTTGAGTGGGCCGCCGCCAATGCCCAGCAGCCCGGAAAGTGAGCCGGCTACAAGGGACCCGGCCAGACCCAGCGGATAGCGCTTCGGTTCGTAAGGCGGAATTGCGATTTCGCCATTGATTCCAGGAGACGATTCATCGCCGGGCTTGACCTTTCCTCGGCGCCACAGGATCGTGATCGAGCTGTAGAGCAGGAATGCGGCAAACACTCCTTCAAGCAGACTGCGGTTGAAATAGCCGACGAGATAGGCGGTGACGGCGGCGCCAAGCGCGGTCGCAAGCTCGAGCGTCATGCCGAGGCGAATGTCCGTGGTATGGCGCTGCAGGTGAACGGAGGAGCTGGCCGCTGAGGTAGTGATGACGGCGACCAGGCTGGTGCCAATCGCCTCGCGAATCGGGATGCCGAAATACAGCGCGAGAATCGGGGTGAGCACGATCCCGCCGCCGATCCCGGTAATCGCGCCCAACAATCCCGCGAAGAAACCAAGCGCCAGCAGAAGAACGCTAACCACGCGTCAGAACACCCGTGGCGTGCTGGTGGCAGCCGCCTGTTCGTGGGCGTGGTAGCTTGATCGCACCATCGGTCCCGATTCCACGTGACGGAATCCGAACTGCAGGGCTTCGCCTTTCAGATATCGGAATTCTTCCGGAGCGTAGAAGCGGGCGATGGGCAAGTGGTCTTTCGAAGGCCGCAGATATTGGCCGACGGTGAGAATATCGACGCCGCGCGTGCCCAGATCGCGGAACACTTCTACCAGTTCTTCCGACGATTCACCCAGGCCGACCATGACGCCGCTTTTCGTAACCATTCCGGGAGAAAACTTCTTGGCATTCTCCAACAGATTCAGGGTGCGCTCGTACCGGGCGCCGGATCGCACGGCGCGGTAGAGGCGCGGGACAGTTTCCGTGTTGTGGTTGAGCACATCGGGGTTGGCGTCGAGAACGATCTTCAACGCATCGTCCAGTCCCTGAAAGTCAGGAATCAGCACTTCGATGCGGCAATCCGGGGTCAGTTCGCGAATCTCGCGGATAGTCTCGGCGAAAACTTTGGCGCCGCCCAGATTGTCGTCGTCGCGGTTCACACTGGTCACTACGGCATGTTTCAGCCCCAGCGTCGCCACGGCTTCCGCCACACGGCGCGGTTCGTCCCAGTCAATGGGCTCGGGGCGGCCTTTGGGCACAGCGCAGAAACCGCAGCGGCGGGTGCAGATATCGCCCAGCAGCATAAACGTCGCGGTTTTGTGATTCCAGCACTCGCCAATATTCGGGCACTGTGCCGACTCGCAAACCGTGTGCAGGCCAAGTCCGCGGGCCAACTTTTTCAAATTATGGAAGTTGTCACCCACCGGAGCTTTTGCTCGCAGCCACGCGGGCTTGGGCACGCGCTGCGACGGTGCAAGCTCGATCTGGATCAATTGGGAAACACCTGCCATCATTGAGATTCTATCAGTTCGAGATTATTCTTTGAGCTTGAGGCGCATGTTCCGTAGGATGCGACACTTCGGGAACCGGCCCTAGCCCGTATTTATGCGGCCTCGTGAATTTTGCTGTCAAGGATGGCGTGCATGCCGCGTTTGAGGACCTTTCTGGTTGCCGGCGGGTTGGGTTTGGCAGTCATCCTGGCTGCGACGATTACCTTTACCATTGGCTGGCGACCGTTTCTGGGGCCGCGGTCAAGGGCTCTCACCAGCAGGAAATTTGAACCGACGCCGGAGCGGTTGGCGCGGGGCCGCTATCTTGTGGACGGAGTATTTGGCTGCCTTGATTGCCATTCCGACCATGATTGGAAAGCGCCCGGCGCCCCGGCCCTGAAGAACGCTTTGGGAGCGGGCGAACCCTTTGACGGGGCGGGCCTGCCGGGGACCATCTTCGCCCCGAACATCACTCCCGACCGAGAGACCGGGGCGGGCAACTGGAGCGACGACCAGTTCGCGCGTGCGATTCGCGAAGGCATCGGCCATGACGGTAGAACGCTGTTCCCGATCATGCCCTACCAGGCCTACAGGACGATGAGCGACGAGGATCTGGCGTCGGTTGTAGTCTACCTTCGGTCGCTGGCGCCAGTGCGCAAGGCGTTGCCGAAAACCGAGATCGTGTTTCCGGTGAAGTATCTGATCCGCAGCGTGCCGCAGCCCATTACCACGCCGGTACCCGAGCCGGATTTGTCGACGCCAGTAAAGCGTGGCCAGTATCTGGTGCGCATGGCGAGTTGCCACGATTGCCATACGCCGCAGGTGCGCGGAAAGTACAACGAGGAATTGGCATTCGCCGGAGGGTTTCATTTGACCGGTCCGCCTGGCGATGTGACCAGCTCGAATCTAACACCCGACCCGTCCGGGATTCCTTACTATGACGAAGCCCTGTTTATCGCCGTGATGCGAACCGGTAAAGTCGGCGCGCGCACCCTGAGCCCGATCATGCCGTGGACCGTCTATTCCAATATGACGGACGACGACCTCAAGGCAATGTTTGCCTATCTGCGAACGCTGAGGCCGGTCCATCATCGCGTGGACAATTCGTTGCCACCGACCGCATGCAAGATTTGCCGGGGGAAACACGGAGGCGGAGACCAGAATTGATCGCGCCGCCGAGCCCCTTTTGGCCGGGAGGAATCTATGAGTGCAGATGCCATCGTACAAAATGTTCGGAGACCGAACGCCTTGCTGCCGATTCTTGTGGGCGGAGTCGTAGCCGGGTCGCTGGATCTCACCTCTGCTTTCATCACTTACGGCTGGGGCGTGCCGCGGGGGATTGCCAGCGGACTGCTGGGTTCGCGCTCGTTTCAGGGCGGGTTGACCACATGGATCCTTGGAGTTTTTCTGCAATACTTCATTGCTTCGTCAGCGGCTGCTATCTATTACGTGGCCAGCCGGAAGCTCGAATTCCTCAAGAGCCATTTCCTGGTGTGCGGGTTGTTCTACGGCATCGCTGTTTTTCTTGTGCTGAATCTGATCGTTCTGCCGCTCTCCGCGTTTCCTTTCAAGGCTGGCCCATTCACGGTCGCACAATTAATTCAGGGGCTACTCGTGCACATGGTGCTTATCGGGCTGCCCATTTCTTACAGCGTCTGCAGATTCTCCGCCTAGAGGTTTCTTGTCATCCCACTTCGACCAGCCCGTAGGTGTTCTGCCAGCGGGTACGCATGTGGACCAGGGCGCGGCTGACTTCCACTTCTGAAATCTCGGCGTTGGGACCTGCGACCACAGCGGCGGCCTCGCGCTTGGCAGCTTCGAGCAACTCGCGGTCGCGAATCAGATTGGCCACTCGGAAGCTCGGCATGCCCGCCTGCCGCGTGCCAAAAAACTCGCCCGGGCCGCGCAGTTCGAGATCGAGCTCGGCGATCTTGAAACCGTCGTTGGTTTTGACCATGGCATCGAGGCGGCGCTCGCCTTCTTCGGTCACTTTGCCACCTGTCATCAGGATGCAATAGGATTTCGCGGCACCGCGTCCGATACGGCCGCGCAGCTGGTGCAGTTGCGCCAGGCCGAAGCGCTCGGCGTGCTCGATGACCATGACCGTGGCATTGGACACGTCCACGCCGACTTCGATGACCGTGGTCGCCACCAGAACCTGCAGCTCGCCTTTCTGAAACATGCGCATCACTTGCTCTTTCAATTCCGGGTCGAGGCGGCCGTGCAGCAATCCGACTTTCAAATCGGCGAAGACGTGCCCGCTCAACTCGCGATACATCTTGATCGCGGCTTTGAGCTCGGTTTCTTCGTTTTCCTCGATCACGGGATAAACCACGTAAGCCTGATGACCGGCGGCGATCTGCTTGCGCACGAAATCCCACACCTCAGGCGAGCGCTCGTCGGCCACGCGCCGGGTGACGATCGGTGTGCGGCCGGGCGGGAGTTCATCGAGCACGCTGAGATCGAGATCGCCATAGAGGGTGAGGGCGAGAGTGCGGGGGATGGGAGTGGCGGTCATGACCAGGACGTCGGGCTCGGGGCTGGTGGTGGAAACTTTAACATCCGAGGTGCTGCCGGCAGAACAGCCGAGGGCGGCTGTCCCCACACGACCATCGCTAGCTTCTGAAGACTTTTTCATCAGCTTCAGGCGCTGCAGTACGCCGAAGCGATGTTGCTCGTCGACGATGACCAGGCCTAGCTTGGCGAATTCCACTTTCTCTTCGAGTAAGGCGTGCGTACCGATCACCAGCTGAGCGCTGCCTTGCGCGATGTGGCGGCGGATTTCGCGTTTGCGGTCGGCTTCGAGAGAGCCGGTGAGCAGCACGATGCGGTAGCCGGCAGCTTCCAGAATTCGGCGCGCCGAAAAATAATGCTGCTGCGCCAGGATTTCGGTGGGCGCCATGAGCGCCGCCTGGCACCCATTTTCGAGAGCGATGATGGCGGCTTCGAAACCTACAATCGTCTTGCCCGATCCCACATCACCCTGCAGCAGACGCCGCATGGGATACGGCTTTTGCATGTCGGAGGCGATTTCTTTCAGCACCCGTTTCTGCGCGGCTGTGGGATGAAACGGCAGAATCTTCTTGATGGCGGCACGGACCGCCTCGTCCAGGCGGAAGGCAATTCCGGTTTGCGCTTTCTGCTGGCGGCGCTTCAGTTCCAACCCCAGCTCGACGAAAAACAGCTCGTCAAAGATCATACGAATGTGGGCCGGCGTGCGCGAAGACTGCAGGTCTTCCAGGCTCTCGCCCGCTTCGGGCCAATGCACTTTCCACATCGCCTCTCGCGGCGAAACCAGCGCCAGGCGTTTGCGGACGAGAGCAGGAATTGGGTCGGGCAAGTCGGGATTCAGGTTTTCGAGCGCGGTCCGCAAGACGCGGCGAAACCAGCGCGGCGTAAGACGCCCCTGCCCGATCGATTCATAAATCGGAACGATTCGGCCGATTTCCAGCGATTCCGCCGCTTTCTTTTCCGTGCCCCCGTTTGTATCGTCAGCGGGATCGCCCAGAATTTCGAACTGCGGCTGAATAATCTGCAGCTCGCTCTCGCGTTCGTCAAGTTCCACCTTGCCGTACAGGGCGATCATTTGCCCGGGTTTAAACTTCTCCTGCAGGTAGGCGCCATGAAACCATAGGCAGCGCAACCGTGTACGCCCTTGCCCCACGGTGAGCTGGAAAATCGGCATTCGGCGAGTGCGAAATAGCCCGGAGTTGCGCACTTCGCCGATGACAGTAGCCATTTCCCCGGCCCGCAGCTCGGAAATTCCGCGCGGGTTTAGCCGGTCTTCATAGCGAAACGGAAGATAATGGACTAAGTCATCGACTGTGGTGATGCCCTTGGCGGCGAGAATTTCGGCAATGCGCGGACCGATTCCCTTGACGTATTGCACCGGCGTGGAGAGTTCAAGCATGCGTGGGGGGCCAGAGGAATGGTAGCAGGACCACGGCATCACCGTTGTGCGCTAGCTCGCTGGAGGTGCGGTGGTGTCTAAACCTCTTGGACCCGTCATGATCAACCTTCTCCAGGCGTTGTTGGCGGTCGTGCTGGGCAATGTAACGTATTTCCTCCTGGCTCCCTCCTTTCCGCCCGTGGCCCGGCACCGTCCGTTCCATTTCGACCTGGGAATGGCCCTCGATTTCTGGTTCTGTCTGGTGGCTTATGGGCTGATCCGCACGGCGCGCAGGTGGAAGTAACGGCAGAGCAACGAAGTTCTTGACCCGGCGCAGGGCCGGGCTTCGCTTCAAGCCGCTCGTTACTTTAGGCACCTCGGTAACCGCCGCTTCCCCCTGTAGAATCCGCTCAGAATGCCGAAAACTGCAGTCCTTTACGATGCGGGCCAGGCCGTGCTCTCCACCTTTGACCGTGACGAGGTGCTACAGCGCATTCTGGCCATCGCGCGCGACTATTTTCATCTGCAGAATGCGGCCATCCTTCTGTTGGATGAGGATACGCAGCAGCTATGCGTGCGCTCGCAGATCGGCTGGGACCAAGGGCAGGACGAAATTCGACTCGGATTGGGCGAAGGAATCACCGGCGCCGCCGCGCTCAAAAAACAGCCTATTTACGCACCCGATGTTAAGAAAGATCCGCGTTATGTTTGTGCCGCCAAGTCGACCCGCTCAGAGCTGGCTTTACCGCTCATGGTGCGCGACGAAGTTGTGGGAGTTCTCGATTGCCAGAGCGCCCGGCTTGATCATTTCGATAAAGAAACCACCGACCTGCTGATTCTGTTTTCCACGCAGGCTTCCATGGCTCTGCAGAACGCCCGCCTCTATTCGCTGGAACGGCAACGGGCACGGCAACTGGAGGCTATTAACGCCATCGCGCAGCAAAGCACCGCGGTTCTCGATCTGGGAGAACTACTGGCCAAGGTTTGCTTGCTGATTCAGCAGGCGTTTCAGGTGCCACACGTTTCTTTGTTTCTCCGCGAAGAGAGCGAACTTGTCCTGCGGGCGCACCACGGAACCCTTACTCCTCGGATTCCTGAAGGCGGGCGCTTTCCCGCCGATCGCGAGCCGTGGGCTCATATCCTATCGACCAGCGGCACGCTCATCGAGAAAGATCTGGCCAGTAAGCCCGAGCTCATGCGGTTCTTTGTCGAATCCGCTTCGCGCATGAGCATTCCGCTGGTTTCGTTCGGGCAAATTCTGGGAGTGCTTACGCTCGAAAGCCCCAGCCGCAATGCGTTTCGTGAAAGCGAACTGCAGTGTCTGGAATCCGTGGCTGACATCTGCGCCACCGCGATCCAGAATGCCCATTATGTGGAGCGCGTGAAGCAGCTCGCTTACCTCGACGGCCTCACCGGAATCTTCAACCGGCGTTTCTTTGAGTTGCGCATTCTCGAAGAGATCGAGCGCTCACGCCGCTACGGCACGGGCATGGCCGTGATCATGGTCGATATTGACCAGTTCAAGCGGCTCAACGACGAGTTTGGACACCTGCTGGGCGACGAAGTTTTGCGCCAGGTTTCATCGCTGTTCCATCAGCAGCTGCGGAAGATTGACGTGGTCTGTCGCTACGGAGGCGAGGAATTCGGCATTGTTCTCACCCAGACCAACGCCGCGCACGCGGTGAGCGTGGCCGAAAAACTTAGAAGGATGGTGGAGCAGTGGCAGTTTCCCGGAGTGCCCCAAACCGTGACGGTCAGCGCCGGAGTCGCCGCGTTTCCCGACCACGGCACGTCTCGCGATGAATTAGTGAGAGCCGCGGACAATGGCCTGTATGCCGCGAAGCAAGCGGGAAGAAACCGCATTGCCCTGGCCAAGATGGCCCGCGCCAGTGCCGCCGGCCAGGGGTCTTAGCTTCTCGCTTCTGTATCCGATAACAGGTGCGGGGACGGCCGCCCTCGGCCGTCCGGTCGAGCGAAGCTCGACGGCTTTCTCGTCGCGGCTAAATATCGAAGCCACCCATTCCCTGGCGCAGGCGACGTTCCATTTCAATTCTGAGTCTTTGATGCTCGTGCTGCATGGTCTTCTGTTCGCGCTTCATCTTCTCCTGCATTTGAGGCCGAAGTCTCTTCTCCCGGTCCTGGCGCATCGAGTCGATCTTCGCTCTCAGGGCTTCGCTCTCTGCCGGGAATCTTTCGGTAAGTTCCTTTGCCTTCTCTTCTTGCTGCGCGGCACACCGAGCCTGCAGCAACGCATCCTCGGCCTCTTGGGTCTGCGGTTCGCTGTCCTCTGAGACCATAGCCATCTCGGGCTCGAGTGCCGCAAGTTCATCTTCGTCTTGCGCCTCGCTCATTTCCAGGTCGTCCTCGTCGGCATTGATCACCGGCGCGTCATCAAAGCTTTCATCCTCGATCAGTGTCCCGGACTCCTTGTGCGGCGGCAACTCAAGATTCAGGTTCTGTTCCTTTCTATCTCGGATCACGCTCACGCTCACGGACCCGGCATCCCGGGAGTGCATCACCTCGGTGAAGTCGCTGGTGTCGTGGACCGGCTGGTCGTTGATCTTCACGATCACATCTCCGGCCCGGAAGCCGGCTTTCTCTCCTCGGCTGCCCTTTTCGACGGCCCGAATCAGCACGCCGTTGCCGTTCTTCACCCCGAAGAACTCGCCCAACTGCGCAGTGATGTTTTCCACCATCAGGCCGCTGCGCGCCGAGGAGCGGACTACCATCACGTTGATCTGCGGGACTTCAATATTAGGAAGGTTGATGGCTGGGATCTCCACATGAAAATCCTTCATGTTCGGACCTACCCAGCCATATTGCCTACGCCGGTCGGCAAGCTGCAATTTGATCGTCATCGGCTGCCCGTCGCGGCTGATCTGAAAAGTCACCAGGCGCCCCGGCGGCGTTTCCCGAATCATGCGCTTCAGCTGCACCTGGCTTTCGATCGCGGTGCCGTTCATGCCGAGAATAACGTCATGTTCCTTGATGCCGGCCTTGCCGGCCGGTGCGTCCTGGTCCACCATGGTCACTTCCACGCCCTTTTCTTCTTTCAGTTTCAGTGCTGAGAGGCGCTCGGTTGTGATGTCGCTGATGTCCACGCCCAGATACGATCCCGTGCCCGACTCCTCGCTGGAATATCCGTAGGGCAGCGGCGGATCGACCGACGAGTTCTGGGAAGCATTGCAAAAGCTAAGCAGAAGGGGAATTACCGCAAGAGAAATCAGGATATGTTTCCGCATGGTCATCGCCCTCAAAATGATTTGAAAGCCTAGCGCAATTTACGTGCGGACAGCCGCCTCGGCAGTCCGGTCAGCGCGCCGCCCCATTCTCCAAACCCGCCGCCCAGGGATCGACTTACTTCGCTCGCTTGATGCAGATGTCGCCCGTAGTCGTGCGTACTTTCAGCACCGGCCCGCCGCCGTTCAGCTTGCCTTCGGCGCTAAGAGTCTTGGGACCACCCCATTCAGTCCCACCTTCGCTGCTGATATGAATATCGGGAAAATCCGATGTGATGCGGTGGCCATTGCCCAATTCCACACTGGCGCGCACTGAAATCGCCACATCGGGCGCAATGTAGACTGTGATGTCGCCGGCAGAAGTCTCGAGCAGGGAATCGTTGCGCTCGCCGCCTGCGTTGACGAGCTTCACAATGATTCCACCCGCACCGGTTTCGGCGTGAGCCGAGGGCACGCCGTAGAGCTCGATGCCACCGCCGCCAGTTTGAGCTCGCACCGGGCCCTTGGCAGAGGTGAGGTGAATCGTGCCACCACCTGTTTCGATATCCGCAGGTCCGTTAATATCGCCGAGGTCGATGCTGCCACCGCCGGTGGAGACTTTCACTTTCCCGTTACACTGCCGCACTTCGACACCGCCGCCGCCAGTCTCAATGACAGCGCCCTGCGCGCCCGCTTGAATTTCAACGCTGCCGCCGCCCGTCTCGGCGACCACTTTGCCGTTGGCGTGATGCACCTCAATCGAGCCTCCGCCGGTGTGCAATCCGAGATCGCCGGTGATGGTGCCCACATCGATCGAACCGCCACCGGTCTCGGCATTGGCGCCTCCGCCAATGTCATCCAGGCGCATGCTGCCGCCGCCGCTCTGCGCGTCCACGTGGCCCGCCAGTCCACTGGCCTCCACGTTCCCGCCATCGGTTTCAAGTTTCACCAGCGCAAGCTCGCGCGGCACTTCAATCTTGAACTCACCGGAGAAACGGTGCGGACGCCGGCCCTGCCAGTCCGCAACGATCCAGGCAGTATCGCCCTTCACATACGCCGTCACTTTGTAAGAGTCGAATTGCCGACGCGCATCTTGCTCGGAGGAAGTATAAGAACGGGTATGAACCGCATAATGAATGCCCTGCTGCTGCCCCCCGTGCACCACCATCGAACCCATATCCAGCTTTACGCGCAAATTTTTCACCGCGGCCAGGTTGCCGGAAATGTCCTGACCCCACTCGTGGCCATCGCGGTAGACATGCGAATCCTGTGCCCGCGGGCCCTCGCGATCCTGCGACAGCGCTGTCGAAATAAAGACCAGCGGAGCAAGCAGGGCCAGCGTCGCGGCCAATCCTATGAATTGTGACCAACGTTTCAATTTGAATACCTCGTGTTTTTTCCTTAGTCAATTTCCGGCAACTGGGCCAGCATGGTGCGGGCCTGCGACCGGATGTAAGTACTGGAATCTTTTGCCGCCAGCGTCATCAGAACACCGCGCACGCTGCCGTCGGCCTTGACCGGCTCGATCAACCGCAAAGCCTCGGTGCGCACGCCCTGATTCGTATCGTTCACCAGAGCCGTCAGCACCGCATCGCGCACGCGCTGATCGCTCTTCACGTAAGCGCCCAGAGCGCCCAAAGACTTCAATCGCGCGCCCGGATTCGAGTCGTACTGCAGCACATAAAGCAGAGCTTCCTGCACCTGCGCGTCATTCGGCTTCTGCGTCAGCAGATTTACGGAATCCATGCTCAGGCCGGAGTTGTAATTGTTGCGGGCGGCGTAGAGCAGCAGTTGCTGGATTTTCTGGTCGTTAAGGGAGCCGGTCGCATCCTGGGTGGAAACGGTGTCGTACTTGATATCGATCTGGCTCGTGCCCGGAGCCTGGGTGATGGAGCGGATGCCGGCGATGGCGGCTTCGTTGTTGGGCGTAGTGTGGTCAACGATGGGAGTACCGTCGACTTTGGCGACTGGACGCACCTTGTACGCCGTACCAACTCCGCCCGCAAACCCGAGAATGAGAATCGCCGAAGCCAGCGCCGGGGAAAACCGCACCTGCTGCAGCCAGCGCATGGGATCAAACGCCAGCCGGCCCAAGATGCTGCCTTGCTGGGCGGTCTCCAGCGCCTCCTGCAAACGCATGCGCGAAGCCGCTACCAGGTTGGGCGTCGGTTCAGCCGCGCGATCCTGCGAAAGCAGCTCGTGAAATTCCTGCTCCGCCTTCAGTTCAGCCGCGCAGTCGGCGCAGCGGGCCACATGCTGCTCCAGTTCGTGGCGGGCATCGTCTGCCAGTTCGCCATAAACCTGAAGCACGATATTTTCTCGAACCCATTCACACTTCATAATTGCACCTTCATCAATCCGAACTCATGTGGAGACAGCCGCCTCGGCTGTCCAGCCAGCGCAAGGCGCGGCCGCTCAATCCCAAATCTCGACCCCCGCCTCATAATCCCGCCGGGTGCCCCATGTCTCGCTGCTTTTGCGAGGCGTGGGGATTTCCCCCGTTCACCGCATATCCGCCAGCGCCCCGCGCAACTTCTGCGTGGCCCGGAAGAGCGTATTCTTGGCGGTCTCTTCCGTCGTATGCAAAATCTCGCCCACGGTCCGCAGTTTCAATCCGTGGTAATGCTTCAACTCAAACACCATCCGCTCGCGCGGCGTAAGTTTCTCGAGTGCCCCAGCAATGCGCGACCCGAGCTGCCGTCGCATCAAATCCCGCTCCGGATTCGCTCCCGCGCGTCCGTCCGGCACCTGGTCGAGCAAGTCATACTCGCCGCCGGACGCGTCTTTCGCGACCGGCGCGTCTTCCTTGCGCACGTTGCGCTTGCGCAAGTGATCCAGACACAAATTGGTCACGATCCGGTAAATCCATGTGTAGAAGGAACACTCAAAGCGGAAGCTGCCGATGTTTTTGTAGGCCTTCAGGAACGCGTCCTGGTAGACGTCCTGAGCATCGTGCTCCGTGCCGGTGAGATGAAGCGCCAGGCGCAGTACGGCCTGGTCGTAATGACGCACGAGTTCCTCGAAGGCAGCGCGGTTTCCACGCTGCGCGTCGCGGATCAGCATCGTATCGTCGATGCGGCGATCTTGAGTTTGGCGTTCTAACCCAGCCATGCGGCCACGCGCGGGCTCATGGTTCTCACTTACGCCACCGCCGACTTTCTCCGCTCTCTCGCTTCGGGTGCCCGAGGGGGCCAACTGGCCAACCGCAAACGGCACTACCCATGCTTCGGCCGGCATTTCTTATGTCCTCTACCTGCCCGGTATGTATGCCGTATCCGGGCTTGCACAGGAATAGACGGGTGGTCAGTGGAACCGTGAGCAGAAATTATAGCTGCGGGATAGAATTTTGTGGGGCCTAGGTGGTTCTAGGACAAAGATTTACGGGGAAACAGAACAATGGAGCACAACCATTCGTCCCAGTTTGGCAAGGAAAATGCCCTGATTGTTGGGCAACCGGTATTGCTCCTTGGCACCGCATTCATTCCTCCGCGGAGGAATCGTCCGGGGGACGCATCGAGGTTGCTAGATCCGTGGGAGTAAGCTGCGCCTTCAAAAGCTCACCTAGATATGTTGCCAGTTCCGAAACATTAAAGTGTCCCTGCGCCCAAGCCTGATCTGCCGCACGAAGAGCTGCATAGTAGGGAGTGCGGTCCTCCCTGATGCGCTCTGGCATTATTCTTTCCCCCGGCAGCAGTTGCCCATGCCTAAGGCAAATCAGGTAATAACATGCCGCCCGTGCCGTTCTTCCGTTCCCTTCGACGAATGGATGGATCCAGTTGAGCCTCCACAGCGCATACGCCGGCAGCAACGTGGGATGCGTCATGATCGTCCAGTTCTCGTGGATTACCGAGAAGAATCGATCCATCTCGTTTGGAACATCCTTGAAGTGAGGCGGAATATGGCTTCCGACGTAGATGGGCTCTTCGCGGTAACGGCCACCGAACTGCGCAATATTTGAGACCGCGGCGGAGTTAAGAGACCACAGGGTGTACTTGTCGAATGCTTCTATGCCTTTTTGCAAGCCAATCTCAATACAGTTGGAAAGCAAGTCATACTGGCGCAAAAGGTTTTGCTCTTGGATTTTTGCGAACAGAGCGGGATTGTCTTTTTCTCGAACAGACACAATAAAAGGGACTCAGAGTTGAGTCCCTTTGTGGGCCCTAACTTAAAAGCTTGATGTGTCGCGACGCATGTCGAACGCTATCTTTCGTAATGAACTGCGAATCTGGAGCATTGCCATACGCAAAGCTAATCCGTTGCTCTCGCAGCTCATCCTCGGTTACTGGTTTTCGCCTCGACTCTTCTAGCAGTCTTACCAACTCGGGATCTGGCGGAGTGACATTTTGGAATTGTTTGCGGTCAGCCATAAAACTTCCTCACGTTTCAGCTTGCAGTCGGTATGATAGCGCTCGCGCACACAAATCCGTGCTGGGAATTTATTTCGTTTGTTGCCAAGCTCAATACCGCCACTAGCCCTTGGATGTCAACAATGCAATCCGCGCTGCTTAATTGTAACGTGGATGGATAACAAAGCGATCGTGTAGACGCCTTCCCCTTGGTGCTTGACCTACGGTGCGACGAAATCAAGCCGAAACACGCATCTTACTCCGCGACCGCTTCCTTCTCGATAACCACTTTCAAATGCGCGGTCACGTCCTTGTGCAGCTTCACCGGGACACTGAACTCGCCCACGGTCTTCAGCGGCTCGTGCAGCTGGATCTTGCGGCGGTCCACGTTGAAGCCTTTCTTGGTCAGCGCATCGCCGATGTCGCTTGACGTGACCGAACCGAAGAGCTGATCGTTTTCGCCCGAGCGCCGCTGGAACGACACCGAGACGCCATCAAACTGCTTGGCCAATTCTTCGGCCTGCGTTTTCTCCTTGGCGGAGCGGCGCACCGATGCGGCCTTCATCTGCACGATGACGGCCTTGTTGCCCTCGCTGGCCTGGATCGCCAGCTTGCGCGGCAAAAGATAATTCCTTCCGTATCCTTCAGCAACTTTCACCACGTCGCCGCGGGAACCCAGCTTGGCTACATCTTCTTTGAGAATGACTTCCATGATATGACTCCAATCTCAGATCTTTTCGCCACGGATTCACGCGGATCATCACGGGTAACCCAAAATCTTTAGCAGTTGGTCTTGATCCGTGAGAATCCGTGTAAATCCGTGGCCCATGTTTCTTACGATGCTCTTCCCGCAAACGGCAGCAGGGCAATGTTCCGTGCCTGCTTGATTGCCGACGATAGCCGGTGCTGATGCGGCGAGCACACGCCGGTCAGGCGCCGTGGCACAATCTTGCCGCTTTCGGCGATGAACTGGCCGAGCATGCGGTAATCCTTGTAGTTGATGTTTTCGATTTTCTCGGTGCAGAACTTGCACACTTTCTTGCGCCGGAAAAACTTACGGCCACCTTCGCGCGGGGGTCCGCCCGGGCCCCGTCCGCCACCGCCAAATCGCGGACGATCCCCACCGGGACGATCTCCGCCGCCGAACCGCGGCCTCTCGCTCGGAGTCGAGCTCGAAGTGGAACTCGAAGTCGATTGCTCTGGTGCTTTTGTTTCGTCAGCCATAATTCTCCTCGAATCTCAATACCGGCCACTCTCTCTGAGCACAGCCGGCTTTTCTCTGCGGCCTCCGCGATTCCTCTGCGTTCTCAGCGGTTAAAAGCTCTCGACCACAGGGTTCGCCGAGAGAAACGCGGAGGGCGCAGAGAAATCACTTTCCCGGCCGGACTACCTACGCCGTTGCCGGAGCTTCCGCAGCCGGAACCGCCGCTTCCTCAACAGGCGCCGCAGCCGCCGGTTGCGCGCTAATCTTCTTGCGCGCGTCGCGGATCGCTTTGATCTTGTCGAGGCGCTTCTGTTCCTCGTCAATGCGCACGGTGAGGAACTTGATCACCGGCTCGGTCACGCGCAGCCGGCGCTCCAGTTCGTGCATCACCGCGCCGCCGCCTTCCACGGTCAGCAGGATGTAGACGCCTTCGTGGAATTTGCGAACGGTGTAGGCCAGGCGCCGCTTGCCCATTTTTTCCACGCTCTTGATGCTTCCACCCGCGGACGGCACCGCCGCACTCAGCGTGGAAATCAGTTTGTCCAGATCCTCGTCCGTCATGTCAGGCCGGACGATGAACATCAACTCATAAGTACGATTCATGGGGTCTCCAAATCTTAGAACTTCAAAACCCGCCGCGGATTTCACGGATCCTCGCGGAAAAATCAGAACTTGTCTTTTAAGACCTTAGCTTTTAGATCCGTGTAAATCCCTGCCTATTCTTTTTCCTCTTTCCGGTTGAAGCGATTCATCGCCGCCGCCGGGCCATCTTTCAAAATTATTCGCACCGCTTCTGCCGCCGTATCCAGCACGGGAGCTACGGCTTCGAGATCCCGTTTGCGCATGGGCGCCAGCAGATATTCTTTGCCGTCTTCTACTTTGTGCTCCGGCGCTACGCCGATCCGGATGCGCAGGAAATCGTTCGTCCCCAGCGCATCGATGATCGACTCAATCCCGTTGTGCCCCGCCGAGCTGCGCCGCGTATGAATGCGCAAAGTGCCCAGCGGAAAATCCAGCTCGTCCTGAATCACAATCAGGTCCGATTCCGCCTTCAATTCATGCTTCTCCAACAACTCCCGCACCGAGAGCCCACTCAGGTTCATGTACGTCTCGGGCTTAGCCAGCAGCACCGGAACGCCCTCGATCACGGTCCGCGCCGTTAAAGCACGGCATAAGCGACTCCGCACCTCAACCTTCAAATCGCCCGCGATGCGATCCACCGCCAGAAAACCCACATTATGGGGCGAGAACTGATACTCGCTTCCGGGATTGCCCAGCCCCACGATCAGTTTCACGCCGCCATCCCGAACCATGTGGGGACAGCCGCCCCCGGCTGTCCGGCCGAGCGAAGCTCGGCTGCTCTCGCCATGAAACTATTTCTTCTCCTTCTTCTCGGCCTTCTCCGCCTTCTCTGGTTTCTCGGCAGCCTCGGCGCCTTCCTCTTCGGCCTCCTGCTTGCCCTTCTTGATGACCTCGGGCTCGGCCGGAGCGGCACCCACTTCCGCCGCCACTGCTTCGGGCGTCGCCACCACTTCTTCCTTCACCGATGTGACGTGCGCCACCGGCTGATGCTCATCCGTGAGGAACTTGACCTTCTCCGCACGCGGCAAATCCGAAACCCGCAGCACTTTCCCAAACGTTAACTCGCTCACGTCGGCATCAATGTGGCTGGGAATATCCGCGGGCAAGCATTCGATCTCCACCTCGCGCAGAATCTGTTCGAGGATGCCCCCTTCCTGCTTCACGCCCGCCGCTTCGCCCTTCAGGAAAATGGGCACGCTTACCTTCAGCATCTTATCCATGGCGATGCGCTTCAGGTCGATGTGCAGCAGCATGCCCTTGATGGGCTCATACTGCCAGTCGACGATCATCGCCTTGGTGTGCTCGCCGCCGTTCAGCGCGAGATCGAAAATCGTGTTGTGGCCAGTCTCCGAGTTCAGGATGCGCGTCACTTGCCGCGGATCGACGGTCACCGAAAGCGAGTCCTTGCCCGCGCCATAAAGCACGCCCGGAATCTTTCCGCCCTGGCGCACGCGCCGAGCCATATTCTTGTTTCCCGATTCCCGCGGATGCGCTTCCAATACGTTGGTATCAATTGCTGTCGCCATAAAATTCAATTCCTTCTAATTTCGTTGTTCTGCGAAATCATGCCTCTGAGAAATCATCCTTGCATTGTCATCCTGAGGACGCCGCTTTTGCGTCCGAAGGATCTGAGCGAGCCGCGCGACGCGTCGCGGTTCTTGCGACGCAATACTCGCGCGTCTGGCTCGCTTCCTAATTGACCGCTGCCACTACGTAAACAACTTACTTACCGAAGTCTCTTCGTGATTCGCCTGAATCGCCCGCCCAATCAGCCCCGCGATCGACAGCACTGTAATCTTTCCGCCCTTTTCGGTGCGCGCCGCATCAGCTTCGGCGTTCAGCGGAATCGTATTCGTGACCACCACTCCTTTGATCACTGAATTCCTGATGTTTTCCACCGCCGGTCCCGAAAGCACCGCATGCGATGCGCAGGCATAAACCTCAGTCGCTCCGTTTTCCATCAAAGCCGCGGCCGTTTTCACCAGCGTCCCAGCCGTATCGATCAAATCGTCGATGATCAAACAAGTCCGCCCGTCGACATCGCCGATCACGTGCATCACTTCCGCCACATTCATTTCCACGCGGCGTTTGTCGACGATCGCCAACGCCGCGTCGACTTTCTTGGCGAAAAACCGCGCTCGCTCCACACCACCTGCATCGGGAGAAACTACCGTCAAGTTCGGCAGGTTCAGCTTGCGGAAGTGATCCACCAGCACCTGTGAAGCGAACAGGTGATCCACCGGAATATTGAAGAATCCCTGTATCTGCGGCGTATGCGGATCTACAATCAGCGCCCGGTGCGCTCCCGCTGTCGTCAGCAGATCCGCCACCAGCTTCGCCGAAATCGGAGAGCGCGGCTTGTCCTTGCGGTCCTGCCGCGAATACCCAAAATAAGGAACCACCGCCGTGATCCGCCGCGCCGAAGCCCGCTTCAGCGCATCAATCATCAGCAGCAATTCCATCAAGTGCTCGTCCACCGGACGGCACGTGGGCTGCATCACGAACACATCGGCGCCGCGTACATTCTCCTGAATCTGCACGTACGCCTCGCCGTCGGCAAAGCGCGTGACCTGCGCCTGCCCGCGCTGCATCCCCAGAAACTGGCATATCTCGTCGGCCAACTGCGGATTGGCCGTGCCACAAAAAATCTTGAACTTCTCGTCCACCCGCGGACGCGGCGGCTTCCGCTCCTGCTTCTCGTCCGTCACAGGTGAACTCATTTTTTCAACGCGCTCGCTCTTGTCGGTCGGCGTGACTAAAGTAGCCATGGTGTTGGTTGGGCTCCTGGCCTTCAGTTCGTACCGTTCAACTCTTACCGTTCAACTTCAGCTCTCAGCCGCCAGCGGTTTTACTGGCAACGGGGTACTGACAACTGGCAACGGATTCTGGCTGGGCCGCTAGGATTCGAACCTAGACAAAGTGCTCCAAAGGCACTTGACCTACCATTAGTCGACGGCCCAGTACAAAGCGATTGCAGATTGCTGATTTTCGATTGCTGATGGAACCCAGCCGGGTTCCTCTTAATTGTCAATCATTCACCAAGAATCAACAACCAAAAATTCTCGCCGACTCCCGTACCAACAGCCGCCCTGCCAAAACTCATGTGGCGACGGCCGCCTCGGCCGTCCAAGCGAAGGCGAAGCCAAGCGCTAAGCGTCGCGACATTCGATACCACCACTCCCTACCCCGCCACCAACCGCCGCCAGTAAGCCCGCCGAGTCAAAGTCGCGGTAGCCTGCGCCGCCCAACCCCACTTCCGCAGTCGAGCCGCAGCCGAACCCGCCTCCGCCCTCGACGCAAACATCCCGTACAGCGCCGACCCGGAACCCGACAAGGACGCATACTCCGCCCCTGCGCGCACCAGTGCCAATTTACCCTCACTCAGCTCGGGATACTCAGGAAAGACGACCTGTTCAAAGTCGTTTTCGATCCCAGCCCGGACAAGCCAGAGAAGCGGATTCTCGGCCCGGCCCCCTCTCTTCCAATCAGAAGGAGCACCGGAATACTGCCCGCTCAGCCACGCCGACAACCCACGGCCAAGCAAATTCATTCTATCGAAGCCCGAAGGCCCCGTCAATTTCGCCACCGGCCGATTCAAATCTTGTGTGGGGACAGCCGCCCTCGGCTGTCCAGCCGAGCGAAGCTCGGCTGGGGTTTGCTCGCGGCTTATCTCAGCAGCAGGCACCGGTGCAACTGCCTCGCGAGCCAAGCCTGTCCTCAGCCTGCCGAAGGAAGTGCCCGCGCCACCCAACCCCTCCCCACCCATCCGGTCCCACTCCGCAAACGCCTTCGGAGTCGATACCCCCACCTCCGGAGTCACCACCACACAAGCCGTCGCCGGTAAATCCTGCAGCGGATAAACCTGTTCCCCCCGCCCCACCCCCAACACCGTCCCGCCCACCAGAAACAACGGCAAATCCGACCCCACTTCCACCGCAATCCGCAATCGCTCTTCCGCCGGCAGTGATTTCTTCACCGCCCGTTCCAGACCGAGCAAGGCCGCTACGGCATTGGAAGACG
>DATDGM010000100.1:0-4815 GCA_036522075.1 Candidatus Sulfotelmatobacter sp.
GATGGTCTGCAGCGAGTTGAGCGCCCCCACCGCCTTGTTGATCGCGTCTGTATCCTGCTCAATCAGGTTTTTCATCACGCCCATGCGCTCGTCGAAACTGCGTTGCATGGCCGTCATCTGCTCTTGCAGTTGCTGCACCTGGGTCTGCAGTTGGACCATGTCTTTGCTCACTCCCCAAGCGGGAGCGACTCCCAGGCAAAGGACCAAAAGCAAAGCGAACAGCAAGAAACTACGGTTTAGTCTCATAAAGGATTTCCTGAAAACAAACAATGTGTATGGCCTCAAAGTTAGATGCCATGATTGTCCCACAGGCGAAGGAGATTCCACAGAGATAAGGACATCGTGGAACCGGAAAATCCAATGGGGAGCCATAGTCGAGCAACTCCCTGCTCGCATGCGGGTTGGCACCCGCGCTCCCTCCGCGCACAGAAGTGGGGACGCCGCCCTCGGCGTCCCCGCCAATGTCACTTCTGATAGAGCAGGTGGCCGCGCCGGTTCTGCTGCCAGCAAGCTTCATTGCTTTCCGTGCAGAACGGTTTTTCTTTGCCGTAGCTGATGGTCTTGACCCGGCTTGCGCTAATGCCGGCCGTCGTCAGCTCGTTCTTCACTGCGCTCGCCCGCTGGTCGCCCAGAGCCAGGTTGTACTCCGTCGAGCCACGTTCGTCGCAGTGTCCCTCAATCGTGAAGTTGATATTGGGATGCTGCGTCAAGAACGTCATATCCGACTGTATGGAACTCCGCTGGTCGGCGCGAATATCGGACTTGTCATAGTCAAAGTAGATATCTTTGACGTTCTGGCTGAACAAATCCTCGTCCGTAACTGTCGAAGGCGGAGGCGGAGGTGGGGGTAGCTGTGTCACCGTCAGTCGCGCGGTGGCTTCCTGCGTCCCGCCTGCCCCCTTTGCAGTGAGGTGATAGGTCGTGGAATCGCTGGGCGAGACGCTCTGCGACCCATTGGGCTGAACCGCACCAATGCCGTCGATGGAGACGTCGGTGGCATTGGTGGTCTGCCACGTGAGTGACGCCGACTGTCCCGTCTGGATACTGGTCGGGCTCACGGCAATCGAGGCCGTCGGGGCCGGCGGGGGCGGCGGGGGCGGGGGCGGGGGCGGGGCTGCTTTCTTCTTGCACGCGCCGAGTGCCAGTAGAACGCTGAGTGCGACTACCGTTAACAGCCATTTGGTGCTTTTTTGCTTCACTTTCATCCTCCTGCGACCTCAAAGCGTTGCTTCGGGTCAGACGAAGCGTATTTACTATTTCCAACTCCAATTCGGTTGCGTATTATGCCCGGTAAACGTCAACTGCTGGACCTTAGTTCCGTCCGCCAGCATGCTCCAGATTTCCAGGTTGCCCGATCGATTCGATTGGAACACTATATGCCGACCATCGGGTGACCATGACGGAAAATCATTCCGGCCACCGTCGTGGGTGAGTTGCACCCACTGCTTGCTGGCGATGTCCATCAGGTAAATGTCCGACGCTCCTGGCTCGCCGGGGCCATATTTCCGCACCCAGGCGAAGGAGAGAAACTGCCCGTTCGGTGACCAGTTGGGCGAAACGGCATACCCCTGGTCCGTTATTCGCTGCTGGTTCGTGCCATCGGCCTCCATGGTATAGATCTGCGGCAAGCCCGTTCGGCCGCTGACGAAAGCGATCTGCGCATTCGTCTTGCGGTTCCACACCGGCGAGACATCCGGCCCTTTGGCCGTGGTCATGCGCCGCAGATTTGCCCCGGATGCATCCGCCACATAGATCTCAGGTTCGCCTCCGCGCGACGAGGAAAACGCCAGCTTCGTTCCATCGCCCGACCAACCGGGTGACAGGTTGGTTCCGCCCATGTGCGGAAAATTCACCGCCCGGCCCAGGTCGAGCGAGTACATCATGATCTCCCAACCAGTTTTGGTCAGGGCACTGAAAGCAATCCGGGACCCATCGGGCGAAATTCGGGGCGAGAGCGCAATCGATCCCAGATGTGTCATCTGGTGCTGGTTCGAACCATCGTAATCCATGGCCCAGATTTCTTTGTGTCCGCTCCGGTCGCTGACGAAATAGATTTGGCTCTCGGCAATTCCAGCGATGCCGCCGCCCAGCCGGAAAATGATCTCATCGGCAAACTTGTGCGCCATCACACGGGCCGCGGCGTCACTCGCTGTGTCCGAGTACTCCTTGCCCAGCACCTGCGGGCTCTGGGTGTTCTTCACGTCATACAGCCAGCCCTGCACCTTAAGCCGGCCGGAATCCACGCCCAGGTTTCCGAACGCCAGCATGGCGGCGTTGGGTGGAGGCGCATTCCACGCCAGAAAATTCACTTCCGCTGGCTGCCCCGGAGTCTGCAGCGGATAAAAACTCTTCGACACCAGTTCGAGCACGCCGGAAACATCCAGATCGTTCCACAGCGTGTCATTGAAGGTCTTCAGCAGGGCGGTGTTCTGCGGATCTCCGGTCGACGGCTTGAAGTCGGGAACGGCCAACCGGACCTTTTCCATGCCCAGGCTGGTTCCGGTCTTGACCCAATCCTGAGCCAGAACGGCCGATGAAAGGAGGCCGAAGGCGCAGAAAAGAACAACGCGCGCTCGCGTGAAACCCTGAAATCTTCTGGACTGCCGCCGGGGGGTCGGTCTTTCGTCTGGGCCCATCCGCTTTTCGGAGGAACATACTCCGTACGACAATATCGTATCCCGATATGAATTGCTTTGCAACGTTTCCTCGCTCGCCTTGGTCTCCCGCCAAAACGCTTAGAATGCATTGTGCTCCTTTCTCGAAGCACAAAATCAATCAGCGGTACATTGGCGGTTTACCAGAAAGGCTCACCGTTTGTAATCAAACCAGTACTCCACGGAAATCTTGCTGCCTGAATAATCCGCCGGCAACGGTCCGAAAGTATCAATCCGCTCGAGGGCCCGTACCGCCGAGATGTCCAGCGATGGTACGCCGCTCGACTGCTCGACCTGCACATTCGCAGGGTGCCCATCGCGCGCTATATCGAACGTGATGTACACGCGCTGCGCGGTCGTGATTCTGGGATCCACCTCATACTTGAGCCAGTTCTCTGCCACTTTCTGCTGAATCACGTGTACATACCAGGCATACTTGGTGCCGAAATCCCCTCCCGCGCCTGTGATTCCGAATCCGCCCTTCGCTCCGGCGGCGCTGAAGGTCCCGTACGGTCCGCTGACCGGGCCGCCTTCGCCGAACGCAACCTGGTTCGGCTCTGCTTCCGGCTCAGGCTGGGGCTTCTCCTTCGATGCGGTCTCCTGCTTTTTCTTGGGCTTGATCTTGGCGTTCTTGCCCTGGATCTCGATCGCGTCCGGCTCTTTCTCCTGAATCTTGGGCTGTGATTGCGTCAGCCCCTTCGACTCGTTGGCCAGCACGTTCTGCGTCTGCGCCGGATTCGCGGGCAACGGCACCGTACTGACCAGTGTGGCGCCGATGGCCTCGCCGCCACCGCCGGCTCCCCACGTGTCACCGCTGCTGCGATAGAAAATTGCCGAGTAGATCAGCAGGAAGACGGTAATCCCCACATGCAGGCCCGCCGACCACGCCAGCGCGCGTCCCCAGGGGCCGTGTTCGAAGTAGATTTCAGCGTTTGCCGCCATTTTGCTCCAGGGGTTGCGTCACGATGCTCACATTCGTAATCCCCGACTGCTTGACCGCATCCATCACGGTGGCGAAGGCGCCAAAGGGAACATTCTCATCCGCCCGCACGAAGATCATCTGATTCCGCGGATCGCGAATCTTCTGCCGCAACTTCGTCCCGATTTCATTGATGTTGATGCTGTCGTTTCCCAGAAAGACACGCTGATCTTTGTTGATGGTAATGACCAGGCGCTCCTCGGTAATCTGCTTCACCGTCCGCGTTTTGGGCACGCTGACGTCGATCCCCGACTGCAGCACCGGGGCGGTTACCATGAAAATGATGAGCAGTACCAGCACCACGTCCACCAGCGGAGTGATGTTGATGTCGGCCAGAGCAGTCTGTGTGCGCCCGTTGGACGTGGTGAATGCCATCAGCGCCTCACATCTGCCGGAACTTGAGCCGCGGCTTGCGCCTGGCCGTGTTCCACCGCGTTGAGCACTTCTAGAGCGAAATCATCACTGCGCGCTGCGAACTCACGAATCGACGCCCCAATCAAGTTGTAGGCAATCACGGCGGGAATCGCAGCCGCGAGTCCGGCGGCGGTGGTGATCAGCGCTTCGGATATGCCGGGAGCCACCGCCCGCAAGGTCGCTGCGCCCGCCGTTCCCAGCCCATGAAAGGCATCGATAATGCCCCACACCGTGCCAAACAACCCGACGAACGGCGTCACCGCGGCGGTAATGGCGAGCCAGGGAACGTTCCGCTCCAGTCGCGTGATTTCTTCCGACGCTCCAATCTGCATTCCGCGCTGGATCGCCGTGAGGTTGCGCAGCACACCGGAAACTGCGGCTTGCCGCTTGTATTCCTCAAACCCGCCTTCAAACACCCCGACCAGCGGACTCGGCCGGAATTGGTCCGCCACCGCGGCGATATCCTGCAACCGCTGGGCCTTGCGAAACGCGCGCACGAAGCGCCCACTCTGCGCCCGCGCCCGCCGCAGCAGGCTCCACTTAGTCAGAATGATGGCCCACGAGATCAGGCTGAAGGCAAGCAGTGACAGAAGCACCAACTTCGCAACCGCACCGGTGTTCGAGATCATGTCGACGACTTCGCCGCCGACGAAAGCTGCCAGCAAGGGGGAAAATTGCATCTGGTTTAGGAGAACACCTGTTTTTGATTATAGATGAAGCCGCCGTGCACTTTTCCTCATGTATCTGATCGGGCAATGAAATTTTCGG
>DATDGM010000101.1:0-15633 GCA_036522075.1 Candidatus Sulfotelmatobacter sp.
GTTGGCACCACGGTTCAGAATGGTGACCCCGGAGGGAGTCGAACCCCCAACCCTCTGCTCCGAAGGCAGATGCTCTATCCAGTTGAGCTACGGGGCCGCGTTCAGTAAGGTTAACCTGTGTCTGTTTGCCAGTGCAACACCGCGACTAACCAATACCGACAATTATTTCGGCGGGGCTCCGATGATAGCTCCGGGAGGCAAGGGTTGCAGTAATACATTTTGGTAGACGGCAATCGACCAATTGCCGTTTTCCCTGGTCACCACAAAAAGGGGGAAATAAGTTCGCGGAGACATAATCGATTTGCCGTCGTAGTCAATGGCGCCGATAAGGTCCCAGTCACAGTGGACCACGGCGACGTCGGGTGCGAAGAACCTGATTTGTGTGCTGGTCACGGTGAGTTTGCTTTGCCTGAACATACCGGTGGCCAGATTCGCGTTCATTTTCTTAATCTCTTCGCGTCCGTGAATTCTTAGCGTTCCCCTCCAGTTGGTGAAATCCGCGTCCTTAGCAAACAGAATCGAAAAGGACACACCGTCATGCGTGTTCCAGGCTGCAGCTAGATCTTCCATCAGCTTTCTGATGGCAGCTTCGTCTTGCGTCTTACTTTCTTTTTCGATCTTGGTATCTGGCGACTGGCCGAGGATCGGAAAGGAAGAGATTACCGTTAGCAAGGCAACGACGAGAAGCCGGTTCATTTTGCCCTCCAACATTCAGAGAGACCTGCGGGGTTGATTTTATACCTCCGGGTTGTCCGCCCACGGACAAGCTGCGGCTTTACAATGCTTGCTTGCGCATCCTGATCTCAGCTGGCGAAGCTTCGGGGGAAATGTATGGGGCGCAGCTGATTGAGGCGCTGCGGCGGGCGGCCGGGCAGACCGCGGAGCTTCGCTCCGCCGGACAGCCGAGGGCGGCTGTCCCCACACAAGGCTCGCTCGAGTTCTTCGGGGTCGGCGGCGATCGCATGCGGGCTGCGGGTTGCCACACCGTGGTCGACGCCAAGGATCTCGCCGTTGTCGGCATCACCGAAATTCTGAGCCATTTGCCGAGAATCTTGGGGCTCTACCGGCGGCTGATTGCCGAAGCTGACAAGCGCCAACCGGACCTTGCCATCGTGATCGATTCGCCGGCGTTTAACTGGCGCGTTGCCCGTCAGATGAAAAAGCGCGGCACCCCTACGGTCTACTATGTGGCGCCGCAGTTCTGGGCGTGGCGGCAGGGGCGGGTGCGGCTGATCCGCGATTACATCGACAAGGCTCTGGTGATTTTTCCCTTTGAGGAGCAGTTCTATCGCGATCGCGGCGTGGACGCGACTTTCGTGGGTCATCCGCTCGCCGAACTTCCACACCCCGCAATCGAACGCGACGATTACGCCGCGCAGTTGCACCTCGACCCAGCAAAACTTGATCCCTCCAAACCATGGATCACACTCATGCCGGGCAGTCGCGTGAAAGAAGTGCGCATGAATCTGCCGACGATGCTTGCGGCAGCCGCACAACTGGGAGCCGCCTACGAATTCCTGCTGCCGGTCGCGCCCACGCTCGACCGCGATTTTCTGCGCCGCCTGATCGGAAAGCACAAAATCACACTTGTCCCCGAGGCCCTGCCTGCGCTCTGGCATTCCCGCGCCGGAATCGTTGCCAGCGGCACGGCGACGGTGGAAGCCGCTATGATGAACACGCCGTTTGTCATGGTCTACCGGGTCTCACCGCTGACGTATGTGCTGGGCAAGCCGCGAGTGAAAGTTCCGCATTTTGCCATGGTTAACCTGATTGCCGGCGAGGAGATCGTCCCGGAGCTGGTGCAGGGCGATTTCACTGCTCAGAATATTGTCGCCGGGATGAACGAGATCCTCGCCGACGGCGCCGCCCGCGACCGCATGCTGGAGGGTTTGGCCCGCGTCAAGGCTCGGCTTCGCGCTCCCCAAGCCGGGTCCGGGGCCGCGACCCACCCAGCGGATCGGGCCGCAGAAATCATCCTTAGCCTGCAGCCCAAGGGGCGAAGCTGGAAGCCGGAAGCTGGAAGCGGAGAGCCGCGAAAGCCCTAAACCTTGTGTTCGCAGCATCTTTTGCGTCAGAATCCTCATCATAGGAAATGGGTTATCATTTCCTGGAGATTCTCCTTAATGCCGATTGACCTGCGGCGCCGCCTGGGCGTCCTCACGAGTTCCCTGACCCTGTCGTTGATGGTCACGCCGTTGCTGGTCCTGCCGTTGCTGATGGTGCTTGCCATGCCCGCCTGGGCCGCGGAGAAAGCCCGCCTTCGGGTGGACGATTACCAGATTGAGGCCGAACTCTCCCCGCATTTGCACCAGATGACGGCCCGCGCCAAGGTCAAGTTCACGGCCCTGCAGGATTTGAATATCGCTATCTTCGAGCTCAACAATGCGATGCGCGTTACGCGCGTGCTTGACGCCAACAATAAGCCGCTTTCCGCCGAGCGCCTCACGCAGGACTTTACTGTCCGCGTCCCCCTGCCTGAAGGTTTATCCAAAGATTCGTCGACGACGCTGACCTTTGAATATGAAGGCACACTTGAAAACGCCGACTACAGCCCCGTGCCCGGGCTGAGCCTGGCCTACATCGGCGACGACACCAGCTATCTTCTCTATGCCGGGCGCTGGTTTCCGGTAAGCGGATACGGCTTGAACCGCTTCACCTCCACCATCAACATTACGGCGCCAGCGCACATGTCTGTTGTCGGCAGCGGAAAGTCTACCGTGGTCGAGAATGGCCCGTCGGACAAACCGGGCTCCAACGGCCTGCCCACGAAGACTTTCACGTTCGTCTCAGACAAGCCCAGCTTTCCCGGCACCATCATCGCGGGAGTCTTCCAGGAATACAAAAGCGACGACGCGGGCATGGACCTGCATATTTTCTTCAAGCCCACGCACCAGGCCCTGGCCTCCACCTACGCCACGACCGCGGTGCAGGAATTTACTTACTTCATAACGCTCTACGGCATCCCGCCATCGCAACGACTTAACATCGTTGAACTGCCGGGCGATACGCTCCCCTACGCCTGGGCGCCTGAGATCGCCGGGATCCGCGGCAGTTCCGTCACCGAGAAACCCAACTACCGCCTGCTGGCCGACGCCATCGCGCACCAATGGTGGGGCGTTTCTGTGAGTCCGGCGACCAAAGACGACTGGTGGCTGAGTGATGGCTTCTCCCGTTATTCCCAAGCCATGTATGTGGAGAGCGCGGCGGGCACCGCCGGCCTGGAGGAAGAAGTAAAAGATATGTCGGTGGGCGCGCTGGCCTATGACACGGTGCCGCTCTCGAGCGCCAGCAAACTCGACATGTTCTCCACCGAGTTTCAGTCTCTCACTACCGACAAGGGTGCGATGATCCTGCACATGCTGCGTTGGGTGCTGGGGGAAGACAAATACCTGAAGACCATGCGCGAATTCGCCGCGCAGTTCGGCGGAAAAACGGCTTCCACTGACGATTTCCGCGCGGTTGCCGAGAAAAATTACGGCGACCAGCTCACCTGGTTCTTTTCCCAGTGGCTCGATTCCACCGGTGCTCCCGAATTCAAACTGAAATACACGGTTTACCGCCTGGGCACAGATAAAGGCTTTCGCGTGACCGGAGAAATTACCCAGGACCTGGATCTGTTCCGCATGCCCGTCGATCTCCGCATCGATACCGACGGCAAGACGGAAGACAAGCGCATTGAAGTGGTGGGCACGGAGTCGCCCTTGACGGTGGAGACCTTCGGGCGTCCGCGCCGGATTTCCATCGATCCCGACCACCACGTTCTCACTAACAATAACGATGTCAAGCTCTACGCCGCCGTGCTGCGCGGCCAGGCGATGCAGCAGCAAGGAGACCTTGCGGGCGCGCTCACCGAGTTCAACAAAGCTCTCGACCTCAACAAAAACAGTTCGATCGCTCACTACCGCGTCGCCGAGGTTTTCTTTTTCCAGCGCAACTACCAGGCCGCAGCCAATTCCTACCGCTCGTCGCTCAACGGCGATGGCGAGCCGCGCTGGACTGAGGTCTGGAGCCACCTGCAGCTGGGAAAAATCTTCGACATTACCGGCCAGCGCGAACGCGCTATCAACGAATACCGCCAGGCCCTACAGACCAACGACAATACCTTCGGGGCTCTTGAAGAAGCCCGAAAATATCTGCAGAAGGGTTTCGAGCGGCCGAAAGAAAAACAACAGCAGTAATTGTTTGGGATTTCGCGAGTGGAAACGTCCATCTTCGGACACTTTCTTAGAACACTCTGTCGCCCGAGAATTCTGCCTGCAACTCAATAATTTCAACAGCCTACCCCGGCTAACCTTTTTGCGAGTTGCCGTGTCTAAAACAGCGACGCCAGCCGGGAACTTTACGGCTTCCGGCTGCGTATCTCTGATCAGATGTTGGGCGGGATTGAGACCCCTCGCCTGAACGTTACCCGGGGCCCCCACGCTCCTCCCCGGAGGTGTGGGGGCATGTTTTTTGCGGGCGCGATTTCCTGCTCACTCCGCTAGTTCGGCGGCTCGCTTTACAATCGTTCGGTGCCCGACTCCCTCCATCCCCGCCTCGACCGCGTCCTAGCCCAGCTTCGCCTCTACGAGCATCCGTTGCTGAATTTTTCCGCCCGCGCCAAAGGCGACGGGGTCGAGGTCTTCATCAAGTTCAAAGACGAATCCGTCGCCGTTCACACCTACGTTTTCGATCTCCACCCTCGCGACCTCGACGACTCGCAGTTCGAATGGAGCTTCCAACGCCAGCTCTACGACGCGCTGCACGACTACTTCGTGGAAATGTTCATCCGCACCCCGCAGGACCGCACCGACCGGCGGCAGAGAGGCCTGTGAAGTATCACCCTGTGAAGCCCAGAGCCCATGTGGGGACAGCCGCCCCCGGCTGTCCGGCAGCCCAGGGGTATCGGGTTGCGGTGCCGACAGTGCCAATACTCTAGAATCGTGAAGAGGCGTGTGTTTCGCCACGTGTGATTTTCTCCGACCTCCTCCTATGGCCCCGCTCCGCGAAAAAATCGAGCAAGAAATCCGTGAGCACGGCCCCATCCCTTTTTCCCGCTACATGGAACTCTGCCTCTACGACGAAGAACTCGGCTACTACTCGCGCCACGCCGAACAGTTCGGCAAGTCCGGCGACTTCTACACCTCGAGCGACGTGCACGCCGTCTTCGGTCGCCTGATGGCGCGCCAGTTCGAAGAAATGTGGCGTGCACTGGGCTCGCCGGGAAAAGTCGAGGTCGTTGAACTCGGCCCTGGCCGCGGGCTGTTTGCGCAAGACGTGCTCGACTGGTCAGAAAAAAAGTTTCCCGATGTTTTCCGCGCTCTGCGCTACGTGCTGGTCGAGAGCTCTCCGGCCCTGCGTGGAAGAATCGAGACGACGTTGAGCCGCCACCTTGAAACGGGAAAAGCTGCGCTCACGGCAACAGATCCCTGGTTGATCGCCGACGCCCCAGCCCCGGAGGGGCGAAAGAATGCAGCCGCAGACGAATCCCCCACCATCATCTTCACTAATGAATTCTTCGACGCTCTCCCGGTCGAAATCCTGAGCTCGCTAGGTTCCCTCCACATCGACACACGCGCCGGACGCTTCGTCGAATCCTGGGTCCCGTCATCGCCGGAAGAACTCGAATTCCTCGACCGCCACTCCGTTCATCCCGAACCCGGTGAACGCGTCGAGGCCCCGCTGATCGCACAACAATATATGGAAGCCATCGCCGCGCACCTCACCCGCGGATTCCTCATCGTCATCGACTACGGTTACACCCGCGCCGAACAACTCGCTGGACGGCATCGCGGCACGGTGAAAGCGATCCGCCAGCATTCCGTCAGCGACAATCCCTATGAGGCTCCCGGCGAACAAGACCTCACTGCCGACGTAAACTTCACCGCCCTAGCTGCCGCCGCAGAAAAGCACGGCATGCAAACGCAAAAGCTGATCACGCAATCGCAATTCCTGATGGGAATCGGCGAATCCAACCAATTCGCCGACGCCTTCGAAGACTGCCGCCTCCCCCAAGAGCGCGCCAAAGTCGCCCTGCAACTCAAACATCTGGTAACCCCCGCCGGCATGGGCGAAAGCTTCCACGTGCTGGTGGCAAGCAAGGGAGTGAAGGAGGAAAAAGTCACGGCCCTGGCAGGGCTGAACTTTGGGCGGAGGCAGGATTGATCTGCCGAGGTCGGTCTCATCTAAATCACCGCACATCCGGCGGTTCTCCCGTATTGTCCAATTTTATTGTCTCAGTGTCCGTAGGATGAAGCGAGTCCGGCCTACGCCTTCGCCTCCGGATACTCATACACCCCGCGCCCCGACTTCCGCCCCAGCCTTCCTGCCTTCACATACTGCACCAGCAGCGGCGCGGGACGATATTTCTCTCCTAGCGTTTTGTGCAGATATTCCAGAATACTCAGGCGGGTGTCGAGGCCGACCAGGTCGACCAACTCGAAGGGGCCCATGGGATGGTTCAGTCCCAGCTTGAGCGCCTTGTCGATGTCCGCGGCCGAGGCGATGCCTTCCTGCAGCATGAGGAAGGCTTCGTTGCCGATCATGGCGTTGATGCGGCTGGTGATGAAGCCGGGCGACTCCTTGATTACGACTACTTCTTTGCCCATGCGCTTGCCCACGTCGACGGCGGTGGCGAGGGTGTCGTCGTCGGTTTCAAGCGCGCGCACCACCTCGAGCAGCTTCATCTTGTGCACCGGATTGAAGAAGTGCATGCCCACAATCTTTTTCGCGCGATAGGTGACGCTGGCAATTTCGGTGATGCTGAGCGATGAAGTGTTCGAGGCGAGAATGGTAGTAGGGCGGCAGATTTTATCGAGCAGGGTGAAGATTTCGATCTTCGATTCCATCTCTTCGGGAACCGCTTCGATCACCAGATCGGCTTCGCGCGCGGCCTCGTCCACCGATCCGGCATATTCCAGGCGCTTGAAAGCTGCGTCGGCATCGGGGCCGGCAACTTTGCCTAGCTCTACTGCTTTGTCTAGATTGGCGCGGATTTCGTTCTCTGCCTTGCGCAGCGCGCCGGGAAGCAGGTCTTCGAGGATAGTGCGATAGCCGCCGAGCACGGCGGCGTGGGCGATGCCGCGGCCCATGGTTCCGGCGCCGATTACGGCGATGCTCTGAATTTGCGCCACGGACTATTTCGCCTTCTCCAGGTCGGTGAGCGCGGCGTTGAGCGCAGCGCCGGCGGTGCGCAAATATTCCGCCAGGCGATGCCGCTCCTCAGTGTTCATGCTCGGAATGTAAATCACGATGCGGCGCAACGTGGCTGTGATGTCGTCTACATAGTTCATGGAACGGATGAGTTCACCGGTCGCTGGCATATATGACTCCTGTCGTGAGGCGAACTTTCTATTTTGGACGTGAGTGCGGATTTAGTAAAGCCGGTTCGCTTGAGAGAATCTTAGCTCCATAATGTGGTCACCCCTAAACAGCAAGAGCCAAGACAATGTTCGAGCAATATAGCGAGCGAGCAGGAGACGAGCATGGATGAATCTATCCAGTGCATGCCGTGTCACCCGCCAATGGAGGCCCGTTCTTTAAGCGGCGGTCAGTCCCGCTGAGATCAACGACTAGGCCGTTTTCGAAGATACCGGGAAACGCATTGGCAATTATCCGGTGGTCTGCACGGCGTAGAGGCCCGGGGCCAAAACAAGGGTGGGTGGTCAAAAACTGCAACAACCCCATAAAGAAATCTATGCAGACATCTGGTTCCTGCCAGGTCACGATTTACTTCGGTGCCGACGGAACGCTTTGCTGCTCCTGATTATCGTAGCCCACGTCATGGTGACGGTATTCGTCGGTGCTCGATTTCTGGGTGGGCCGGTAGACGGTGCTCAAGATCAGCCTATCGTTGTCAAACGTTCCGGAATAGTCGGTTTCCCCGATGCTGAATGTGATCGTCCCGTTTACAAACGTGTATTTTCCATACTCACGATCCTTATCGTGCGCGTCGCACGACTTGCTGTATCGTGCCAGGGCCTCGTCATCCAGTTCAGCGGAGACATTCACGCTGCAGACCTGGCCATCTTTTCCAAAACGCAAGATCGAATAGAAATCGACTTCGTGGCCGCCCGAGGAGGCTATGTCTCGGTGCACGAATACACCGGAAGGTGCTGAAGAAGGCGCTGCTGGGGGTGCTGCGGGCGGCGCCGGGGGCGCTTCAGATTCGGCAGGTTTTTCTTTGCGGCAGCCCGTGATAGCCACGGAAAGAACAAGCAAGGCGACGGACACTGCCCAGTGGAACCGATGTGCCCTAAACGACTTGCTGCAGATCATTTCCAGTTGACCTCTCTGGTAGTTCCCAAGTATAGCGGTGGCGGCAATCCTTTGGCGAGAATCGGTGAAAAACTGGAGCAGCAAAGTCAGCGTAAACACTTTGGGTAACGAGAAAAAGATTGGTCGGCCCTGGAGGACGATTTTCGAACTTTTCCGCTGTACCACGTGTGAGTGGAGACCGAGCGGGCTAGAGTTTATCCACCTGAACGAAAGCAGGGTCAGGTCAATTCGACATCCCTTCTTTCCGTTTGCTTCGCTGAAATCATACTCAGCTTTGTGCGGAAAGAGGGGATCAGGTCAGAGTGTCACCCCCTCCACCCGATGCCGAAGGCAGCGCGCCTTTCACTTCCCCCGATACCGCACAGTAACCCGCGAACCAGACCCCCGGAACCACCAGAACGGCCCCCTCACCGTGGCAGGATCACCACACTGCCCGGTCACCACGGCGCGGATCGGCGGCTCAACCGGGACACAGGACCGGATCGGCACCCCCGGCCAGACGGCAAGGCCGCGCCACAAACCGGCGCGGCCAACAGCCCAACGGCACAGCTAAAGAAAAATTCGTCAGGGGCGGCCCCGCAGAACCAGAGCACCTGACCCTCACCCGCTCCCGGATCGCTCACCCTGGCCGCTCTGGAACGCCAGCAGCAAGTACTCTGCTCGATGACCGGATCACTGAACCTGATGCTGGCCTTCACGAAAGCCCAGCTTCAGCTTCTGCCACCAGGTCAGGGCATTGCTCTCCTCGCGAGACAAAAGTCCATCCCCAACGAGGATGGCCTTCATGAGCACGACGAAGAACGACAGAAAGGCCGCCTCAAAGGAGAACAGGCTCACAGCACCTGCATCGGCATTGGGAGATTGGGCTAGGCTCTCCAACGCGACGCTCGCAGTTAGGAGGACTGAAGAGACAAGTGATGTCCCTAGGATGGGAAGCGCTTTCCCCCAGGGCCAGCTCTTCGGTTTTCCGCTAAATAGAGCAAGCGAGATCCCGCTGACCACGACCATGGCGAGGAAACAAAAGGCCGTGGCAAAAAACCAATGGTGCTCCAAAAAGATTATCTGACTCCAACCCCTCACACGAGTCAGGACAATGTGCATGACTATGGCCCATGGTCCGGCAAGCGCCACAACTGTTCGTTTGCTCATCTTCGCCCCCCTTCCTGTCTCAATCACACTTGTCACTGAAGGCACCTGAGTACGCCTCTATCGACGCATCCGAACCGCTGACGAACGTTGTCAAAGGCAGAGCCGCGCCAGCTGCAGCAACTCCACCTCCAGCGCACCCTCCAATGACTGCGATGGGGCCTCCGAATGGCGCTCCGGCTGGCGCACCGATCCCACATCCCACCAAGAAAGCGGCTCCTTCTCCCACCGCCATGTCTCGAAGGAACAGCTTCACTGCCTTCTTATTTGCGGCGTTCAACTTGTCAGTAATGGTGCAGGGCTTTTTCGGTTGGGGAGGCTTCTGTTGTGGAGTGCCGTTGTTTGCGGCTGACGAGCCATGCAAGTAGACAATCGTGGCATCCGGGGTCTCAGTCTCCGTGGTCTGGCCCGCACTGTTGTAGAAGGTTGTATACGTTTGGCCGTCTACGCCAATCTTCTCCACTGAGGCAATTTCACCGTTTTGTATGCTCGCCACTAGCGTGGCGAGGCCCGGATCAGGCTCACTTGACCAGTTGCCATGTTGTCCCAGTTCGACCCAAGTCCCGCCAGCGTTTTCGCAGGACGCGACACCACTGATGATATCCTCGCCATCGTAACTGCCGTCGTCCCATACGCACTCCAGCCCGTCGGGATCGATGCTGCCTAACGGGTTGTTCATTACGTAGGCATAGCGATTCCAGGACTGCGGGCTTGACGGGTCTGCAGCCCCTACCCCAGCCGGGTCGGGCGAGAGCCAACGCCCCTGAGACGACCGGTACTGGCGCTCTGGGAAGTAGTAGGTCGTATTGACTATGTTGCCGTCGTTCTCTTGGCCAGTGAAATCTCTTGGATACCCGTTGCTGTAACTGTACGCCTCACCGAAGGGCGCATGCGCCCCGCTTTGGATAAAATTACCTCCCGTATGGGAATAAACAGGACGGGCTGGCCCAGCCTTTCGCCGAAACCATTCTAACCGAGGCTGCCCCGGTCTTCGCGGGGTTCGAAGGCCGGGGCTTTTCGGCTGTCGGAAAGCGCAAGCTACGTAAGCAATTCAATGGGCAAGAAAAAGAATGGTCGGCCCTAGCGGACGATTTTCGAACTTTTCTGCTCTCCACGTGTGAGTGGAGACCGAGCGGGCTAGAGTTTATCCACCTGAACGAAAGCAGGGTCAGGTCAATTCGACATCCCTTCTTTCCGTTTGCTTCGCTGAAATCATACTCAGCTTTGTGCGGAAAGAGGGGATCAGGTCACCGTCTATCGTCGGGCCGGGTCCATCCCATCAGGTCAAGGTCAAGCCAACAATGTCTCACACTGAGATGTCGGTTCCTTTCGCGTAATGAGGGTAAGAGCAGAAAAACATGGCGGAGAGGGAGAGATTTGAATCCGCCTGAGAACGCAAATTCACCAACATGCAACACCGGCGGATGGCGTTTAAGCACACGGAAAGCTTCGGTAGTCAAACAAACGGATTGCAGATGGATCGCACACGGACGATCACGTTCATCCGCAAGACGCAAAGTATCAACGGGGTGACCTCCTCGTAGAATCAGAAGAATTGGACGCTCTTCATGGTCTCTGTTAGCCCTTTCAGTCGGTCGGGGGTATTGGCGACGAAGGCAAATGACAGGAGTTTTCCGTTCCGCACGGTCGTCCACACGACTGCGCCTTTCTTGACCGTTCGTTCTTGCAGACCGAACACGGACACAGTGAAACTCTGGCCCGAAATTACTATCGATTTAGGCAGGGCACTCGCGTCTTTGCTTTGCGCTACCCACGCGTTCATCTGCGCCGCAGCCTTCGCGTCGTCTGGCTCCGAAACCGCGTTGCGCGGATAGGTCTCGATGGTGACCGAGCCCCAATTGGTAGTGTCGCTGTCCGGTCCTGACGAAATTGCGAGTAGCACGCCGAGTATGTGGGCCGTTCCCAAAGCTTTCGCCTGTTGCTGAATCTGCGACTTGGAGATCTGCGTCTTGTCGAGCATCCCGCCGGGCGGAGCGTAGCGGAAGCCAATCGCTTTATTAGAGTAGCTTCCTAGGGCGTGGGACTCCGTCGGGATGGGAGCAAGCTGCGCGGCGGCGGCGCAAAAGACGACAAGGAAAGGCAAGGAATAAGCAAACGCGACTGGCACAAGAATCGACGGCTTGGTGGCTGCTTGCATCGGAGGTCAATAGCTTTTCGTTCAAGCTGGAGAGCGTGAGATCATTTTGCACACATGCCAGAGGATCACCTATTCCGTGTCTTCTGGGCGGACGAGCTTGTAGCCTTTGCCGAGAAACTCCCGCCCGAGCATTTGGTATTCTGCCTTAAACGCACGTATTTCGCAAACGTCAGAGCCGTCCGTTCCAGTCAAGTAGAATACCACTTCACCCTTCTTCATTTCACCCTCAAGCTCAAGTTCACGTCGCGGATTAAACTCGAATCGTGAAACGCCCTTCAAATCCACCCGTATGGCAAGGACGTCATCAAGTTGCGATTGGAAAATGAGCCTAGCATCTGGAAGGTCTGTATCGCCCCACATCTGCTGACCCTCATCTACGTATCCTGGACTGAGCAATACGGCTTCATGCAACATGGCGTCATGAAGACCGCGCACCCTAGCAATGAACTCCCTGAGCGATGCTTCGTTGTGAATCTCCACGAACTCCCTCAAATAATATCGGCCTTCCATTTAGAAGGGCGTGCCCGGATGGGATCTGGGTCCGTTTCCAGCTCCAATAGCAATTCTGTTGTCGTAGACGTGATATTCTGCCCCCCATCGCCCCCCGAACTCGTATTGATATGCGCGATTTCCGAATGCATCATAGGTTGTTACAGATTTCAGCTCTCCAGTGGCGACGTTGTATTTGTTAACGATATTATAAGGGTAAGACTGTACAGGGGCGCGATTACCAAGGCTGTTCCAATATGCTTCCAATGCAGCGGAGTCGTCCTCTACAATCTGCTCGTCTGCTTCCAGAGCCTCCCCGTTTCCCGCGAAGATACTCGCAACTCCCACTGCGAAGGTCGCGAGTGGATGACGGTCCTGCCAGGTCGCCAAGGCATTGAGCGGCGACACTACTGCTTTCATCCACACGGCACCGATGGTTGCTCCTGCCCTGCCCCAAATGTTTACGCCGACCGTCGCGCCGGGGTCGCCTCCGGCACCCCAGGAGCCGGGAGTGCCCGGACCCTGCCCGCTTGCTCCGGTCTGCCGCGGATCAGTGCTTCCCGCACCGGGCCCCCCTGGCCCGATCGAGTACAAGGGTACCCACGAGCCTCTGATTTCAGCACAACTCTTTGACCAAGTTCAGAATGTGTTCGCGAGGCGGAATAAGCCAAAACATCGGAAGCATACCTTTGCGTTCGGCGGTTTGCTCAGGTGTGCTCATGACGGTTGCACGGTGACGGCAGAGCGGCAGAAAGGGAAGTACGTCTATTACCGCTGCTCGCACGGGAGGGGCAAGTGTTCGCTCCCCTACATGCGTGAGCAAGATGTTTCAGATCGCATGGGGGCAGTGCTCAAAGATATTTATGTGCCCGAGACAGTCGCGGAGACCATCGTCGCATCATTGAGTTCTGATCGCGCTCGTGCCGAATCCGAGCGGCAGAAGCGCTTCGAGACCGTGCAGCAAAGGCTTGCAGCTCTTCGAACCCGAATAGATCAGATGTACGAGGACAAGTTGGACGGCAAGATTGATGATGACTTCTGGACGCGGAAAATGAACGAGTGGCGGGAACAAGAGCGGAGATTGGAGTCCGAGTTGTCGAGTCTTAAGGCGGAGGTCACGGCGGATAGTGTGCTGACAGTGAAACGGATTTTTGAACTCGCTAACCGGGCGCATTTTCTGTATCTTACGCGGACCCACACAGAACGCGCCCAGTTGCTGAAGTCTGTACTTTTGAACTGCGATACGGACGGCGTAAGTCTCTGGCCCGTATACAGAAAGCCCTTCGATCTAATCTTCGACCGGGCAAAAGAAAAAGAATGGTCGGGGAGAGAGGATTTGAACCTCCGACCCCCTGGTCCCGAACCAGGTGCTCTACCAGGCTGAGCCACTCCCCGACTTTGCCCGGCGCTTTGAGGAACATCGGGAGCGCCGGAGCTTGGAACTTTCGGCCTGAACTTTGAAATTATAACACTGCATTCAGTGGTCAGTGGTCGGTGATAGTGGTCGGTAGTTCGTGGCAGTGGCAGCATTCGGGGGTCGGTGCTCGGTGATAGTCGGTGATCGCTAATTACGGTCACTCAACTAGCCATCACCCAGTAGTCAGGTCATTAGTAAGTGGCCTGCGGTCAGCGACCTGTGGGTCCGTGGCAGTCCCTGGCGAGTGACCAGTGTGGCAACAGAGCCATGGGGCAGAACGTGGGCAGAATCCTGAGCACTGGCCACCCATCACCCTCGGATTGTTGTTTGAAACCGCTGTTGCGCATACCATGGGGAGCTCTCGGGAACTTTCGTTGCGGCATTCGCGCGGAATGTTCGACGAGACGTACATCAATCATCTGAGCCATCCAACTTCATGAAAAGCGTATTCGCTGCCCGTTCGCTGTACACGCCACTGAAGGAAATTCGGAACCCGTTAGTGTTTGTGGAAGACGGAATGATTCGCGATTTGAGCTCGCGCTCAGACCGGGAGATTCCGGCGGGCACGGCGGTCGTCGACTTTGGCGACGCAGTGATGACGCCGGGGTTCGTCGACATCCATATGCACGGGGGCGCAGGGCTTGACGTGATGGTGGCGGCTGAGGCCGAGCTGCCGCGACTAGGCAGATTCCTGGCGCAACATGGAGTAACGGGATACTTCCCTACTACCGTGGCGGCCCCGCTCGATATTACTTGCGCGGCACTGGAGCGGCTAGCCAACGCCATCGAAGCGGGAGAGGTGGAAGCAAGCGGTAAGGGCAAAGAGGATGATGCGCAGGCGCGGCCGCTCGGCATTCATCTGGAGGGGCCGTTTCTGAGCCCGGCGCGGCGCGGCGTGCATCCGCCGGAAAATCTAGCGCTGCCGACTCTGGCACTCTTCGAACGGCTATGGCAGGCGGCGCGAGGACGCGTGCGCATGCTGACCATCGCGCCGGAGCTTCCGGGGGCCATCGAAGTGATTGCCGAGGCGGCACGGCGGAAGGTGTGCGTGAGCATTGGCCATTCGGACGCCGACCTGGCTGCCGCACAGGCTGGAGTGCGAGCCGGAGCGCGGCACGCTACGCATACCTTTAACGCCATGCGGCCGCTGGATCATCGCTACCCCGGCATTCTCGGTGAGGTTCTCACTGATGCCAAGGTGAGTGCCGACATTATCGTCGACGGGATTCACGTTGCGCCCCAGGTGGTGCAGATTTTTCTCAAGACCAAGGGAGTCGAGGGCAGCGTGCTGATTACCGATGCCACTGCCGCCGCTGGCATGCCCGAGGGCCGTTATCAACTGGGGCCGATGCTGGTGGACGTAAAAAATGGGATGTGCACCATCGACGGTAAGCTGGCGGGGAGTGTGCTCACTATGGATCGCGCGGTGCGCAATGTGATGGAGTTTGGGAGTTGTAGCTTGCAGGACGCGGTGCGGGCCGCCACCTTAAATCCCGCGCGCGCGGCGGGGTTGACGCAGGGTGTTCTCGCGACAGGAGCTGAGGCGAGCTTTGCGGTGCTCAGTCCTACGGGCGAAGTGCGGAAAACGATTGTTCGGGGACGAGGATAGTCGCGGGTTCCGGCTTGTGCTTAATTGGGCTTGCGTTGTTTGGATTCCGCTAGGTAGTGCAGCAGCATGGCTTCGTCGGATCGTGACAATTGGTCGAGGAACGGTCTCTTTTTGACGGGAGTTTCGTCGCTGGCCAATTTTTGCGGAGCACCCTGGCGCAACTTATCGCCGAGTTCGGAATCATTTTCCATGACTTGCGAGTAGAACCAGAGAAAGTGGCGCATCTGGTCAAGGGCGGAGCGCAGGGTTTCAATGGGCTCGGTCTGGGCCTGGGAATTGAGAGACTCCATCAATTCGGGATCGCTGGGAGCTTGCATGGCGGCGCAGTTGAGCTCGCGCTGAATGGTGCGCAAGTCTTCGGTGACGCGCGCAATGCGGAGCTGCAGGTCGTCCATGTAAGTTTCCTTCGGCATGAGGATTTGGTCTGTCCAACATCTCATCGGCGGCAGCGCACGAGTAGATGTCCCACGTGCATGCGCTTTGGTAATTCGCTGGATTACTTTCGTCTGAGACGGAAGTTTTCGCGTTACTAAAGTCGCGGAAATCCGCTGCTGGAGC
>DATDGM010000102.1:0-36388 GCA_036522075.1 Candidatus Sulfotelmatobacter sp.
ATTGCTGGTTGTGGAGTCAGTTGCAGCTGACTTTTTTGAAGACGCCGCTGACGTCAGACTTTGCGACGTGCTCGGCGCCAGCTTCGAGCGCGCCATGCTCACGATCTGGTCGAGCGGGAGCAGGGTCAATTCCCATGCACCCGCCGGCATGTTCGGCGCGATGGTGATTTCGGCTTCGATTGTGGAGAAACACTGCATCTCAATCTCGATCTTCGCAGGTCCCTCGGCTAGATTCTCGAAGCTGTAAAGGCCTCCTTGATCCGTGACTGTGTTTGCCTTGGCCGCTCCTTGCGTAACCGTGACCGTAGCTCCAGGAACGGGCCAGCCATGGAAGGTGACCTGGCCGTGATACGCGGAAGCGGCAGCCAGACTGGGGAGTGCAAGCGCCGGCAGAATGCAGAACAGGGCGCAAGCCATCTGGCAGACTCGATGCATGCGCTGCTGAGACACCGCTCTCGCTTCTCCCTGAAGTTCGTTCAGCGTTCAGTTGGCGGAAGGCTGCTCGACGCGGTCGACGACGATGACGTCAGCGGGCGCCTTCGTGGCCTCAAGCTTGAGACCGATCTGCTCCTGAATCGCGGTGTACAGCGGCGGCGGCGCGTTGGCACTGTCTGTCGAAGGCGGAATCTTGGCCCCCATGCCTCCGAATTGCGAGTCGTCTGGCGTCCAGTTGAGCGTGAAGTCGAACCTTCCCGTAAGTCCAGTCTGATCGACTACCGGGCGATCGAGCACGGCATTCTGCATTAGGCCGGTGAAGTCCGCCATATTTGCGTTGCGAACATTCAACGCGCCGAGCTGACGAAAGAACAGGCCCGGAAGCCCGTTCGGATCCCCGTCACTCTTAGTAAGCTTGGCGCCGTTCTTCGCCACGGACAAAACATAGACGGAGAGTTCTTTCTTGTCGCGGTGAAAGGTGAGCTTGAAGCGCTCGACAATCAGCTTCTGCAGCATGCCTTTCCATTGCTTGTCGCTGGGCGCTCCCTCGCCATCGGGCTGCGCGTCGATGTCGAATTTGTCCGTGCCGGTCCAGGCGGGGGCACCGATGACCTGTTTGGAATGGACTCCGTAGGCGAACGAGATGAGTTCGCTCAAGGTTGTATTGACGGTCTTGAAACGATTTCCTCTAACCAGGAATGCTTTGCCCGGCTCATCCGGTTTGCTCGGCTTGATTGTGGCCACCTCAAAGCTGGGGTCTGCGTTCGCATCCATCGGTGGCATCTTGGGTGTGGGTGCCGGAATCGTCCACTCCGTTTCGGACGTAGCACGCGTCAGGTTCAGGGGCAGGGGGGTCCCTTGAGTCCAGTTGCCCACGATTGACTTGCCATCGGAACTCAACTTTCCCTCGTAGCTGCCGCCGACCGCCGTGAGCGACATCTTCACGATCGTGCCTTCGAGAGTGATTTTGGTTACTGGAATGCCGTCTCCACCTTGGTCGATGCTGTAGAAAACTGCTTTGTATCCGCCGTCGTCCGCCTTTGAAATCTTGACCACCGTTCGCAAATCTCTGCCGGCGTGGAGCGTGCCCTGCCATGTGTCTGCGATGTTCTGTGTGGGATTCTCGGCGGTGGATTGAGCACGAACCGGCGTGACGTGGAGCAGGCCGAAAACCACCGGCGCCGCGACCGCGGCGACCATGGCCAGGCCGAGCAAGACTTTCCTGCTGAAATCGAGCTTGCGTGCAATTTGCTTCATCATGATGCGAATAGTCCTTCCTTTGAGATCGGACCCGGTGATCGCTCCTATGCCAGTTCGATCGTTTACTACACTTGTATGTGAAAGGTCAAGAGAACACGCGGCAGAAGAAAAAGTGCTTCTGTAGCTTGAAAGAAAAAAATGTCACGAACCGATTCTTCATAGTCGTACCGGGTGAAGGAACGCGGTAGTCAGGTGAAGCGTCAGCACTGCAGTTGGCGGGCTTCAGCGCTTGTGCACCTCCAGTTGCACCGGCCGCGCAATCGAGCTTACGCCGGGGTCATAGTATTCATAGACTCGCGACTTGAACGTCCTCGCGTGGATGGGGTACTTGGCTCGCAGGCGGAACTTTACGGTCGCCGTGTCACCGGGGGCAAAGGAATCGAAGTAGAGAATGGCCTGCGTCGCCGTAAGGCTGAACTTCGAGAGGTGGCCACTCTTCAAGTCGGCGCTCTTCTCCTGGTAAGTTTGCAAGTCTTCGCTGAGCAGGTCGAATCCTGGAGGGATGCCTAGATCCACCATCACCATGTTGGCTGTCTTGTCCAAGTTGTTTTTGACCGTCGCGATTGCGGTAGCGATATCGTCCTGCGCGAGGCGGGTGCGATCGTATGCCACCTCGATTGAGATGGCTCGCCGGCCAGCTTTTGGTCCCATGGGACGAAGTAGCTCCCGACCGCTTTGGTCGATCAAATGGCTGGTGAGTAGGCATAGATGCAGTTCTTGCCGGTTTTCATCGCTTCAAACGCGAGACTTCTTTTCAGCGTCCGCTTGTGAAGGGGGACTTTAACCACCGCGAGCGCCGGCTGCCTTGAAGGGAAGGTCACCCGCAGGCATTTGGAACATTACGGTCCCCAAGGGATAAAGAACGGCGGGCTCGAAGGCACCACGGCGCGCCAACTGTCGTGGCAGTTGTACCGAAAAAACAACCGGTCGAGCTAAAGGGCAAGAATTGTCGGGCGCGCTTCAGTGCGCGATCAAATCCCTTCCAGCCAACCCGGGGGGATCCGGTTCCGGCTCAGCGCGGCGCTCGTGCAGAGCCGCAACCCGGGGAAACGAGGAAGAATCCGAAATCTCGGAAAGATACTCGTAGCCGTGAAAACGAACTGCCACGCCAATTTTCGTCTCGGCGCGAGGATTGGCGGCAGGAGCGGGGAACGTTGATCGATCCGGCGATTCACCGGGCTGCGGCAGGCTCGGTTGTGGAAGATCCGGAGGCAAGACTACCCGCAGCACGCAGCCCTGGCAACGCACTCGCATGCTTTCGCCCAGCGTGATCTCAGACGGCATGTTGAGGGTAAGCTCGATCGCTGCTCCCTCGCAGAACGCCGCATCGGTGAAGAAGAAAACGCCGCGCGAACTGATGTCCTGGGTAAATCCCCGAGCTTCCACGCTGCCCGAGCCGTCGCGCGCAAATACGGGAAGAAGAAACGGAAAGCGCTGTCCGGCGCGGCGTTCCACCTGGACTGGAGGAGGATTCATGGACACTTCCTTCCTATCGCCTCTGCCGGGGGGGGACGTAAAAGCGGCAATAGAACTGTACCCCATGCGCGGGCCGTTGAACAGCGATAAATGAGTGAAATGCAGGCCGCAGGCCGCGCAACAGGGAGACAGTTTGGCTCTGGCAGGGTTTGAGGGCGCGCCTCGCCCGCCGAGCTTTGCGATAATTCGATAGGTGGGAACCATCGGCCTCAGGTCCACGCTGCATTCCGCAAGCGGGAAAGATTAGGCATCTCAGATCGCCTGGAACATGAGGATTCACAAGCCCTTCGCGATATAGTGGTGCCTGAGCGCGCCCAGCGTCATCCAAAGAAAACGAACGTGGCTGATTCGAAAACTTCCATCTCAGAGGGTTCGCCAGCCCCGACGGCTTCAGACGCAGGTCTTCGCTGGCAGGCGGCCGGGCGCGCCCTGCGCCATCGTAACTTCCAGCTTTTCTTTAGCGGACAATTGATTTCTCTGATCGGCACCTGGATGCAGACGGTCGCCCAGTCATGGCTCGTCTACAAGCTGACGGGGTCGGGGTTGCTGTTAGGCGCGGTGGGATTTTCCAGCCAGATCCCCGTATTTCTCATTGCGCCAATCGGCGGAATCACGGCCGACCACATGAACCGCCAGCGTGTGGTGATTGCGACGCAGACTGTATCGATGTTCCTGGCCTTTATATTGGCCGCTCTCACCCTCACCGGGAAAGTCCAGGTGTGGCACATTTTTGTTCTGGCCGCGTTGCTCGGTGTAGTCAACGCATTCGATATTCCGGGCCGGCAATCGTTCCTGGTCGATATGGTGGGCAAGGAAGATCTGATGAACGCGATTGCGCTGAACTCTTCCATGTTTAACGGCGCGCGCGTGATCGGGCCGGCGGTGGCTGGAGTCCTGGTGGCGAGGCTGGGCGAGGGCTGGTGTTTTTTCGCGAATGGCGCGAGTTACATCGCAGTGATTGTGGGACTGCTGCTGATGCGCGTGCAGGTTGCGCCGAGAATTTCGAAGAAGGCTTCGCCATTCGAACACATCGCGGAAGGCTTCCGCTTCGTCGAGCACACCGCGCCCATTCGCACTCTGTTGCTCCTGCTGGGCATAGTCAGCGTTACCGGCATGCCCTATGTCGTGCTGATGCCGATTTTTGCCGACCGCGTTTTGCACGGCGGCGGTCAGGGACTCGCATCCCTGATCGGGGCCCACGACCTGGGCGCGGTACGGCTCGGCATTCTGATGGGCGCGGCCGGCGTGGGCGCCCTTCTGGGCGCATTGACTCTCGCCATGCGTTCGGGAGTGAAAGGTCTGGGCCGTTGGGTCGCGGTCTGCTGCGCCGGCTTCGGCGCAAGTCTGATGCTGTTCGCAGCTTCGAAAATATTCTGGCTCTCGGTAGCCCTGCTGCTGCCGGTGGGATATTTCATCATGCTGCAGATGGCAGCCTCGAATACGCTCATCCAAGCCATGGTGCCGGATGCGCTGCGCGGCCGCGTCATGGCCGTCTATTCCATGATGTTCATGGGCATGGCCCCCATCGGCGCGCTGTTGGGCGGCGCCCTCTCCGATCGTCTCGGCGCGCCCCTCACGGTTGCGATGGGCGGTTTAGCGGCGGTGGCGGGAGCCTGGTGGTTCGGCACGCAACTTCCCAAGATACGCGTGGAAGCCCGCCGCCTGATCATCGCGCAAGCCATGGCCGGCGGCGAACCCGCGGAAGAAATGACGGTAAGAGTCGTGGAGGACTGATTTGAAAGGGCGCGGCTTCCAGCCGCGCCGGACCAGCGAAATTGTTTCGGGAAGGGCACGGCTCAGCCATGCCGATCACCAGGGGAAGCATCGGGGCTGCAGCCCGGGGAAGGTGGAGCAATTCATCGATAAGCTTCCGGAGGCAACCCGGTAATCCGAATCCCCGCGTGCCCCTTATGCCGAATATTCAATCCAATCAACAACGCGGTAATCTGCTCGACCGTCCGCGCGTTATCCAGCTTCCCCCCATCAATCGCGCGCACCCCCGGAATCTTCCCGGCCAGTTCGCGCGTAAGTTGCGCCGCATCGGGATCGTCGCTGCAAACAATCACGTCGCAATCGAGTGCCGCGTCGCCATTCAGCAGTTCGGCGGAAAGGTTGTGAAAGGCCGCGACCACGCTCACTCCCTTGGGCACAAGTTCGGCGGTTTGCTGAGCGGCCGACCCTTGCCACACGCCAAGAGTGCGCGAAGCGCGGCCGCCAACTGAAGCTGCGAGCGGAACTGTCGCGTCAATCAGAATGCTGCCCTCAGTGATCGCAGACTTAAGTTGTTTGAGCAGCTCCGCTTGGCCTTCGAACGGAACGGTGAGCATCAGGATATCGGCGGCGGCGCAGGCGGCGCTGTTTTCCATGCCGGAGACGAGCGCCCCAAACCCAACTTTGCCTCGAATGTTGGCCGCCACATCGCGGGCGCGCTGCGCGTCGCGCGAGCCGATAATAATGGTCTCGCCCGCGCGCGCCCACCGCATCGCCAGCCCCGTACCCGCAGGGCCGGTGCCGCCAAGAATCGCAATGGGACGCGTGGGAACGGCCGGTGCAGGATCTCCGCTCACGCGAACTCCGCTTGCACAGCCTGTTCCACGGTGAATTCGGCTTCATTCAGTGGCAGCTTGATATGAATGCGCGAGTATGTGGTGTTGCGCTCCGCGGGAATTCGGCCGATCTCCAGAATCAGCGCCTGAAAATCTTCCGGGCTCGTGTACTGTCCGGCGGTGGCTCCCGCTTCGCGCGAAATATTTTCTTCCATTAACGTGCCGCCGTAGTCGTTGGCGCCCGTCTGCAGGCAAAGTTGCGAGAGGTGTCGGTTCAACTTTACCCACGAAACCTGAATGTTGTTGATCGACCCGGCCAGCAGAAGGCGCGAGAGCGCGTGCACCTTAAGGTGCTCGGCCAGCGTGGGACCGCTGCGCGCCAGTCCCTGATGAAACAGCAGCGTGTTCTGGTGCACGAATCCCAGAGGCACGAATTCGGTAAAACCGCCCGTCTCGCTCTGCATCCGGCGTAGCAGCAGCATCTGCCGCACCCAGTGCTCAGGTGTCTCGGCGTGCCCATACATCATCGTGGAAGTGGTGCGAATGCCGCAGCGATGCGCCGTGCGGATGACTTCGATCCATTGCGCCGTCGACAGTTTGTTCGCCGAGAGAATGTGGCGAATTTCGTCATCGAGAATTTCGGCAGCCGTGCCAGGAAGTGTTCCAAGCCCGTTATCGCGCAGCATGGAAAGGTAATCGGCCAGCGGCATCCCGGTGAGCTCAACCCCGTAAACAATTTCCATCGGCGAGAAGGCATGTATGTGCATGCCCGGAACGGCCTTCTTCACGGCGCGCAAAATATCGCGATAGTAAAACGGAGGCAGCCCGTGCGGCAGCCCTCCTTGAATGCAAACCTCGGTGGCGCCCACCTGCCAAGCTTCAACAGCTTTTTGTGCGACCACCTCGGGCTCCAGAAAATAAGTGTCCGACTCGCGCGGCCCGCGGCTGAAGGCGCAAAACTTGCATCCTACAAAACAAATGTTGGTGAAATTGATGTTGCGGTTCACCACGTACGTCACCAGATTGCCGGCGAGTTCCGAGCGCAGCAGGTTCGCGGCCACCAGCAATCCGAGTAGATCGTCGCCCTCGGAGTGGGCGAGTGCGAACGATTCCTGCAGAGAAAGCGCGCCACCATTTTGCGTCTCGAGAATTTTTTCAAGCGAGCTGCGCGTGGCAGATGTGAGGCTCGGCGCAAAATCGGTCCAGTCGAGAGCGGAAAAACTTTCAAGTTCAGAAACGGCGAGTTCGCGGGGCACGGCTTCCTCCCGTCACGATGCAGCAGTCCCGAACAGTTTAGCGGAACAGATCGGTCTTTGCAGGGCGTAGCAGATCGCTGGCCTTGCCTCCGCCCGATTCATACTTGAATCCGCGGACAATGCAGGCCGGTGTCCGGTTGAGTTTGCCGCAAACCAAACCCGCGGCAGCCGCCAGTTCGTCGGCCACCGCTTCAATGCTCGCGTGCAGCTTGTAGCCGTGCGGATCGCGGAGCCCACGATCGTCGCGCAGCGCCTTCATGCCCGCAATGCCAATGCAGCAATCCACCAGTCCCTCGCGCCACGGACGCCCATGACTGTCAGTAATAATGACTGGGATTGCGAACCCAGTACGCTTCCGGAGCTCGCGATGTAGCTTGCGAGCCGAACGGTCGGAATCTTCGGGAAGCAGCAGCGCGTGCCGTCCGCCATTCACGTTGGAAACGTCGATGCCGCTGTTCGCGCACAGAAACCCATGCCGTGTCTCCGTGATAAGCACGCCGTTTTTGCGGCGAATCACGACCCGGCTTTCGCGCAGCGCAAGCTCGATAACGCGCGCGTCGAGTCCGTATTTTTTCGCCCAGCTTGCCGAACTGGCAGAGGGCCTGATCGTCGCGAGGCCAACCAGCCGCCCCTCAGCTTTGGAAACAATCTTGTGTTTCACCACTAAGATGTCCCCGCGGCGGAACGGCTGCCGTTGCCCACGCAGCGCGCGCAGCAGGTTCTCGCAGATCGAATCGCCAGGAAGAATTTCTTCTGCCAGCGCAATGGGAAAAATAATGAGTTCTTTTCCAGCGTAAACCCGACTTCTCGGTGAAACCTGAATGTGCGCCATGGAACGCGTCCCGTCCTGGGCGGGACTGGTCCATTCTAACGGCACTCAGCGGCGGGAATTCGAGCCGTCCTACTGGCTCGCGCTCTGCTGCAGTTCCGCAGTCAGATGCACGTTGCTGCCGCCGCTGACTTTCAGCTTCCGTTCCCAATCCTTGAACCCGGTTTTCTTAACTGAGACCGTGTGCTCGCCCTCGCTCACCTGAACCTCAGACGGAGCGTTGCCCACAAAGCTGCCGTCCACTTCAATGTCAGCCCCGTCCGGCACGGATGCAATCGCCAGCTTTCCCACGATAGGTGCAGCCGGAGCCGGGTCAGCGGCAGCAGCAGCGGGCACCACGGGCGATGCGGGCTTAGGTGGGTCGGCCGCGGCCACTGCCGCGGCACGCATGGCCTTGCCTTTTTCCGCCCAATCTTTTTCGATCGCCTCGCACGCTTCCTGCACCGATCCGCCCAGCGACAACGTTGACTTGCTCATCACCGAGTCGCCACTCACGCGCGCAAACACGGCCACCTTGTTCTTGTGGCTGACGAAGCTCTTCCCGCCCTCGTGGTCAAGAAGAACCACGTAGTCGACTTTCTGCTGAATGTTGTTGGTAACCACTTGCGGGCAGCGCTGGCCAAAGGTTTTGATGATCTCCGCGGTTTGCGGACGCGCTCCTCCATGCGAGGTCGATGCACCGCCCCCTGGACCTCCTCCGCTGTAGCCATTGACCTCCCACGACTGGCTGTCCGTCACAAATACACGCGGCTTTTCCGCAGGATCGGAAAGCGTGGCCGTAGCTTGCGCTAACGCCGTACCCACGCCCACAGCCGCACACAGCGCCGCCCCAAGTGCGGACGCAAAAATGGCTCTTCTCTTCATACAGACCTCCGTTTTCTCGTTCAAGCGGGGGCAGCGCCGGCCGAGACCGCTATTATGCGCTCCCGGCACCCGATGTCAATCGTCAAAATTTAAGTGAAATGAATTGCATAAAAGAATAAGGAGCGCGAAAGCGCTCCCTTTTGAAAACTGGCCCCTGACCCCTGCGTCTAATACTTCGGCACCTTCGGATCCACGCGTTCCGCCCAGGCGTTAATTCCGCCGGCCAGGTTGTGCACTTTCTTGAAGCCGGCTTGCTGCAGGAACGCGACGGCTTTCGCGCTGCGTCCGCCCATCTTGCAATGCACCACGATTTCGCGGCTGGAATCGAGTTCGCTTACGCGCTTGGGCAAATCGTTCAACGGAATCAAATGGCCGCCGAGGTTGCAAATCTGGTATTCGTGCGGCTCGCGAACATCGAGCACGAACAAATCTTCCTTCGCATCCAACCGCCGCTTCAACTCTTCTACTTGAATTTCAGGAACTCCACTGGCCACAGGTTTTTCCTCCCCGCGTATGCCGCAAAACTCGTTGTAGTCTATCAGCTTGGTGATCGTGGGATGCGCGCCGCACACCGGGCAGTCGGGATTCTTCCGCAGTTTCAACTCGCGAAACTTCATGCCCAGCGCATCAATCAGCAGCAGCCGCCCGATCAGCGATTCGCCCACGCCAAGAATCAGTTTGATGACTTCCGTCGCCTGCATCACACCCACGAGTCCCGGCAGAATGCCGAGCACCCCGCCCTCCGCGCACGATGGCACAAGCCCGGGCGGTGGCGGCTCAGGGTAAAGGCACCGGTAGCACGGACCATCCTCGGTGGCAAACACGCTGGCCTGCCCCTCAAAGCGAAAAATCGAACCATACACGTTCGGCTTTCCTGTGAGCACGCACGCGTCGTTCACCAGGTAGCGCGTGGGAAAGTTATCCGTGCCGTCGGCGACGATATCGAACTCGCGAAACAATTCCAGCGCATTCTCGCTGCTCAGCCGCGTATCGAACGTGCGCAGGTTCAAGAAAGGATTGATCCCCTTCAGCTTGTCCGCCGCCGAGTCGAGTTTTTTTCGTCCAACGTCGGCAGTCGAGTGAATGATCTGCCGCTGCAGGTTCGTGTAATCCACTACATCGAAATCCACGAGCCCCAGCGTGCCCACGCCCGCGGCCGCCAGATAAAGCGCCAGCGGTGATCCCAGGCCTCCGGCGCCAATGCACAGCACACGCGCCGCTTTCAGCTTCTGCTGCCCCTCCATGCCCACCTCGGGCATGATCAAATGGCGCGAGTAGCGCAGGATTTCGTCTTTGTTGAGTGTCACCGGAATTTCAACGGTAGTGGCCATCAATCCCCTGTTTTACTGGCCACTGGTGACTGGACCACTGGCCACTGAAGTCCTGAGCCTCCCGCGATGGAAGGCACGATGGAAATGTTATCACCATCCTTCAGCACGGTCGCTTCCTTCTGGAGATAGCGGATGTCTTCGTCGTTGACATAAAGGTTCACGAAAGCCCGCAGCTTGCCTTGGTCGGTATAAAGGTGCTTGCGCACCTCGGGATGCTTGTCGATCAGCGCATCCATGGCTTCGGCGACGGTGGCCGCGGCGACGTCCACCGTGGCCTGTTTCCCGACATACTGGCGTAAAGGCGTAGGAATGAGAATCTTGCTCATAGACTTACTGTAAGAGATGCAGCAGCAATAGGGCAAGATTCACGGTTGAGGGAGCTGGCGAGCGTGAATGTGGGGACAGCCCCCCTCGGCTGTCCGTCGCCCGCAGGGCGACCTCTTGCCGTCGACTGCTACCATGATCCCGTGCTGCCTCTGCTGGAAATCCGGAACCTGAGCATCGAATTCGCGCTTAAAGGAAACACCGACGCCCTGCGGGCGACCGGACAGCCGAGGGCGGCTGTTCCCACACGAACTTTACCCGCGGTCCGCGATCTCAGCTTTTCCCTCGGCGCCGGAGAAGTCCTCGGCCTGGTCGGAGAATCCGGCTCTGGCAAGTCGATCACGTCCCTGGCCATCATGCGTCTGCTCCCGCCGCAAGCCCGCGTGTCCGGTGAAATTCTGTTTGCGGAGAACGGCGCATCCCGCAACCTTCCGGGTCTCTCCGACGATTCCATGCGCCAGCTCCGCGGCTCCCGCATCGCCATGATTTTTCAGGAGCCCATGACGGCCCTCAACCCCGTCATGCGCGTCGGCGAACAAATCGCAGAAGCCGTTCTGGCGCACAATTCGAATTCGAAGCCGATTTCAAGAAAAGAAGCCTGGCGACGCGCTGTCGACGCCATGAACGACGTAGCCATCCCCGACCCCGCCCGCAGCGGCCGCGATTATCCTCACCAGCTTTCCGGAGGCATGCGCCAGCGCGTGATGATCGCCATGGCCATCGTCAACCGTCCACAATTGCTCATTGCCGACGAGCCCACCACCGCCCTCGACGTCACCGTCCAGGCGCAGATTCTGGAATTGCTTGCCGAACTCCGCTCGAAGTTCGGAATAGCCATGCTGTTCATCTCGCACGATCTCGCGGTCGTCTCGCAGGTGGCCGATCGGGTCGCCGTGATGTACGCCGGCAGCCTGGTGGAACTCGGCAGCAAGCGCGACATCTTCCAAGCCCCGGCTCATCCATACACTCGCGGTCTGCTCCACGCCGTGCCTGACCTCAACACCGATCGCGCCAACCCCCTCGCCACCATCGAAGGCACGGTGCCGCCGCTGCAGGCCATGCCCCCGGGTTGTGCCTTCGAACCGCGTTGCGAATTTCGCATCCCCGATTGCGCGAGCAAGATGCCGTTGTTATTAGAACTCTCCCCAGGCCACTTTGCCCGCTGCCCGGTCGTGAATTCTTAGTCGACACGTTCAACATCATCGCGATGGAGCCACATGATCAGGAACATAAACGCCAACAGGCCAAATCCTCCCCAAAACCCGTAAGCGAAGTATTTACCCAGCCAAGGCTGAACGAAAAAGACAGCACCGCCTTTAAATCGAATCGCGTACCAATGAGCCGGATCTGGCCGACTCGGCCACCACCGCGGTACCGCGTAGACTGTCCCAATCAGTGCCACGAGATTGATGCCAAACAGAGCAAAGACAACCTTGAACGGGAGCGGAGCTTTGCCCTTGAATTGCCAACGCATGGACACGGATTTTGCACGAAGTATCAAGCCTCGCTACACACGCGAAGGCTCGGCTCGGGCTATAATCGCCACTTTGTCTGGTGATACTTGCGCATCCTTCTGCTCAGCGACATCCACGCCAATCTGGAAGCTCTCGACGCCACTCTGGCCACCGCTCCCTCGTTCGATGTGGTGGCCAATCTCGGCGACATCGTCGGTTACGGCGCCAGCCCCAACGAGGTCACCGAGCGCTCACGCAGCCTGGGAAAGACTTTTGTCCGAGGCAATCACGATAAAGCCGCCACAGGCCTCATCGCTCTCGACGACTTCAATCCGATGGCCGCCGCCGCCGCCGTCTGGACTCGCGACCAGCTGACCGCCGAAAATTTCAACTGGCTCCGCGCTTTGCCGCAAGGTCCGCAGGCCCTGCCCGATCTTCCGCTTGTGCACCTGGTCCACGGCTCGCCCAATGATGAAGACGAGTACGTAGTCTCCATGGGCGATGCCCTCGCGCCGCTGATCGCTTCCACCGTGCCTTTGACTTTTTTCGGCCACACTCATCTGCAAGGCGGATTCTTCGCCAACGAAGCGGGTGCCGACGGATTCCGGCCCGAATACCGTACCGTCGGCCAGCCCGAATCGGTTTCCCTGCAATTGAAGCCGGAAACCCGTTACATGATCAATCCCGGTTCTGTCGGCCAGCCTCGCGACGGCGACTGGCGCGCCGCCTATGCCCTGTATGACACCGAAGCGCAAGTGGTTCATTTCCATCGCGCTCCCTATAATTTAAAGTCCGCGCAGGATCGCATCTTCGCCGCCAATCTCCCCGGCCGCCTGGCCACGCGCCTGGCCGCTGGCCGTTAGCCGTCCTCTGTGAGTCTCTGCGTCCTCTCTGGTTATTTCTTGGTTTGAAAACGCGCATCACTGAAGTCACAGAGCGGAGTTCACAGACGAGAACGGAGTTGTAAACTCAATGCATGCCCGTTCGCTCTTCACACAGCACGAAACATCTCTTCGAGTCCCGCGAAAACCCGCCCGCGCGTCACCTCATCGCCCACAGCGACGGAGGCGCCCGCGGCAACCCCGGCCCCGCCGGCTACGGCGTAGTCATTCAGGATGAGTCTGGGAAAAAAGTCGCCGCGCTCAGCGAATACCTCGGCCACCAGACCAACAACTTCGCCGAATATCAGGGACTGATCGGTGCTCTCGAATATGCACTCGAGCACGGTCCCAGAGCGCTCAAGCTGATCAGCGATTCCGAACTCCTGGTCCGCCAGATCAAAGGCATCTACAAGGTAAAAAATCCCACGCTAAAGGATCTCCATGCCCGCGCCCAGGAATTGATCGCCCAGCTGGATTGGTTTTCCATCGGCCACGCCCTGCGCGAGCACAATCAGGAAGCCGACCGCCTGGCCAACGCCGCCATGGATAAAGGCACGAACCGTGTGGCCGCGGCCGCCTCTCCCGCGCCCTCTACGTCAAATCCGCAGCCTGGACCGCAGGAATTCGAAGGCATCATCCGCAACGGTGTAGTGGAACTGACGACCGGAAAACTCTCCGAAGGCACGCGAGTTCAAGTCCGCGTGAAGAGAGTATAGAGATTCCGGCGGAATCATCCGTCCGCAGAGGAACTCGCCGCCGCCCATTCCAATGGGCATGATCGACCTTGACAGCAAGCGCGCGCACATCTTCCCTTATAATCAAAACACTCTTTATGGCTGCCGTTCTGGACAAGATTCTTGCGGCTACGCGGGCGCGGGTGGCGGAAGCCAAGCGTGGGGTGGATTTGCGCGAGATGGAGCGGCGGGCGGAACAGCACGTGCCGCGCGGGCTTCGGCGGGCGCTGGAATCGAAGCGCAGGGACGGGATTGCGGTGATTGCGGAGTTGAAGAAGGCGTCTCCTTCCAAGGGATTGATTCGGGCGGAGTTTGATGCGGTGGAGTTGGCGCGGGAACTGGAAGGGGCTGGAGCGGCGGCGCTTTCGGTGCTGACCGACGAAGAGTTTTTTCAGGGGTCTCTGGGGAATTTGCGGGCGGCTTCGGGGGCAGTGAGGATTCCATGCCTGCGCAAAGATTTTATTGTGGATGAGTTTCAGGTACTGGAAGCGCGGGCGAATTGCGCCGATGCGGTGTTGCTGATTGTGGCGGCGTTGAGCTCGGAGGAGTTGGTGTTGCTGGCGTCGGCGGCGCGGGCGCGTGGGCTGGATGTTTTGTGCGAAGTGCATGATGAGGACGAGTTGCGGCGGGCTTTGAATGCGGGGTGCGATTTGATCGGCGTGAATTCGCGCGATCTGCGGACGTTTCGGGTGGATTTGGAGACGGCTTTGACACTGGGGAAGAAAATTCCGCGCGGAGTAGTGCGCGTGGCGGAGAGCGGGATTCACGCTTCTTCCGATGTGGAGAGGTTGAGGTCGGCGGGGTTTCACGCGTTTCTGGTGGGGGAGTCACTGATGCGGGCTGAGCGTCCGGGGGCCGCGCTGCGGGAGTTGATGCGGGTGCCGAGTAGCGAGCTGCGGGTTCCGAGTTCGAAGTAGCGCGCGACGCGAAATCCCCAGGTCTCGCAAAGCCAGCTAGACCTGGGCACCCGGCTCGCTCAGGATGACAACCAGAAGAAATTCGTGATGAGTGCCCGGTCGGATGACAAGGTGATTTGACTGGCAACTGGGTACTGGCAACTGGCCACTGTTTTATGACTTGGGTAAAGATTTGTGGGATGACGAATTTAGAGGACGCGCTCGTTGCGGTGGAGGCGGGGGCGGATGCGGTGGGGTTTGTGTTTTATGAGAAGAGTCCGCGGTTTGTCACGGTAGAGGCGGCGCGGGAGATTTGCGAGAAGCTGCCGGAGAGAATCGACAAAATCGGTGTCTTTGTGAATGAGGTGCCCGAGCACATCTCGGAGATCACTGATGAGGCGGGACTGACCGCCGTGCAGTTTCATGGCGACGAGTGGAAGAGTCCGCGGGGGTACTCCGTGAATCGGAATGCTTTTTTTTGCCTCCCGATGCTGGAGATGGTTCGCGACCCCTCGACGGCGATAAATTCTCTGCGCAATGTCGAAAGCTTCCCTAATCTGGCTGGATTCTTGCTCGATTCGGGAACTGCCGAGAAACGGGGCGGCACTGGCAAGGCTTTTCCCTGGGAGGACGCCTTGTCCTTTTCAAGTCTGAAGGCGCTGCGTCGGATAGTGATTGCCGGAGGACTTACGCCATCCAACGTCGGACAGGCAGTCGAGTGTCTGGAGCCATTCGGGGTCGACGTGGCTTCGGGTGTAGAGGCGCGGCCGGGGAAGAAAGATCCGGAGAAGGTGCGGGCGTTTGTGCGGGCGGTGCGGGACATCGATCGGAAGGCTGGTTAGAGATGGCGACGGTTGCGAGGACAAAAATCAAAATCCCCACTTCTCGCGCGAAGAACGTGCGAGAAATGGGGCACCCGGTCAAGGCCCGTTCTGTGGCGAGAAAAAGCAGGTCCCTCGACTCCGCCTTACCTTCGCTTCGCAAAGGTAAGGCTCCGCTCGGGATGACAACGAAAGGGAGTGAGGCGGGGCGGTTTGGGGTTTATGGCGGGCGGTATGTGCCGGAAACTTTGATGGCGGCCCTCGAGGAGTTGGAGCGTGAGTATGAGAATGCGAAACGCGATCCGAGGTTTAAGGCGCGGCTGACGGAGTTGTTGCGGACGTTTGCGGGGCGTCCGACGCCGTTGTTTCTTGCCCGGCGGCTGACCGAGAAGTTGGGCGGGGCCAAGATTTACTTGAAGCGCGAAGATTTGCTGCACACCGGGGCGCACAAGATTAATAACTGCCTGGGGCAGGGCCTCCTCGTTGAGCGCATGGGGAAGCATCGCGTGATCGCCGAGACCGGCGCGGGTCAGCATGGAGTGGCGACTGCGACTGTGTGTGCGCTGCTGGGCTTTGAGTGCGTCGTCTATATGGGCACTGAGGACATGCGGCGGCAGGAGTTGAATGTGTTCCGCATGCGGCTGCTGGGGGCGGAGGTGCGCGGGGTCTCGTCGGGGTCGCGGACGTTGAAGGATGCGATCAATGAGGCCATGCGCGACTGGGTCACCAACGTTCGCACTACACATTATTTGTTGGGGAGCGTGCTGGGGGCGCATCCGTATCCGACGATGGTGAGAGATTTCCATCGCGTGATTGGGCGCGAGGCGCGGGCACAGATTCTGAAGGCTGAGGGGAAACTGCCGGCGGCGATTATCGCGTGCGTGGGCGGGGGATCGAATTCGATTGGAATTTTTTACGAGTTTATCAAAGACAAGAAGGTTCAGTTGATTGGCGTAGAGGCCGGGGGGCGCGGGGAAAAGCTGGGCGACCATGCGGCGCGGTTTCGTGGAGGGTCGCCGGGAGTTTTGCAGGGAACCTATTCTTACGTGCTGCAGGATTCGGCCGGACAGATTGCGTTGACCCATTCGGTTTCGGCGGGGCTGGATTATCCTTCGATCGGGCCGGAGCATGCGGCGTTGCGGGATGCCGGACGGGCGGAGTATGTGCCGGCATCAGACGCGGAGGCACTTGAGGCGACGACTTTGCTGGCGCGGACTGAGGGGATTATTCCGGCGCTGGAGTCGGCTCACGCCGTGGCCGAGGTGGTAAAGCGGGCGCCGCGGATGAAGAAATCGGATGTGGTAATTGTGAATGTTTCGGGCCGTGGGGATAAGGATGTGGGGATTTTGCGGGAGAACCTGGGGATTGGGTAGATCGCAGATTTTGATCAACTCGATTGTGCGGCCGGTTGGCTTACGCGCTTCGCCGGTTGAGATGGAGATCCTTCGCTTCGCCTGAAAAACGGCTCCGCTCAGGATGACACCGACACGGAAAACGTTGCCAACAGCAGGATGACACCGGCCGTTCGGGCCGTTGATTTTTCAATCCGAAATCTAGAATCTGCAATCTGAAATCTTCTTAATTATGCCTTTAACTTTTCATAAGAAGCCGGGGTTGGTGGTGTATGTGACTTGCGGCGATCCTGATCTCGCAACTACGCGCGAGATTGTGCTGGCGGCGATTGAGGCTGGGGCGGATGTGATTGAGCTGGGAGTGCCGTTCAGCGATCCGGTGGCGGATGGGCCGGTGATTCAGCGGGCGAGTGAGCGGGCGCTGAAGCATGGGACGTCGCTGGCGCAGGTGTTGACGCTGGCAGCGGAGGTGCGGCAGCAGGCGCAATCGACGGGGCTGATTATTTTTTCTTACCTGAATCCGATCTTGCGGATGGGGATGGAAAAGTTTTGCATGGTGGCGCGGGCGGCGGGCGTGGACGGCGTGCTGGTAACGGATTTGCCGGTGGAAGAAGCCGGCGATTATTTGCGGGCGATGATGGTGAATGATTTGGCGCCGGTTTTTTTGGCGGCGCCGACTTCTCCTGACGAACGGCTGAAGCGGATTGCTGCGGCTTCGCGGGGGTTTGTGTATGCGGTGTCGCGGACAGGCGTAACGGGAGCGCGGCAGCAGTTGGCTGCCGATGCTCAAAAGCTGGTGCGGCGGTTGCGGCGTGTGACCAAGCTGCCGATTGCAGTGGGGTTTGGGATTTCTACGGCGGCGCAGTTTGCGGAGGTTGGGGAGTTTGCGGATGCGGTGGTGGTGGGGAGCGCGATTGTGGAGACGATCGAGCGGAATCGCGGGCGGGAAGCGGAGGCTGTGGGAGAATTTGTGCGGGAGCTGACGGGAAAGCGGATGTCAGCTGCCAGCTCTTAGCCGACAGTTCGCGCGCGGTGAGGAGCTGTTGTAAGTGCGGTTGCCAAGAAGTCAAAATCCCCACCCTATCCACAGAGAACGTGGCTAGGATGGGGCACCCGCGTGGTTGCGGTTTTTGCTGGTGACTGAAAGCTGAGAGCTGGTTTTCATGGATATCGCGGATTGGCGGAAGAAGATCGATGAGCTTGACGGCAGACTGGTCGAGCTGTTGAGCGAGCGGGCACGCGCGGCGCAGGAGATTGGGCGGCTGAAGCGCGATACTAATATGCCGATCTACGAGCCGGATCGCGAAGGGATTGTATTTGCCCACGTGCAAAAGGTGAATCGGGGGCCGTTGCCGGGGCGCGATCTGGTGCGGATTTATGAGCGCATTATGGATGTGATGCGGAATATTCAGAAGGAAGAGATTGCGCCGAAGGCTGAGGCGGCGGGCGGGACGGAGTTGGACTCGGAAGTGAATGATTGAGGGGCCTGCACGTGGAGAGAAACAGCAGTTTCCTCGACTTCGCTTGGTATGACAATTTGTGTTTGAGGCGAGACGCAGTACACCTGAGAGACTTCTATGATTGTGGCCATGCAGGAAGTTGCGGATGAGGGGCAGATTCAGCAGGTGATTGAGCACCTGGTGAAACTTGGGTTTGAGGTGCACCGGTCGACTGGGGCGCGGATGACGGTGCTCGGAGCGGTGGGAGCGGGGATTGATTTTGACATCCGCAATGTGGAGCTGCTGCCCGGGGTGCAGGAGGTGCACCGCATCAGTTCTCCATACAAGTTGGCGGGACGGAGCTTTCGGCCGGAGGGGACGATCGTCAAGCTGGCCAATGGGATTGATGTGGGCGGGAACGAGATCATCGTGATGGCGGGGCCGTGTTCGGTGGAAACGCGAGAGCAGATTTTTTCCACGGCGGAGGCGGTCGCGAAGGCTGGAGCGAGAGTGTTGCGAGGCGGGGCCTTCAAGCCGCGGAGTTCTCCTTATTCGTTTCAGGGGCATGGGGAAGATGCGCTGAAATTGCTGAAGGAGGCGGGCGAGAAGTTTAAGCTGCTGGTGATCAGCGAGGTGATGGAGATTTCGCAGATTTCGCTGATGATGCCCTACGTGGACATTTTGCAGGTGGGCGCGCGCAACATGCAGAATTTTAATTTGCTGCGCGAGTTAGGGAAGGTGCGTAAGCCGGTGCTGTTGAAGCGCGGGATTGCCGCGACTCTGGAAGAGTTGCTCCTGTCGGCGGAATACATTATGGCCGGCGGCAACTATGAAGTGATTTTGTGCGAGCGTGGCATTCGTACGTTTGAGACGTACACGCGCAACACGATGGATATTTCGGCCATTCCGATCATTCACAAGCTGTCGCATTTGCCGATGACGGCGGATCCATCGCATGGAACCGGGCGACGCGATAAAGTTGCGCCCATGGCGCGGGCTTCGGTGGCGGCGGGAGCGGATGCGCTGCTGATTGAAGTGCATTGCGATCCGGACAAGGCGTGGTCAGATGGGGCGCAATCGTTGTTTCCGGAGCAGTTCGTGAAGTTGATGGACGAGTTGAGGATGATTGCGCCCGCAGTGGGCAGGAGCATTGGTTAAGGCGTGCCTCCGTGCCGAATTCTGACTCATGGCCATCCGGCAAATCACGATTGTTGGGACGGGGCTGATTGGCGGGTCGCTCGGGCTGGCGCTGAAGAGGCGGAAATTTGCCGGGCGGATTATTGGGTGCGACCGCAAGGCGACTTTGGAGAAGGCGCGAAATTGCGGCGCGATTGATGAAGGGTGTGCAAATCCGGGGGATGCGCTGCGGGGGAGCCAGGTCGTGGTGCTGGCCACTCCGGTGCTCGCGATTATCGATTTGATCGAGCGGCTGGGTCCGGCGCTTCCGGCGAGAACTCTACTCACCGATGTGGGAAGCACAAAATCTTCCGTGGCGCAGCAGGCGCTGAAAGTTTTTGGGAAGAATGCGGGGAAGCAGTTTCTGGCGGGGCATCCCATGGCGGGGAAAGAGTTGAGTGGGGTGGATTACGCGGATGCGGATTTGTTTCAGGATGCGGTGTGGTTTCTGACGCCGCTGCCGGGGCAGAATCTGCGGAACCTGAGCGAAGGATTGGTGGCGGAATTTGCGGGATGGATCGATCAGATTGGGGCGCGGATTGCGACGGTGCCACCGGAGGAGCATGACCAACTGTGCGCCTGGATCAGCCATTTGCCGCAGATGATCTCCACCGCGCTGGCGGCGGCACTGGTGGAAGAGTATGGAGAAGAGGCTCCGCTGCTGGCGGCCGGTGGGCGGGCGCTGCGCGAGATGACGCGGATTTCGGCGAGTCCGTATTCGATGTGGCGGGACGTGGCCATCACGAACAAAAAGAACATAGCGGATGCTCTGCTGAAGCTGGAGCAGCGGCTGGCCCATATCCGGGAGAACCTGGGGACGAAGCTGCTGGCGGAGGAGTTTGAGGCGGCGCATCAGCTGCGGAAGAGTCGATCAGACAAGATAAAGGTGTGATAGTGCTAAACGCCCAGCTATCAGTAATCGCCAAATTTGCCTTCCGGCCAAGGTATAAACGGAATCAGTCTCAATCTCGCAACACCATTGTTGTCAATGTTAAAGGGGAACGATCCCCAGACTATTGCGTCGGTTATGAATGGGATCACGAGAGCCAAAAGTACTAGAGCTACCACCAATGCGCAGCGTTTGGCCCGCGCCTCAGTAGTTTCTGCGAACGTAGAGGGAATCAACAACAACAAATAGAGCGGAAGGCAAATCGAGGCCATTATCGCTCCAAGACAGAAATACGCCGACGGTGAAATTAGTGCGCCCCAGCTCCATCGCTCATATGCCAGTCGGCCCAGACTTACGGAAAGGCGTATTGTGTGTGTTTCGGCGAAAAGTAAAACGGCCGCCGATAGTGGCAGCGCCCATACCCAGTTCCAGCCCAGGGTCAACCTGCCGGATTTCCCTTCGCTCATGGTTGGAAAATCATACCACCGCTCCGATCAGTTTCAACACTTTATGGCGCGTCGCGGTGGTTCTGACATCAAATTGGATTTAGAATTCTCTCGCGATGAATAAGGTTGTGGCCAATGCCGATGAGGCGCTTCGCGACGTGTTTGACGGCGCCGTGATTATGATTGGCGGGTTTGGGCTGTGCGGCATGCCGGAGAACCTGATTCGTGCCCTGGTGCGCAAGGGCACGATGAACCTCACGACCATCAGCAATAACGTGGGCGTCGACGGGGTGGGAAACGGGTTGCTGCTGGCTGCGGGACAGATTGTGCGTCACATTGGAACTTACGTGGGTGAGAACAAGCTGCTGGAAGACCTGGTGCTGAAGGGAAACATCCGACTCGACCTGGTGCCGCAGGGAACTTTTTCGGAGCGCATTCGAGCGGGGGGCGCGGGCATTCCGGCGTTCTACACGCCTACCGGCGTTGGCACCGTTGTGGCCGACGGCAAGGAGACTCGCGAATTCGACGGTCGCATTTACGTGATGGAGCGCGGACTGAAGGCCGACTTTGCGTTGGTGAAGGCGTGGAAGGGCGACCGGCGCGGAAATTTAATTTATCGGAAGACGGCGCGAAATTTTAATCCGGTGATGGCGACGGCGGCGAAGGTGACGATTGCGGAGGTGGAGCATCTGGTGGACGTGGGAGAGTTGGACGGGGATGCGATTCATACGCCTTCGATATATGTGAAGAGGATTTTTCAGGGAGAGTTGTACGAGCGGAGAATTGAGCGGAGGACGATGCGGAAAGCTTAGGTGCCAGTTGCGGTTGCCAGTTGCCAGTAAGGACCGGTTGCGGGTTCGAGAGCGTACTTGAAGGACCAGGCGTGGGTGAGGTAGGGATCCTTCGACAGCGGTTTGGCTTCGCATCTACGCTGCAAAATCGTCGCTCAGGATGACAGAGAGCGGGAGACTAACGACTAACGACTAACGACTAGCGACGACCATGAGCAAGCCGGGAAAAGACGTCGATAAGCGCGAGCGGATTGTGAGGCGGATTGCTCGCGAGCTGCGCGACGGGTTCTATGTGAACCTTGGGATTGGGATGCCTACGCTGATTGCGAACTATGTTCCGGCGGGGATGGAAGTTACCTTGCAATCGGAAAATGGGATGCTGGGGATTGGGCCTTATCCCATCGAGGGGCAGGAGGATGCCGACTTGATCAATGCGGGCAAGGAGACGGTGAGCGAGATGGCGGGGACGTCGTATTTTTCGAGCGCCGATTCGTTTGCCATGATCCGCGGTGGGCATATCGATTTCAGCGTGCTGGGCGCGATGGAAGTGGATGAGTTGGGGAATCTGGCGAACTGGATGATTCCGGGAAAAATGGTGAAAGGGATGGGCGGGGCCATGGACCTGGTGGCCGGCGCGCGGCGCGTGGTGGTGGCGATGGAACACACGACGCGTGACGGCGCGCCGAAGATTTTGAAGAGGTGCACGCTGCCGCTCACGGGCCTGCGCGTGGTGGATACGATTGTGACGGAGATGGCGTATATCCGCGTGACCAAGGATGGACTGGTGCTGGAAGAAATTGCGCCGGGGTTGACTGCGGACGATGTGCAGCGGGCGACTGAGGCGGGTCTGGTGGTCAGTGGGATTTTGAAGGTGATGGAGAGCTAGTCTTCGACGCCTCCCATGTCTCGCAAAAGCGGCGAGACAGGGGGCACCCCATCAGGTCAGATCCTGAATGGAGCCGCGAGCAGACGGAATGGAAGCGTGATGGCCAGGAATACGATTTCCAGGACTCCGTGAACGGCGACGCCTACGATGCGGAATGGAAGCAGAATCAACCATATGAACGGATAGGCAACCAGCGCCAATATCGCCAGCGGCCAGCACATGAGGAAGAGGATGCACCAGAGCAGGAAAGTGAACACGGCGGGAGACCTCCTTTTTCTCGTCTGCTCTATGATACGGCGGCGTTAGCCAAAAAGTTCCGTGTAGGGAATGGCCGAGCTTGGTTCGCCTGGCGGGTTAGAGTGCCCACTCCCAATTTCAAAACTGCGCCGCCAGATTGGGCAGGGAATCGTCGTATGGAGCGCGGGCGACGCCTTTTTCAGTGATGATGGCCGTGACGTACTTCGCGGGCGTCACGTCGAAGGCGGGGTTTTCGATTTCTACACCAGCGGGCGTCATTTGTTTGCCGGCGATGTGGGTTACTTCTTTAGGATTGCGCTGCTCGATGGGGATTTGGCTGCCGTCTGGGCACGCGAGATCGATCGTGGAAATGGGCGCAGCCACGTAGAACGGGATGCCGTGTTCTTTCGCCAGGATCGCGACAGTGTAAGTGCCGATTTTGTTGGCGACGTCGCCGTTGGCAGCGATGCGGTCGGCGCCGACTACGATGGCTCTGATTTTTCCCTGGTTCATCATCGCACCGGCCATGTTGTCGGAGATCACCGTTGTAGGGATGCCGTCTTTCATCAACTCCCACGCGGTTAGGCGCGAACCTTGCAGGAAGGGACGGGTTTCGTCGGCGTAGACGTGAATTTTCTTGCCCTGCTCGACCGCGGCGCGGATCACGCCGAGCGCGGTGCCGTAACCGGCGGTGGCTAGCGCTCCGGCGTTGCAGTGGGTGAGGACTCCGCCTTCGGCGGGCATGAGGGTGGCGCCGTGGCGTCCCATAGCCTGGTTGGCGGCCACGTCTTCGGCGTGCATGCGCTGGGCTTCCTCGATCAGCGTGCGCTTGATCTGTGGAATCGGCGAGATGAGGGCGCGTTCGAACTTTTCCTGCATGCGGCGGATCGCCCAGAAAAGATTGACGGCGGTGGGCCGAGTCTTGCCGATCACGTTGCAGATTCGATCGAGATCGCGCTTGAGGTCGGCCGTGGATTCTGCTTTGGAGTTATTCACACCGAGCGCGATGCCCATGGCTGCGGCAACGCCGATGGCGGGCGCTCCGCGGACCACCATGTTGCGGATGACGTCGGCCACCTGCTCGTGAGTGTTGCAGGTGACATAGGTTTCTTCGGTAGGCAGCTTCGTCTGGTCGAGGAAGCGGACGCCTTGGTCGGTCCATTCCAGGGTTTGAATCATGAAGGCGGTTCTCGGTTTTCAGTTCTCGGTTCTCAGTGCGTACGTCGCACTCTTAACTTTACATTGTCGTTCCGAGCTAAGCGAGAAATCTGGGTTCTTGCTAACGGCGGCATGAACCTAGATCCCTCGCTTCGCTCGGGATGACGAGAGTCAGCGTGGACGGCCGAAGGAGTCATTAATCAAGGCATGTGCACAGCGCATCGATTCTGGGATTGTTGATCGTTGGTCGTTGCGAGGCGACCGCAGAGCTCGCAAACCGCGGCCACAACAAGGATCATCGACGTAGCGGCGCGGCTCTCTCGTTTTGCTGAATGTGAGCCTCGCGCACTTCTTTCGCGGTGAAGACTGCTACGAAGCGCGCGGGAGCGGCCGCCTTTTCCACGTAGGGGCGTCCGTTAGCCTCTTCGCGCTCCACCAGGCACATGACTCCCACGACTTCGAAACCGAATTCGCGTGCGGCTTCTATCGCCTGAATCGTTGACCCGCCGGTCGTGCAGACGTCGTCCACAATCACGACCCGCGCGCCTTTTTCGTGGAAGCCTTCGATGCGCTGGCCGGTGCCGTGTTGTTTTTCGGCCTTGCGCACCAGAAAACCGTGCAGGTTGCCGCTGACCACGGAAACCGCGCTGACGATGGGATCGGCGCCCATGGTCAGACCACCGATTGCCTGGGCTTTCCATTTACTCCTGCGGATTTCAGCGAGAAAAACTTCGCCGGTGAGGCGCGATCCTTTCGCGTCGAGCGTGGTGGTGCGGCAATCGATGTAGTAGTCGCTGCGGCCGCCGGAAGAAAGTTGGAATTCGCCCAGGCGGAAGGACTTGTGGGCCAGCAGGCGGAGCAGGGCGGGACGGGGATTGGTTTTCGATTTGGAGCGCGGGGTCGACATCAAAGTTCTACGATAGCACGGAGATGGAGTAATGGATTTTGGGAGCATTTTTGCTACGCAGACTTGATGATTGCTCGTAGAGCTGCGCTCGAGCGGACGAACGAGGCCGTCCGTCCCTGCGCCAGCTTTGTTGCGATGGCGTCTCCACAGGTGCAACGACACGGCCTTCAACACTGTGCCAACCGTGATAACCTGAATCTCTCTGCATAATGTCGCTTCGAGGTACACACTTGTACGGTCTGCGAAGGATCTCTCTCTTCATTCTTGTTGCCTCGGTTTTCACAATCTCAAGCGGTACGCAGCTGGTTCCGACGGCTTCCGCTCAGGGGACGCGGACCTGGGAGCAGTCGAAATTTGACGAACTGACCAAGGGCACGGCCACTGGAGTGGCCATTCGCAGCATGGGCGGGCTGGAGCTCGCTCCAAGTTTCAAGACCCTTTACGGCACGCCCTCGACCTACATTTGGGCGATCGCGGCGGACGACGCGGGAAATCTTTATGCCGCGACAGGAGCGCCAGCGCGCCTGTACCGGATCACTCCCGAAGGCAAAGCGAGCATCATTTTTGAGCCCCAGGAATTGCAGGTGCAGGCGGTAGTGGTAGGGTCGGGCGGTGTGATTTATGCGGGCACTGCTCCCGACGGCAAGGTATACAAGATCGGACACAAGCCGGGACTCAACGCAGGAAAAGCGGATTCCGCAAAATCAGATGCGGCGCAAGGCTCGGAGAAAAATAAAGACAAGGGCGCAGAAAAAGATAAAGAGGCGGCCAAGCCCAGCCTCGATCCCGCCTGGAGTTCGTCCGTTTATTTTGCGCCGGGAACAAAATATATCTGGAGCCTGGCGCTTGATAAGGCGGGCGATCTCTATGTTGCAACCGGCGATCATGGAGAAATTTACAAAGTAACGGCCAAGGGCGAGCACTCGCTGTTTTTCAAGAGCGATGAGACGCACATCCGCACGCTGGCGCTGGATGCGCTGGAGAACGTGATCGCAGGCTCGGATGGAAGCGGGCTGGTCTACCGGATTTCTCCAGCCGGCGAAGGATTTGTGCTCTACAGCGCACCGAAAAAAGAAATCACGGCGCTGGCGCTCGACCGGGCGGGAAATATTTATGCCGCAGCAGTCGGCGAGAAACGGGCGACGCCCAGCGCCAATGCGGGAGCAGGCGCCGCGGCGGCGATAATCGCGATGGCGGCCAATGCCCAGCCGACCATAACGCCCACCCCAGGGATTACGACCACGTCGCCCGGCGCGGCCGCCATGGGCGGACCGTTTCCATTCCCTGGCGGGAGCGCGACCGGAGGATCAGATGTGTACAAGATCGCTCTCGACGGGTCACCCTCGAGGGTCTGGACGTCGCACGAAGACATTGTCTATGCGCTGGCGTTTGATTCGCGCGACCGACTGCTGGCGGGCACGGGAAACCGCGGACACATTTTTGCGCTGACCGGGGCGGATGAGTTTGCCGATCTGCTGAAGGCGCCGGCTTCGCAGATCACAGGATTCGCAGTTGCTCCCGATGGCGCGCTTTACGCCTCGAGCAGCAATTTGGGAAAGATTTTTGTGCTGGGGCCGGCAGTGGAGTCGGAAGGCACTTACGAGAGTGACGTTTTCGATGCCAAGATCTTCTCGCGCTGGGGGCGGGCGGAATTCCGCGGCGCAGGGAATATGGAATTGTTTGTGCGCAGCGGGAACGTCGACAATCCAGACCGGAACTGGAGCCCGTGGAAGAAAGTGGATTTGAATAAGGCTGCGGAAACAGGAGTTCCGCCGGCCCGCTACGCCCAGTGGAAAGCGGTTCTGCATTCCGGGAGCGCGCCACCGGGTGTGGAGAGTGTGACGCTGAACTATCTGCCCAAGAACATCGCGCCGGAAATTGATGACGTGACGGTGCAGGTGGGAACGCGATATTCGCCGATGCCAAGGGCTTCTGGCGGAAGCACCGAGTCCAGTGGGACATCTTTTGGTGGGACACCGTTCGCGGGATCGTCGTTCGGATCGTCGGGAGCGCACTTTGACTCGCCGGTGCCGAGTTCGCATGATCGCGATTCGATCGGCGTAAAATGGAGCGCGCACGACGAGAACGACGATCAGCTCGTGTATGCGCTCTACTATCGTGGCGACGGCGAGACGCGCTGGCTTCTGCTGAAAGACAACTTGAGCGACAAAGCGTATTCCTTCGATGCGAGCCTGCTGCCCGACGGAGGGTACACGGTGAAAGTGGTGGCTTCGGATGCGCCATCGCATTCGCCGGGCGAGGGGTTGACTGCGGAGCGAGAGAGCCGCCGATTTGAAGTGGATACGACTCCGCCGCGCGTCGAGAATCTGACCGCGTCTGTCGAAAGCGGGCAGATCCACATTCACTTCCGCGCTGAAGACGGGTTTTCACCGATCAAGAAGGCCGAGTTTTCCGTGGATGCGGGCGAGTGGAAGTATATAGAGCCGGTGGGCAAGCTTTCTGACGCGAAGGTGGAAGATTACGATTTCAAAGTCGCACCGGAAGCGGGGAAAGATGGGTCCGCTTCGTCGGAGCATGTGGTGGTAGTGCGAGTTTACGACCGGTATGACAACTTAGGCGCTGCGAAAAGCGTTGTAAGAGGCAAGTAAACCGACTGCTCACACCGTCTCCAGATCGCGGTCGTCAGCCGAAGTGGCGGCTGCCAGCAACTCGCCGGCGTTTCTTAGCTCAGGAAAACGCCAAGCCCAGATCGCGATTACGACCAGAGTTCCGATTCCCCCCAGCACTACGGCTGGAACCGTTCCGAACCACTGTGCCGTCAGGCCAGATTCAAACTGGCCAAACTCGTTCGATGCACCAATAAAAATCATGTCGACGGCGGTGACCCGGCCGCGCATAGCGTCGGGCGTGCCCAATTGCACGAGCGTGGCACGGATAATCACGCTGATCATGTCGCTGGCTCCAAGCAGAAACAGCACAAGCAAGGAAAGCAGCAGGCTGCGCGAAACGCCGAAGATAATCGTGCACACTCCAAAGCCGGCAACTGCCCACAACAGCGTGGGCCCGGAACGGCCGCGCAAAGGGCGATGCGCTAGGGCGACGGCCATTACTGCGGCCCCCACCCCGGGCGCGGTGCGGAGCAGACCCAGTCCCCACGGGCCAGTGTGGAGAATTTCGCGGGCGTAGACGGGGAGCAGCGCGACGGCTCCGCCGAGCAGCACGGCGAACAGATCGAGCGAGATCGCGCCGAGAATGAGCTTCTCGCGCCAGATGTAGCGCAGTCCCGCGGATGCAGTTCTTAAAGTCATGGGCTCTCTGCGCCGGGCGGTCGCTTCCGGCTTGATGCGGAAAGTGGAAATCATTGCGCCGATGGCTGTGAGCGTGGCGACACCGTATACGACTGACGGACCGCGAAATCCGGCATAGAGAATTCCGCCGAACGACGGACCAAGAATGGTTGCGGCCTGAAATGTGGTGGCGTTCCACGCGACGGCGTTGGGAAAATGCTCCGCGGGAACAAGTTGCGGAAGGATCGAACGGCTGGCGGCCCCGTTGAACGAGCGAACCACGCCCAGCAAGATCAGCACGACATAGATCGACGTCACCGAATGTGCGCCGCGTTGCGCAAGAGCGAGCAGAAGAGCGAAGCAGACCGCAAACCCGCCGTAGCAGGTGGAGAGCACATGGCGGCGCTGGAAGCGGTCAGAGGCGTGGCCGGAAATGGGGAAGAGCAGAATGCCCGGCAGAAATTGCGCCAGGCCCACGTAGCCGAGATCGAGCGGGCGCTTGGTGATTTCGTAAACTTGCCACCCTACGGCGACGGCCTGCATTTCGACAGAAACGACAATCAGGAAGCGCGCGATCTGAAACAGCACGAACGCGGGATGAGTGAAGGCGGCGCGTCCGGCTCTGGGGTCGGGTGGGGGCATGAGCTTCTAATGTGCCACAGAACGAAGCTGGCGCGCTGTGGGGAGACCCGTTCGTTGATTATTCAGTGTGATCCCCAAATGATAAGTGTGATCAGTGAGTGAGGCTTCACGATCAAAATCCGGTGGGTTTGGGATTGCACTCACGAAAATACATGAGCGTCGGCTTTTCCTTGTACGTGGCGGCCTGCGGTCCCCGGTAGCCACATTTTTCGGCGACGCGAATGGATGCCAAATTCCCGGGAGCGATGATGCAGGCGGTGCGTAGTGCTTGCAAATGCACATCGCCCCACGCTACGGCGGCGCGCACAGCTTCGGTGGCAAAACCATGCCCATGGGCTGAGGAAGCCAACACCCAACCGATTTCCGGCACCCCATGGAGCGAAGGCTGCAGATCGCGCTTGTAGTCGGCAAAGCCGATTTCTCCGACGAAGTTTGCCGTTGCCTTTTCCTCAACCACCCAATAGCCAAAGCCCAGCAACCGCCAGTGCCCCGCGTAACGCAGGAATTTTGTCCACGATTCCTCTTCGGTGAGGGGTTTGCCGCCAATGTATTGTGTGACCTTTGGGTCGGCCCACATCGCAGCGGAATGCGCGAAATCTTCGCGGCCGTGGCCACGGAGTTTGAGTCGCGCGGTTTCGAGGATGGGAATTTCTGCGGTTGGATTTTGAGAGTCCGGCATCCGAGCAGTTTATGGATGGATGTTGCGGAACCGCAAACTCTCAGGTCGTTCGCTTCGCTCAGGATGACAAAAGTGCGTGTGGGTTGGCCCTGTAGAATCGAACGCATGGAGTTCCTGCGAATCTCCGGATGGCTGGTGTGCGTCGTTTATTCAACCATTCCCCTGTTCTGGTTCCTGGTTCATCCGCGCGCAAATCGGTGGCGGGAACGGGAAGCATCGCCATTTAGGGTGCTGGTGCCGGCGTGGATCTTGATGTGGGTCGTGATGGGTACGCTTACGGGGCCTTGGCGAGCCATCACGCTTTATTCCACTCCATGGAGTTGGATTCCAGCGGCTCTACTGTTCGCAGCGGGGATTTTCGTTTATTCGCGCTCAGGAACGCATTTCAGTTGGGCGCAGTTGGGCGGGCTGCCGGAGGTGCGGGCAGGGCACGGCGACAACCGGCTGGTGACAACCGGGATTCGGGCGCGGGTGCGGCATCCCGTGTATCTGGCGCATCTTTGTGAGATGCTCGCGTGGAGCGTGGGGACGGGCCTGCTGATGTGCTGCGCGCTGACCGCGTTAGCGATCGTGACCGGCGCTGTGATGATTCGCATGGAGGATGCAGAGTTGGAGAAGAGATTTGGGGAAGAGTATCTGATCTACCGAAGGAACGTCCCCGGTATACTGCCAGGAATCGGCTTATGATGTCACTCGTCAATACCGACGACCCAACCCCCTCCCGGTTAGCAGGAGTATTTCAAGAACTGCTAAATAGCATCCCGACCGGAGCTGCGACGCTCGAAACCTGTCGGACGAAGAATAACGATGGAACCATCATCTGGCTGAAGCCGGCGAACGAACGCTCAGCTATCTTTTCTGCCCATGTTGAAGACGATAATTCCTCCCTCATTGACGTAAGCTTCGGTGCCTGTACAACATTCGAGCTGCCGACCGAGTCGCGTCTCCCCGATGACGCAGATTTCGAAATGATGCTTGATGCTATGAAGGCAATGGGACTTGCCGTTATCGCTGAAACCTGCCGGAAGTATTGTGGATTCCTTGGGGTTCGTGGGAGTATTCAGGTCGCCGGGCAGAAGCCCCTCAAAATCACAAGTTTCTTTCACTTGCGGCTCTTTCCTAAACTTGTATGCGGTACGAACCTTACGTTGAGCGTCCCTGATGCGCTTTGAACTTTTCATCGCGAGACGGTACCTGCGCGCCAAGCGCCGGCAGGCTTTTATTGGGATCATCACCGGCATTTCGATTCTCGGCGTGGCGGCTGGAGTCGCATCGCTGGTAGTGGCGCTGGCGATTAATAACGGGTTTCGGCAGGATTTGCAGCAGCGGCTGCTGGCGTCGACTTCGCACATCAGTTTGCTGCGGGTGGAAGATGATGGCATCAACGATTGGCCCGCGCTGATGGATCGGCTCGCGAAACAGCCGCATGTAGTGGCGGCGGCTCCGGCGATTTTTGAGGAGGTGCTGATTTCGCGAGGCCCGCGGGCGCGGGGAGCGGTACTGAAGGGGATGGTTCCGAAGTATGAGCGGCGAGTAGGGGATTTGCTGAGTTCGGTGAAGGAGGGGTCGGCGGAGGCGTTGGAGGAGGGGAGTTCGGGCGAAGAGAGGGACTTGCCGAGTCAGAAGAATTCAGCAGGGCTTGGTTCTGGGATAGAAAAGCTCGGGGGCGAGGTGCCCGCGGCCACGCGAGGGTTGCCTGCGGAGGCAAGGTCCACTACAAAGTCAACCGCCACACGTGCAGTGGCGCCGCACGCAGAAAACGACGAGTCTCCCGACGATCTTGCCGGCGTGCAGCGCCGCGTCGCGGCCATGCCTCCGATTGTTTTAGGGAAGGACATGGCGGATGGCCTTGGCGCTCGAGTTGGATCCGTTGTAATGGTAACCAGCCCGCAAGGAGAGTTGACTCCGATGGGCATGGTGCCGAAATTTACGTACTTTCACGTGGTGGGGATTTTCGATTCCGGATTCTTTGATTACGATTCGACGTGGGCGTTTACGCGGCTTTCGGACGCGCAGCGGTTGTTTGGGCTGGGTGATCTAATCTCCGTGATCGAGTTCAAAGTGGACGACATTTACCAGGCCGGTAAGATCGCGAATGAACTGGAAGACGCGGCCGGCAAAGGCTTTATGGCCACCAACTGGATGGAGCAGAACAAAGCTCTGTTCCATGCCTTGAAGCAGGAGCAGTTGATCACGTTCATCACGATCGGGCTGATCGTGTTCGTAGCCGGGCTGAACATTCTTATTTCCCTGGTGATGATGGTCATGGAGAAAACCAAAGACATCGCCGTGTTGATGTCGATGGGAGCGCGCAAGGCGCAGGTGCGCAATGTGTTCATCGCGCAGGGCGTGCTGATTGGCGTGATTGGCACCGCCATCGGGCTGGCGCTGGGCTATGCCATTTCTTATTTGGGCGGACATTACCACGTGATTCATTTGTCGCCGGAGGTTTACTCCATCGATTATGTGCCGTTTGCGCCTCGGGCAGTTCATGGCTTGTGGATTGCGCTGTTCGCGGTGTTGGTTTCGTTTGTGGCGACGCTGTATCCTTCGTGGTCGGCGTCGCGCATACTGCCGGCGGAGGCGCTGCGGTATGAGTAGAAAACAGTAGCGAGTACGGAATAACCATCACTCCCGAAGGGGCTGAAGTCCGCATCTTTTTGGTAGTGGCACGCAAGTTGTTTGGGCACGTACAGTCCCAGCCGCGACGCTGAGCTGTGACCTCGGTCACATGACAGATTTCGGGATGAGGATACAGTTTTTGGCAGGTATGGCTTTTGGGATCTGACGGGCGGGAAACGAGTTGCGGCGGGTGCGCACTATTGTAAGGATCGGGATGGCTGGAAGGACTTGCCTCGATTGTGGCTACCGGTTCAAGTGCTGGAGCTGCCAGCGGCAGGGATGAAAACCTCGCGGGCGAAGCGCCCGCGGCCCCATGAGGTGTGCCGGCACCGCCTAAAGCAGGCGGCCGGAACGAAAGAGACGCGAATTGCATCTAACTCAGCAGGTGACCGAACGGGCGGCCGAGCAACAAGACTCGATGCTTCGGGTTGTAGAACTGAAGAAGGTATTCCGGTCCGGCGAATCGGACCTGGTGCTCTTTGAAAATTTATCGTTCACGGTAAAGCGCGGCGAGATGCTCGCGATCGTGGGCGAGTCGGGAGCGGGCAAGAGTACCTTATTGCACATCCTGAGCGCTCTTGATCGCGCTTCGGCGGGTGACGTATACTGCGCCCACTTGAAACTGAATTCGTTATCCCAGGATGAAGCCGCCGAGTTTCGCAATCGCGAGACCGGGTTCGTCTGGCAGTTTCACTATCTGCTGCCGGAATTCACCGCGGCGGAAAACGTTGCTATGCCGTTGCTGCTGCGGGGGCAGACCTGGCAGCAGGCGGAGCCGGAAGCATCACGCTGGCTGCGCGAGGTTGGACTGGAGCAGCGAGGGCACCACCGCTCGGGAGAGCTTTCCGGCGGCGAGCAGCAGCGCGTGGCTCTGGCGCGGGCGCTCATCACCGGCCCGAAGTTGTTGCTGGCGGATGAGCCCACCGGAGACCTCGACGGACACACGGCGGAATCGGTTTTCGCATTGATTGCGCGACTGCATCGCGAGCACCAGCTTACCTCCCTGATCGCTACGCACAACTTGTCGTTTGCACGAAGGTGCCATCGCGTTTTGCGGCTGGGAAGAGGTAGCGTAGAGGAAGTCTCGCCGGAGTCGCTGCCGGCTTGAGATTGGCGTGAGGTTGAAGACAGGCTAGAAAGGGCAGGTTAGAAGCGGCACCAGTGATTGGGGCAAACTGCAACAGATTTGACCACCCAATCGAACGCTGGCAGGTTTCTTTCGTAACGTGATGAAAGATTTGCCAAAACGATTCGGTGCTTGGGTTTAGTGGTCTTTTGATTGCATAATGACGATAATAGTAGTACCGGGGAGTACGGGGGCACGGGCTACGGCAGGACCAGGGTTGCGGTAGGTCGAGCGGGCAAGCTTTTCTCGACCGGGAAGGTCAGGGGGGAAGGGCGATATGTTTGAACGTTATACGGAGAAAGCCAGGCGCGTCATATTTTTTGCGCGCTACGAAGCCAGCCAGTTCGGGTCTCCTTATATCGAGACTGAGCACCTGCTTCTGGGGCTCCTGCGTGAAGACAAAGCCCTGACGAACCGGTTCCTGCGGTCGCATGCCTCGGTGGAATCCATCCGCAAGCAGATCGAAGGGCACACCACGATTCGCGAAAAGGTTTCTACTTCCGTGGACCTGCCCCTCAGCAACGAATGCAAGCGAGTTCTCGCCTATGCCGCGGAAGAAGCGGAGCGGTTATCACATCGTCATATCGGAACCGAACATTTGTTGTTGGGTTTGCTGCGTGAGGAAAAATGTTTCGCCGCGGAGATCCTGCACGAGCGCGGGTTGCGCCTCTCGACCATTCGTGAGGAGTTAGCGCGCAGCAGTCAGGAAAAAGCGGCGCCGCAACGGCAGCGCGAATCTTCCCTGCTGAGCGAGTTCTCCCGCGACCTTACCCAGTCGGCCATGGACAGCCAGCTTGACCCGCTGGTGGGCCGCGAAGGTGAAGTGGACCGCGTGATCCAGATTTTGTGCCGCCGCACCAAGAATAACCCGGTGCTGATCGGCGAGCCAGGCGTAGGCAAGACGGCGATCGTGGAAGGACTGGCGCAGCGCATTGCCGATGGGGAAGTCCCGTCGTTCCTGGCTGACAAGCGCATTCTTGCGCTCGATCTCTCGCTGATCGTGGCAGGAACAAAATATCGTGGGCAGTTTGAAGAACGGCTGAAGACCATCATGAAAGAGCTGATGGAGTCGCAGAATTCCATCATCTTTATTGACGAGCTGCACACGCTCGTTGGGGCGGGATCGGCGGAAGGGTCGCTGGACGCGGCCAACATTCTCAAGCCGGCGCTGTCGCGCGGCGAGATTCAATGCATCGGGGCCACAACTCCGGGCGAGTATCGCAAGTCGATTGAGAAAGACCGCTCGCTCGAACGGCGGTTTCAGGCCGTGAAAGTTCCGCCGCCGAACGAGGCCGACGCGGTCAAGATTCTGTTCGGCATCAAAGACCGCTACGAGAAGTTCCACGCGGTCACTTATACGGACGATGCCATCAACTTCGCGGTCTCGCACTCGAACCGTTATATTCCTGACCGTTTTCTGCCCGACAAAGCCATCGATCTGGTCGACGAAGCCGGGGCGCGCGTAAAGTTGCGCCAGACTTCCCTGCCCGAGGAAATCACCGAAGTTCAGAAGCGGATCAAGTTCATTGTGCATCGCATGGAAAATGCCATTGCGAATCATGAGTTTGAGAAGGCCCGTTTCTACTCCGACGAAGAACGCAAGGAGCGCGACAACCTGCGCGCCCTGCGCGAGAAATATCATCTGGACGAATCGTCCACGGGGGTGGTGAACCGCGAGGACATTGAAGACGTGGTTTCGCGCTGGACCGGCGTTCCCGTCACCTCGATCAAAGAAGAAGAAACCCAGAAGCTGCTGCGCATCGAGGAGGAACTGCACAAGCGCATCATTTCGCAGGACAAATCCATCAGTGCGCTGGCCCGGGCAATCCGTCGTTCGCGCGCGGGGTTGAAAAACCCGAACCGTCCGATCGGCTCGTTCCTGTTCCTGGGGCCGACGGGCGTGGGCAAAACAGAAGTGGCGCGCACACTGGCTCAATTCATGTTCGGCACAGAGAAGGCCCTCGTGCGCTTCGACATGTCGGAGTTCATGGAGAAGCATTCGGTCTCCAAACTGATCGGCTCGCCTCCGGGATACGTCGGCTACGAAGAAGGCGGCCAGTTGACCGAGCGCGTGAAGCGGGCGCCCTACTCCGTGGTGCTGCTCGACGAAATCGAGAAGGCGCATCCCGACGTGTTCAACATCCTGCTGCAGGTGTTTGAAGACGGGCAACTGACCGACGGCCTGGGGAACACGGTCGATTTCAAGAACGTGATTCTCATCATGACCTCGAACATCGGCGCGCGGCACCTGCAAAAGCGCGAGGGCCTGGGCTTCCAGTCGAGCAAGGAAGACATGATCTCGGACAAGGTGGAAGAGTTGGTGAAGGGCGAAGTGAAGCGCACCTTCAACCCCGAGTTCCTGAACCGGCTGGACGAGATCATTCTGTTCAACGCTTTGGGCGAGAGCGACCTGATCCAGATTCTGGAACTGATGGTCACGCAGCTCAATTCAAACCTGGCGCAGAAATCGATCACGGTGACGGTTGCGGACGAGGCCAAGAAGTGGATCCTCAACCAGACTCTCACCGACCGCAGCTACGGCGCGCGGCCGCTGCGGCGCGCGTTGCAGAAGTATATTGAAGACCCGCTGTCGGAAGCGCTGATTCAAGGCACGATCACGACGCGTCCGGCGTTCATTGAGGTCTTCCTCGAAGACAATAAGCTGTTCTACCGGCCAGTGGATGCGGAAAAGGCGGAGGGCGTGCTGTTGTACTCGAACTAAAGCTATCGGTTTTAAGAAATAGCCGTCAGCGCGAGCTGGCGGCTTTTTGTTTTTGTGGCTTACGGCTTGGTCCAGTCCTCGACCTTGAGCCCCTTCACTCGGCGAAAGACGCGATCATTGCTTACCAGGATTGTGCCTGCGGCGAGGGACTGAGCGGCGATCATGAGGTCGAGGTTGCCCATGGGTTCGCCTTGCTCTTCAAGCAGCGCTCGCAGGCGGGCATAGGTGCGAGCCGCCTCGGAATCCCAGGTTAGGATTTCGACGCGCAGCAGGAATTCCTCGACTGCGATCCCCACCTTTGCGGCTTGCGGAAGTCTGGCGACGCCGAAACGCAGTTCGGCTTCCGTCACCACTGAAATTCCAACCTCGCTCATCGGAAGCTTTACAAGCCGCTCCCGGACGCGGGGGAAGTTTCCTTTGATGACGTAGCTGGCAATGTGGGTGTCGAGAAGGTAGCGGACCGGCATTTAGAATAGCCGGCGTTTTTGCGGCGGTGAATCGTTGCGGTCGGCGAGGAATTCTTCCCGGACGTCGACGGTCTTCATCCACTCAAAGAAGTCTTCCCAGGATTCGGGACGGCGGGACAAGATCACATCGCCGGTTGCCGAATCCCGGCGGACATAGACTTCCGAGCCTTCGAAGCGGTATTCGACAGGCAGGCGCACGGCTTGGCTGCGGCCGTTGCGAAAGAGCTTGGCGGTCCTCGACATGGTATATATTGTGGTATATATCAGGGTTGTTTGTCAAGATGCGGAGTGGTGGCGCAGTTTGGCTTGCGCGACAGGCTGGTGAAGGGGGAGATCCTTCGCTCCGCCTGAAAAACGGCTGCGCTCAGATGTAATGAAAACAAGAGCGTGCCTCCAAGGGTAGAGTACGTGCTCGAAGCACAAGCCCTGAAGGAGGCACGAGATGATCCACGTAGGCGTAGATCTTCACCAGAGATTCTGTTACATGACGGCGC
>DATDGM010000103.1:0-2207 GCA_036522075.1 Candidatus Sulfotelmatobacter sp.
AGGGCTAGCGCCTGCCCAATGATCTGCTCACGCTGGTTGCGGGCGAAACGCGTGAAGTCGGGAATGTTCAACGACACGGTCGCCCAGAAGCCCACGGTGCCATTCAGCGCAGGGATCAGAAACTTCAAGAAGTCGGGAAAGCTTGTGAACCGCGACTGCACCGATAGCATCGGGCCGACTCCTCCAGCGGTGTGATACGCCCACCCCAACAAAAGCAGTCCAACGCCCAGCAACACCGGCGCGCTGATCCCCTGCAGCATTCGAATGTATTCGATTCCTTTGAGGACGACGGCGAGGTTGGTCAGCCAGAACAGAAAAAAGCAGATCGCGGTCCCGTGCTCAACGTTCTTCCACGCGGGCGTAAGGGTTGCGAGCAGTGTGCTGATGGCTTCGCCGCCGATCCAGGCTTGAATCCCGAACCATCCGCAGGCCACAAGAGCGCGTAGCACCGCGGCCACGTTCGCGCCCAGCACACCGAACGACGCGCGCGCCAGTACCGGAAAAGGAATTCCATATTTCGCGCCCGGGTGCGAATTCAGTAGCATCGGAATCAGTACGATTACATTGCCGATGAAGATGGTGGCGACGGCCTGCTTCCAGTTCATTCCTCCCTGAATCAAGCTGGCGGCGAGCATGTAGGTGAGAATGTTCACCGACATCGAAATCCACAGCGCAGCGAAGTTGTAGGTCCCCCAATGTCGGCGCCCGCTAGTGGCGGGCGCGAGGTCTTCGTTGTAAAGAGGGCTCGACTCGATGCCGGAGGGTGAAGTCATAGAGGGTGTTCTTAGTCCGCCGCCGCGGACGCACTGCTCTGCGTCGTTAATGGCCCGTAGCTCTCCGGGCGGCGATCTCGGAAAAACTGCCATACCTGGCGAACTTCGGTAATCATGTCGAGGTCGAGATCGGCGACCACGACTTCATCCTTGTCGCGGCTGGCCTGCGCGATGATCTTGCCGCGGGGATTGCAGAAGTAGCTCTTGCCGTAAAATTCTCCGATGCTCCATGGCTTCTCGGTGCCCACGCGATTGATGGCCGCGATAAAGTAGCCGTTCGCCACGGCGTGTGCCGGCTGCTCAAGTTCCCAGAGATATTCTGACAGTCCAGCCACCGTCGCCGACGGATTGAACACGATCTCTGCGCCGTTCAGTCCCAAAATGCGCGCTCCTTCGGGAAAATGCCGGTCGTAGCAGATGTAAACGCCTACCCGCGCATGCTTGGTTTCAAACACGGGATAACCAAGATCGCCCGGGGTGAAATAAAACTTTTCCCAGAATCCGGGATGGCAGTGCGGGATGTGATGCTTGCGGTACTTTCCGAGATAGCGGCCGTCCGCGTCGATCACGGCAGCGGTATTGAAATAGACGCCTGGCATCTGCTCCTCATACACCGGAACCACCATCGTCATGCCATGTTTCGCAGCCACTTTCTGCATCAGGCGCGTGGTGGGTCCGTCAGGGACTCGCTCGGTCAATTCGTACCAGCGTGCATTTTGCTCGGCACAAAAATACGGACCATAGAAGAGCTCCTGCAGGCACAGAATCTGCGCCTTCTTTCGTGCCGCCTGCTCGATCAGCTTCATGTGCTTGTCGATCATCGCCTTTCTGATCTGGGCGAGGGGGCGGTCGGGACTCAGCGCGTTGCTGGCTTGAATCAGAGCGCAACGGACAATGCGGGCCATGGGGATCCTCCCAGACTTAATCGTTAAGGAACGAAACTATAGCAGAAATCGCCGCCCTCGCCGTTGACACGGTCCGGCTGGGTCAATAGACTCGCCCTTCTCCGAGTCTACAGGTTCTATAACATGGAAAAGCGCCCGCGAATTGCGGTGGTTGGCAGCGCAAACATTGACATGACCACGTTCACCAGCAAGTTTCCGAAGCCCGGGGAGACGATCTTCGCCGAGAAATTCGATCTGGGCTTTGGTGGCAAGGGCGCGAACCAGGCCGTGGCCGCGCGACTATGCGGTGCCGAAGTGTTCATGGTGGCGCGCGTGGGCAGCGACCTGTTTGGCCCGGCAACGATCGAAAATTTTCGCAAGCAGGGAATCGATCCGACGCACGTGAAACCAGTCGAGGGATTGTCCAGCGGCGTCGCGCCCATCTTTGTCGAGCCCAGCGGGCAGAACCGCATCCTCGTGGTGAAGGGTGCCAATGACGCGTTGAAGGCGGCTGATGTCGACGCGGCGGCTGAGACTCTCAAGACCGCGG
>DATDGM010000104.1:0-40886 GCA_036522075.1 Candidatus Sulfotelmatobacter sp.
GATTCCCGCGCACTTGAACGAACTCTCTCCGCCGGCGGTGCGGGGGACTTTTCCGGGGCTCGCTTATCAACTGGGCAACCTGCTCTCGTCGCGCAATGCGGTGATCCAGGCCAAACTAGTGGAGCGGCGTTATGGAGGCGGCTTTCCACCGGTGCTTTCGTGGACGGTGGTAATCATTGCGTCGCTGGTGGCGGTGGTTACCTGGATTGGAAAGGAACGATTGGGCGTGGATCTCTCCAATACGGAGTAGCGCGCATCGCGACGCGACTGGGCCCGACGTTTGGCTGCGAAGCCGGGACCGATGCAAGGTTATAACGTTCTAAGTCCGCCGGGGATGACCTCAGGTTCCCGAAATGAGATAGGGAGTTGCAGACTCGGCACACCCCTGCCAGCCTGCACGGACAGGATTGTCTCGGGGCGGTTCCTGTGGTACGGTAGGTGAAAATTCCACGCCTTCGTAAATTACATTCACAGGGTCCTCTGTTGTGGTTTGCGCGAAGGCGCGTAAGAAATGGGTGTATCGGACGCTCTACATCAAACGCTAGCACTTGGGGTAGCGCCACTATGAAAGAAATTATGGATCAACCTGTTCCGGCCGGAGAATCCGCTGAGAAGGAAAATTTTGCCAATCGTAAGCTGATCCGTCCAACCCTGCCTCGCGGAGAGAACCATGGCAATCACAACGCCGTGCCGTTGCCGCCACGGGAGCGCGCCGAGCGCCCTGAGCGGCATGACCGGGATCGCGGAGACCGGGTCGGCGTGGCGAGTGGGTCGGGAATGGGCGGCGGCGGTCGAAAACTGGCGCCCCCGGAGCAAACCAACGCCGAGAATTTCTATTATCAGAAACAGATGCAGTCGCGCACGCCGATGGTGGTCGTGTTGCGTGACGGCGAGGAAGTGCACGGCATAATCGAGTGGTATGACCGGCAATGCATCAAGGTGAACCGCGAGAGCGGCGGCCCGAATCTGATGATCTACAAGCCGGCCATAAAATATATGTATAAAGAGGGCGAGAACGAGCGGTAATTACCCCGCCGGTCTCCGGATCCCCAAGATTTATTCCGAGGGGTAGGAGAAGTAATGTTTACCCCGCTTGGAATTTCGCGCAGGAAATTTGTTCAAGCGGCCACGCTGGCTTCGGCGGCGAGCCTTGTACCTGGCTTTCGCATTCCGGCATGCGCCGCCACAGCGACGCCTTCTGCTCCCCTCGAAGAATTCGGCTATGGCGACATTTCGCTGGCGAGCGATCCACATGAAAAGCAGTTGGCGGAAACCCACGACCTGCTGATGGAGTTGAGCGAAGACAGTCTGCTCAAGCCGTTCCGGCAGATGGTGGGGCAGCCAGCGCCCGGCGAGGATTTGGGTGGTTGGTATCAGTATGACGCGAACAACCAGGATCACTTTTTTGAAATTGGCTTTGCGCCGGGATGCACTTTTGGGCAGTGGGTTTCTGCGCTGGCGCGGGCCTACGCGATCAACCGGTCCTCGGAAACGCGCGAAAAAGTACTGCGGCTCAATCGTTTGTACGCCAAGACCATCGGCGGCGATTTCTACGAGAACACACGCTTCCCTGCGTACACTTACGACAAGCTGGTTTGCGGGCTGATTGACTCACACAAGTACGCCGCCGATCCCGATGCGTTCGCCATCCTGGAGGAAACCACCAAGACAGCCATACCTCACTTGCCGAAGATGGCGGTGGAGCATGGGCAGCGATGGCGCTCGAATCCGGATGAGTCGTACACCTGGGATGAGTCGTACACGATGTCAGAGAATTTGTTTCTGGCATATCAACGCGGAGCAGGCGAGCGCTACCGCGAACTGGGGATCCAGTATCTGGACGACATCTACTACGATCCGCTGGCTGAGGGCCGCAGCGACCTGGAGAGACGGCACGCCTACAGTCACGTGAATTCGCTGTGCTCCGCGATGCAGGCTTATATGACGGTGGGAAGTGAAAAGCATCTGCGCGCGGCTAAGAATGGTTTTGACATGATTGCGGCACAGAGCTTCGCTACCGGAGGCTGGGGAGCGGACGAGACGCTGCGGGCGCCCGGTAGCGCTGAAATGTACCAGAGCCTGACGTCCAGCCACAGCAGTTTTGAAACTCCGTGCGGCTCTTACGCGCACTTCAAGCTGACGCGCTACCTGCTTCGCGTAACCCGCGATTCGCGCTATGGCGACAGCATGGAGCGTGTGATGTTCAACACGGTTCTCGGGTCCATGCCGCTCAAAGCGGATGGCCGGACGTTTTACTATTCCGACTACAACTTTAAGGGACGCAAGGTTTATCACAAGGAGCGGTGGGCTTGCTGCTCAGGAACGCTGCCGCAGGTGGCAGCGGATTATCGGATCAATACGTATTTCCGCGATGCGAAGGGCGTGTATGTGAATCTTTATATCCCGTCGACGCTGCGCTGGACGCAGGGCGGCGGCCAGATTGAGCTCACACAAAAGGGCGAATATCCTTACGACGCTCATGTGCAGTTAGAGGTCAAGACCTCACATCACGCGGAGTTTGCCGTGAATCTACGGATTCCCGCCTGGGCAGAGAAGGCTTCAGTTGCAGTCAATGGAAAGCGGGAAGGGGCGCAGGCCGGTAGCTTTGCGCGCGTGCAACGGAAGTGGAAAACCGGCGATCGCATTGAACTGGAGCTTCCGATGACGGCGCGACTGGAGGCGATTGACGCGCAGCATGCGGACACCTCGGCGCTCATGATGGGTCCGCTAGTGCTGTTTGCAATAACGGATTCGCAGCCGGCGGTGACGCGGGCGCGGTTGCTGGCGGCCAAAAAGACAGGGCCGCAGTGTTGGGAAGTAGCGACTGCGGACGGGGCAATTAAGATGCTCCCGTTCACTGCGATTGGTGAGGAGCAGTATTCGACGTACCTGCGCGTCACGTAAGAAAAATCGGCACCTTGCCCGACCCATGGGATCGCTACTCCCCGTTCCGCGACCACCCGAAGAAGCGGACGGCTTTTCCACAACCCAGCGAGGCTCTACAAAACGCGATCAAGCTGGCGGTGTCCTATGGGTTTATAGGGCGGATGCTCCCGTTGACAATCTCGGTTATCTCCCCTAGCATCAATAACTTGAGGCACATTTTGACCCTGTAACCGGGAGCCCCTTGTGATTAAGCTCGATATTATCAACGAAGTGGTTGCCAGGACCGGCATCACCAAAACCAAGGCTGAGCTGGCGGTAGAGACGGTTTTTGAGAGCATGAAGAAAGCGCTGGCGCGCTCGGATCGTATTGAGCTGCGGGGCTTTGGCGTGTTCAACGTGCGTCCGCGGAAGACCGGGATCGGGCGCAACCCGCGTACCGGCGCCGAAGTTTCCATTCCGCCGGGGCGTGCGGTGCGGTTTAAGCCGGGCAAAGAGTTGCAATCGATTGATTAGGGACAGCTTGTAGCTTCTGGCTCCTGGCTCCTGGCTTTTAGCTTCCCGTCGGGAAGGTTTCTGGCTTTTTCGCGACCAGTCCGCCAAGAAAACCCTTTCTGTTACTCGTAGTAGCATCTAGAGATGGGTGCATTAAAACTGCGGGCTTTATTTCCAGCTGAGATTCTTCTGAATGTCTGATCCGATTCCTGTAGCGTATCCCACGAGCGAAGAGGCCCGGCCTGAGGTGGAGTGGATTCCGCAGCCGCCGCGACAGATTTATTGGCTGCATGCGCTGCTGCTGTTGCTGACGTGCTTCACCACGGTGGTGGTGGGGGCGCGGATGCAAGCGAATTTTATGCGGGGAAAGCCAGTGTTCTCGCTTGACGACGATCCCCAGTCGTTGTTTCCGGTGCGCTGGGTTCTTGAGCATCCTTCGCGGCTGAAGCTGGGTATGCCTTTTGCATCTGCGCTGATGCTGATTCTGCTGGCTCACGAGATGGGCCATTACGTTTATTGCCAGCGCTATCGAGTGTGGGCGACCTTGCCGTTTTTTATTCCTGCGCCCACATTGATTGGAACTTTGGGAGCATTCATAAGAATTCGATCACCCATTCGGTCACGGACTGCCCTTTTCGATATCGGTATTGCAGGCCCGATCGCGGGATTCGTAGTTTCGGTGGGAGTGTTGTGGGTGTCGCTGGGACTCTCGAAACCGCTCGGCCCGGGGTTTCGGCCACAGGAATTGCAAGTGGGTTTTCCCTTGATCTTTGAGTGGATGCATCGCCTGCTGGCGGCGCAGGCTGGCGCACCGAGTGTGGCAGCGTTGCCCTTGAATCGTGTGTTGTTGCATCCTTGCGCGATTGCGGCATGGGTGGGGATGTTCGCAACTTCACTGAATTTGCTGCCGGGCGGTCAACTGGATGGTGGTCACATCGTTTTTTCCCTCGCGCCGCGGGCGCACAAGTTTATTTCACGGCTAACCATTCTCATACTGCTGCCCCTGGGCTATTACCTTTGGGTGGGATGGTTCATTTGGGCTATCCTGCTGCAGTTGAGCAGCTTGCGGCATCCGCAGGTAGCGGAGTTGCCGCGCGTTTCCGGGACACGCGTGTGGCTGGCTTTCTTTGCCCTGGCCATGTTAGCGCTCACGCTGATTCCGGCGCCGTTCCAACATTCGTCTTTGCCGGAGTTGATCCGGAATGTATCGAGATGATCCGGCAGGATTAAGAGTTGACTGCAGGTCGAGTCGCGAATTCATCGCAACTTTGAATCTTCACATTAACCACAGCGCGTCTACGTCGACGATCATTTGGGTTCGCGGAATCTTCAGTTGCGCGGCATGAGCCAGCATGGCGCGCAGAGTGCCATTCAGCTTCGCCCGGCTCGGCGACTTCAGAATAAAGTGATAACGGTAGTCGCGCTTCAACCGGACGATCGGTGCGGCCGCCGGGCCGAGCACGCGTACGCCCTCGTGGCGGGTTTTGTCGAACCACTTTCCCAAAAGTCCCGACCACTCTAAGGCTTCGTCGATTTTGTTGCTGCGCACCAGCACATTGGCCAGCGCGGAATAGGGTGGATAGTGCATCCAGCTGCGGAAACGCAATTCTTTTTCGAAGAACCCGGCAAAGTCGTGACGGGCGGCGTATTGCACGGCGTAGTGATCCTGAAAGAAGGTTTGCAGAATCACTTTTCCCGGAGACTGGCCGCGTCCAGCGCGTCCCGCGACCTGGGTGAGCAATTGGAACGTGCGTTCCGCAGCGCGAAAGTCGGGAAAGCCCAAGGCCGCGTCGGCGCCCACCACGCCGACCAACGTGACGCCGTGAATGTCGTGGCCCTTGGCGATCATCTGCGTGCCCACGATCATGTCGAGCTCGCCTTCGCTGAGAGCGTTCAGGGTACGCTCGAAATCTTCGTGGCCGCGGACGGTATCGCGATCGAGCCGCGCGATACGCGCCTGCGGAAACATGCCGTGCAGCAACTCTTCCAGCTTCTCGGAGCCCGTGCCCAGAAAATAGACATATTCGCTGCCACAGTGCGCACAGACTTTCGGGACCGGGGCGGTAAAGCCACAGTAGTGGCAAACCATTTTCTGTTCGCGCTTGTGATGCGTGAGAGAGATGGCGCAGTCTTTGCATTCGAGAGTTTTGCCGCAAGCGCGGCAAAGAACCACCGGCGAATAGCCCCGGCGGTTGAGCAGCACCATGACTTGCTCTTTGCGTTCGAGCCGCTCGTTGATTTCTGCGGCCAGCTTGCGCGAGATGACCTGCTCGTGGCCGGTTTCCTGAAACTCCTGCCTCATGTCGACGATTTCGACTTCAGGCAGCGGCCTCAGCTCCACGCGGTCGGGCAACTCGATCAACGCGTATTTGTTTTTCTGGGCATTGAAATACGATTCCATCGACGGCGTGGCCGAACCCAGCACGACCACGGCGTTCGCCCTCTTGGCTCGCATGACGGCGATGTCGCGGGCATGGTAGCGCGGGGTTTCCTCCTGCTTGTAAGAACCATCGTGCTCTTCGTCGACAATGATCAAAGCCAGGTCCGCCACGGGCGCGAACACCGCTGAGCGTGTGCCCACGACCATGCGCGCTTCCCCGCGCTTGATGCGGTGCCATTGCTCCGCGCGCTCACGATCGGAGAGCGCAGAGTGCAGAATGGCGACCGCGTCGCCGAATATCTGATGCAGGTCGGCGGCGACGGCCGGGGTGAGGCCGATCTCCGGGACGAGGAGAATGGCGGAACGTCCTGCCTCAAGCACATCGCGCATTCCAGCTAGATAAATTGCGGTTTTTCCCGAGCCGGTGACGCCGTGCAGCAACATTCCGCAAGACTTGCGAGACGCCACGCTTTCTCGGATGCGTATGAGCGCGGCTTGCTGAGCAGAATTGAAGTCGAACGCAAAGGGCGATGTACGAGGTCGGGTGCGTGAAATCGTGCGATCGGCGGGCTCATCGACGATCTCGAGCAGGCCGCGCTTGACCAGCGTTTTGAGCGTGGTTCGGGGAACGTCGAGCGCATGCAGTTTTTCTACGGGGACTCTGCCGCCAGACGCGGCCAGCGTATCAATGAGTGTCTGCTGATTCTGGTTGAGCCTGCCTTCTGCTGATTTGAGCAGAGCGATTTTCATGGTGCGCGTTGCATCGCGGGCGGCGGAAACGTCTTCGCGGATCAGCCATTTCTTGCGGATCATTCCGGCCAGAATGGATTTCGTAGCGCGCGTGGCAGCGCGCAGGGCGTCTTCGCGGATGAGAGCGGAGCTTTCAGCGGCTAAGAACGCGGAGGTCGGTGGAGTTGGTGGCACGGCTGCAGCCGCGCCCTTCCCAGACAAATCGAAAGTCACGTCCGCTGACTGCGCGGCGAGATAGTCGAGAACGCGGAATTCTACGGCTTGCTCTTCCGGCGTGCGCTGCGATCGGGCTGACGATCCTGACATGCCAGCCTGGTGCAGCGCAATGTTGCCGAGGTCGGTGATGCGATAGGCGATGGAGCGTTTGAACTCTGCAGCCAGCGGCAGCATGGCGCGGAAGACGTCGCCGATGGGAGCGAGATAGTAATCGGCGATCCAGCGGCCGAGATGCAAGAGTGGCTCGTCTAGCACGGGAGCTGTGTCGAGCACGCTGAGAATGTTTTTCGCTGTGACGGAAGGCTTGCGGTCGTGCAGTTCAACTACGATGCCCGTCATACGCTGCTGGCGAAAGGGAACCAGCACACGGCCGCCAACTATGGGCGCGGCTTCTGCCGGAACACGATACGTGAAAACCATATCCAGCGGCACGGGCAGAGCAACGTCACAGAATTCGGGCATTGATTGAAGGATAAACTACCGGCTGCGGTGTGCGCGCCTCGGGACGGAACAGTAGGTCAGTAGAGATGCTTCGGCTGGGCTGATCCTTCGCTTCGCGGGTGATCGGCTTCGCTCTGCATGACAACGACAGGACGGACGAAGCGTCCGTCGCTACGTGGCTTGTGGCGGCTTCAGGCCGAGGTACTTCATCACCATTTGCAGATCCTTCCAGGCTTCGCCTTTTTGCCGGGGATCGCGCAGCAGATACGCGGGGTGATACGTGACAGCGAGGCGCGCGCCGGACCATGCGGGATCATTGCTGCGAACACCCGTTGGCTTGAAGTCGTACCAGTGGCCGCGCAACTCGCCGAGAGAGGAATTCATGGCCAGCAGGTTCTTGGCTGCGGTGGCACCGAGCGCCACTACAACTCTTGGTTTGATGGCTGCGATCTGGCGCATGAGAAATGGCGAACAGATATCGCACTCATCGGGCTCGGGCGTGCGATTGCCCGGCGGCCGGCACTTTACGATATTGGCGATGTAGACCTCTTCGCGCTGCAGGCCCATGGCCTTGATCATGTTGTTGAGCAACTGACCGGCGCGGCCCACGAAGGGCTCTCCCTGGGTGTCTTCGTCGGCGCCAGGACCCTCGCCGACGAACATCAGCTCCGCGCGCGGATTTCCTACGCCGAAGACGATCTGCTTGCGACCCTGTTTGTGGAGCTTGCAGCGGGTGCAGTCACCGAGATCTTCGCGAATGATTTTGAGCGCGGCTAGGGGATCGGAGACACCGCTCTCTGGCTTCGATGCATGCGCATCGACAAGGTTGTCCTCTGCGAGGGTGGCTACTGCGGCGGACTTTCTTCGGGACATTTCCTCTCGCGTTTCTGGTTGGAACCTGGGGAAGAAAACCGGGTCGACCGTTTCGCCTGCTACCTCAGTGGACTCGGCGACGAGCGGCCCGCGCCGGTAAAAATCATAGATACCGAGTTCGTGGTAGAAACGCAGGCGATCGGCGAGCGCGCGGCGTATTTGAGGATCTATGGCAGATGGCATGGGTCGTGGTCATTATAACGTGGCGTGGCGGAAGGTCCGCGGCCGTGGTGAAGATGATAGAGATCCTTCGACTGCATCAGGATGCCAATTTGGAAGGGCGTCGCGTTTGACCTGGCTAGACCTTCAGCGGCGATTTGCGCACTTGGCGCAGGCGAACGACCTGGTCGAGGACGCGTTGCGCTACTTCCCACTTCGTGGTTTCGGGGATCTCGACGACTTCGTCGTGAGTGAGAATCATTGCCGCGTTGCGGTCGGAATCGAAGCCCACGCCTTCGTGGGAAACGTCATTGACGACGATGGCGTCGAGATGCTTGGCCGCCAGCTTCTGGCGGGCGTTTTCGAGCACATTCTCAGTTTCGGCGGCAAAGCCAATGACGATTTGCGACTGCTTGCGGAGCGAAATCTCTTTCAGGATGTCGGGCGTGGCTTCGAGTTCGAGCGTCAGCGGACCTTTGCGTTTGATTTTTTGTCCGGCAGCAATTTTCGGGCGATAATCGGAAACGGCGGCCGTCTTGATGACGATTGTGGCCTGAGGCAATTGTTCCAGCACAGCATCGCGCATCTGCTCGGCGGACTCGACGCGCGTGAGTTCGGCCGCGCCCGGCGGCGTGAGGGCGGCCGGCCCACTTACCAGCAGCACGCGCGCGCCGCGACGCAGCGCAGCTTCCGCCAGCGCGTAGCCCATGCGTCCGCTGGAACGGTTGGTGAGATACCGGACGGGATCGATCTTTTCACGGGTGGGACCGGCGGTGATGAGCACCGTCTCGCCGCTCAAGTTCTGCGAGGCGCCCAGGGCCTCGAGCACGGCGGCGACGATCACCTCATTTTCCGCGAGGCGCCCAGCGCCGGTCATGCCGCAGGCCAAGTAACCGGAGCCGGGCTCGACGATCTTCACGCCGCGCCGCCGCAGGATTTCGAGATTCGCCTGTGTGGCGGGATGGTTCCACATGTTGACGTTCATGGCCGGGGCAATCACAACCGGCGCCGTGGTGGCGAGATAAAGCGTGGTGAGGAAGTCGCCGGCGATTCCCTGGGCGAAGTGAGCGATCACATCGGCCGTGGCTGGGACGACCACGACGGCGTCGATGGATTGGGCCACGGCAATGTGCTCGATGGCGGAGTCAATGTTAGGGTCGTTCTTTCCGCCGCGATCATCTTCGCAATCTTCGCCGGATGCGAACATGCCCGTGATGACCTTTTCACCAGACAGCGCGGCGAACGTCAGGGGACGAACAAATTCCTGGGCGGCGCGCGTCATCACCACCTGCACACGGATTCCGCGATCTTGCAGCAGGCGGACAATCTCGGCGGACTTATAGGCCGCGATGCCGCCGGTGACACCCAGAGCGACTTTCATGAATTGCCTAGTCTTGCCCCAGCGCCTTGTCCAGAGCCTCTGCCACCTGTTCCGCGGCGGGACGAATCTCAGGAATTTCCCACTTCACTTTGCCCGCGCGAATTTCATCCTGCGCGATACGGCAGGGTTTGCGCGAAATGGTGTCGACCACCGGCGGTGCGCCGGATTGCAATTGGCGGGCTCGCCGCGCAGCCACCAAAATATACCTGTAATTACTGTCGAAGCCTTCCATCAACTTCATACAGGGACTCTCCCTTGTTTCCGAAATCGACTTAAACAATACCCGAGCTTGCTATGGTCTTTCGGGGGAAATCGAGCCTTCGACTTACTTGTTTGTGCCGCATCGATCGTACGCGGCTTATGCTGCCTGCAATTGCTGCTTTCTGTAATGATACCGCGAAATCGCCTATCCGCTCGAACCCTCCGGAGTAGAAAAGGAATCGAGGATGCGCCGAACCCGGTCGCGAATATTGGCCAGACGACATCGATCTGCCAGAGCTACGATCTTTTTCTCGTCGTCGGTCAACGTTCGACCCGAGCAGTTCAACCGTCCCGCGCGCACAACGGCTTCCAGGCTGTCGATAGACTCCTTGAGGTCGTCGTTGATCAAAATATAGTCATATTTGTCATAATTCTCAATCTCACGGCGGGCCGTGACCAAACGGCGACGGATGACGTGTTCGGCATCTTCGCCGCGATGGCGCAGTCGCCATTCCAGGGTCTTGCGATCCGGCGGCAAGATAAAGATACTGATCGCGCCGGGCAGCTTGCGCTTGATTTGCGCAGCTCCCTGCACGTCGATATCGAGCAGAAGGTCACAGCCGCTCTGCTCTGCTTCCCGCAGAAAACGCCAGGCGGTTCCGTAATAGTCGTTGCCGTACACTTCGGCGTGTTCGAGGAATTCATCCGCTGCAATCATTCGCTTGAACTCGTCGCGCGACACGAAGAAATACTGTTTGCCATTCTGTTCGCTGCCGCGCGGTGCCCGCGTCGTGTAGGAGATGGAAAACTCCAGGCCCGGAACCAGCTTTAGCAGTTCGGTGACCAGCGTGGACTTGCCGGAACCCGATGGCGCCGAGATGATATAGACAAGCGATTTGCGGCCGGTATTCGCTGCATTCTTCGCGCTTTTTCCAGTGGCAGTGGTTTGTGATTCGCTCATTCCAGGTTTTGCACCTGCTCGCGCGATTTTTCGATCTCCGCTTTCATCGCCAGTCCGGCCTCGGTGATCTTGAGTGCTTCCCCCGCCAGGCCCGATGTTTTCGAGAGCAGCGTGTTGGCCTCGCGATTCATTTCCTGCAGCAGGAAGTCCAGTTTCTTGCCGACTTCGCCGCCCTCATCAAGCAGCCCCAGGAAGTGCTGCACGTGCGTCTCCAGCCGGACGATTTCTTCCTGAATGTCGCTGCGATCGACCAGCAACGCAACTTCCTGCAACACGCGTTCCTTATCGGCGCTCGCGCCCAGCAATTCCTGAATGCGGGAGTGCAGCCGCTCGGTGTAGTTTTGCAAAACCGCGCGCCGGTGCTGCTGCACATTCTTGCCCGCCTCCACCAGATGCGCCATGCGTTGGCGTAGTTCGCGTTCGATCCCCCGGCCTTCTTCCTCGCGCATCTGGTTGAGGCGGAGCACAGCATCGCCCACCTTCGCCAGGACCGCACTTTCAATTTCTCCGTCAACGTTTTCGCGGGCCGAGTCCAGCGCGCCCGGAATACGGAGAATGGCGTTGAGGTCAGGATCGGCGGCGAGTTTGAACTCAGCTGCCGCCGCCCGAAATGCGGCGACATATCCGCCCACCAGTTCGCGGTTCAGGACGAACGTCTCACCGCTGGCGCGCTCAAGACTGAGCGTCACTTCCACATGGCCGCGCGCCATGCCTTCTTTCAGGAGTCGGCGCAGCTGCATCTCCAGGGAATCAGTTCCGGAAGGCAGGCGAAAATGCAGATCGAGGAATCGGTGATTCACCGACTTTAGCGAAAGCGCGAAGCCGAGGTGCCCGTTGGTGGAGGCGGTCGAGCCTCCGAAAGAACTCCCGGCGCCAGCCGCGGACTGCGGCTCCACGTCGCCCTTCACCTGGGAAAAGCCGGTCATGGATCGAATGGGCATGGATCGAATGGGCATGGATCGTGTCGGCATAGATTTTGTCCGCGTGGAACCTGTCTGTGCTCCGGTTCTGGGCTTAAGGCTGAACGACACTCCTCGGGGCTTCCAGATTTGTGAATTGCAAATCGTACAAGCGGCGGTACGTCCCGAGTCGGCTCATCAACTCGTCGTGCGGACCGACGTCGGCGATGGTTCCATTTTCGATCACCACGATGCGATTGGCGCGCCGCACCGTCGAAAGCCGGTGCGCGATGACGAACACCGTTCTCCCTTCCATCAGGTTGTGCAACGCAGCCTGCACGAGCGACTCCGATTCGCTGTCGAGCGCGGAGGTGGCTTCATCAAGAATCAGAATCGGAGCGTTCTTCAGCAGGGCGCGGGCAATTGCGAGACGCTGGCGTTCCCCGCCGGAAAGCCGCACGCCGCGCTCTCCGATGAGCGTTTCGTAGCCCGCGGGCATGGCACGAATAAAATCGTGGGCCAGCGCAGCGCGGGCCGCGGTTTCCACTTCTTTTTGAGGAGTAAAGGGCTGGCCGTAGGCAATGTTGTTGTGCACAGTATCATTGAAAAGCACCGTGTCTTGGGTGACGATTCCGATTTGAGCGCGCAGGGAAGCCAGGGTCAAGTCGCGGATGTCATAACCATCGATGAGCAAGCGGCCGTTGGTCGTGTCGAAGAAGCGCGGAATCAGGTGGACCAGGGTACTCTTGCCGGCGCCGCTGGAACCGACTATGGCCAGCACCTCACCACACTTCACTTCAAGTTCGATGTTGCGCAACACTTCTCGGGCTTGGCCGCCATCCCTCTCGGCCGCGTAGGCAAAGCTTACTTGCTCGAAGCGGACGCTTTCGGAAAACTTGGGCAGAGCCTTTGCGCGGGGCTTTTCGCGCACATCGTCCTCGAGATCCATGAAGCGAAAAATTTCCGACGAGGCGCCCAGAGCTTGCTGAAAATTGTTGTTAAACTGCGCGAACTTACGCACCGGATTATACAAGCTGAAAACGGCAGCGATAAAGGCGACGAAGGCCCCAGTGGTGAGTTCTCCGCTCTTGATCTCATTGCGGCCCAGCAACAAAAGCAGGGCCACGGCGATGGCACCGAGAATATCCATCAGGGGTGAGCTTATGGCGGCCGCCGCCACCGATCGGAGGTTCGCTCGAAACAGACGGAGCGCCGCCTGGCGGAAGCGCGAAATTTCCCAGTTTTCCGTGTTGAAAGCTTTTACGATGCGGTTGCCGGTGATGGTTTCGTGCAGGATGTTCTGGATCTCGGCCAGCTTATCCTGCCCGCGGCGCGTGTGGTGGCGCACCCGGCTGCCGATCTTGCGCGACGAATACACAATGACCGGAGCGAACAACAGCAGCACCCAGGCCAGCCTGCCTCCAATCAGAACCACCGCGGCCGCGGTGAAAATGAATGTGAAAATCTGCTGCAGGAACTCAGCCAGCACCGCGGACATGGCGTATTGGACGCGGTCAATGTCGCTGACCATGGTCGAGAGCAGCGTACCCGTGGCGTGCCTGGAAAAAAATGCCGCCGACTGCCGCAGAATCGCATTGTAGAGGTCATCTCGAAGGTCGGTGATCATGCCGAAACCAGCGTGATTCACCAGATACGTGCCGGCGTAATCGAGAATCCCTTTCAGAATCGTGGAGCCGACCAGGGCAAAAGCCACCATGGTCCAGGCATTGTGCATGTAGGAAGGAACAAATTGCTGCAGGTAAATGGAGCGATTGGTGTGGGGAATAGTGAACAGCAGAATATGTTCCGACCCGGAGGCGGGGTTCAGCACGCGATCAAGCACCGGCTTCAGCAGAATCAGCCGGAACGCCTCGAGAAATCCCACCGCTGCCAGAAGCCCCACTCCGGGAAGCAGTTGCAGGAGAAATGGGCGCACATAGCGCAATAAGCGCATCAGTTGCCGCATGGGGCTCCCCTATGGGCCAGGCCGCAATGGCTTGCTGCCGGTGAAATTGGCATGAGGTGCAAGGCCTTATTTTACCGCTCAGCGGCAGGGTTTGTCGTTGTCTCGAAAGGTGTCTCGAAGGGTGTCTCGAAGGGTGACTGGAGGACCCGCCGCCAAACCTTGCTGCCCACTCCGATGCGCTACTTCGGGCTGTCGCGGTGCACCACTTTTACTCGGTATCCGGCCTTCCGCAGGCGTCCGCAGACTTCTTCGGCGATCATCACGGAACGATGCTGGCCGCCGGTGCACCCGAAGCCGATCGTGAGATAACTTTTCCCTTCCTTGATGTAGTGCGGCAACAGATACACCAGAAGGTCAGAAATGCGCTGGATGAATTCCCGGGTTTGAGGAAACGAGCGAATGTATTTCGCCACTCGCGGGTTGCGCCCGGTGAGAGCGCGGAACTCGGGTACGAAATGAGGATTGGGCAGAAAGCGCACATCGAAAACCAGATCCGCATCTTCAGGAACTCCTTGACGGAAGCCGAAACTGACACAGGAAACCAGAATGTTTTTTCCGGCAGATTGTTCGCGGAAGCGCTCGGTGATGTGGTGGCGCAACTCGTGCACGTTGAACCTGGAAGTGTCGATGACAAAATCGGCCAGGGCCCGAATTGCCCCCAGGTGACGGCGTTCGGCCAGAAGGGCCGACTTGACGCCTGCCTCCGTGCCTAGCGGATGCGGCCGGCGGGTCTCGCTGAACCGGCGCAGCAGCACTGCGTCCGTGGCTTCCAGGAAGACGACTTTGGCGGGAATCATGCGCCGGACCGCCTTCAAAATACCGGGCAGGCGGTCGAGTTTCGAGCCTTCGCGGACGTCCACCACCAGCGCGGTGCGGCGAATTTCATCGGATTGCAGCGCCAGTTCGGCGAAGCTTGGGATCAATTCGATGGGCAGGTTGTCCACGCAGTAGTAGCCGAGATCTTCGAAGGCCTTGAGGACAGAGGCTTTCCCCGAACCGCTCATGCCGGTGATGATCACTAACTCGCGCGCCTGCGGGCGTCGGGCGCGCCGTTTCTGGCGGGCTCTTCCGGGCGCGGCTTTGGTGCGTTTGCCTGGGGGTTTCCTTGGCATCTACGCGATAGTAGCAAAGAACGACTGCGTACTCTCTATTTTCGAGTATCCAAATCTTAACCACAGAGGGCACTGAATTCACTGAGGGGCCGAGGAGGACGGTTTGTCATCTCCCCGCTCTGGCAGGTAAGCTAATGCGCCATGAAGAAATTTCAGGATCTTTCGGAACGGGAAGTGCTCGCGCTGGCGATTTCTCTGGAGGAGGAAGACGAGCGCGTATATGCCGACTTTGCCGAAGGGCTGCGGCAGGATTATCCGGCGTCGGCGCAAATGTTTGAGGGCATGCGCGAGGAGGAATCGGGACACCGGCGGCGGCTGATTGAACTATACCGCCAAAAATTCGGTGAGCATATTCCGTTGATTCGCCGGCAGGATGTGCGCGGTTTTGTGGCGCGGCCGGCTCTGTGGCTGGCTCGTCCGCTGCGCATTGAAGCGGTGCGCAAAGAGGCGAGCACGATGGAGGTGGAGACGCGACGGTTCTACGAAAAAGCCGCGCGGCGCACCCAGGACGCCAGCCTGCGGCAGTTGCTCGACGACCTCATTAACGAGGAGCGGCAGCATGAAGAACGCGCTCAGGAGTTGGACAAAGAAAAGCTTCCGGCTCAGGTAAAGCTAGACGAGGAACTGGCACAGCGCCGGCTTTTTGTTCTGCAGATCGTGCAGCCGGGGCTCGCGGGGTTGATGGACGGCTCCGTTTCTACTTTGGCGCCGGTGTTTGCAGCGGCTTTCGCAACGCAAAGCAGTCAAGACGCATTTCTCGTGGGCCTGGCCGCCTCCGCGGGCGCAGGCATCAGTATGGGGTTTGCGGAGGCCCTCTCTGACGATGGCAGCCTCACCGGGCGCGGACATCCGTGGGTGCGGGGCGTAGTCTGCGGAGCGATGACGGCGCTGGGCGGGATCGGGCACACGCTTCCTTTCTTGCTTAAAGATTTTCGCCTGGCGCTGTGGGCCGCAGGTGCGGTGGTAGTCGCCGAACTGGGCGTCATCACCTGGATCCGCAAGCGCTACATGGATACTCCGTGGGTATCGGCCGCGCTGCAGGTTGGGCTAGGCGGTGTGCTGGTGTTCATCACGGGCGTGCTGATCGGGAGTTCGTGAGTTGCGATTGCAGATTTCGGATTGCCGATCGAGGATCTCACAATTCCGGGTTATGGGCTGCTCAACCTGCAATCTAAATCAGGAAATCTGCAATCCCTTCACGGCTGCGTGTCCAGCGGGTGCTTGCTCTTCTCGTAAAACTCGTTTTGCAGTTTCAGGCTCACGTCGTCGGTCTTCACCGCTACGATCGCCTTCACGACTGAATCGATCCACCACTTCATCTGATATTCGCCCAGCTCTTTGGTAGCCGCAGAACCGTCGCCGGAATAATGGTTTGGAAAACGCGCATACCACCAGATTCCCGTATATACGCCTTCCGGAAGTTTCTGGCGGTGCTGGTCGGCGCCGGATTCGTTCGTGGCGCGGTCCTGGTGCACGAGATCGGGGCGGGAAATCAGCATCTTCGAGGTTTCGCTCTCGCCGGCATGCATGTCGATCGTGGTCTTCTTTGCTGGCCCACCGTGCTGCGGCGTGCGCTCGTCGAAAACATAGACCACATAATCATGCGGCTTATCCAGCTGCGACTGCGCGAAGAACGGCAACAGATGCTCGTTGCCGCCGTGGCCGTTGACGATCAACACTTTCTTGCAGCCGTTGCGGGCCATTTCGTCGGTAGTTTCCTGCAGCAACGCGAGTTGCATCTCGCGGCCATAGGCGATGGTTCCCGGTTCGTGGCGGGCCTCGGCGATCTGTCCGAAATAATATTCCGGGAAGACGACCGCATATTCCTGCTCGGCGGCGTGCAGGGCGGCATAGCGGACATCGAGCAAATCGGTACCCAACGGCAAGTGCGGGCCATGCTTCTCCAGAATGCCAAAGGGAAGCAGACAAGTCCCTTGCGAGCGTTGAATGCCTTCGCGGAAATCGGAGGCAGTAAGTTCTTCCCAGTGGACGGAGAGCTTGAGGGCGGGAGGAACAGCTTGCGCGCGGGCGAGATGCGACGAAGTTAGCACTTGGGACAAGACGAAAAACATCAGAACGGAAAAATGCTTGTGGGTCAGCATAGGGAAGGTCCTCACCGAAGGCGAATTCTAGCACGTGAATTCCCGCTATTGAAACGATTCCGTGGGACGGGGTCTTCACGCGGACTAAACCGAAAACCCGCTTCTCGCAAAGAGCGCGAGAAATGGGGCACCGATTCCTGCTGATAGCTCATGGCTGAAAGCTGACAGCTGTTTTACGGCGCTTCGATCAGTTCCATCTTTCCGTCTCGAGTGCGGTGCAGAATCATCACTTTGCCCTTGGGGTCGCGGAACACGAAGACATCGCGATCTTTGAAATGGGCTTCTTTGATGGCTTCTTCGAGAGTCATGGGGCGCATGGCGACCGCGTCGTCGGAGCGGACCAAGTGCACTTCCGTGGTCTTGGCGACGGCCGGGTACTTGTGCACGACCACGGGCACGGCGGTTTTTTCCGATAGACCGACGGAGGTTTGCAAGTCGGCTTCCTGTTCAAGCGGCGATATGGAATGGCCATTCCATTTCTTAACTTCTTCGGTTTTGCGGGCCGAGCGTTTCTTCGATTGCCAACGGGTTTTGTATTTCACCGCCTGCCTTTCCAGGTGGTCGAGAGCTTCGTTGACGGCGATGATCATGTCCTTGGCCTGAGCCAGGCCGACCAGCGGACCGTTGCGGGGGCTAATGGTGATTTCGGCCTTATGGCGGTGCTTTTCCACGGCCAGGATCACTTTGGTTTCAAATTTGTCGCCGAGAATTTTTCGGATCTTGGTGAGGCCGGTTTCTACTTCTTTGCGGATGGCGGAAGTAATTTCGTAGTGTCTTCCCGTGTACTCCACGTTCATGAGCGCCCCCTCGTAGTCTTTACCATCGGATAAAACGGGCACTGCACTTTTGTCGTTGGTCGTTAGTTCTCGCTCGTTCGTCGTTAGCCAAGAATCGTCTCGCCGCTGATGGTTGCGAATGACCAACGACAACGACTAACGACTCATTTCTTTACTCGGCGCTGGTGCGTGCTCGGGATGCGCATATCTTCGCGGTATTTGGCCACCGTGCGGCGGGTCACCTGAATGCCTTGCGATTGCAGGATGCGGGTGATCTGCTCGTCGGTGAGCGGACGGCTGGGATCTTCTTCGTCGATGAGCTTTTTGACGCGGCGTTTGAGGATTAGCAACGACGTGTTGCCACCCTCGGGGCCCTGCACGCTCTCGCTGAAGAAGTAGCGCAACTCGAATACGCCCTGGGGAGTGTGAGCATATTTGCTGGCCACCGCGCGGCTTACCGTGGAAGGATGCACGCCGATTTCTTCGGCCACCTCCTTGATCATCATGGGTTTTAGCTGGTCGATGCCTCGTTCGAGAAAATCCTGCTGGCGGGCGACGATGCAATAGCAGACCTTGGTGATGGTCTGCTTGCGCTGCTCGATATTCTTGATGAGCTGAATGGCGCTCTTGTAGCGCTCTTTCACGTAATCGCGAGTGGTCTTGTCGTTGGTGCCGTCGCGGGTGACGAGCTTCTTGTAAGCCGGGTTAAGGCGAAGCTGCGGCAGGTCTTCGTCATTCATGATGACCAGCCATTCGTCGCCGTGCTTCACGAAAGCAACGTCGGGCTCGATCAGCCGCGGCTGGGTCTTGTTGTAGCGCAAGCCTGGGCGCGGATCGAGAGTGCGGATATAGTTCAGCGCCTGTTCGATGGCCTCCGGCGGACGGCCGATGGCGCGGGCAATTTCCTTGTGTTGCTTGTTCTGCAGTGCGCGCAGATGCTGATCGACAATGGCGGTGGCATCGCGCACAATCTGTGCCGTGCCGTTGCCATTCCGCTCTCCGGTTTTGTCGCCGTTCTTTTGCGAAGCGAGCTGTTGCTCGTGATAGCGAAGCTGATAGAGCAGGCACTCGCGGAGGTCGCGGCAACCGACGCCTGGAGGATCGAGCTGGCGGACTGCGTCGAGCGCCTCTTGCAAATCGGCGGCGGAAAATCCCGGAGTCCACACTGGAGATGGAGTTTGTGTTGGCGCTGCCGGCTCAGAAGCGGGCGCAACCGCTGCCGCGGTGTCGCCGGATGGCGAAGAGAACGACGCGTCTCGGCGAAGATCCTCGCTCAAAGCGTCGGGAGAGGACAGATGGCCGGAATCCTCGCTTTCACTCGCGGTGCCGGCTTCTGCCGCAGATGAAAATTCGTCAGCGTTCGCCGCGTCGGCGAAATTACCGTCGGCTTCTCCCGTTGCGGTTATATCCTCCGCGAGGCGGGTTTCGCTTAAACCATTCCCAGCCGCGCGGTCTCCGCCCAGCGATTCCACTGCCAGGCCGCCCTCGGCGATGCCCAGCGCTTGCGCCTCGCTTACGATTTTCTTGGCGGTGACGACATCGGCTTGGGGCGACGTGGGCGGCGCGACTCCCAGCAGTTCGTCGTCGCTGGCGATCAAATATCCGTCTTCGTTCAGATTGCCGATGATCAGGTCGGCGGCTTCGCGCACCTCGCGGCGCAGGCTGAGCGCGCCCAACTGCCAGGCCAAGTGGTCGGTGAGATTCCCAGGTCTCGAAAGAAAGTTCTCGAACGATGGCCGCTCGATCTCTTCCATCTCGCCGCGGCTGCGATAACCAGGATCAAGATAATCCTGAAAAAACGAACCGAAATCGATCTCTTCAAACGGATCTTTCTTCTCGACCGCCGCGATGGGATTCTCTTCGGTGGAAACCGTGGCGGCGCGCTCGCGGTCCGCCTCTTTTCCTCCAACCTCATCGAGCAGCGGGACCGACTCTTCGAGTTCTTCGAGAACCGGGTTCTCAACCATCTCGGTATTGATCATGTCCTTCAGTTCAAGCTTGTTGAGCGCCAGCACGGAAACCATCTGCACCAGTCCGGGAGTAAGGATCTGGCGCTGCGACAGCTTGACGCTCAATTTGTGCTGCAACATGACCATAAGATCAAAAGGTTCAAAGTTTCAGGATCTCAACGTTGCAAAGTTGCGGAGTCAGTCAGCAGCGCTGTACTCTGAAACATTGAAACCTTGAAACTTTGGAACCTTGTCCTTCTCACACCAGCGAAAAACTCTCGCCCAGATACACTCGTCTCACTTCCGGATCGCTAGCCAACTGCTCGGGCGCGCCATGACGGAAAATTCTGCCGTCATCGATGATGTAAGCGCGATCAGTAACCGAAAGGGTCTCGCGCACGTTGTGATCGGTGATCAGTACTCCGATGCCGCTCGAGCGCAAGCCGCTTATGATTTTTTGCAAATCCAGCACCGCGATCGGGTCGATCCCGGAAAACGGTTCGTCCAGCAAAATAAACGTGGGATTGATGCACAGGCACCGGGCAATTTCCACGCGCCGGCGCTCTCCCCCGGAAAGGGCATATCCGCGATTCTGGCGGATGTGTTCCAGCCCCAGTCCGTCAATAAATTTTTCCATCTTCTCGCGGCGCTCGTGCCAGGAAATCGGTTGCGCCTCCAGCACCGCGAGGATGTTTTCTTCCACCGTAAGTTTGCGAAAAACCGACGCTTCTTGTGGGAGATAGCTGATGCCATACTGACGAGCCCGCAAATACATGGGAACGTCCGTAATGTCCTGACCGTCGTACAACACTCGGCCAGTATCGGGAGGGATCAGGCCAACAATGGCGTAAAAAGTGGTCGTCTTGCCGGCGCCGTTAGGGCCTAATAATCCAACAACTTCGCCCTGTTCCACCCGCAGGCTGACACCGTTTACAACGCGGCGGCCACGATACGATTTGCCAATTTCTTCCGTGGCCAGAATACGCATCATCGTCCACGCATTTATCTTGCCATTTACCGGGCCACTCGGGTCTGAGTTACCACAGGAGTACTTGCTTCGCCTTCTACCAGCACCCTATCATCGGCCCTGAAGAAAGTCAACGAAACCCCCGTAATCTTGCCTTGTTCGGCATCAAAAATGCTAGGCGGGCCTCCCGTCAGAACAAACTTGTCGTCTGCGTTGGTGTAAACCAGGGTCTCCCCTTCTGCGCGTCGGTTGGGTTGTTGCACAAGAACGTGGCCTTGGGCGACCACGCGGTCGATCCTCCCCTGGCCCGTAACTGATTGATGGGACGTAGTTTGACCTGAACCTTGATTGCGTGGGAGCAGATAGACGTCCATGTTTTGAGCAGACGCCGTGAAGTCGGCGCTCTTGGCAGAAACACCTCCCTCATAGTGAGCCTTGCGCTCGGAATCGGTGTAGGTAAGTCGTGCCGCAGTGATGGCCAAGAGGCTCGGCCCATCCGGTTTGCCTACAACCCCCCTCTTTTTCCATGGTTTGGCTCGGTCTCTCGCCAGTGGCGGGACCTCTTTGAGCTGGGTCGACTCCGGCTGGTCCCGTTGGGGCTGTGCTTGCGGAGACTGAACCCGCTGAGGCTGCACCAGAATCGTCGAGACCGGCCTGGCTGGGGTTCCCTGAGCGACCAGGGAACGGTGTTCGCGGTCAAACTGAATGGTCGGGGCTTCGATGACGTTGGCATCCTGCCAAAGTCGGGCGTCTCCAGAGTAGACGGCGATCGCGGGATGGTTGCCTGCCGTCATGCTTCGTGCCGTCACGTGAATGGGCGAGGACGAAGCCAGCAGAGAACCGTTCGGCTGCTCCAGCAATTCGCTGTATGTGCTCTTCACGTCACTCTCGGCCAGCGCTTCGCCAGTGGCGCGGTTGATACGTATGGTTTTCGCGGTCGTGGCCATGCCTCCTTCACTGATGCGGGGATTGCCAGTCCGTGCGCTGCCGGTGAGCTCAAGCATCTGGTCGGTGGGGGTGTAGCGGGCCTGGTCTGCGGTGGCCTGCGTGCGTTTGTCGGAAGGCTGATCATCGGTGTACGTAACGCTGCCCTGCTGGGTTACGGCGGCGATGCCTCCTTCTGCGAGGAAACTTGCGTCGACGCTCTCACTGGCGCTGGTCCGGGTAGGCTGGCCTGGGCTGTGGTTGACGATGCGGGCGTCGGGAGCGCCGTGAATTGCGGTTAAGCGTGTGCTTCCGGCGACGGTCTCGAACCTCGCGCTGAACTTGCCCGCGGTGACGAGGGTCTGCTGCGGGCCGGTGTTGGGTTGGGCGGGAGCGGGAGTAGAAAGAATCGTGATTTGCGCTGGGCCGAAGGTTTCAGCACGGTCCAGAAACCGACCAGCACCCACACGAAAATCAACCGCTGACGCGGTCATGGCAAAGTCTGAGCTGGAATCTTTCCCGGCTGCGTTTTGGCGCTTCGCGCCACTTTGGGTTAGGCGCACGTGATCGAGAGCATGCACCTTTTGCAGTTCGTTTTGGCCGGAGTAGTCAAGAATCACCCGACCCGCCATGCCTTGCAAGGGTTGGGCGCCAGCGCGGTCAAATTCCACGTGGCCCGTCAAGGTCGCGGTGCGTAACCGATTCTGCTTGCTGGTCAGCAGGAACTCAGCCTGGTCTGCGTTCACTCGCGTCTCTGCCGGCTGTGCCGGCACTGCATGCTTCTGAGTGTGCTTCCCGCGGGAGCCGTTCCCCTTTCCCTCCTCGTCCATTTGCGCTCGCACGTTGCCCTCGGCCACGATCCGCTCCACGTTGTTGTCCGCGGTAAGGAACATTTTGGCGCGATCCGCCTGCAGGGTTTCATTCCCGCGCAGGAGTTTGGGATGATCCAGCAGGACGATGCGAGGATCCCCTGTAATCAGGCCGCTCGCGGCCTCGATGGTCGAATGGTCGTGCCCGGTCATTTCCAAGCGCACCTGCGAGGCCAGGATCAGCGTGTTGGTCTTGCCCGCATACTGGACGCCCACAGCGGATCCCGTAGCCTGGGGTGTGCGAAACTCAACCCGCGCCACGGTGACGGCGTTCCCGGTCTCGCGATTGAAGGTCAAGTCGCGCGTTTTCAGGTGGATGGGGTTGTTGGGTTCCTTGGGGGCGGATTGATCGGGATTGGAACGGCCTGTTGGATTGGCCTCCAAGTCGATCTGCACGTCGCCCTTCGCGCTGACGACCCCAGATTTGGGGTCGTAGCTGAAGTCATCGCCATAAATGCGGTCGAAGCGCGAGGATTCGCGCCCATAGAGCACGATGCTGACTTTGTGCAACTCGGCACGGCTGTTGAGTTTGAATTCTTTGAGATCGCTAGCCTCGATGCTGAAAAGGGTGCGCTGTCCGTCGGACTTGGAGTACTGGAATCCCGTGGCGGTTTCTTTGACGTCGACTCCGATTTTGCCCGGGATATTTCTTAAGACGCTGAGTTGGTGGAGGCGGACGCGCAAATACTTACCGGCGACAACCAGTGTGCAGACTACGGCAATGGCCACCAGCCAGCGTCGTAAATGGTAGACCGGAAGCGGCATCCGAGTTCAGTGTAATGCTAAAAAGCAGTTGCCAGTAGCTAGTACCCAGTTGTCAGTTGTCAGTTCCCAGCTCACGGTGGCTTGCGGCTCATCTACACTTGGATGCAATGACCAGAGGCGCGACACCTCCCCTATTGGAATTAACCAACGTCTGCGTGATGCGGGGCCAGACTCGTGCGCTGGACGATTTCAGCCTGCGAATCGGGGTGGAGGAGCACGTCGCCATCCTGGGGCCGAATGGATGCGGGAAGTCCACGCTGATCAAGACCATTACTCGCGAGTGCTATCCCGTCGTGCCGAACTCGACTCGGGATTCGACGTCCGACTCGACGCCGCCCAGCTCGGGGATGAAGATTCTGGGCGAGGAATCGTGGGACGTGTTTAGCCTGCGGGCGCTCTTGGGGATTGTTTCGAATGACCTGATGGCCTTTTGCACCGGCGAGGCCAGCGGACGCGATGTGGTGCTGTCGGGCTTTTTCAGCAGCACAGGGATCTGGCCGAACCATACCGTGGACCCTGGGAAAAAGAAGTTGGCGGATGCCGCACTCGAGAAGTTAGGGATTGCTCATCTCGCGGCGCGACCGGTGGCTGAGATGTCTTCGGGCGAGGCGCGGCGCGTTTTGATTGCGCGGGCACTTGCGCACTCCCCGCGAGCGCTGCTCTTCGACGAACCCTGTAACTCGCTCGATCTGGCGGCGCAACACACGGTGCGGCAGGCCATGCGCGATCTTGCGAACTCAGGCATCGGGATCATTCTGGTGACCCACGAACTACCCGACATTGTGCCCGAAATTCAGCGCGTGGTACTGATGGACCAGGGACGAATCGTGGCAGATGGGCCGAAAGAGGAAATTCTAGGGGTGGAACGCCTGTCGAAATTGTTTGGAGTGAAAGTGGACCTGGCGCGGCGCGACGGCTATTACCACTTGTGGTGAGACGGCAACGCGTTATGCGGGATGTGGATGGGCGCGAACCGCCCTTTCGTCGGGTGCGCGCGACTCCGCTTTGTCCGAGCCCTTTACACCACTCTTGAAGTCGCGGAGAGAGAGCTCGAGGCCGCCGTACTCAGGATGGTCGTTGTGGCCGATCGTGAAGGTGATGTCGATGGTGTCGCCCGCGAGGAGCGGCGAGTGCTGCAGGCGCTCGGCCATGTTCCAGGCCAGAGCGTCGAAGGTAATTCTCAGACCTGTTCTCAGTTCTCGGTTCTCAGTTCTCAGTCGTGCGCTATCCGCAGCGTAATAGCCTTCGGCCACGGCCGCCGCCTTATCGCTGTGCCGGATCGCCGCTCCGTCGGGATGACAGCGAGGAGTCGCGAGGATGGCGGCGGCCGAGAGTTCCGAGTCATCGGAAGACGACACTTCGATTGAACTCATTCTGCGTCCCGCGCGGAGTTTCAGCTTCACATGCTTGTCTTTCATGATCCGCGGCGGCGCGGTTAACTCTGCGCCGCGGGCAAGAAAAACCGGTTCGGGATTTCCCACACCATAGGGCTCGAGGAGGCGGAGCACCTGAAAAAGCTCGGGCGTGATTTCTTCGAAGTGCAGATCGCCATCGACATCGAGCACGGGTTCGAAATCCGAGAGAGTGAGCCGGGCGCGGGCAAACGCGTCCAGGCGCCCGCGCAGCGCTTCGATGTTGGCTGTGGGCATGGCGAAGCCGCAGGCGTGAGCGTGTCCGCCGTAGCGGGAGAAAAGATCGCGGCAGGATTCGATGCCCTCCAGCAGATGAAAGGCGCGAATCGAGCGGCCCGAGCCGAAAGCTTCCTCGCCCTCGCAGGAAATCACGACCGCAGGTCGGTTGTAGCGCTCGACCACGCGCGTGGCCGTGATGCCGATCACGCCGCGATGCCAGCCTTCGCCATCGAGCACGATGCAATAGGCGTCGCACAATGCGGGGTCCGCGCTGATGCGCTCCTCGAGCGAGCGCAGAATGCGCCGCTCTTCTTCCTGGCGCGCAGTATTGAGCTGGTCGAGTTTGGCAGCCAATTCGCGGGCGCGCGCAGCATCTTTCACGCTAAAGAGTTCGATCACGTCGCGCGCCACGTCCATGCGGCCAGCAGCGTTAATACGCGGCGCTATGCGAAAACCAACTTCGCCAGAAGTGGGCGGACGCTGCGCGGAAATCTGCGCGACTTCAAGCAGCGCCCTCAGGCCGGGATTCACCGCCCTGCGCAGGGCATCTAAACCGAGCTTGGCAAAGACGCGATTCTCGCCCGTAAGCGGCACCGCGTCGGCAATCGTGGCAATCGCCACCACTTTCATGAACGACAACAGCAACTTGTTCTGAACTTTTTCGTCGAGGCGGCGCTGCATCAATCCCTGAGCCAGCTTGAATGCCACGCCCGCGCCGCAGAGCTGCTTGTAGGGATATTCGCATACTGCTTGATTCGGATTGACAACGGCGAACGCTTTGGGCACACCGTCAGGCCCAGGCAGGTGATGATCGGTGACAATGAGATCGACGCCCAGGCGCCGCGCGGTCTCCGCCGGTGCAAAAGCGCGGATGCCCATGTCCACGCTAAGGATCAGCCGCACGCCCGCTGCCGCCGCGCGTTCGATCACATCATCGCGCAGATCGTAGCCTTCGCGAATGCGGTGCGGAACGTGGAAATCGGCAGCGCCACCGCAGAGTTCGATCGCCGTCTTCAGAACGATCACGGCCATGGTGCCATCCACGTCGTAGTCGCCGTAAATCAGAATTCGTTCTTTGCGCTCGATGGCGGCTTCGATGCGATCGACGGCGGCGCCAAGGCCGGTCATGAGCTCGGGTGGGTGCAGATGAGAAAGTGATGGCGCGAGGAAGCGGGTGGCTGACTCTGCGTCGGTGATGCCGCGACATAACAGAAGCGGCGCGAGAACGCGAGCCGTGCGCTCGCTGATCAGGCCGTGCAATGTGGCATCGGTACGCAGACCCGCGGCTAAGAGTTCGGCCAGATCACGGTCTGCGAACTTATGAATCCAGCGCATGGTGAACGGAGCAGTTTACTACCTGAAGGGATATTCCAGATGGCGGCAACCTTCACGAACAAAAACAAAATCGCCGAGCTTGCGCTGGGCGACCGGGTCGGGGACCCGGTACCGCATAATCTCGTGCCACACAATTTCAGCTCTCTTCGTCCTGTCCGGGTTCGTCGATAGCCAGGCCGCCGAATTCATCGGAAACTTCGAGCAAGTGCTGGTAACGTTCGTACCACTCAGTGCTGACTTCGCAGAGGAACATCGAGCCCTGGTAGGCCCATCCCAACTGAAGAAATCCTACTTTGCCGGCGTAGGCGCGAAGCCAGCGCGCGTCTTCCACGTCTTCGTTGTCGGTGAATTCTGAGGTGGAGAGCCGCTGCACCAGTTCGTCGAGCTCAGTGCGCTCCAGCGTCCACGAGTGCATGGTCAAAAACGGGGCGCCGGCAGTCTTCGCCAGCTCCACGAAATCCTTCCAGCCATCGGGATTCCCGCCCGTTTCCCACATCACGCACTGGACTTCCTCGTAGTCCACGTAACCGTGAAAGCGGCGCATGCCATGGCCTTCAACGAAGGCAACCATGTCGTCTTTGATTGTGGTGAGATCGTCAGGGATGGGAGACATAGAAAATTTCGGCTAAGAGAGCATTGTATTCCGTTCGCTGGCAAGGTGCCAGCGGCGGAGGACCCTGACAGCCTGCGATTTAGCAACCATGCGCGGTATACTCATTTTCCATGAAAGCTGTCGTCAGTGGTAGCGCGCGATTTTTTGGTTTGTTCTGCCTAATTGCAGCATCCTTCACTTTTGCTCCGCGCCTGCAGGGGCAGGCGCCATCCCTCGCCGCCAGCGTGCTCGATTCCATGCCGCACGCCAAGCCGATCGAACAAGTGGCGTTGTCACCGGATGGAACTCAGGTGGCGTACCTCACGAACGGAGAAATCACCATACTCACCCTGAGCGGGGGCGCAGCGCACTCGATTTCTGTCGAGGGCAAACTTCGCGTGCGCGAACTGGCCTGGTCGGCGGACAGCAAACAGCTGGCATTCTTGGCGGACCTGCCGGGAGATCGGCCATCATCCCAGCTCTGGACCGTCTCGGCCGACGGCGGCAATTCGGTGAAGCGGGCCGAACTGAAAGGTTACGCCGAGACGCCGCGATTTTCTCCCGACGGATCGAAGCTGGCTCTGCTTTTCATTGAAGGAATGCCTCGGGTGGCCGGGCCACTGCAGCCGATGACTCCCCTGACGGGAGTAGCTGACGAGAAAATCTACGAGCAGCGCGTCGCGGTAATCGATCTGGGCACAAATCAGCTGTTCCAGGCCTCGCCCGCCGACGTTTACGTTTACGAATACGATTGGACTCCCGACGGACAAAGCTGGGCGGCGATTGCCGCGCACGGCAATGGCGACGCGAACTGGTGGGTAGCTCGCCTGTATCGCATTACTGCGCAGACGGGCGAGATGCACGAGATCTATAAGCCGAAGCTGCAGATGGCCGATCCACACGTTTCACCCGACGGCAAGAATGTGGCTTTCATCGAAGGCTTAATGAGTGACGCCGGCCTCATCGGCGGAGATATCAAGCTCGTGCCGCTGGCCGGCGGAATGGCGCGGAATCTCACTCCCGGGGTCAAAACATCTCCCTCACAATTATCCTGGGCGGCCCCGGACCGAATCGTGTTTGCCCAAAACCTCGACGGCAACTCAAGCTTTGCGAACGTGGGTCTCGACGGCGGCCCGATCCGTACGCTCTGGATCGGCGAAGAGCTCGTGGGCACAGCCAGCGGTGGCTGGGGGCCCGGCGCTTCCTTTTCCCGCAACGGATCGGTAGTCGCGGTGGTTCGCGAATCGGCAAGCACGCCGCCGGAAGCCTGGGCCGGCCCAGTCGGCAAGTGGGCGCAGATCACGCATGTGAATAGCGGTGTCACATCCACCTGGGGTGAAACGCACAACGTTCACTGGATGAACGGCAACACCCGCATAGAAGGGTGGCTCACCCTGCCTAAGGATTTCGATCGCGCAAGAACTTACCCGCTGGTGGTGAACGTGCACGGCGGACCGTCGCATGCGTGCGTCTCGGTTTGGGATGAGGGTCTCACGGGAGCGGAATCCGTATTAGGCTACTTCGCGCTGTGCCCCAACCCGCGCGGTAGCCAGGGGCAGGGCGAAGCCTTCACCGAGGGCAACGTCAAAGATTTCGGGGGCGGCGATTATCGCGACATCATGGCCGGCGTGGACGCGCTCTCGAAACAGTACCCGATCGACCCGAAACGCATCGGCATCCGGGGCCACAGCTATGGCGGCTACATGGTGATGTGGGCGGAAACGCAGACCAAGCGCTTTGCCGCGGCGGTCGCGGGCGCGGGACTTTCCGACTGGCTCAGCTACTACGGCTTGAACGATATTGACGAATGGATGATCCCGTTCTTCGGCGCCTCCGTATACGATGACCCGGCGGTCTATGCCAAGAGCGACCCCATGCACTTCGTGAAAGCTGTGAAAACGCCTACGCTCATTCTGGTCGGCGAGCGCGATGGCGAAGTTCCCATGGAACAGTCCGTGGAATGGTGGCACGCGCTGCACACGCTCAAGGTGCCGACGACGCTGGTGGTCTATCCGAATGAAGGACACATGTTCGTGAAGCAGGCCGACGCGCGCGACTACAATCTGCGAACGCTGGAGTGGTTCGAGGAGTGGTTCGGGAAGGCGGCTGCACACTGACAACGGAAGTGCCGCTCGGTGTGTGTTACACTTTTTCATTCAAAATCATTGATGCAGTGCCTCCGATCTACGCATGCTTCTTTCCAAAGAATATGTGGGCTATTTAGCCCGCGAACTGACCAAGAAATTGATTGCCGGCAAGTTTATTGAGACCGGGAAGGTGCCGGCAGTCACCGAGCGCGTGCACGCCGCATTGGTCGAAGAACTCACGCTCGAAGACCGCATCAACGACGAAGTGCGCGTCATCCTTGAAGCCTATTCCGACGAAATGCAGAAAACCGGCGCCAACTACCAGGAAATGTTCCGCAAGGTGAAAACCGAACTGGTACGCAAGTACAAGGCGGTGCTGTGAGGCTCAGCCGCGACAAAGTGAACGTGCTGGCCCGTGCGGTCTCCGACGTCCTCAAGCAGATGGACGAAGTGGAATTTATCGAAGACCCCAACACCATCCGCCAGGAAACCCGCAAGATTCTCGAAGACCTGCTCAATCACGAAGAACGCATCGACGTCGCCGCCCGCCAGAAAATTGAGAGCCAGAAACGCACCATCCTCGAAGGCTCGCAAGAGTGGGACATCCTCTACCGCAAGTACTACAACGAAGAAGTCAAAAAGCTGGGCGTGTAATGCATCAAACCTCGGCCTTGATCTGATATCGCGATAACATTCTTCGATTTGCCTCGTCTGTTCTGAAGACCTCGGAGGCCCAATGAAGCTCTTAACTTCCCGCCTTCTTCTCGCTGCTTTTTTCGTTTCGCTTGTAACCATGGCCGCCGTCGGTCAGGACATCGCTCCGCCTATCCCGCAGAAACTCGTCGTACACTCCAACATTCTCAACGAAGACCGCGTCGTCTGGGTGCGGACGCCGCATGGTTACGAGTCCGGGAAAGGCTCGCTTCCCGTGCTGTATCTTACCGACGGCGACGGACACATCAACGAGATAGGGAACTCCATCGATTTTCTGGTCGACAACGGACGCATGCCGCCGCTCATCGTGGTCGGTATTACCAATACTGACCGCACCCGCGACCTCACGCCCACACATTCGAGTGAGAAAGATTCTTCCGGCAAGGAAGCCACGCCGACCAGCGGCGGCGGAGACCGCTTCTTCGATTTCATACAGACTGAACTCATGCCGCAGATCGAGCGGAGTTACCGCACCGCGCCTTATCGCATATTCGCCGGACATTCGCTTGGCGGCCTGATGGCCATCCACATTCTCACTTCGCGTCCCGACATGTTTCAGGCCTACATCGCAGTGAGCCCCAGCCTGTGGTGGGACGACCAGCATACGCTGCATCAGGCGCAGGATTTCTTCGCCGCGCGCGCCGAACTGAACAAGACGCTTTTCTTCTCCTTGGGGGGCGAGGGCGGGAAGATGCAGAGCGGATTCGACGAACTGAAGAAGTCGCTGACAGCGAAAGCGCCCAAGGATTTCCGCTGGGAGTCCGCGCAATTCCCCGACGAAAACCATAGTTCAACTGTGCTGCGTGCGCACTACGCGGGCTTGCGCAGCATTTTTGCCGACTGGGAGATGCCTCGCGATAAAGACGGGGCGCCCGTCGGAGGGATGGCCGGCATCGAGCAACATTATCGCGAACTGTCACAGCGATATGGCTACACGATTCCGGTGGCGGAGAATTTGATCAATGGCCTCGGCTATCGTCTGCTGGGCGACAAGAAATTTGACGAAGCGGTCGCAGTTTTCCAGCACAATGTGGAACTCTATCCCGGCTCGGCCAATGTTTACGATAGCCTGGCCGACGGATACGAGGGGGCGGGGAAGCTTAGCCTCGCGTTGCAGAACTGTCAAAAAGCCGTTCAGGTCGGGGCACAAACAAACGACAAGTCCCTCGACCAATTCAAAGACCACTTGAAACATGTAACGGACAAGGCGAAAGCGACCACTGAGAAAACGCCAACGCAGAAATAATTGCCCTCCCAGCTCCCCTAGGGAGTCGACTTCAACTCGATGTTGACCAGGTTGCGGACTGAGCGCCCCGGACGCTTGTCTTCGCTGACCACAAGCTTAAACGGGCCGGAATGCTCGTCGAGTGGCTTCCCGTTCATCGCATCGGCCACGATAACTTCTCCGGGATGAAAGCTTGGATCGACCTCACCCAGCGCCAGCACGGCTTTGTACCCGTCGGAGCCCGTCGCGACCAGGTAGCCGGCGAGAGCGTCGCCTCGGAGTTCGCTGCCTAACGGCGCCCCCAGCTTGGCGAGCAGATCGGCGAGGCGAACGCCGGAGTAAGTCTCGTCCACCTTGGTGTGAGGGTTGTGAATACTGACTCGGAGGTGCGGCAAGGCCTTAAAGTCGGATGCAGAAATCCGAACCGCGTCATAGTACGGGTAGCTCCACAACACCAAAACATCGGTCGGAGCTCCCGCAACTTCTGCTGCGCCACCAGGCTCCGCCTGCAACACAACTAGAATTGTCTGACCCTCCTTCGACGCCAATACTTCAACGTGCGTAGTGAACTTCTTGAAGCCGGGCATTTGAACCAACAAGTCGTAGCCACCCGGTTTCAGGTCAAGCGAGAGACGGCCCTTCGCATCCGTTTCCATCTTCGGGGCTGAATCGATTATGGGAACGACTTGAACCTGAGCGTGCCGAACGGCCGCTCCTGATTCGTCTACTACTCGGATGGCGACGGGCACAGTCGCCGGCAGCTGAGCCGAAAGAGCGGGGAGGACAAAGAAGACGACGCAGAGCGGGATTGTTCTGAACTGTTGCCTTCGCATGGCGGAAGCATAGCGCGGAAGGCAGCTGATGTCAGCAGGCCCATGAGTCCCGACTTCACGGCACGATTTACTGGCAAAAGAGGCCCCACGCCAAGCGCGCGGGGCCGAAGGGGGGAGTACAACAGCGAAATCTGCCTTGAAAAACTGAGTTGAAAATCTATGCCGCTTCCCCTCGCCGTGTGATCGCCTGCACGTGCTTGCGATACTCGTGCGCGTTGGCGAGAATCTTGCGTTGCGGCAGGCTGTTGATCCATTGCGTGCGCGGCGTGGCGCGGCGTTCGCGACGCGAGCCCACGTGGCCGCGTTGCTTCACGCTTGTTGGAGTTTTTTCCGCGGTCTGTTGCTGCCAGCCGCTGCCGGCAGTCACGTTGAAAGTTCCAATGTAGCCGCCCTTCAGCAAGTGCAGGGGATTTTGAATCTGCTTCATTTGGTCGAACTGGGTGGAACCTTGCGTCCTGAAAGTTTCAAACCATGCCGGGTAGACAAAATCCGATACCAGAATGTTGTTGATCTGGTAACCGAAGCTGTCATCCTCGCACGCGTCGCAAACTTCGTAAGCGTAGAGGGTTCCCGTCGTATCTGCGTTCTGGATGAACGCGCTCAGGTTAATATCAGGGTCGCCCAGCATTTCAAGCAGTTCGTGGCTCGCGGTCACGGTCCACGAAGTGCCCGCCGTCAAATCGCTGGCGGCGAAGACTTTGCCCATGGGCAGGCCTTCGCTGGTCACGTCATGGTAGCCCAGCGCTCCCGCTTGATCGGAATTGTCAAGAATCACCAGCCACCAGCTTCCGGCTGCAGGCTGCTGACCTTGGGGAACTAACGTGAGTTCGGCGTCCACGCCCCAGGCGGGACGAAAATCGTTGGTGACTTGTTGTTGCAAGGCCGGCACCAGCGGCGTGACATCGGCCTCGGTCAACACGGTGCTCTCATTGATGAGCGCTATCTGAATGGTTGCAATTTGTGGTTGTGGTGCTTGCGGCATGTTGGCTTTCTCCTTTGCAAGTAAATTTGGAGAACGCGCAGGGGAAGGTGCGTGACTCGTTACCCTGAAGCCTATACCCTTGCAAAGAGAAGGCAAGATAAAAAGTACAATGTTCGGTTTTCGGTTTCAACTTGGAACGCAGGCTTTCGCCCGAAATGAAAAGTGCCAATCTTACGCCCGTCGTCAAGCGTGCTGCCGAAGCGGCCGGCTTCGATCTGTGCGGCATCGCTCCGGCCGCTGACGCTCCTGAACACAAATATTTTTCTGAGTGGATCGCCGCCGGCCACGCCGGCGAAATGAAATACATGGAAGCGCGCGACGAGCGCGGAAATCTGAAGCGCGCATCTCTCGCGCGGGTTGCCCCCTGGGCGCGAAGCGTGGTGGTTTGCGCCATCAACTACAACACCGCGCAGCCCTATTCCACCGAATTGAACCGTGGCGGCTCGAACAACGCCGGTCGCGGCTGGATCTCGCGCTATGCCTGGGGTCGCGAGGATTATCACGAAGCCGTGCTACGCCGTTTGCGAAAAGTGGAAGACGCCTTGCGACGGGCGGGGGAAGTGCAATCACGATCTGCAGGAGGTGAAAGCAAAATCATCACGCGCTCCTATGTGGACACCGGCCCCATCGTGGAGCGTGTCTTTGCCAAATATGCCGGCGTGGGCTGGAGCGGAAAGAATACGTGCATCATCAATCAGAAGAAAGGTTCGTGGCTTTTCCTGGGAGTGATTTTATCTTCGGTAGAACTCCAGCCTGACCTGCCCGCACCCGACCGTTGCGGCACCTGCGCGCGCTGCATCGAGGCCTGCCCCACCGATGCGCTGATCGCACCCTATCAGCTCGATTCCAACAAATGCATTTCCTATCTCACGATCGAAAAGCGCGGCGAAATTCCGCTGACGCTGCGCGCCGGCATGGGGAGGCATGTGTTTGGCTGCGACATTTGCCAGGACGTTTGCCCCTGGAACCGGAAAGCTCCGGCGACATCGGCGGAGGAATTCGCGGCGCGACCCGAGCTGGTGAACCCGGCACTCGACTGGCTCGCCGAAATCAGCGAAGAAGATTTTCGAGGCACGTTTCGCGGCTCGCCCGTGCGCCGAACGAAGCGCTCTGGCCTGCGGCGCAACGCCGCAATCGCCATCGGCAACAGCGGCTTGCGAAGATTCCTTCCCCTGCTGGAGAAGCTGACCGGCGACCCGGACGAAACGGTCGCTGAGAGCGCGCGCTGGGCCCGGCAACGGATCGTTGGTAAGGCAAGACTCGATCGGAAGAAACGCGCTCGCGCAGAACAATAATTCTTTAAGGCCAGAACTACATCGCAGAACGTTTAAACCGAAAATATACCCACTCACCCCGAATGGCGCCGGAGAATCAGCTTCTTGCCCACTTTGACGTAATTCCACGGGAATGTGTAATCACGCCTTAGAGTCCCCTTCCCCATGGCCGCCAGCCGATTGAAAATACACGCAAACAAGAGTATTCCACAGATTTTCCACAGGACAAATCGAGGTATTTCTCGGTGTTCTTATATTCGCTTATTATTCGCTATAAACTGGCGGATTTATCACCCGGATTCTTCTGGACTTCGGTAACTGGCAACTCCGATTCACAGCAACTAATCTTCCGCTAAAGGATTCTTAACACATAGGTTAAGACTTCAGCCTGGGTAACATGATGACCCAAAACGGCCTCGAAGTAACACGGCGGACAGGCTGCGCGTTGATTGTACTCATCGTGCTGTGCTGGTCGTGTGCGCCACGGGCGGCGGCAGCCTCAGCCACCCTGCTTCTCGAAGAGCCTTACGGGCACCTTGGTTTCTTTACTGCCACCGGCCACGCCGCAGTCTACTTCTCCGGAGTTTGCGCAGAATCGCCGCTGGTGCTGCGCCCCTGCGCGCCCGGCGAGACTGGAGTGGTGATCAGCCGCTATGACGGGGTTGGCGGCTACGACTGGGTGGCAATTCCTCTCATTCCATACCTCTATGCCGTCGAGCGGCCCGAAGATATACCGCTGTTCGCCGATGCCAGGATGGTCCTGCAACTCCGCGACCGGTACCGCAGACAGCACCTGGAAGGGGTAACCCCGGATGCTCTTGACGGCGGACCGCCCGCCGGGAACTGGTACGAACTGGTCGGGTCCTCCTACGACCGCACGATTTACGGCTTCACCATTGAGACCTCTCCGGAACGGGACCTGGCCTTCATCCGACGTTACAACGGATCCTCGAATCGTTCGCACTTCCGGCTGCTTTCGCGGAACTGCGCGGATTTCGCCAAAGACGTGATCAACTTTTATTACCCCAAGGCGCTGCATCGCAGCGTAATCGCTGATATGGGAATGACAACTCCCAAACAGATGGCGCAAACCCTGATTCGCTTCAGCGGCCGTCATCCCGAGCTGCGATTTTCGAGACTGGTGATTCCTCAGATTCCAGGCAGCATGCCGCGCAGCACCAAGGTGCACGGAGTGGTGGACTCTTTCTTCACTTCGAAGAAATACATCGTCCCCAGCGCCATCGCCAGCCCAGTTTTTGCGGGATGCGTCTTCGCGGTCTATGTGGGAAGTGGGACCCGACATTTTGACCCCGCACACGACGCACTGGTGTTTGCTCCGGGCGGCGAACCGGACCTGCCACTGGGACGGGAAGACCGCCGCGCGTACGAGAAAGAACTGGAAGGAGTGCTGGCCGAGACCAATGAAGAGGACTCGCCCGGTCAAATCCGCAAAGAATGGGCGCGGTTGCAGACCAGAGGACAAATCGAGTTCGATGCCCAGGACAGGCCCGTGCTGCGCATGCAGATAGGCGAGCGGATGGTGAGAGTGGGCATTTCTGCCGACAACATTCTCGGCAGCAACGCCCCTCCTCACATAGTGCAAGAACTTCTGGAGGCCAGGCTGGAGGCGGAGCTACACCGCACCACTACGCCGACGGTCTCTCAAAAAGACTTTGCCCGCGATTGGCGATTGCTGCAACGCGCCAGGAATGCCGAACAAAAAGAACTGGCGGGAAGCTTCGCTTCGCCTTCTCTGCAAGTCCTGGGTTCCGCTCATGCCGAGCGGACACACGGCAACCTGCCTTAGCCAGCGATACCCTCAGGCCACATTTTCGGACCACCCGTTGGCCTCTGCCGCTTCCTCGTTCTCGTCTATTACTGTTCCTGTTGCGGCGGCTGCGGCTGAGGGGGCCGTTGTGGCGGCTGCATGACTCCGCCGGGACCGGGTGGTTGTGCCCCAGTGGCGCCTTGTTGCTGTTGCATCTGCAACTGGCGCTGCTGCATCTCCTGCAACAGCTGTTGCGGAGTTTTCACCGCGGCATCCCCGTTCGCCGGCTGTTGCCCTGGTTCCGCTTCTGGGGAGTTCTGATCGGCGCTGTCATCGGCGCTATCATCGGTGGTATCCGCATCGGCCGCCTCCGGGGTCTCCTGGGCCACGATCGGCTGCGGCGAAACTGAGTTCGCCACCGTGGCAGCCGCCGCCGAGGCCGTCTCCGGCCCGCCTTTCGGCACTAAAACCACGTGAGTCAACGTGTTAGGGTCAGAGGGAGAACCCAGCAGCACGTAATTGAAGCGCGATCCATTGAGCAGATCCGCCATCACACCCGGAGCCGGACCTGGCCCAATATTGGTCACCACGCGCTCTGTGGCGCCAGCCGGAATCTCCATTTCGGCTCCCGTGAGTTTGTGGACGGCCCGCAAGATATCTGCCAAGGTGGAATTCGGGGCAACGATCGTGAGTTGGCCACCCTCGTAAGTCACGTGCGGAGCTACCGCTTGCATGGAGTCCAGGGAGATCTGCGGAACCGGACCCTGCGGCCCTGAGGGCAGCGGAGGAAGCGGCGGTTTCTTCGCCGACTTCTTATGGCTCTTCGCAGCAGTCGGCGCATCCACGGCTGCAAAGCATCCGGCGCATAGAATACCGGCGACCAAACCGGCACTCCAAAGAATCGCAAAACCTCGGCGTGCGCCCATAACCTGCCTCCCAGAACCGGGACTCGTGCCCTCAACGAACGGCCTAACAAAAATTCTACACCGCTCCTGTGGCGGGAAGTGAAGAACTTGCTGGCCTGCACACGATGTAGAACGCGGGGAACTTGTTGCCTTGCATGGGATAGCCTGGGCGCCATGTGGCCTGCGCCATTTCCGTAGTTGCCCAACTGTCACAATTTTCGGCGCCAGCGCGGTAGAATTGCAGGAGGGCGTGGAGCATTATGGAAGCCGCAGCTAACCCCTTGAAAGGACAAGGCAAAACTTCAATGAGCCGTGGTTTCCCGTGCGCCGTCTTTGTCTCAAGCTTAGCCTTGAGCGTACTGCTGATGATCGCAGTCCCAACTGTCGCGGCGCAGGCGGTGAGCTGCAAAGCTTCCGGCGACATGGACGAGGCTACTCACGCTGCCATCATTTCTGCCGGTCAGCGCTATTTCGATATGGCGGCCCACGGAGACCTGGCCAATCTGCGGCAGAATGCCGCTCCTAGAGCCATTTCCGATTTCGCTGACATCGAGGCTGCGGTTAACAACGATCGATCTGAGATCGCAGGCTCCCGCGGAACCGCGCGGCCGCCGTTTCTGCTGGAAGCCCAGGGTACGGCTCCGATAGCGCATGCTGAATTTTTTTGCGGTGTGTTCAATCGGCGTGGGCAAACCGCGGACAGCGCCGTTTTCAAGTTTGAAAACTTTGCGCCGGGCAAGTACGGCGCAGTAATTTTCGACGCGGGGTCGGCTACTTCCCCCAGCACAGTTTCTTTTCTCTTGCAGCAACAGGCCAGCGACTGGAAACTGAGCGGCCTCTACATCGCGCCCGCGCAGGCCGCAGGGCATGCCGCCGACTGGTACGTGAGCCGCGCTCGCGACTATAAGGGTAAACACGATTTCCACAACGCCTGGCTTTACTATCTGCAAGCGCGGATTCTGAAGTCTCCTCTGCCCTTCATGAGCACCGCCGACACTGATAAACTTTATGACGAGTCACAATCCCTGCAGCCCTCCGATTTTCCGGTGGGCGCCGAAACCGCAGAACTGGCCGCGGGCGCAGAGACCTACAGATTGTCGGCGGTTTTCCCCCAGGCTGTGGGCGGCGATCTTGACTTGATTGTGAAATACCAGTCCAGTGACGTTTCGGATACCGCCGAGGCGTATCACTCGAACGTTACGGTCATCAAAGCCATGCTGGCAAAGTTTCCCGAATTAAGAGATGCGTTTTCCGCCGTGGTGGCGCGGGCCGTGGAACCCAGCGGGCGAGATTACGGCACGCTGATGAAGATGCGAGACATCAAGTAGGGAGATCAGTTCTCAGTTCTCAGTTCTCAGTTCTCAGTTCTCAGTTCTCAGTTCTCAGTTCTCGGTTCTCAGTTCTCAGTTCTCGGTTCTCGGTTCTGAGTTCTCGGTTCTCAGTTCTCAGTTATCAGTTCTGGAATTCTTCCAGCCTGCAGTCCTTCGGATCTTTGTCGTCGCGCAAACCGAGAAATACCGGCGCGCGAAGTTTCGGTGATCCGCCATCCGATCCTTGGGTCCATTCTGCATATTCGATTTCCGCCACCAGTTCGGGCTTTACCCAACTCACTTTTCGCAGGGCTTCCACTTCGCCGTAAAACGGATTCTGTCGGGTCTCTAGCTTTTTCAAAATCTGCCAGACTTCGGACAGAGACTTCTGATCGAAGCCACTGCCCGCCTGCCCAATGTGAATCAGCCGGCCTTTGCCGTCATAGAGACCGAGCACAATCGAGCCGAAATGCGCGCGACTGCCTTCGGGCACGGTAAAGCCGCCGATCACGCATTCCGCCCGATGCCTGATCTTGATCTTCAACCATTCGCGGCTGCGGCGCTCTTCATAAAAGCTCTGGCGTTTCTTCGCCAGGATGCCTTCCAGCCCTTTTTTCTGCGCCATCCCGAATAGCGCCTTTCCCTGCTCGGGATAATGATCGGAGTAACGCACCGCAGCGCCCGGCACCAGCAACGACGCCAGCTTCGCTTTCCGCTCTTCAAGAGGGACGCGCCGCCAATCGTAACCGTCGAGGTAAAGCAGATCAAAAGCGTAGTAGAGCACTGGCACATCGGCCTTCTCGGCAGCTCTGCGTCCGCCTGGGCGAAAACCAGTGCGCTGCTGCATCAGGCTGAACGACGCGCGCCCTTCTTCATCGAGCGCCACCACTTCGCCGTCAAGAATGGCATTTTGTGCGCGTACAAGGTTCGCCAGGTTTTTCAACTCGGGGTAGCGGGCAGTCAGATCGTTCTGATTGCGAGAAACCAGCCGTACCTTGCCCGCGTCGATGAAGGCGACGGCGCGATATCCATCCCATTTAATTTCGAACAGCCATTCTGGGCGATCGAACGGCTTCTCAACCGCTTCGGCCAGCATGGGATGGATGGTGGTGGGCATGGGGCGCTTCACCGGGCCGTCGAAAATCAAATTCTTAACCACAGAGGGCACAGCGGTTTTCTTAGTTTCTTTTTTTCCTTTGTGTTCCTCTGTCTCCTCCGTGGTTAGCTTTTTTTGTTTTTTTTTCTGGTCGAGCTTGGCCACAGCATCCGCCAGCCATGCCGCTTTCAAGCGCCCGCGTCCCGCAGGACGGCTCTTCCACTCGGCCGACCCTGCATCCCCGGCGATCTCTGCTAAGCTGCGCCCGCTCAGCACCGACGAATCGTACCCGTCGATCTCATATCCCTCCACCACAAACTCATCGTGCTTCTTGATCATGAGCCATTCGGTTCCCTTGCTCCCCGGACGGCGACCGCGCATCTTCACCAGCGCAAAATCTCCTTTCAGTCGTTTGCCCCGCAGCCGAAATTTCAAATCTCCCTTGGCCAGCATGGCCGCGGCTTCCGCCTCGGTCCCGGGCGGATACTTCCCATTCACCGCGATCGGCGAAAGCGGCTCCCACGTGCCCACATCCCACACCATCACCGTGCCCGCGCCATAGTTCCCTTCCGGAATGTTGCCCTCGAAATCGAAATACGAAACTGGATGATCCTCCACCTGCATGGCTAGCCGCTTGTCCGCCGGATCGAGCGACGGCCCCTTGGGCACCGCCCACGACTTCAACACTCCTTCCATCTCCAGCCGAAAATCGTAGTGCAGCCGCGTAGCATCATGCTTCTGCACCACAAAGCGATGCCCAGCTTTGGTCTCCACTTTCGGCGGAGGCTCCGGCGTCTCCTCAAACCGCCGTTTTCGTCCATATTCCTCAAGTGCCATAAGCGATCATTTAACCACACTGAGTTCGTGTGGGCAGGGTTCGTGTGGGGACGGGCACCCTCGCCGGTCCATGCCGAGCGCAGCTCGGCTGGCTCTCCCTACCAGCAGCGCAGAACCAACGTTGCACAGACTCCCGTTACAATGCCAGCACCCATGCAACGCGAATTTCCCGAAGCCCCGCTGGTCGGCGTCGGCGCCATCATCATCGAGAACTCCCGCGTCGTTCTGGTGAAGCGCGCCCACCCGCCCATTCAAGGCCAGTGGTCCATCCCCGGAGGCGCGCTCGAAATAGGCGAACTCGTTCGCGAGGCCGCGGTGCGCGAAGCCCGCGAAGAAACCGGCCTCACCATCGAAGCCGGCGAACTGCTCGGCGTCTATGATCGGGTTCTGCGCGACCCAGGCGGCCGCGTGCACTACCACTATGTGCTGGTGGATTTTCTCTGCCGCCGCACTGCCGGAGAAATTCAAGCCGCCGACGATGCCGCCGAAGTCCGCTGGTTTACCCGCGACGAGTTGCCCGCGCTGAATCTGGCGGAAGATACCCTGGAAGTGATTTACAAGGGCTTCGCCCGAGCCGCCGGAAGCTAAGAGGAAGCAGAGACCGGTTGTCGCTGACGGCGACCGACCTGGACCTCAGCCTGCGGACATCATGCGAAGCGAAGGTGAAGATTTCCACTGCGATCGATTTGCCCTCTCCACTACAATCCAGTTTGCAATCCCGGGTAAAATGTTTTGCGTTATGCCCAGGCGTCTTATCTTCGCGGCGTTGCTACTCTTAGCCTTCACCACCGCATGCGGTGCTGGCGGCAGCATGATCACCCCACCTCCCGCTCCGGACGTGCAAGTACAAGTCTCCAGCGCGGTCAGTGGACCGCTGAACCTGGCCATGTCCACAGCCTTCCAGCCCGCCGAATGGGACTATCAGTTCTTCACAAACAATCCCGGCGCGACCACAACGTTAGCCAACCTGCAGCCGCAGCACGTGCGCCTGCAGGCAATTTCTGAGGGCGTGCCCCAAACCAGCGCCACCACGTGGAATTTCTCGACGGAAGATTCGATTACCCAAAACGTTCTGAGCGTCGGCGACCACAGCCCGGAATTCCAGATCGCGGTGGCGCCCGCCTTCATGTATGACGTCAACCATAACTCGGCTCGAATCGATCGGGCAAGGCGAACTCGTAGGTGGCCACGTCCCCGCTGCGGACACCGGGCAGCGGCCCGAACGGCG
>DATDGM010000105.1:0-9892 GCA_036522075.1 Candidatus Sulfotelmatobacter sp.
AACGGCGGGACCAGTTTTAGCTGGTGGAAAGGCTGTTCCATCAAGCGCGAATTGGCAGCCGCCGAAGGCGACTGCCAGCAAAACTCGCGATTTTCGATGACACGAAATTTCGCATCTAACCGATCAACTAAATGATTCGACAGGAGAAACAAAAGTCACTTGCGCAAAAATGAAAGCTGTTATATCTAACACGCAAGCAGTTGAAATTCCGTGCCGGTTGCGGAGTTCGGGGGCCCACAGCCATGATTGAGGAATCGCATGCCCTGCAGCAGCTTTTTCAAGCTTTAGTCGGACGCCACTACGCCGAGGAAATCGGCATCCGCGATCCGCAGGTCGTGGCTTACGTTTCGCACTTGCTCGCAGAATTCTGCGAAGCCGATCAGCTCTTCAAGATTCGCAATACTGCGAATCGCCCGCTCGCTGATGTTGGTGAAATGCTGGTCGAATCCGATCCGATCTATGGCCCCGCTCCTTCTTTTGACCGCGAGCGCCAGGTGCGCAAACATATCGGCGATTACACTCTCTTCTTCGCGGGAATGTTTCCCGAGAGCATCAATCACTTTCGCCTGCGCCGCAATCGGCTAGAGAATTTTGTCGATTGGATGAAGGCCGGAAAGGAAAGTTATTACGTCGTCTCCAAGTTCGAACACTTTGAGTATGCGAAGGTCGCGCCCTTATTCGCCAACCTGTCCAAGAACTTCGAAGCCTGCGTCTACGGCCTCAACATGGTGAAGAACGACTTGGAGGAGATGCAGCATCCCATCGCGCGCCGGAGCGACGAGTTGATCATGTAAGCGGTCGCGCCACTACGAACCAGATTCAACACGTTCTCGGTTACGTCGGTCTCCCGGGGAAAAAGTTTCTCGACACTATGACGGTGCGCAGCTGCATCGCGGTCCGTCATGGCATCCACCACAAGCACTACGATGCCGAGGAAAGCACCCGATCGTTGCGTGGTGACGATGTGGCCTCCGGGCTGCTGCCCAATTCCGGAATCAGTTCTGTCCAATCGGCAGGAAAGGAAAACTTGCGTGGGCCGGCATCGGTGCGGCCCGAAGCCGCGCCGGTCACATTAACGAGAACGACCGGCAGTCCGCGCTCTCGAAAAGCACCAACTGCGCACTTCGGCCGATGATGTCGCCCACAGGGTGCGCCGTCGGCAAACTGACAACGCCTTTTTGCAAGTTACGACCAGGGCAGCGGTGGCATTGAGTTTCGTGACAGGCACGGTTGTTTCGCTCCATAGGCGCCAATCGCCGTCGGCCCGCTCGACCGTTGGCAGGTATACGCCACGATTCGCTCGGGCTCAGTGGGAGAGGGTTCATCTTGTGGCCGGGGCCCAGCTTGCGATGCGGTAGAAGCTCAGGGCTGCATCACCCTGCACCAGTTTCCGGAATCTGCGCAGCGTTCCGAACTCCTCCCCCGGATCGAATCTCTTTTCATGTTCTGCAATCACCACCGACATGGCCCAGATCAAGCTGGAGTCCTCCAGGGCGCGCAGCGTCTCTCCGTAAGCATCCTTCATGCGGTAAGGTGGATCCAGAAAAACAATGTCGGCGGCGGCGTGCTCACGCTCAATGCGCCAGCAGGCCCGCGTCCACGACTCCTGGACAATCTTGTACCCGGCGGTCACTCCCAGGCTTGCGAGATTGCTTCGGATCAATTGCGCCGCCGGCGGCGAAGACTCCACGAAATAGACTTGCTTTGCCCCGCGGCTCATGGCTTCGATGCCGACCGCTCCCGTGCCGGCAAAAATATCCAGCCAGACCGTGCCCGCGAGCGCCGCTGGATTCCCCGCCGTCAGCACATCAAAAAGCGTCTCCCTGAGCCGGTCTGACGTAGGGCGGATGTCCATTCCCCGCGACGATCGCAGCGGACGCCTTCGGTATCGACCAGCAATCACTCGCATGCTTCTGCACCTTCGATTGCCCGGGCCCATACACCTGCCCATGTAGAATAAACACTAACGGAGCGCGTGAGAAGAGGATGAGAAGCTGGTCCATTCCGATCGGGCGATTGTTTGAGGTTGAGGTCCGCATTCACCCCACGTTTTTTCTGCTGCTGCTTTTCGTGTTTGCCACCGACTACCGGGCCAGCTCCGGCAAGGCAAACGGACCTCGCGACCTGGCCCTGGTGGGCATCATTCTGGCCTGTGTTGCGGCTCGGGAATGCGTTCAAATGCTGGTCGCCCGGCGCGCCGGCAGGATCCCCAAAGCCGTTATTCTTCTTCCTCTCTGTGGGGTTACTATGTTCGAAGAGCCCCGAGGTGCCAAATCGGCCCAGGGGACTGCGGTTGGGATGCGGGATATTCGTCTTGCGCTGGTCGGGCCGCTCACGAATCTGGCGCTGGCGGCGCTCACGACCGGAGTTGTGCTGGCAACGGTTGACCACCCCGAGCTTTGGACCTGGCCTTTTCTGCAGGGCAGGAATCTGCCCCGGAGCCTGGTGTGGGCGAATCTCTATCTCGCGGCCTTGAACTTGTTGCCGGCATATCCTCTCGATGGCGGACGGATCTTGCGGGCGTTCTTCCTGGGTTCGCTGGACAGCTCCGCCGCTACCCGCCGCGCCGTCTCTATCAGCAACGCGATTGCCATGGTGTTCATGATTGCTGGCTTGTTCAGCGATACCTGGCTGACCATGGTCGGCGTGATTGTGTTCTCCGCCGCGCAGCTGGAAGAGCGCGCGCTCGTTTTCCAGTCCGTTCTTGATAACGTCCGCCTGGAAGAGATCATGCTCACCGACTTCGCCACACTCTCGCCCGCCGATACTCTCGAAGGCGCGCTAGACAAAGCGGTACACTCGCTGCAGGACGATTTTCCCGTAGTTCGCGGCAGTGACATGGTGGGTGTGGTCTCGAAACAGCGCATCCTGGAGGCGCTACGCATGGAAGGCAACGGCTACGTGCAAGCCGTGATGAACAAGATTTTTGAAGTGTCGGTGCGCCAGGAATCGCTCGGCACTGCTTTCCGAAAGCTGAATACCCGCAACTCCAGCATCATTCCTGTGGTGGAGGACGAGCGCCTGATCGGCATTGTGACTTTGCAGAATTTGATGCACTCCATGACGCTGCTCGCCGAAAGCCGCAAGCTGCGGCGGGACGAGGCGGAGGGGTAAGCGGATTGCCGATTTCAGATTTTAGATTTCACATTGCCACTGGAACGCGGCAGCTTCCGGAGATTTCCAATCTAAAATCTATAATCTATAGTCTCCTAGAAGAGCCTCACGGCCTTGGCCTGCTGCACTGCTGGAATTTTCCGCAATTTCTTCAGCACCTCGTCTGAGACCTGCCCGTCCACGTGCACCACGGCAATCGCTTCGATTGGCTGATCGGACCCCGCCTCTGCACCCCGCCGTCCCAGGGAGAAATTCGCGATGTTGATTTCTTCCTCACCCAGGATCGTGCCCACTTTGCCGATCACTCCGGGAACGTCGCGATTGCGCAGAAAGATGAGGTTGCGTTCCAGCGGCGCCTCCACATCGATGCCGTCCACATGCAGCAGGCGCGGCGCGTTTCCATGCAGTACCGCGCCTTTCACGGCATGCTGTTCCCTGGCACTTTTCAACTCAATCGACAGCACACTGGCCGTCCCGCCGGTGGGTGTTTTTGGTTTGTGCGATTCATGCACGCGCAGGCCGTGCGAATCGGCGATGGCAGCCGCATTCACCAGATTCGCCTTCTCCTCGAGTGCCTGGTTCAGAATGCCTTTGATCGCCGCGTTGCGAATCAGTTCGGTTTTCCATTCAGCTATGTGGCCACTGTAACGTACCGAAATTTCCTCGGCAGTGCCTTCCGAGACCTGCGCCAGAAAACCACCCATACGCTCCGCCAGCACAATATAGGGCTGCATCTCCGCATATTCTTCGGCCGACACCGAAGGCACATTCACCGCATTCTGGATGACGCCGTGTTTTAGATACTCCCGCACCTGCTGCGCAATCTGCACCCCGACGGCGTCCTGCGCCTCGCGCGTGGATCCGCCGATATGCGGCGTCAGCAGCGCATTCGCGAGAGACGTGAGCGGAGAATTCTTCAGCGGCTCATCGATAAAAACATCGAGCGCCGCGGCCGCCACACGCCCGCCTTTCAAGGCGTGCGCCAGATCGGCTTCGTTCACCAGTTCTCCGCGCGCGCAATTGACCAGCCGCACGCCTTTCTTCATCTTCGCGATCGACGATTCATTGATCATGCCCGCCGTCTGCGCTGTCAAGCCAAGATGCAAGGTAATGTAATCGGCCGCCACATAAAGTTCCTCGAGTGCGGCCATCCGGATCCCTTGTTCCTTCGCCACCGCAACCGAAACGAACGGATCATGCCCCACAATCTCCATACCAAACGCGCGAGCACGCCGCGCCACTTCCATGCCCACTCGTCCCAGTCCTACAATGCCCAGCGTCTTGCCGCGCAGCTCCGTGCCCTGCAGAGATTTTTTCTCCCACTGGCCCGCGTGCATGAGTGCGTCAGCGCGGCACAAGTGCCGCGCCATCGCCAGCATCATGCCCAGCGTGTGCTCGGCCACGGCCACGGCGTTCGCCCCCGGCGTGTTCATTACCGCAATGCCCTTGTGCGTAGCTGCATCCAGATCGATGTTGTCCACGCCCACGCCCGCGCGCCCGATCACACGCAGCTTTTTCCCGTGTTCCAGAAGTTTTGCGTCAGCCTGCACTGCCGAGCGCACGATCAGCGCGTCCGCCGACTCCAAATGTTCGGTCAGCTTGCCATCCAGTTGGTCAGCCGTTAGCACCGTCCAACCAGGTTCTTTAAGCTGTTCTACTGCCGACGCCGAAATCTTTTCCGCGATAACGATTTTCACCGGATTCTCAGTTCCTTCCCTTTTAGACAGTTTGCTCAACTCGGTGTCTCAACTAGCTTCCTACCCATCAGGCTTTCGAATACCTCTGAAAACAAAAGATTGACAACTAAGTGACGCTTCCCTGACACCCGCGCCTTCGGCGATTTGTAGGCTCTGAGCATGGGTCACACCCAGAGGAAGGACCAAATGAAAAGACCGATGAAAACCTTGCAGATCGCGATTCTGACCGGCTTGGCTGCCTTGACGCTGGCCTGCGGTTACGGTTCCCACAGCTACACCAACCCGATGCCAGGAAGCGTTCCCGCTATCGCACAGCTTTCGCCAAATTCCATGACTGCGGGCAGTCCCGGATTCACTCTTACCGTGAACGGCAGCCGCTTTTCATCGACGGCCAAAGTAAACTTCGGCGGCACCGCTATGGCCACGACCTATGTCACCGGGAGCCAGGTGATAGCGTCGATTCCAGCATCGGCGATCGCCACCGCCACAACCATCCAAGTGACCGTTACAAACCCCGGAACTCCCGGCGGCCAGTACGGTGGCGGCACGCAGAGCGAAACGTCCGCTGCGGTGGACTTTACAGTTAACTAGGACGCTATCGTCCGCGCGAGCCAATTTCTCGCCAGGACCACGGCCTTGCCTGATCCTCAGGGCTTGACCCTCTAGGCGCCAACCAGTTGTCGCTTATCGGCAAGCGCTTGCGCGTAGACTTCCTGGGCCGCCTTTACCGCAGCCCCGTACTGCACGGTTTTGCCGGTGGTCGCCGCGAGAACGTGCTCAAGCGCGCCCAGTATGCCGATGGTGTCGAGATAGTCGTAGTAGCCGATGTGGGCAATGCGGAAAAGCTTGCCCTTCATCTCGCCTTGCCCGTTGGCCACCACAGCATCGAAGGATTCGCGGAACTCCTTTACGATCTTTCCGGAGTCGAATCCGTCGGGTGACGAGATCGCCGTCAACGCCGCGGCCGGAGGGTCCGAGTAAAGGCTCAGCCCCAGCGCCTTCGCGCCGGCGCGAGTCATCGCCGCACACAGCTCCGCATTGTCAACCAGCATCTCGCGCCCTTTGGCCAAGTCGCCGTTGCCCATGCCACGCACGAATTCGAGCGCCGCTCCGAGGGCCGCAAACAGCGAGGTTGCAGGCGTGTAGGCCGTTTCGCCCTTCGCCGCCGACTTCCGCTCCTTGCGCAGATCGAAGTAGTAGCGCGGAGAAGTCGTCGTATCCATGCGCTTCCACGCCCGCTCGCTCACCGCGCAATACGCCAGCCCGGGAGGCATCATCAGCGCTTTCTGCGATCCGCCGATGATTACGTCCACGCCCCAGCCATCCACATCAAGATGCGTGGTGCCGAGCCCCGTGATCGCATCGACCACAAGCAGCGCATCTCCTCCGCCGGCCCGCACGATTTTTGCGATGCCTTCCACGTCATGCCGCGCTCCCGTAGAACTCTCGGTCGCCTGCACAAACACAGTCCGGATTTCGGAGCTGATCTTGGCCCGAATCTCGTTCAGTGAAAACGTCTGGCCATAGGGCACGCTCAACACGTCAACCTTGCAACCGAACGCCTTGGCCAGCCCCGTCCAGCGCTCGCCGAACTTTCCGGCAGTGAGTACCAGGACCTTGTCGCCGGGCGAAGTCAGGTTCGACACGGACGCTTCCATCACGCCCGTGCCCGAGGAGGCCAGCACCAGAACATCGTTCGTGGTGCCGATAAATTCCTTCATGTCGGCGAGGACGCGCTGAAACAGAGCCTTAAAATCGGCAGTTCGATGATGCGCCGTGAATGAAGCCATGGCCGTTTGCGCCGCCGGCAGCAGCGGCGTTGGCCCGGGAGTGAAAAGACGATTCTTCCGTAGCATAGTTATGAGACCTGGTTATGAGCCATGAAGAGCCCAAGAATGTGGTGCTCTATTAGTTTATCGGAAGCAGGCGGGTTACGGCACGCGCGTGGCACATTTCCCGCACGACCTTTGCGCGGGAAGCGTTGACTCTGACTTTGACCGGTGGCCCATCCTACCCTCGCGCCTTTTGCGACGTTAGGGTGGGGGTTTTGACTACGCGTCAGTCTCATCCTCACCAACGTCTATAATCCCCCCATGCCCCTAGTCGACCAAATCCAAAAAGATATTGTCTCCGCCATGAAAGCTAAAGAAGAAGCGCGCCTCTCCACCCTGCGCATGGTCAAGAGCGCCCTGCAGCTTCGCCAAGTCGAAAAGATGGCCCCGCTCGACGACAAGGAATCCCAGGCCGTGCTGACCACGCTTATCAAGCAGCGCAAAGAATCCGTGGAGCAGTTCACCAAAGGCGGACGCCAGGAAATGGCCGACAAAGAAGCCGCCGAGATCGTTCTGATCGAAACCTACCTGCCCAAAGCCGCCAGCGAAGCCGACGTGGTGGCCGGAGTGAAAGCCGCCCTCGCCGAAATGGGCACGCCCACCATGAAAGAAATGGGCACCGTCATGAAGAACGCCATGGCAAAATTCAACGCCGCCGGCATGCGCGTGGATGGGAAGATGGTAAGTGAGATTGTGAAGAGGGAATTGGCGGGAAAGTAGCCCGAAACCATGCCCGCGTATTACGCAAACACCGTCGGAACTTTTCTGGCGGAGCCGCTCGGCGATCTCGAACTGGCCTTGCACAAGGCCTACGAGCTAGATCGTTACAAAGATCTTATCACCAGCCAGATGACAGCATGGCGCGGCCAAGTCCAGGATCTGAAGCTGGCCCTGGCTCTACCCTCTCTTGAGCGATTCCAACCCCACACGTGGGGCATAGCCATCGAATTCGTGATCCCTAGGAGAATGGGACGGATCGACACGGTGCTACTGATTGGCAGCTCGATAGTGGTCCTGGAGTTTAAAGGAGAAAGCGTTGACTCAAGTGCAGCCGATCAAGTTGAAGACTACAGCCTCGACCTCCTCCACTTCCACGCGGAAAGCCACGGTAAGACAATTTATCCCGTCGTTACCGGCAGAACGGGCAAAGAACTCCGCATTCGACGCTCGCGCGCTTTTGACGACCTTTGTCCGACAACGTTTGTGGATACCAAAATGTTGGGGAGTTGGCTCGCCGTTGTGGCTGACAGGCACTCTCGTGAGTCCCAGATGTCGGTGACGAGCTGGAATACGGGTGCCTATCGGCCAGTTCCGACGATTGTTGAAGCCGCGATAGGCATGTTCGCTGACATGCAGGTCGAGGACATTGCCAGGTCCGACTGCGACCCAATTAACCTCAGCGCTACCGTTGAGACGGTTCGCCGTGTAGCTGTTGAAGCGGAGCAGAAACACAGGAAGGCGATCTGTTTCGTTACAGGGGTTCCCGGCGCGGGCAAGACGCTAGCCGGACTGGACCTCGTTCACGATAGGAAACTGAGGGACGCTACCGGAAGCGACGCCGTTTTTCTGACTGGCAATCTCCCTCTTGTTGACGTCTTGCGAGCCGCACTCGCGGAAGATGCCTCCCGACGGCGAAAATTGGGCCTCAGAGTCTCATCACGAGATCCTAAGACAACCATTAACACAGTAATCGGCTACAAAAAGGAGCACACACGCAACAGCCACCCACCTCACGAACGGATAGTAGTTTTCGATGAAGCTCAGCGTGCATGGAACGCTAAGCGAACGGCAAAGTACTTAGCAGCCGATGCGCAAACGTGGATCGGCTACTCAGAGCCTGCCCTTTTGCTGTCGATACTCGACAGGCATTTATGGTGCGTACTCATAGCCCTAGTTGGCGGTGGGCAGGAAATACATACAGGTGAAGCTGGTCTTTCGGAGTGGGGACGGGCCCTGCTCGGTAAATTCGCGCACTGGTCCATCGCATTATCTCCGCAGGCCCTTTCAGGAGAGTACGGGGCTGGAGCAAAGCTATTCGAGTTGGGAACTCCCGATCCGGAGGTTTTGAAAGTCTATCCGGCTCTCCACCTCGACAATCCGACGCGCCAGTTCCGCGGAAAAACCATCTCGCTGTGGGCGGAATCTCTTCTCCGGGGTGATGCCAGTGAGTGTCGAGCAATTCTGGCAGAAAACACAGATTATTCAATTCAGCTCACGCGAAAACTAGTGGACGCCAAGACCTGGCTCAGAGACGCCGCACGCGGAACGGAGCGATATGGCTTAATTGCATCCTCTGGTGCAAAGAGGCTCAGGGCGGAAGGTCTGGAGTTGCCGCCTGCGGGATCACGTGGTGTCGAACATTGGTTCCTGAAGGGTAAGGAGGATGTCCGGTCGTCCTTCCAACTTGAAGTTGCCGCCACTGAGTTTCAGATTCAAGGCTTAGAGATTGATTGGGCCGGCGTTTGTTGGGGCGGAGATTTCTTGAGGTCCGATAAAAACTGGAATGCGAAACAGTTCAAGGGCACAGCCTGGTGCGAAATTCACGACGACGATACCAGGAATTATGTTCCGAACACATATCGAGTGTTGCTAACAAGGGCTCGCCAGGGCATGGTCCTCTTCATTCCAGAAGGTAGTTCCGAGGACGTGACCAGGCCGCCTGCGTCCTTTAACGAGACTGCCGATTTCCTTGTCGACTGCGGGGCGACGACCCTCTAGAATTTTTCACTTGCTTCTTTGCCACTCCCGGTAAGCCTCGCTCTTCGATACTCCTAGCTCCTTGGCCACTTTCTTCAGCGCCGCCTTCTCGTCCACTTTTTCTTCCGCCATGATCTGCTCTACGCGCTGGCTAACGGTTGGACGGCCGAGGGCGGCCGTCCCCACATGAGCATCTGCCTCCTCTGCTTTTCCGATCAGTAGCGTGATCTCGCCTTTCACCGCGTCGCGTGCTTGCAAGTTTTCCAGCACCTCGCCTGCCCGCCCGCGCAAAAACTCTTCGTACAGCTTCGTCACTTCGCGCGCGATCACCACATGCCGCGCGTTTCCCAAAACCTCGCAAACATCTTCCAGCGCCTCCACCACCCGATGCGGAGCTTCATAAAAAACCTGCGTGCGCGGCGACGTCTTAATCGCCTCCAGCGCGGCCCGCCGCTCGCCGCGCTTCGCCGGCAAAAATCCGCTGAAGCGGAACGAATCCGTTGGCAGGCCGCTTGCCACCAGCGCCGCCAGAAACGCCGACGCCCCGGGAAT
>DATDGM010000106.1:0-21344 GCA_036522075.1 Candidatus Sulfotelmatobacter sp.
TCGAGTTCCGCCTCGAGGGGGCTTCTTTCGCCGCCAACATATCGAGCAGCGGCTTCCCGGCGATAGCCACTAAACGTGATGAAGTGCAGACAACGCCGGTCTTGATAGCGGGCTGGTTTTGACGTGCATTCACGAAATCCTGGGCTGAGGGAGGCCCAGCCTCCCGCCAAAAGCGCGGGAAGGCTGGGGCAACCCAAATCGGGAGCATTTTCGTGAAAGCATGGGCCGGCCCCCCCCAGGATGTGGTTCTGCCGCGTCATCCAGCGAAACCACACGCGCAAGGGAACCAGCCGCGCGTGCTGGCTCCGAAAGGTCAGCGGCTCGCCGTTCTTTTTGCGGTAGAAGCGGCCCATGCTCGAAGCGTCGTAGCGCGCCCCGAAGTTATCCAGCCCGCTTTCGCTGTCCCGTTCTTTGCCGGTAAACATAGTTCAATCACGGCTAGTGAAACGATCTCTACTTCTGGCCGCAACTCGGCAGGGGAATGGAGGGACTTACCGCAATTTGTTGCCAACAAACGATTGGGTTGGCGGGATGAACATAATGCCCCTGCCGCAGTTCGGCTTTGACAGATTCAGTGGTAATTCCAAATGCCACTTGAAGTGCGATCTTGGTCGCTCCTTCCGGAACGATACCGCAGGCTGGGCACGATTTGTCGAGCCCCTCCACGAACCTGCCCCGCAGAGACTCTCCGGGCCTGAGTTGAAGGAATTCTGCGTTAGGGTAATCGTTGACTGCAAAATCAGCCTCTCTTGGCAGTGAGGTCCAGATAGTGTACACGTGAGATGCTTTATCGTAGTCAGATGATGCCGATGGTCCTTTCAAGAAGGTTGAGTACACGTAGACCGTTTGCTTCTCGCTGTTGCTGATCTTCCAATCAAAGTCAGGCCTTCTGTCATCGCACGATCCATTCGAAATGGACGCCAAAAGCGGCCCATGCGACGCATCAACAGCCTTGAATTGTGTCTGCTCGATTGCAAAAAGTACCCACACGACGCAAAAGCCGGCGAATAATCGAGTAATCATTGTTCACTCCTCGGGGGCAGCGGGGGATCTTGTTCCTGACGCATTTGATTCTCGAAATGGCGGACCGATGGTTCTTCACTATGGCGAACTGTCATATTCTCGAACCCGTGCCCCATGACTTCGTGCCCCGCGATCATTGAGGGAGGATCTGGTACAAAACCTCCATTGAGTCCGTACGTCGTTCCAGGCGGATGCCCTGGGTTGAGGTTCCCTTCGGGAGCGAGCATCACAAGTGAGTTTCCATTCCCTTGGTTCTCCGTTACACCGCCGCCCCAGTGCGATGCGATGCTCGTGGTTTGACCGCTACTGTCCGTGTAGGTGGATTGGGGGCTGGCCCAGCCTTTCTGGACCCGTCATGGGTTGCCCCACCCTTCCCGCGTACTTTGCGGGAGGGTGGGAGTTCTCGCCTGGTAGCCCATCCTCGCGTTCTATGCAAGGATGGGATTCCCGAATGCGAAAATCACAGGGTTCTACTTCCGCTCTCCCCACGACTCTCACCTGGCATTGATTTTTCGTTAAGAAATGCCCGCGCCCAGCAACCCACCAACCACAAGAGTACACTTTCTAGTTTGACATTAGAAAGTTTGCCACTCTCCAAAGTTTCTATCGCCCCTAAGGTGACCCACTATGCCGTGTCGCGCCGCAATCCTTGCCCTTCTGCTCTCCACGCTTCTCATGACTTTTTCCTCGGCCCAAGACCACGCCGCTTCTGATCCCTACAAGCCCACGCTCGACCGTCTCCAGGCTCTCACCCGTCAGCCGGAAGCCGAGTGGCGCACCCATGCCGACATCCCCCATCCCGAAGATCCATCGCTGAATGATTCGGACTGGGCCACCGTCACGGTGAAAAACGTCTCCGGCCCCGGAGGACAAAACGCCAACGAGCAACACGCCACCTGCACGCGCGTCTACCGCCGCTGGATCGAGATTCCCCAAAAAGTAAACGGCTACGCCACGCCAGGCTCGCAGGTGAAACTCGATCTGCGCTTCGGCAGCCCCGGCACGCTCATGATCACCGTCTTCTCCGACGGTGCCGTCGTCTACCGCGGCAGCGATGACGATATTCAGCCCGTCCTGCTCAGCGAAAACGCGCAGCCCGGTCAGAAAATTCTGGTCGCCGCCCGCGTCGTCGCCGGCGACAACGTGCAATCGGAATTCTTCCACAGCGAGCTCGTCGTCGAACCGCCTGCCAGCCGTCCCGATCCCGGCTTATTACGAATCGAGGTTCTTTCCGCCCGCCCCATCATCGCCGCCTACAAAGAAGGCCGCGAGCAGCGCGAACAACAACTCGACGCGGCAGTAAAGGCTATCGACTTCTCGCCGCTCGATCGCGGTGGCCGAGACCAAGATCAAGCCGCCTTCGACGCTTCCCTGCGCCAGGCCCACGTTAAACTTGAGGCTCTCCGCCCCTGGCTGCAGCAGTTCACTATCCGCGCCGTAGGCAACTCGCACATTGATATGGCCTGGCTCTGGCCCTGGACAGAAACCGTGGAAGTCGTGCGCAACACGTTTCAAAGCGTGCTCGATCTCATGCGCGAGTATCCCGACTTCAAATTCACCATGTCGTCCGCTCGTGCCTACGAATGGATGCAGGAGAAGTATCCCGACCTGTTCCAGCAGATCGAGCAGCGCGTCAAGGAAGGTCGTTGGGAAGTGATTGGCGGCATGTGGGTTGAGCCCGATCTCAACATGCCCGCTGGAGAATCGCTGGTGCGCCAGATTCTGGTCGGCAAGCGTTACTTCCAAAAGAACTTTGGCGTCGACGTCAAGATCGGCTGGAACCCCGATTCGTTCGGCTACAACTGGCAGCTTCCGCAAATCTACAAAAAGGCGGGCATGGATTACTTCGTCACCCAGAAGTTGTTGTGGGCGCACGAGTTCACCACGTTTCCCTACAAACTTTTCTGGTGGCAGGCGCCCGATGGCAGCCGACTGCTCACTTACTTTCCGCACGACTACGCCGGCGGAATCGATGGCGACGCGTTGGGCACGGATCTTTCTGTCTGGATGCCCTCGATCTACGGCCAGAAAACCACCGGCGACCCGGAAATGATGCATTTATATGGAGTTGGCGACCATGGCGGCGGCCCCACGCGGGTCATGCTCGACCACGCCGAGCAACTCAGCGCGCCGACGACGGTGTTTCCCAAACTTGAATTCAGTTTTGCCAGCAGTTTTTTCGCCGATTTGGAGAAAAAGTTGCCCTCCATGCAAGTCCCCACCTGGGACGGAGAGCTTTATTTTCAATATCATCGCGGAGTTTTCACCACCCAGGCCGAAACCAAGCGGCGCATCCGACGCGCCGAAGAGTTGGTGCTCAACGCCGAAAAGTTTGCGTCGCTCGCCACGCTTTACGGGCGTCCGTATCCTCATGACGAGATGGAACTAACCTGGAAAAATCTGCTATTTGATCACTTCCACGACATTATGCCGGGCTCCGGCATCGCGGTGAACTACCTCGACGCCAAGCGCAATCTCGAAAACGTGGATCGAGCCGCGAATGCAGTCATTCACGGTTCGCTCCGCGAACTCGCCGCGCACGTAAACACTGAAGGTAAAGGTGTTGCGGTGATGATCTTCAATTCCCTGTCGTGGCCGCGAACTGAAGTGATTGAGGTTGAAGCGCAGCTTCCCGGTCCAGCCGCGCAGATCGAAGTGGTTGATTCTGCAGGCAAAACCGCGGAAGCGCAGCTGCTTTCGATGGATGCGGCAACTCATCGCGCGCATTTTCTACTACTCGCCAGCGTTCCCGCGTTTGGATATGAGACTTATTTCGTTCGCGGCTCTGCCAACGCGCCTGCGACTCGCTCATTCTTAAAGGCTTCGGCTGACGCGCTCGAAAACGAGTACCTCCGGTTGAAGATCGACACCAAGACCGGGTGCATGACCAGCCTCGTTGAAAAATCGAGCGGCACGGAAGCTCTCGCTCCGGCGGAAACGACGACGGGGGGGCCCAGGAACTCCATCTGCGGCAACCTGTTGCAAACCTTCGTCGATAAGCCAAAGCAGTGGGATGCATGGAACATCGACGCCGATTTCGAGGACAAGCACTGGGATCTCGACCAAGCCGACGAGGTGAAGATGGTGGAAAGCGGCCCGCTGCGCGCCGTGCTCCGGGTGAAGAATCATTTTCAGAATTCTACGTTTGTGCGCGACATCACTATGTACGCCGGAGTTCCGCGCGTCGACGTCAAGATGCAGGTGGAGTGGCACGAAAAGCATATCTTGCTGAAGGTGGCGTTCCCGCTGAGCGCGCACAACGACAAAGCCACGTTCGAAATTCCTTATGGCTCGGTCGAGCGGCCCACCACCCGCAACACACCCGCGGAAAAAGCGCAGTTTGAAGTTCCCTCACAGCGCTGGGCCGATATTTCTGACGCGACCCATTCTGATGTGACCCACGGATTCAGCCTGCTCAACGATTGCAAATACGGATACGACGCGAAGGGCAACGTGCTGCGGCTGTCGTTGTTGCGATCGCCGACTTGGCCCGATCCCCACGCCGACGAAGGCCACCACGAATTCACGTACTCCCTGTATCCCCACCGCGGTACGTGGAAGGACGCCGCTACGGTACGCATCGGATATGAGCTTAACTACCGGCTTATCGCCATGCCGACGGCGAAACACGCGGGCGCGCTGGCCCCCATGTTCTCCTTCGTGCAGGCCAGCCCGAATGTAATCGTCACCGCGCTGAAGCAGGCGGAGGATGACAATGCGCTGGTACTCCGCTTCTACGAATGGGGGGGCAAGGAGTCTGAGGTGAACGTGCAGTTGCCGGCAGGAGCGGAATCGGCCTCGGAAACCAATCTGATGGAAGTTCCGTTTGCAACGCTTGCGGTGCATGACGGTGGCGTGGTCGTGCACACCAAGCCGTATGAGATCAAGACGATCAAGGTGCAATTTGCCGGCACGTCTGCGGCTGAAGAGAAGGAAACGGCGAATTGAGGACTTTGAGTGTTGGGTGCTACGGACACCTGGCTTGCCGCGTCCGTGGTAACCCACTCGTCGAACACCGCGACGTGTGGGCCACCCTCAGTCATCGCGATGCTGAGGTTAGGGCTTCCGGAAAGCACATCTGAATAGAAAGAGTGTTTGGTGCGAATGACTCAACACAAAGAGCATAGTGGCTCAGTGATTGGGGTCGACATTGGCGGAACGAAAGTTGCCGTCGGGCTGGTCGACGCTGGGGGAAAAATCCTCGCGCAATCGCGCCAGCCCATGCAGGCACAAGATGGGCCGGAAGCTGGACTCAAGTGCGTGCTTACCGCGATCGACTCGCTGATGGCCGCAGAGCGCGACCACTCGCAGATCAAGGCCATCGGCATCTGCGCTCCCGGACCTTTGGATCCCCAGTCTGGAGTCGTCATCAATCCTCCCAATCTTCCCTGCTGGCGGAATTTTCCTTTGGCCGCGCGAGTCGCGGATGTCTACCACGTGCCGGTAAAGGTCGACAACGACGCCAATGCCGCCGCCCTGGCCGAAACCATTTGGGGAGCGGCGCGCGGCTACCGCTATGTTTTTTACGCGACCGTGGGGACGGGAATCGGCACCGGCATCGTGTTGGATGGTCGCATCTATCACGGGCGCACCGGCGCCGCCGGCGAGGGCGGGCACGTGACCATCGACTATCGCGGCCCGCAATGCCCTTGCGGCAAACATGGGTGCATTGAGGTGCTGGCCGCCGGGCCTGCGATTGCTCGCCGGGCGCGCGCCCGAATCGCGGCTGAGTCAGCGCGCGATTCTGCGCTTCTCACTCTCGCGCAGGGAAACGTCGATTCCATCTCCAGCGAGACGGTCGGTAAGGCTTATGCGGCCGGAGATGCGCTGGCCACAGAAATTCTGCAGGAGACGGCTGAACTTCTCACCATATGGCTCGGCACCATTGTGGATTTATTCGACCCTGACGTGTTGGTGGTGGGCGGCGGAGTCGCGGCCATGCTGAACCCGTTTTTCGGCGGAATCAAGAAGTTGCTGCCCAGTTGGTGCGTGAATCCGCGAGCTGCGGAGATTCCGCTGCTGCTGGCGCACTACGGAGCGGATGCTGGAATTGCGGGAGGGGCGGCGCTGTTCTCGGAGTTGGCGGCGTGATAAGCGATTCGAGCTTCGCTCGAAGGGACAGCCGAGGGCGGCTGTCCCCACATGAATCGAGATGGCTCCAAACTGTCCCGCGCTTCACGCCGCGCCGAGCAGGATGTCCACAGTTAGTTGATCGAGCAGTTCGTAGGGTAACCGCTTCTGGGCCATCGTGTCTTTATCGAAGGCATGCGCCAATAGCACCGCCGACCCCGACGCCGAGAATCGTGCGACTTCCGGGATGCCGTGCGGCCCTGCGGAAATTTCCTGCAGAATCGTTTTGATGGTCGGGTTCGCGTTCCAGCAAGCCGCTTTTTCTTTGAGTATCAGATAGGTTCGCATGCAGCCGCGGGCAAAATCCTTCACGCCGTCATAATTTTCTGTGCGGTATGCGTGGGCATCAAAATGGCGCGAACCCTGGTAGCCCACGTCCTCAAGAAATTTCACCAGCCAGAACGCGGACTTGAGATTGGCTGAGCCGAAACGCAGATCCTGATCGTAGCGCCCGGGATACTGATCGTTTAAATCAATGTGATACAGCTTGCCCGCTTCCCAGGCCTGCGCTACGCCGTGCATAAAGTTCAAGCCGGCCATGTGTTCGTGCGCCACTTCCGGATTCACACCCACCATTTCAGGATGAGCCAGTGTGGGAATGAAGCCAAGATAATGGCCGGTGGTGGCCATATAAATGTCGCCGCGGGGCTCATTGGGCTTGGCTTCCATCGCAAACTTGTAGCCATAGCCTTTAGCTATATTGTATTCGCAAAGATAATTGACGGCATCGCGTAGCCGCTTTACCGCTTCGTCGGCGCGGCGGCAGGCATCGGTCTCCACCCCTTCGCGCCCTCCCCACAGCACAAAGACTTTCGCGCCCAGTTCAGCCCCCAGATCCATGGCGCGCATGGTTTTCTGCAAGGCGTAGGCGCGCACTTCAGGATCGTTCGCGGTAAACGCTCCATCGCGGAACACGGGATGAAAAAACAGGTTCACCGTGGCCATGGGCACAACTACGCCGCTTTCCTTGCAGGCCTTCTGAAACTCGCGGACGATGCGGTCGCGCTCGGACGGAGTGGCGTCAATGGGCACCAGATCGTTGTCGTGCAGGTTCACGCCCCAGGCGCCAATTTCGCCCAGCACTTTGACGATGTCGTTGGGCGGAAAGGCAGGCCGTACGGCTTCGCCGAAAGGATCGCGGCCGCGGTTCCCTAAGGTCCACAGTCCGAAGGTAAACTTATGCGCAGGTTTCGGCTGGTATGCTCCGTTGTTTGTCATTTCTGCTCTCTCTCCAACACTTCGTTTTATTTTAGCTATGAGCTAAGCAACTGCCAATCGTGAGTCGTACAGTGTTCGCGTTCTCAACCACTCGCCTTCAGCCCGGCTGCAATTCAGTCCTTCTGCGGCGACCCTCCGGCCGGCTCGGGCAGCGCCGGCGGAGCGGGGGCAATCTTGCCCAACAGGCCTTCGTCGGCCTTGCCGTGGAGTTCACGAACTTTTTCCAATTCCTTCTGCGCCGCGGTTTTGTTGCCCAGGGTTTCGTACAAGCGTCCCAGCCGGTAGTGCGCATCCGCCTGCGCCGGATCCAACTCCACCGCTCGGCGCAATGCTGCCACGGCCAGGTCGTATTTTTTTTGCTGCATGTAGACCGCACCCAGATCCACATACGCGAGCCGAATATCTTTCCTGCTCTCGACCGCCCGGTTCAACAGTTCGATCGCCTTCTCCGGATGATTGTTTTTCCATTCGATATCGCCCAGATAGGCCAGGGCCTGCCCGTGATTCGGGTCGTTTGCCAACTCCGCTTCGAATTCTTTTTGCGCGTCGTCATATTGATGCTGCTTCCAATAGAGGAAGCCCGTGCCGAAATGCACGCTGGGTTCGCGCGGATTTATTTTTTCCGCCTCGCGAAATTCCTCGATCGCGACGGAAGTTTTGCCCAACCCGTCCAGGGCTTCTGCGCTCAGGATGTGGGCGCTCGCCGACTCCGGCTCGGTCTGCAAAATCTGGCGGAATTCCTCCTGCGCGCACGCGTAGTCTCTTGCCCACAAGCAGCTCTGGGCCAGCACCCGGCGCAGCTCAGCGTTGGCCGAGTCCGACGTTGCTGCCGCTTTCAAATATTTCTCCGCGTCCACGAACTGCTTCTCTCCGTAGTAACTCAGCCCGATCAGCGTTTGTGCCTGCGCGTTCCTGGGCTCGGCTGCCAGCACCGCATGAAACGGCGGAATGGCAGCGTGAAAGTCACCCAGCTTGAATTCCGCTAATCCCAGATTCAGCTGCACTCCCGGCAATTTCGGATTCAGCTTGATCGCCTGGCGATAGGCCGCAGCGGCCTCCCGATACTTCTGCTGCCTGGAAAGAACCACGCCCAGGCTGGCGTAGGCGGCGGCGTCGTCAGGATGCCGCGCCGTTACCGACCGCCAGACCTGTGCCGCTTCCTCCAGCCTGCCCTGGTCTTCGAGCGCCTGGGCTTGTTCCGGAGTGTTACTCTGCGCGCTCGCAGACGGTGCTGCCAGGAGGCCGGCTAAAAACAGGAGGCCGGCGAAAACAATGATCGCGAGTGCCGCGCAACAGTTCCGGTTCTTCATGCCGGCAGCCAGCGTTGCGGGATGTGCCCCATGAAACAAAATCATCGATTCGGTTTAGTAAATTCGAGCGGTCTAGTCAGTTCGAGCAAACCCCTCCCAGATCCGCGTGGAATCGTCACAGGAGAAAATGCCCCACTCACATGTGCAATGCGAGTGGGGCATGGTGTGGGGCATCGTGTAGAACCCCGGGGAGGGCCTAGAACATCAGTTTCAGTCCAAGTTGGAGTTGCCGGCCGTCGTAGGCCGAAGTAATCTGGCCGAAGTTGCCGGAATTGAAGTTGTTGCCAAGGCCGCCAGTATCGTCGTTACCCTGAAACTGCGTGTGGTTCCAGACATTGAAGGCCTCAACGCTGAACTGCATCCGGAATCTTTCCGTAAAGGCAAAGTTCTTGCGGAGTGACAGATCGAAGTTGTTGTGGCCCGGACCGCGGATGGCATTAAACGCGACGTTGCCGTAGCAATCTGGCCCGGTGCTGCAAGTCGGGAAACTGAAGACCGACGTGTTGAACCATTGGCCGGTAGTCTTGGGGTAGGAGACGGAGCCCGTTATCTGTGGCCGCACTCCCGTATTGCCAAGAACGCTTGAAACGGTACCTTGTCGGTGGCCGGGGGGCTCGGTGGGATTGGCTCCGCTCACTCCGAGGTTGACCGGCGCTCCGGTTTCTTCGGTGATGATTGCCGATAATTGCCAACCACCCAACCCCGCCTTCACTAGACGGCTCGGGTTGTTCCGGAAAAACGGCAGATCATACACGAAGTTGGTGAAGAAGATACTCTTGCGGTCGTAAGGTGACGGTCCCCAATCGGCCCGCCATCCCACATAAGGATTCGTAACATTTTGCAGATCGCCGCCGCTGCCCACGGAGGTAGTCGCATCCTCCGCCTTGGCAAGGGTATAGGAAACTTGCAAGTGAAGGTCGCGCCTGATGGTGCCGGTCAGAGTTGTCTGGAGCGAGTTGTAGGTAGAATTCGCGCCATTGTAGGCCAACCGGATGCCGCCATAGCCGGGGAACTGGAGCGTTGGATCGGTGTTCACGCTGGGCGCACCTGGCAGGGTCAGGGCTGGCAGCGCCGTGATAGCAGGGAGGTTAATCGCAGAGTAGTAGTTCTCGCGGCGCCCCTGGCTTCCCACATACGCTATGTTTAACACCGCGTTGGGTCCCATTGCCTGTTGGACGCCAGCGCTGTATTGGAAGCTCATCGGAGTCGGGTAGTGCTCTGCAATTCCGGTAACTCCGAGAGGAAGTATGGGCAGACTTGCGGCGGTGATGGCGGTTCCGGCATTGGCGCCAGCAATAGTAAGGCCCGGATTTTGCAGCGAAACGCCGTTGAGAGTGGGATTCGGGTCGCCCGGCGGATTCACGGCACCGTTGTACATATCGTTGCCCTGAATACGTTCGTAGGAAATACCAAAGCCGCCGCGGACCACGGTCTTGGCACGACCCGTGAGGTCATACGCGAAGCCCAAGCGCGGGCCCCAGTTATTCCACGAGTCGTTGACCAGGCCTTTGGGAATTCCGTTCAGACCGCCAACGCCGATTCCGTTTGTGTAGAACTGAACGCCGCCCAGGATCGGGTTCGTGCTGGTAATGACACCGGGACTCGCAGCGGCGCACCCGCTCGTCAATGGGGTCAAGGCATCCGTCGCACTACAGATGTGACCCGAGGTGTCAAACGTGGCCCTAGCGGAAGCACTATACAGGTTGGGGTAGAAGTTCGAAGACAGATGGCTTGCCTCGTAAGTGTGGGGAATTCCATCCCACCGCAAGCCGAGGTTCAGGGTCAGCCGCTTAGTTGCGCGCCAGTTGTCCTGCACATAAAGGGCCGGCGAGATGTTATTCCAGTGACCGCTGATCTTCACGCCATCTTCCGAATATGCCTGCGCATAGCCCAGGAGAAAGTCTGCATAGTCATAGCCGGTGTATAGACCGCTGAAGGTGAAGTTGCCTTCGGTGTTCGCGAAAGCGTCCTGAACCTTCTTGTAAAGCGCCCAGCTAAAGCCAAACTTAAGCTGGTGCGAGCCTTTGGTCCAAGAGAGATCATCGCGAATCTGGTAATCGTCCGCCTTGTTGGTCCAGGGAGTCCAGTTGGCGGTGTAGTCGGAGCCCGTAACGCCGTTCAAGTTGACCGAGGGAATACGCGTGTCTTGATTGGGCCCCTGGAACAGCCGGTGAAAAGCGAAACCACTGGGGGCCGTGACAAGGTTATTAGGGATGATGTTGATGCGGTTACCGTTGTAGTTGAAAGCGACCTCATTCAGCAGCGTTGGACTGATCACGTACGTCGCGTGAACAACCGCGCTGTAGGAGGGGTTGCCAAAAACGTCGGCCACCGAGGGAACGTTGTCGCCGCTCCATTGCGTCGTGCCATAGGTCTGGGAGATCTGCTCGGAGATCCAGTGCCCAAAGATCGAGAACTTGCTGCCAAACTGGTGATCGACCCGGGCAATCTCCTCCCGCAGGGTCGTGGGGCTATTGTTGCCGCCTCGGAAGAAGGCCCCGCTGTTGGCCGCCGGGAAGATCCCGCCGTACTTGCCACCGGCGGTCAGCAAAGCTGTCGCGTTGCTGGCGATCATGCAAGCAGGAATAGTGTTACCGGGGAACGGGGACCCAGGCACGACACCGGCCGGCGCGGCACCTCCCGGGCAATTTGCAAACTGGATCGAGGCCGGGATCACGCTCAGCGCCGGATCGGTGGCAATACTTGCTTTGCCATTAAATGTAGTCGGGAGAACCGCACCGGTACTCGTGGGATACTCGCTGGCCAGCGGCACGAGTTGGTCTATCAGGCCGCCGTCAATTTCTTTGCGCCATTCCTGGTTGTAGAAGAAGAAAGTCGGGTGGTTATTCATCCCCGGAATTTTTCCGCCGAGATTGAAGCCGTAAATGTTGTAGCGCAATTCAGCAACTTTAGCCGGGGCGGGGTTGAAATAGTTGCGCGCATCGAGGGCGTCGTTACGAAACAACTCCCAAGCTTGCGCGTGGAACTGCTTTGTCCCCGATTTGATTACGGTGCTGATCTGCGCCGCGGTAGCCAAGCCATACTCGGCGCTGTAATTGGAAGTCATGTTGCGGAACTCAGCGACCGAGTCGAGGGAGGGCATGACGCTGCCGCTGCTGCCGCCGCGGTCGAGGTTTTCGCCGCCATCAATGAGTTGAAGGTTGTGCCCCGCGCGCTCGCCGTTGATGCTAATAGCGGCGTCGCTACTTACGGGGGTGAAACCTTCACGAGAAGCCGTGAGGCTCGACGCTCCTGGCGCCAGTGCGAACAGCTCATAAAGGCTGCGCCCGTTGGTGGCGAGCTGCGTCACCTGTTGCCCGGTAATCACGTTGCTCTGCTCGCCGGAGTCAGTTTGCACGGCAACCGCATCGGCTTCCACGGTAATCGTCTCTTGCGCGTTACCGACTTCCAGTTTGAAATCGATGCGCGAGCGATCGCCTACGTCGAGTTTTATGCCCTTCTGCTCGGCGACCTTGAAGCCAGAAGCTGAGGCGCGAACTGAGTAATGCCCGATGACCAGATCCGGGGCCACGTATTGGCCGTCGCCGTTGCTCGGCACACTGCGCACCACCCCTGTCTCGGTGTTGGTGATCGCAATAGTCGCGTTGGGCACCGCGGCGCCCGTCGGGTCAGTCACGGTGCCGACGATGGTCGCCTCCTGGGCGAAAGCCGGCGTAGCCAAAATCGCCAGAACGAGGCTGAAGAACAAAAGGGAAAGAAGCGCAAGAGGGTAGCCCCTGCGGCCTTTGACAGCAGAGCCAAAACTCCCGGCGTTCGTGGGCGAGAGAGATTTCATTTGCAAGCCTCCAGATGCTCTAAGGGGGATGCCTAGTGAGCGGACCGCCCCTACATTCGTAAGCGTTTACGGTGTTACATGCATTCGCTGACCGTTGTCAAGTAAAATATCGATATTGTAAAAGCTATTTTTAATATTTCAAGACCCCAGACCTCCCCGAACGCCCCCGCCTCGAATTCTGCACAAATTGCTGGTCGGCGGCCGATTTCTGGACATCTTTATAGGTGTTCGAGATGGAGGTCGAGCCAGGGGCTTGCCATCGCGGTATACTTGCCGCCACACAGTCCTTCCACGACATCAACCGTCGGATTGAGACTTGGCTCTAAGGATGTGACCAATGTCCACCGGAGTGAAGTTCACCGGAATGAAGTTCGCCAGAATTTTCCCCATAATCTCCCCCCGAACAATGTTCGCTCGAACAATGGTGTTTACACTGTTGGTACTCGGCTTGGCAAACGGAGCGCTTTTATTCGGCCAGCAAGCGGCAACCACGGCTCCAGGCTCCCCGGCGATCCGCGAGTTTCCCGTGCTCCTGCAACAGAATGTGGTTGCCGGAAAAACGTCTGCCGGAAGCAGAGTGACGGCCAAGCTTGAGGTCGCAACCTTGGTGAATGGAACGGTCATTCCGAGGAATGCCACCTTCTCGGGAGAGGTGCTGGAGTCTGCGGCGAAGACCAAGACCGACCCCTCCCGCTTGACCATCCGCATGGATACGGTGCAATGGAAGAACGGATCAGCCGCGATGCAGGTTTATTTGACCCCGTGGTACTACCCGACCACGGACGAGAGCGGCCAGAATCTTCAGTACGGACCGCAGGAACCTGCGAAGCGGACCTGGAACGGACAAGGCCAATACCCCGATCCGAATTCCAAAGTTTACCGGCCGTTTCCCGGCGGAGACTCGGACAAAGCCGAAGGCGCTCCGGACACGCCCTCCTCCAGCACTTCGAGCCACCGGGTTCTGATGAAAAATGTCGAGTCGATGCACCATGAAGATGGAGCCATCGAGATTGTTTCCAAGAGTTCCAACCTCAAACTCGACAAGCTGACTACATACGTCCTGGCCGCGGGCGACCTGCTGGCTCCCAAGTAGATCGACTCTTCAAGGTGTTCGCGGTATGCGTCGGCATCTGAGCGGCGTCTTCGCGGAGGGCCTTTTCCACTTTGAGATTTCCCCCGTCTGCTTGACCGGATCATTTCCGCTATGCTACAAGCGTCGGTTCGACCGTAATCGTTTACGTACAATATCAAACATCGATCCCAGGCTTGTCGATCGCGATTTTTTGATCGTACGTTATTTGGTCGCGAAATATCGATCGCGCGTGCCGAGGAGGACCTGCCATGAATGGAAGACTTGCCCGAACTACTCTGCAGTTGGTCGCGGTTACGCTCCTGATGCTAGTCCGTGCCGCGGCGGCGCAGTCAGCCAGCAACGCGGTGTATCTCGACCCTTCACAGCCGGTGGACGTGCGGGTCAACGACCTGATCTCGCACATGACGCTGGAGGAAAAAGCCACCCAGTTGGTCAATCAGGCGAGGGCGATTCCCCGGCTCCAGGTTCCTAACTACGACTGGTGGAGTGAAGCTCTGCACGGAGTGGCAAGAGCCGGCACGGCAACGGTTTTTCCCGAGCCCATTGGATTGGCGGCAACCTTTGACGATCCGTTGATCCATGAGATGGCGGTGGTCATCGGCACCGAAGCCCGGGCCAAACATAATCAGGCCGTGCGGGCCGGACGCCGCGACATAATGGAGGGCCTCGATTTCTGGTCGCCCAACATTAATATCTTCCGCGATCCGCGGTGGGGACGCGGCCAGGAAACTTACGGCGAAGATCCGTTTCTCACCGGCCGCATGGGCGTGGCCTTCGTCACCGGCCTGCAGGGCGACGATCCGAAATATTTTCGCGTGATCTCGACCCCCAAACATTTCGCCGTGCACAGCGGCCCCGAACCTTCGCGCCACACGATTGATGTACAGGTCTCCAAGCACGATATGGAAGACACCTACCTGCCCGCATTCCGCGCCACTGTGACCGAAGGCAAAGCCGAATCCGTAATGTGCGCCTATAACAGTGTCAATGGCGAGCCCGCGTGTGCCAACACTTTCCTGCTGAAAGACGAATTGCGCGGCGCGTGGAAGTTCAACGGCTACGTGGTTTCGGACTGCGACGCCATCGTCGATATCTTCCAGGGGCACCAATTCGTCAAGAGTCAGGCCGAAGCCGCGGCGGTCGCCGTAAAAGCTGGCATGGATAATGAATGCGCCGACTTCTTCACCATCACGAAAGACGATCACGACTATAAGCCCTTCATCGACGCGGTGAAGCAGGGTCTGCTCACCGAAGCCGATCTCGATGTTTCCCTGAGACGCCTGTTCACGGCGCGCATGCGCCTGGGCATGTTCGATCCTCCGGCGGTGGTTCCTTACGCGCAAACTCCGGATTCGGAAATCGACAGCGCCCCGCATCGCGCGCTTGCGTTGAAGACCGCGCGCGAATCGATGGTGTTGTTGAAGAACGACGGCGCGCTCCCGCTGGGGCCGAGCGTAAAGAAGATTCTGGTGGTCGGGCCGCTTGCCGAATCTACCGATGTGCTGCACGGCAACTACGCCGGCACCGCTTCGCACGCCGTCACCGCGCTCGAGGGGATTCGCAAGCAGTTTTCCGGCGCGCAAGTTTCGTTCGTGCCCGGCACCGACTTCCTGCGCGAAAGGACCGTAGTCCCCACCGCCGTGCTTTCCACGGACACCGGCAAGCCCGGACTCAAGGGCGAATATTTCCCCGGAGAATTGTCCGGGGCGCCACAGGTCAGCCGCGTGGATCCGTTTGTGGATCTCCAACTCTTCCAACCCGGAGAAAACGCAATCACTGCGCCGCCGGGCATGAGAGATTTTTCCGCGCGCTGGACCGGCTTTTTCACGCCGGACCACACTGGTAAGTATGAAATCGGTTTGGTCGGCTCCATGCAGCGCATGTGGCTCGACGGCAAATTGATTGTGGATGATGCCATTCTGCACGATCCCAATCCCCAGTCCGTCACGCTTCAGCTGACCAAAGGACACCGATACGCCGTAAAGATCGAGTTTCTGCGCGGCGGCTTCAGTACCAAGCTGGTCTGGCTGCCGGTGAGCGCCGATCCGATTTTTGAAGCGGTCTCCGCGGCTCGGCTGGCCGACGTGGTGGTTGCGGTGGTCGGCATCACGTCGAGACTGGAAGGCGAGGAAATGAAGGTCGATGTGCCCGGATTCCACGGCGGCGACCGCACCAGCCTCGACTTGCCGGCAGAAGAATTGGCGCTGCTCGGAGCCTTGAAGGGCAGCGGCAAACCATTGGTCGTGGTGCTGATGAACGGCAGCGCGCTGGCCGTGAATTGGGCCAACGACCACGCCAATGCCATCCTTGACGCCTGGTATGCGGGCGAAGAGGGCGGCAGTGCCATCGCGCAAACTCTTGCCGGCGCCAACAATCCCGCGGGACGACTGCCCGTAACCTTCTATAAAGGTGTGGAGCAGTTGCCCGACTTCGAAGACTACGCGATGAAGAATCGCACCTACCGCTACTTCACCGGAGAGCCTCTCTATCCCTTCGGCTACGGCCTGAGTTACTCGAAGTTTGAATACAGTAGCTTAAAGCTATCGAGCCGCGAGCTGCAGGCTGGCGATTCGCTTTCCGTGGAAGTGGACGTGAAGAACGCCAGCCAGCGCGCGGGCGAGGAAGTCGTGGAGCTGTACTTGAATTTTCCCAAGTTGGCGGGCGCGCCCCGGCATGCGTTGCGCGGATTCACGCGCATCTATCTGAACGCGGGCGACCAGCGGCACGTGAAACTGACCTTGCAGCCACGCGACATAAGTTATGTAAACGAAGCTGGTGATCGACTCGTCGCGGCGGGAGATTATGTAATCACTGTGGGCGGAGGCCAACCGGGCACGGGCGCCGCAGGGGCTGAAGCTCACTTGTCGATTCGCGGCGAGCAGAAAATGCCGGAGTGAACTGTTGGAGCGGGTTAAAAGAGGATCTGCCAGAGCGGGTTGCGGGAGCGCGATTGAGTAAGATGAGAAGAGGCAGTATCGTGCCGCCTGGGATATGACTCGTCCTCAAATTTGTCGCTCAATTGCGCTTCTAATACTGGCGTCGGCCAACCTGCTGGCGGCGTGGTCGCAGACGGGCACCACTCAAACTCCCGCGCACCCAAGCCCTACCACCGCAGCGGCTTCTAAGCCCGCCGCTCTCAGTCCGATTCAGTTCGCCTACCAGCCCATCGATTTCCACCTCGACTCCGACGAAACTCCCGAGCGCCACGCTCCCGAAACCATGGCCGGAGGCGTGGCGGTATTCGATTACAACAACGACGGCAAACTCGATATTTTTTTTACGAATGGCGCCGACATTAAAACGCTGCACAAGACTTCTCCGAAATACTTCAATCGCCTGTTCGAAAATGACGGTCACGGCCACTTCACCGATGTAACCAAAAAAGCCGGGCTGGAGGGAACCGGTTACGACATTGGCGTGGCCGTTGGAGATTATGACAACGACGGCTATGAAGACATTTTCGTCGCCGGCGTCTACCGCAACACGCTCTACCACAACAATGGCGACGGAACTTTCACAGACGTCACGGCAAAAGCTGGACTCAACAAGCCCGATCCTGAATTCGGCCCGCTATGGTCGGTCGCCGCGGCTTGGGTCGACGTAAACAACGATGGGTTGCTTGACCTCATCGTCATCAATTATCTGAAGTGGGACGGCGATCACGAACCCGTATGCGAAGCTTACGGGCACCGCGACTATTGTCATCCCAAGATGTACCAGCCCACGCCCAACCAGCTTTTTATCAACAATGGCGACGGAACTTTCCGCGATGCCTCGGGCGAAGCCGGATTCCGCGCGCATCCTGGCAAGGGCATGGGTATCGCCGCCGCCGATTCCACTCTCGACGGGAAGATGGACCTTATCGTACCCAATGACAAGCTGATGAATTGGTTCTTTCGCAATAGAGGGGGCGGCAAGTTCGATGAAGTGGGATTCGACGTGAACGTCGCCTTGCGCGAAGACGGCACTTTCATTTCCGGCATGGGCGTGGACTTTCGCGATCTCGATAACGACGGCTATCCCGACATTTGCATCGTCGCGCTCGACAACGAGACCTTCCCGATTTATCGCAACACCGGCAAAGGCAGCTTCGTGGAAGTCACCGAGCCCAGCGGCATGGCCGCTCTCACTTTGCCAATGGCCGGCTATTCGCCCAACATTGCAGATTTCGACAACGACGGGTGGAAAGACATTTTTGTTTCGCGGGGCCACGTGCAATCTCTCGAGTCCGCGCCACGTCTTCTGATCGAGCAACCGAACACCGTCTTCCGCAATCTCGGCGGTATGAAATTTTCCGCATTCACCGCTGAGGCAGGATTCACGTCAGTCCCGCCCTCGCGGCATCGCGGCTCGGCGATCGGCGATCTGAATGGAGACGGCCGTCTTGACGTGGTAGTCAGCGCCATCAACGCGCCAGCAGAAATCTGGATGAACCAGAGCCCGGGCAACAACCATTGGCTGGAATTCAAACTGCAAGGAACCAAAAGCAACCGTGATGGAATCGGCGCCCGCATTAAAGTGGTGACGAAGAGTGGCGCACAGTACAACCACATGACCACCAGCGCCGGCTACGCGTCGTCGAGTGCGGGGCCGGTGCATTTTGGGTTGGGGAGCAACGCATCGGCGGATTTAGTCGAAATCCACTGGCCCTCAGGAATCGTGCAGCAACTGAAAGACGTGGCAGCCGACCGCATGGTTGCAGTTAAAGAACCGACACAGTAGTTTGATGTCATTCCGAGCAAGCGTTCTTTGCGCAGCGAGGGATCTGCGCGAGCCGCGCGGTTGCGTCGCGTTCCTTGCGACGCAAACAGTCGCGCGGTTGGCTCGCTTCCTTCTCGAATTCCGCGTCTCAACGCGTCCCGACGCCACTGGCGGCCTCGCCACGGTAGCTCTCCGGCGGCCCCAGATAACTCGCCCTCACTCCCCCCAGGTTGAGCACCAACTTCTCGAGCACCACGCCCGGATCCACCATGCAGAACTTCAACGTATGGTAGCCCGCACTCGCCAGACTATGCTCAGAGTTAACCTTGCGTACGCTGTCCTCAACCGCCGTCGACCAATCCGCGACTGAGTTGTGCGCCAGCGCGTCGACGACTTGCGGTGTCTGCTCATCGAACGAAATCGCGTAGCGCAGCCCGCGTCCCGGAACAAAATTCAAACTCGGGCCCAGAATGGCTTCGATCTCAAGCTTTCCCGGATCGAATACATAGACGTCATACTCGAGGCACGGAGCTGGGGCGGGAGGCAGGATGCTGGCCGCGGTGACCGGAAATAGCGTCATCCCCGACAACGTCCGCCCGTAGTCTTCAATCTTCTCCCAGCGCGGTGAATCTTGGCCGATCGAATTCTGATGACTCGAATGTGAGTTGGCTCGCCGCGTGTAATGTTCTGCTTCGATCGAGACATAACCGTCCGCTTCCACAAATCCCCGCAATGACGCTCGCGCCGGCTGGGGGGGATTGGAGGCTTCTGCCTTCACCTTGACGGCCTCCGCGTTCGCGCCGGCGCGAGTGATGGAGACGTAGCCCGTGCTCGACCCCTTCGGCGCTTTCCCCCAATCAACGCTCACCCAAACCCGCTGCTCCCTATGAACCGTCCCGTGATCGGCGCTCAACACAATCCACGGCGAACTCGCCGATGCGGTGAAATCGAAATCGGCCGCGCCCCGGTTGAACACATCCACATAACGCCGCTGCTGGTTGTAGACGTCCAACTTCGGCAGCACTGCCTCTGCGGAAGCACCGGGCCAGGCGGAAGTCGATCCCTCCACCGCGACTCCCATCGCCGCCGTCGCCGGAATCGAAAGTTCCGTTACCGCTGGCATCACGTTTGCCGGCGGATCTCGCCAACCCGTATAACCGATGTGCGGCTGATCCATCATGTGGTCCCACTTGCCCCGCGCCAGCGTGTGGTTGTAGTAACTCGAGAGATCGGCGTCAGCCTGAAACAGAGCTCTCGCCTGTGCCGCGAGATCGTTGGTGCTGGCGCGCTGCTGCGCCGCATACAAATGATTCCTCCCAACCGTGACATACAGCTCGGTCACAAGCTCCGAAGCTTTCGCGGGGTGGAGTACCAACTCGAAGAAAGCATCGCGCTCATTCTCGGGCAGTTCGGTGGCGATCTTTTCCGCTTCTTTGACCATCGCCTTGAATTCGCCGACAACCCGATCTGCCTCGCCATAGTCGACCAGGCTGAAAGTTTCGGGATCAAGCAGCTCCGGCTTCCGTCGCCCATTAAGCTTCGCGTACTGCGAAACAATGCGCGCGATCGCCGCCGCATGCTTCGGTCCAAACTCGCGTTCCGCCCACAGTCGCGTAAACTCCCCGACGTTCCCGTTCGTCCACGCCGAAGGATTCCACGCCATGTTCAGAAAGAATTCAATGGGCACTTCCATGGGCTTGAGGTCGCCCACGTTCACCACCCAGATGCGGTTCGCATCGTAGTGGTACGCCAGATTCATCTGCTCCCAGACCTTCGGCAGCGGATTCGTATTGATCCATTTATAAGAGCGGGGATCGCCCACATAATCGAAGTGATAGTAAATTCCTGCTCCGCCCCTGCGCTTCCGCTCTGCTTCCGTCGGCAGCCGCCGAATGTTGCCCCAGTTGTCGTCGCACCACAAAAGCGTCACATCATCGGGAACCCGCATCCCGTGCTCATAATATTGCTGCACTTCTTTGTAGAGCGCCCAGGCCTGCGGCACCGTCGCAGGATCGACGCGCATCACGTCGCCGATAATTGTGCGCTGGTCGGCGACAATTTTCTCCAGCAGCGCGCGATCGTCGTTCTCCGCCATGGGCATATCGCCATTTCCCCGCATGCCCAGCGTGATCACGCTCTCGTAGCTGTCGTTGCGCTCAATTCCCTGCTTCCAGTAGTCACGCAGCTCAGCCGCGTTCGTGGAGTAGTCCCACGGACCTTTGCCGCTCCGCTCCCATTCCTTCCACGCCCGCATCATGGGCTCGTGATGCGACGTCCCCATCACAATGCCGTATTGATCCGCCATCTTCGGATTCAGCGGATCATCCGCGTTGAAGGTCGCGGCCCACATCGCCGGCCAAAGATAGTTCCCTTTCAAGCGCAGAAGAAGTTCAAAAACTTTTTCATAGAATTCATGGTTGTAGCTTCCGTATTTTTCCTTCACCCAGCCGCTGAGGCATGGCGCCTCATCGTTCAGAAAAATGCCGCGATACTTCACCACCGGCCCCTGCACATACCGTCCACGCCTGATGAAGATTTTGTCGCGGCGCGCCACTGGGACATCCGCCCACCAGTACCACGGCGAGACCCCGATCTGTTCCGAGAGATCGTAGATGCCGAAGATCGTGCCCCGCTTGTCACTGCCCGCGATCACCAGCGCAGAGCGGATTCCCGGCAACGGGTTCGACACAACTTGAATCAGAAAAAATTCCCACTTGCCGCGGATCGCCGATACGTCGATCTTTCCGGATGAAATCAACTCGTCAATCAGCCCGCTCTTGCCCACCGTGCCAATGATGACGACGTGGGCATTTCCTCCGAGGGCGTCCCTTTTTTCAGCGAGGAGCGGTGTGTGTTGCGTCACTCGCGCCATGTCCTGCTGCAAATCGTGCGCCGCGCGGGTCACGCCCCAATAATCATTCTGGTCCACGTAAATTGTGGCCAGGCGATCGCCGTCAGCCAGGGCAAAACTGCCGCCGCTGTGCGAACTCTCTACGTAGCGCTCCTGCCCGATGGCCCACGCGTGAGGAGCCGCGCCCAGAAAAAGGACAATACCCCAAAAAAGAAGAGAAAT
>DATDGM010000107.1:0-14051 GCA_036522075.1 Candidatus Sulfotelmatobacter sp.
TGCCTCGCCTTTAGCCACTGGCTTGCCATCGTAAGCTCCTAGTTAAGACCGCCAGCGCAGAGATTCCATGCTGCGCGCCGTGAAGAAGAGTCCAAGAAAAATCACGGTGACGTAGAAAACGGCGTCTTTGGAATCGAGCACTCCTCTTCCGAAGGATTCAAAGTGGGTGAGCACGGAAAAGTAAGAAAGAACGTGCGCCCAGGACGCAGTTTCATATTGACCGACCCAGCCGATCACCCAAAGAAGCAATTCCACTCCGAAGGTCGCCGCGCCAGCGATAATCTGATTCTTCGTGAGGGTGGAGATAAATGTTCCGATCGCTAACAGCGCTCCCGCCTGAAGAAGGATGCCGAGATAAGCGACCGCCAGCGGCTTCCAGTCCGGATTGCCGTATTTGAACAAAAAGGCGAAATTCAGCGCGGTGAAGAGAAGCAGGCAGGAGTACAGGATCACGGCGGCCAGCCATTTACCAACAATGATTTCGAGATCGCGAATCGGCGAGGTCGCCAGCAATTCGATCGTGCCCGTGCGCTTCTCCTCCGCGAACAGCCGCATCGTGATCATGGGGATAAAGAATAGCCCGATGACCCCGGCATCCGACAACAGCGGGCGGATGATCTGCTCGTTCAGGTTCATGGGGAAGGCCTGGCCGCGCATCTGCATCTCCATGCCTTCGATAACAAACATCCCCAGGGCATTCCAAAAGAAGAAGCCGAAGATGAGGCCGAACATGGTGAGCAGAAGGTAGGCGACGGGAGATACGAAGTAGCTGCCTAATTCCTTGCGGCAGATAATCCAGGCGTTCCTCACTGCAGCACCTCCGTCGCGGGAACCTTTTCTTCTTCTTTGGGCGGAGCGGGATTTTCATTGCCGGTGAGCTGCAGGAAAATTTCTTCCAGGCTCATGGATGAGGGGCGAAGCTCATTCAGATCCCAGCCGGATTCGACGATGGCGCGCGCCAGATCGCCGCGAACCAGGCGCCCTTTCTGGCTTTCCACTTCGAAAAGTGCGCGGCCGTCGACCTCTTGTTTGCAGAGCACGCGGCTGACGCCGGGAACCTGCTCAAGCTTGTGCTGCACGATCGGCGCCTCCAGATTGCCAGCGCGCGCAGCGATTTCGACCAGAACGGATTCCGCACCGCGAGCCCGCGCTTGCAGATTGCGCACCGAGTCGGTGGCTACGAGCTTGCCCTGGTTGATAATGATGACTTGCTCGCAGGTCTGTTCGACTTCGGGCAGGATGTGCGTGCTCAAGATGATGGTGTGCTCGCCGGCGAGATCCTTGATCAGGTCGCGGGTCTCGTTGATTTGCTTTGGGTCGAGGCCGGCGGTAGGCTCATCGAGAATCAGCACGTCGGGGTTGTGAATGATGGCCTGTGCCAGGCCAACTCTTTGCCGATAGCCTTTGGAGAGCTTGCCGAGGAGCTTCGTCTTAACGTCGGCGATGGCACAGCGGTCGCAGACATACTCGATCCGCTTCTGCAAGTCCGCTCCCGACAGGCCTTTCAGCTTGCCGACGAATCGCAAGTATTCGGCGGTTTCCATCTCCGGATAGATGGGCGGGGTCTCGGGCAGGTAGCCGATCCGCCTTTTGACCTCGAGCGACTGCTCGAGCACATCGAACCCGGCGACAGTCGCGGTGCCGGCCGAAGGCGGCAGAAAGCAGGTCAGCATGCGCATGGTTGTCGTTTTGCCCGCGCCGTTCGGGCCCAGGAATCCAACGATCTGGCCCTTGGCTACCTCAAAGGAAATCTGATTAACAGCAGTGGTGCGGGCGTACCGTTTGGTAAGGCCTTTAACAGAGATCATAGAGAGTTGTTGTCAGCGGCGAGAATGCGCAGCCGCCAGTCAAACACATTTGAGTCGAAGACAGCGAAACCGCAAGAAACAATATCTTAAAAAGTGCGCCGGGAGCATGTCAATTGGTTCAGGACCGTCCGCACCTGAGCCATGCAACTCCCGGTTGCGTAACAAAGGCTTGTGGACGGGCCGCGGGCAGCCTAACGGCTTGCCCCCAGCGGATCTGCATTGTTCTGCCTGGCCTGCGCAACATTTAAGGCCGAGCGGTCGCAAGTGATGTCATCGGCCTCGCAAGCGAGTGCATTTCGTTCCCGTTGAGCTGCGGCTGCTTCCTTGGCATCGGCAGGGCTCAGTTGCGATTCGTCGCAATAGCCGTTGCCCGTTTTGCACTCCAGCAGATTCGTTTGATGATTGGATTGCGCGACTTCATTGGCCTCAGAAGCCGTAAGTAAGGACGTGTCACAAAGATATTGACCCGTCTGGCAGGCGAGAAGATTGTGCTCGCGCTCCGTCCGTTTAATCTGCAGAACCTGGGAAGCGTTCAGTAAAGAGTAGTCGCAGGAGTTTACTCCGGTTTCGCAATTCAACTGATTCTGATCAGCCTGGATTTTTGCCACTTCGGCCGCCTGGGACGGGGTCAGCAGAGACTTATTGCAGTCCCCGATGGTTGTTTCACAGGCGAGGACATTCCGCCGCTGCTGCCGGGTGGCGATCTGCTTCGCCTCATCCGCGGTCAACGTCGAATGATCGCACTCGCCGTAGCCGGTGAGACATGCCCAGACATTCTGCTCATGCTGCAGAGAGGTAATCTGCGTGGCCTGCGCATCGGTTAACAGCGACCGGTCACACGTGCCAATGCTGTCAATACAATGGCGCAGGTTTTCCTTCGTGCTGCTTCCGGCAGTGGCCTGGGCGAAACCATAACTAACGAGAACACCGATCAGCAAAAAAACCTGCACAGAGCGTTGCATGAAGATTCTCCTCATCGCGCATCAACGTGCGCCCGGGGGCCTCGACAAACTTGCGGCAGCCTCGGCACACAGAGGGCCTGTCAACGACCATGCGCATGCGCCATGCCCACTCAGCATGGGTGACGCAGAAAATGCGCGCAAGCCTGCCTGTGTGGATTAGATTCCCGGCATGCAAAGTTTAGTTGTATCGTGTTACGATATACTTACGATTGGGTGGAGACAGTCGGCAACTAACCTATCGCAACGCGGCACGCATCCAGTACCGGCCGGAGCGTAGCGTCGTGTCCTGACTAATGGACGATTGGGCTTTCGTGCCGCAATTCGGGGCGGGAAGATGAACCACGCGGTCACTCGGCGAGAAACGCGCCGCCACCGATCCAGAATTCCGCCAGGGACTTGAGATTCTTCTTATACATGCGGGTGACGGTATATTCCTTTCCGCCTTTAACCTGCAAGCCATATTCTCCCGTCGCGTAGGGTTTGATCTCTTCGACAAACAAGGCGTTTACCAGCACCGAGCGATGGATGCGGATGAAGCCGTAGGGTTTGAGTTTTTCGGCCACCACTGAAATGGACTCGCGCAGCAGATAGGATCCTGATTCGCGTTGCAGCAGCACATAGTTGCCCTCCGCTTGCACCGCGACCACATCGTCAGGATTGATGAACAGAATCCTGCCCTTGGCTTTTATGGCGATTCTGGAGTGCTGGGCACGGGCGAGTTTTTGCAACTGGGGCAACGCTTCGATCAGTTTCGCGGCGCGCTCACCCTCGGCCCTACGGAAAGCCCGGTCCAGGGCTGCGCCGATCCGTTCATTGGAGAAAGGTTTGAGGACGTAATCCACCGCATGCTTTTCAAAGGCTGCGATCGCGTGTTCGTTGTGCGCAGTGACAAAAACGATGGAGGGCAGCGCGGGATTTCGGGCCTTGAGTTGGTCGACGAGTTCCGTACCCGACAGTTCCGGCATATTGATATCGAGCAGCAAAACGTCGTAGGAGTCCGTGGATAACTTCTCGAGCGCCTCAACGGCGTCGTTGGCCGAGTCGAAGTGTTCAACGTCCGCTCTTGCCGCCAGGATCTTGGCCAACGCGATTTGGGCCAGCGGCTCATCGTCCACGATCAATACGCGCATGAGTTCCCTCGTCCATCGCTGCTAGTGTTGACTCCATTCCCAGCGGATCAGCTTCAGCTCTCATCATCTTCTTCATTCGCTGCATTTTATGCGCCTTGCCACACCCGACCGCGACTTGAGTGCGAAACTACAGAAAGTCGCTGTGAATATACGGGTATAAGATGCCGGGCCACTCAAACCAAGATCAAACCAAGACAGGCTATACCCGGTTAAATGATCGGGCCGCTCCATGTTTTTGTATACCGTTCATGGCGAGATCCCTTTTCTGGTAGATGAGGTGCCATTTTCAACGTTCTGAGCCGTCCGCTTGATGCGGAGGGCAAACCTTGATCGCGTCTGCCGGTTATTCGGATTTGTAGGATCGCCCCTTGCCTTTGTTCTGCCGTAACTCCGATGGCACAACTCGATCCAGGTGGTAACGGGCCTGCACAAGACACTTCGTGTCAGTGGAGGAAGACAATGCGATTTAACACATCGATGAAGGTACTTGTTCTAATCGTGGTGTTGGGCTTTGTGGTATCGGGCGTTTTGCTGGCGCAAAGCACAACCGAGGGCGCGGTGAGCGGGACGGTCACCGACGCGTCGAATGCCGTGCTCGCCGATACTACCGTCACGTTAAGGAACTTGGACAAAGGCTACTCGCGGCAAACCACCACCAATGCGCAGGGGGTTTACCAGTTCCCCCTGACCGATCCGGGGAACTACGACATCGTGATCACCGCCAACGGCTTCAAGCAGTTTGCCGAGAAAGCCAGAGTGGATCTCGGCCATGTACTGGTGCTGAACGCGAAGTTGGAAGTGGGCGCAGCAGGCACCACGGTAGAGGTCTCGGCTGCGGCTCCGCTGTTGGATACAGAGGCTGCCGACATGGCCACATCTTTCGACCATAACCTGGTCGAGAATCTGCCCAACGGCGGAAACGACTTGACCGCCGTGGCCTATACCGCACCCGGAGTCATCATGAATACCGGCGGCGGTATGGGCAACTTTAACGTGAACGGCTTGCCCGCCACCTCGAACGTGTTCACGGTGGACGGCGAGAATCAGATGGACCCGTTCCTCAATTTGAACAACTCCGGCCCTACCAATCTGATGCTGGGCAAGAACAGTATTGATGAAGCGACTGTCGTTAGCAACGCCTATTCAGGGCAGTACGGGCAACAGGCAGGAGCCCAAGTCAACCTGGTGAGCAGGGGCGGCACCAACAACTACCACGGGAACGTGCAGTACCAGTGGACCGGGCGAGTGCTGGATGCGAACGACTGGTTCAACGGGGGCATTAATGGCACGCCCCAGCGCACTCCCTTCGCCAACAATAACCAGTGGGCGGCGTCGTTCGGCGGACCGATCAAGAAGGACAAGACTTTCTTCTTTATCGATACCGAGGGGATTCGTTACATCGTGCCCTCAACGACAACCGTGTATACGCCCACCACGGCCTTTCTGAATGACACGATTAACATCGGCCTGCTGGCGGCGGGAGCATCCGCCAACACGATCAGCACGTACCAAGCAGCACAGACCGTTTGGCAGAACGCCCCAGGTTTCAGCCACGGCAGCGTCAGCCCGGCCAGCGTCAGTTGCGTGGATCCCCTCACCGGGTCACAGATAGACAACGGCCCGACTGCAACCGCAACCGCCGGGTGCTTTCAATCGTACAGTGCGAGTCCCGCCCTACCTGCGAAAGAGACGCTGCTGATCGGCAGGTTCGACCAGAATTTCGGAACCAAGGACCGGATGTTCTTCCGCTTCGATATTGACACCGGCAAGCAGGCTACTTACGCGGACCCAATCAGCCCCTCTCAGTTTTCCGCCGCCAGCTACCAGCCGGAATACAACAACAGCTTGAACTGGTCACACACATTCAACGGCACAGCTACTAACCAGTTTGTGGCGGCGATCAGCTATTACCGTGCGATTTTCGTGGAGAATACGAACGGGGCTACGTCGCCGTTCCCGTACTCAATGTTCGTGGGGACTCCGGTAGGGCTGCCGAGTCCATTTGGACTGCCCGCTGCAACCGGCTTGAACGCCGAGAACTTCGCTTTCCCCGAGGGACGGAACGTAACGCAGTATCAGTTTGTAGATGATTTTGCCAAGACGCTCGGAAAACAGAGCTTAAAGTTCGGCGTCAATTTCCGCCGTTATGATATCTCCAACTATGACGCTTCGATATTCGCCACCCCATTGATCTATGCCGGGCTGGGCGATTTCTTCAATGGCAGTTCTTCCATCTATCAGCAGGCCAACCCGCTGCACACCTCGGCGCCCATGAATACAGGAGGTTTTGGTGTCTATGCGCAGGATGAGTGGTCAGTACTGCCCAGATTGAAGCTGACGTTTGCCCTGCGCGCGGAGCATAACTTTAATCCCACGTGCGACACCAATTGCTTCACCCTGCCCAATGCGCCGTTCGCCCAAATCAAGACACAGGGTGTAGGCACGCCCTACGATCAGGCGTTGCTGACCGGCCGCAAGGATGCGTTTGGATCCGTAGACGCCATTAATCTGGCTCCGCGCTTTGGTTTCACCTGGTCGCCGCGTGATGACAGTAAGACCGTGGTCAGCGGCGGTTTCGGGCTTTTTTATGACGCCTTTCCGGCGTTTATTACCGACTCGTTCGTCAACGTCCCGTACCTGGTTACCGTAGATTTATTCGGGCCTGACGCGGGAGGGTCAACGAACATAGCCTGGGGTGATAAGAACGGCGCCCTGGCGACGGTGAACAACACCGCCAACACCATTCGCAGCGGAAACTCTGCGCTGGGAATTCCATCACTCAACAACGGGCTGACGCTGAAAGGACTGCTGGCGGCGGGAGGAGCTCCTCCCGGAGTCACCGGGTTCCCGACTCAGCTGCACACGCCGGACTACCAGGAATGGAACTTCCAGGTGCAACAGGCAATTGACAGTAAGAGCAGGGTCACTGTGGCTTACGTGGGCAATCATGGCTACCATGAGCCTTACCCGAACGGTACTCTGAACGCCACCGCAAACATTACCGGGTTCGCGAGCACTACACCCGACCCGCGGTTCGGTTCCTTTACCGACTGGAATTCCGGCGCGGTATCCAATAATCACGAAATGACCGCCACCTATACTCGCCGCATGACGGCGGGATTTGTGATCAATGCCAACTATACTTGGGCGCACACGCTCGACGAAATTTCCAACGGAGGGCTCGAGAATGCCACCACGAGCGGCTCTGGCCTGTTGGGGCAATGGAATCCGCTGAGCCTGCGCGCGAACAATTACGGCAACGCGGATTACGATATTCGGCACAGCTTCAACGCCAACTATGTCTGGACCGAGCCCTACCACTTCGAGAACCGGTTCGCGAACAGCATACTCGGGGGTTGGATTTTCTCGCAAAACTTCATCACCCGCAGTGGTCTGCCCTTCACTGTGACCGATGGCACCGCCGCGATTAACAACGGCGGCACGGGCGTAGCCGTGCCAGCCCAACTGGTCAGCCAACCGGGGCAGGCACAGCAAAACTGCCAGAACGGATATAGCGTATGCTTCAACTCCGCAGACTTTGTGGCGGCCAGCGGACTGGGACTCTACCCGACGCAAATACGCAACCAGTACCGGGGGCCGGGATTCTTCAGCTCCGACTTCACGTTTGGGAAGGGTTTCCACGCTACGGAGCGGGTGAAGCTTACGATTGGTGCGAACATCTACAACATCTTCAACCACCCGAATTTCCAGAACCCGAATCGGAATTGGACGCCCGGTTGTTCCACGATCGCTCCCGGGTCCCAGCAGTCCACCTGCGGAAACATTTCAACTCAGGCCGCACCGCCGACGGGTGCGTATGGCTCGTTCTTCCAGGGTCTGCCGGCAGGCCGCGAGGGTCAACTGCAGGCAAAGATTGTCTTCTAGTCCAGGGAAAGATAAGTACGAAGATAAGGCGTGCGAAAGGAAAGAAAAGCAACGGCCCGCAATTCACATGGAAAGCCGCGAGGAGTATTCGCGGCTTTTCTGTGTGTGTCTCTCCTCGGCGTCATACCGCTGTGCGCACAGGTCGATCTGACGGTCCATCCTGCTCCTGATTTCGGAGCCGATGCCGTTTGGCTCGATCAGGGTGCGCCTGCCCCGCATCACATCTCGGGCTACCGCGGCCACGTTCTGCTCATCGATTTCTGGGAGTACACCTGCATCAACTGCATCCGCGATTTTGGCGCGGTCAAGAGTTGGTATCGCAAGTACCACACCCTGGGCCTGGACGTGGTTGGCGTGCACTACGGCGAATTCAGTATCGGCTTCAACCTAGCCAATGTACGTGAGGCGGCGCAGAGCTTCCGGCTGCCCTGGCCGGTTCTCGCTGATCAGAAAGGCACCACGTGGAAGGCGTACGCTTCCGATGGCTGGCCTGAGCGCTACGTTGTCGATCCGCAAGGCAACCTTGTGATGAAGGTCTTCGGTGAATCCCATAGTCATGAGATCGAAGTGAAGATCCGTGAGCTTCTGGCGGCTGGGCATCCCGATGTGGCCGACCAATTGACGAAGATCGCTCTCGACCCCGACGAGGACAACCTCAAACCGGAATGTGGCGTAGCGACGCAGGAAACATTCGTGGGAGAGATTTACGGCAGGAGCGCGGTCGAAGACATGGCTGGGCACCATGCCGGTGACGAGGCAGATTTTCAGCCGCCGCATTCGCCTCCTGACGGCGGTGTGATGCTGGTTGGCCGTTGGCGCGTGGAACGCGACGGAGTGATTTCCAACGGTCATGCCGCGGCCGCTGAACTGCGTTACCACGCGCGGTCGCTGTACAGCGTCCTCAGCCGGAAAGGGGAGAAACCAATCCGCGTCGATATTTTTCAGGACGGCGTTCCCTTGCCCAAGGACGGCGCCGGGTCCGATGTGAGGTTTGACGCCAAGGGGCCATATCTCGAAGTCAACGACTCACGCATGTACTACGTGGTGCGTAGTCCCGCCTTTGGAGCGCATCTGATCGCGTTGCAACCGGAGAGCCCAGGTCTGGAACTCGACTCCTATACCTTTGGCAACAACTGCCAACTGGAAGATCAGCCCTAGCGCCAGAGAGCCCGCGCGGCAAGCGATTAATCGTAATACTCCAACCCCAGGTGCGTGATCATCTCTTCGCCCTTTAAATGGCGCAGGGTGTTCTTCAGCTTCATCGACTGAATGAACAGATCGTGCTCGGGATAGAGGCCGGGCGCGGTCATGGGAGATTTAAAGTAAAAGCTTAACCACTCCTGAATTCCGATTCCCCGCAGCTCGGAACAACGCTGCGCCAAGTCGATGAACAAAACCAGGTCGAGCACAATCGGCGCCGCCAGAATCGAATCGCGGCACAGGAAATCGACCTTGATCTGCATGGGATAGCCGAGCCATCCGAAGATATCGATGTTATCCCAACCTTCTTTATTATCACCACGCGGAGGGTAATAGTTAATGCGAACCTTGTGGAAGATATTGCCGTAGAGTTCAGGATAGAGCGCGGGCTGCAGGATGTGCTCCAGCACTCCGAGCTTGGACTCTTCCTTGGTTTTGAACGAGCCCGGATCGTCGAGCACTTCGCCGTCGCGGTTGCCCAGGATGTTGGTGGAATACCATCCGCTCAAACCCAGCAGGCGCGCTTTGAATGCTGGCGCGAGAACGGTTTTCATCAGCGTCTGGCCGGTTTTGAAATCCTTGCCGCAGATGGGCGCATTATTCTGCCGTGAAAGCTCCAGCATCACCGGCAGATCGACCGTAAGGTTCGGCGCGCCGTTGGCGAAGGGAACGCCTTCCATCAGCGACGCGTACGCATAGATCATGGAGGGCGCAATCATCTGGTCACTCTCGCGCAGGGCCTTCTCGAACGCCTTCACCGATTGATGCGCTGCGGTGGGTTCGATATACGACTCGGTCGAACCGCACCACATGGTGACCAGCCGGCTCGCGCCGCTGGTCTTGCGGAAGTCGCGGATGTCAGCGCGCAACTGCTCGGCCAGATCCATCTTGTTCTTGCCCGTCTTCACGTTGGGGCCCTCGATCTTTTTGACGTAGTTGTGATCGAATACGGCCGCGCGCGGCTGCACCGACGAGAGAAACGGCTTCAGCTGGTCAAGCAGACGCTGGTCGAGCACGCCTGCGTTCGACGCCGCTTCATACATGTTGTCTTCGAAAATGTCCCAACCTGTGAAGACGAGGTCGTCGAGCCCGGCCAGCGGCACGAAATCCGTGACCTTCGGCGAACGGCCGTCGGTGCGTTTGCCGAGGCGCACCGTGCCCATTTGCGTGAGCGACCCAATCGGCCGCGCCAGCCCTTTGCGGATCGCTTCCACTCCCGCAACAAATGTGGTCGCCACCGCGCCCATGCCGGGGATCATTACGCCCAGCTTCCCTTTCGCGGGCGCGATCGTGATGCCGTGTCCGGAACCGGTCTGCGCCTTCCCTTCCGACTTGGTTTCGTTCTTAATTTCTATGCGAGGTGTTTTCACCGCTGCCTTCGCGGACTTCTTCTGTGTCGCCATATGTTGGCCGCTTCCTCAGTAAGTATCAGAATGGATGTGCAAACCTTGTATGTTCTCGTATCGGGCAGGGAGATTGCAAACCCGCGCGGCTGAACGCGCAGAAATTCAATTCAACGGCGTAGATGAATCATTTAGTGGAAAGACAAAGCTCGGCAACTCGGGGCCAGGATTCATGATCCTGGTGAACGACATCACCGAGATGAAGACTCCCGCCGCCGACCACTTGCTTCTGGTGCCGCGCGAAGGCAAGAGCTTCGTCAGCGCCATGGACTTGCCCGAAGCCGGCGTTACGCTACACTTCGGGGTGCCTTCGGAAACGCGCCAGGTGACTTTGGCAGACAAGACGCCTGCTACAACGGCTCGTTAGATTACTCGAGACAGAAACCCAGCGAGCGGATTCCGTAAGGAATCTGCTCCCTTCAGTTTTTGGCAATTTACGAGCGGCAGGCTGTGAGTTGCAGATCAATGTCCTGGAGCATGCGTGGCGGCGCCATCGGAACGCCCTTCTCTGCCATCTCGCCGCCGTTCTCGGCGCCCTCAGCGCTTAAATGCTTTTCCATCGGCCGCTTGAATGAGCGGATGCCTACGACGGCTCCGGCAATCGCGACTCGCCTTTCACTTCGTCGCTCAGCACGATGGCTTCGGCAATTTCCTTCATCGGCCTGCGCTTTTGCCGGCTTTGACGCTGCAGGGCAAGATAGGCCTGCTCTTCGTTCAATCCCAGGTCGCGCTGCAGGATTCCCTTGGCGCGTTCCACGATTTTTCGCGTCTGCAATTGTTCTGAGAGATTGTTGTTGATGCTGTCCAGCCGCGCCAGTTCAATTTCCGCTCCCACCAGAAACCCAATCGCGGAAATCAGCTGGATCTGCCGGCGGTTGTAAACATGTGGCAGGCGATGCTGCAGGTTGATCACGCCCATCACACGCCCGCGGCACATGAGGGGCACCGAAAGAAAGGCTTCGTAGGAATCTTCCGGAAGTTCGTGAAAAAAACGGAATCGTGGATCTTCCTGGGCCTTCCCTGAAACTACTACCGGCTCGCCGTGTTCGGCAACCCAGCCCGTAATGCCTTGTCCCACCCGAAGTTTCAAACGATCCACAACTTCGGGATGCGGATTCTTCGAAGCCCGCAAAACCAACTCGTCCCCATCCAGCACATACGCCAGGCAGGAATCGCACTTCACCAGGCCGGAAGCAAATTCGACCACTCGCGAGAGCACTGCGTGAAATCCGTCCGCTGAACCCAGGCGGACTCCAATCTCATGCAATAGATCTACGTGTGATTCCTCGACAGACATTATGGATTCCATAAGCTAAAGTATGTCCCTGTACGATGTATGTCTAATTCCAAATTTTGATGGGTCTCATAAAGGAATTTCCTTGGAATTGTGAGATTGCTTTAACATCCGCGTTGCTGCAGCATCGCCGCTTGAAGGTTTTCCCCGTTGAGCACGCAGAGGGCACCGGGATAAAAAATTGTCGAAACAGTCGGCAGTTGCCGGACGCATCGCGATAGATCCGTTATGGACGCCAGCGCGACCATCCGTTCCTGGCTCCTCTCGGCGTACTCCGCGACCGCGGCGGTGTGCAAGGTTCTACTTTGCGTCCAGATCCAAGACCTTCACCGGCAAATCCCAGTGCGCGTCCAGAATCTCGAAGCGGCGTTGCTCCTCGCGCGTGTAGGCATCCTGATCAGGCCAGAGTTCTTTTTTGATCGCGGTTTCATCGAACGCCTCGTTGGCCACAGCCGCATTCTTGAAGACAATGGTCACGCGGAAATCCCAGCGCCCGTCTTCGGTGGTGTGGTAGCGCGGCTGGTCCATCCAGACTTTGAGCATGCGGCCCATCTCGACTTCTTTCTTGAGCAGCGGATAGTGATTCTTCTTGAACAGCTTCAGAAACTCGTCGGCGTGCCCCCACTTGGTTTTGTAATAGTACTCGACCACGAAAGGCTGGCCGGACGTCGCGGGCTGGGCGTGAGCAACAGCGGGCAGGGCGAGTGCAAGAAAGAGCAGTGCGGCAAATGCACGGCGCATGAGGATCACAGACCTCCGACGGGTAAAATTGATAACCTGTACACTACCACGCGGGGCTGGACGACGGTCGAGTGATTCCCTGGGTCGGAAGAATCCACACTTTCGGCTAAAAATCGGTCTTAACGGCCAGCGGAAGAAGCTATCATGTCCCCCTTTTTTCAATTCGCGAAGCCCATCAGAATCGATAAGCAAACAAAGATCGGTCAGATTCGGGGAGCCGACCTCAACGTACACTGGACCGTCTTCCTTGTTGGAGCGCTCATCCTCGCTGGAGTCGTTCAGCATCCCGCGCTGTCTGTTCTGGGTCTGGCGGCATATTTCTCAGTGTTGCTGATTCACGAAACCGGCCATCTGATCGCCGCCCAGCGCATGGGCTGCCACGTTTTATCGATTGACATCTACCCGATCTTCGGAGTCACGCGGTTTGGAACTCCCTGGTCGCGCCTTGATCACTGTGTGATCGCGTGGGCCGGCGTGCTTGCGCAGGCAGTGGTGGCACTGCCCTTGATCTTGTGGGTGGCATTGTTCGGATACACACGATTCGAAGCGGTAAACATGCTTTTCGCGATCCTGGGATTTTTCAGCATGGGCGTTGCGTTGTTCAATCTGCTGCCCGTGCCTCCGCTCGACGGCGCCATTGCGTGGCGGATATTTCCGGCGCTCTTAGCGCAAAGACGCTCCGGGGGTCCGACTCGCCGGCGGAGCTGAGCTGTTCAACTAGGGCTGACATTCCTGCAGCCCTGCAGACTTGCCTACTGAGCGCTGACGTCCGACGCCTGACGCCCGACCCTATTCTTCCAATGACTCCACAGAAACCATGCCGCCGCCGCCACCAGCACCACCCCAATCGCCGCGTCGAACTTGTGGAAATACTTTCCCAGCTGGCGCCAGTTTTCACCCAGCTTCATGCCGAGATACGCCAGCGCAAAGCACCACGGCCACGATCCCAGGAACGTATAAATATGAAACCGCCCGCGTGGCATGCGGGCCACGCCCGCCGGCAGCGCGATGAAGGTGCGGATCACCGGCAGCAGTCGCCCGAAAAAAACCGCCAGGTATCCCCAGCGCGCGAAAAAGCGGTCGGCCCAGTCGAGCTCGCGCTTGCCCATCAGGATCCAGCGCCCATAGCGCTCCACCAGCGGACGCCCGCCGTAACAGCCGATCTCATAGGCCACCAGCGACCCCAAGTTGCATCCAATGGCGCCCGCCGTCGCCACCAGCAGCAGTTTGAACGTGCCCTCGAACACCAGGTAGCCGCCAAATGGCATGATCAATTCCGAAGGCAGCGGAATGCATGCTGACTCAATCGCCATAAGAAGGGCGATGCCGGCGTAGCCGGTCCCGGCGATGACCTTGCTGATGAAGACGAACAGGAAGGCGAGGAGTTTTTCCGTCATAAGAACGTGTCTTTTAGTGTAACGGAAAATTTGTGGCCGAGGTCCCGCCTAGAACGACTCTTCCTGGGTAAACGCGTAGCCCGGCAAAGTGGCGCCCTGCGCGCCTTTCGTGACCTTTACCCGGACCGTGGGAGCATCGGGAGCCGCAATTCCAGCCGGACGCAGGATGGCGAACTGCGAAAACACTTCGTTGTAAACCTTGGTGACTAGATAGTCCTGGCCGTCGGCCTC
>DATDGM010000108.1:0-62106 GCA_036522075.1 Candidatus Sulfotelmatobacter sp.
AATCTTTGCTCGTGGTGGCGTGGTCCTTGTCGATCGACTCCCGCCACGCCGCGGCATATTTTTTATCGACCAGTTGGGCGACTGGAATCTTTGCGAAATCCGGATCGCCCATGAATTCCGCGCGATCAAAAAATGCCCGCCGGAACGCTTCCGTCGTAAAGTGAATCGATTGCGACGACCGGTCGCCCATCTTCTCGAGGTCATAGCCCTCAAGAATATTCAACGCTTCGATCAGAACCGTCCCGCCGGAAGAAGGCGGCGGCGCGCTGATAATTTCGTATCCGCGATACGTGCCGCGCACCGGCTCACGTTCTTTCGCTTCATAGTGCGCCAGATCGTCGGCGGTAATGATTCCTCCGCCCTTTTGAATCGCCGTCGCCAGCTCGCGCGCCAGCGTGCCGTGGTAAAAATCGTCAGGTTGGGCGGCGATCCGCTCCAAGGTTCGCGCCAAGTCCGGTTGGCGAAACACTTCACCGGCTTTGTAGTAGTCGCCATCACGCTGAAACACGCGCCGCGACTCGGCGAACTCGCTCAGGTGTCTGTCATACTGAAAATCGCGCGCCTCGTTCCAGGTTAAGGTGTAGCCTTCGCGCGCCAGTTTGATCGCCGGAGCCATCACCTGCCTGAGCGTCAACTTGCCGTACTTCTGCTCGGCGTAAACCATCCCTGCAACCGATCCCGGCACGCCAATCGCCTTGTATCCGTATTCGCTGGCGCCTTTGATCACGTTGCCCTGCGCGTCCAGATACATGTCGCGCTTCGCCGCTGCCGGAGCTTTCTCGCGATAGTCGATAAAGTGCGCCTTGCCATCGGCCATGCGGATCAGCATGAATCCCCCGCCGCCCAGATTTCCCGCCGGCGGATGCACCACGGCTAGCGCGAATCCCGTAGCCACCGCGGCATCCACGGCGTTGCCACCCGCCTGCATGATCTCAACTCCGGTCCGCGAAGCCAGCTCGTGCACGCTGACCACGATCGCATGCTGCGCATGCACCGGATCATTCGCAGCCGTGGCGCTCGGAGCGTTCCACACCACGACAACTGCCAGCAACAGATAGATCAGCGATTTATGCGGGGGTCGCATCCGATTGAAGTTCTCTGGAACCAAGCTGAAGCTCAAGCCGAACTCTGAGGCTAGCCGACCGCAGCAGGAGAGTCAAATCAGAACACGAAGTTGCATGTGGAGTTAAATTTGAGGTGTTGGGCCGGCCCGTCCTGAGTGAAGTCGGAACTCTTTGCCCGCTAGCTCATCCACAACTCCGAAGATTCAAGCCATCTTCTTTTTTCGTCTCGGCGGACGGCTTTCCGAGGTTTTCTCCCTCTTCCGAAATGTCTTCCCCGGCGCTTTCGCGGCCACCATCTCATAGGATTGCCGGATCAGCTCCCGCAACTCGCCTTCGCGGACCGCGTCCAGTCGATCGAGCATCACCCACTTATACCGCCCCACGTACGGCGCAGGATGAATATCCTCGCGTTCAATCAAATCAGCAAAAATCTCTGGCGCGCACTTAAAGCACAGCCGGGGATTGTCCAAACCAAGCATCGCAAAAATCTTCCCTCTCACTTTGAAACACAGATCATCGCCCCACTGCAGATTCTCCTTCGCCTCGGGAAACGCCAGACAATACCCGCGAATCTCATCGACCTTCATGGCTTTCTCTTCTAAATCGGAATTGACTTTTGCTAAAGGAACGGCCATTTGCAACCCGGCGGCCAGCTGGAAGAAGTGAAGATTTCAAACGAAAGCGCCGCCGCGACAAAGCCGCCGATGCCGCGAGATGCAAGCCAGAAGCCAGAAGCTACTGCCCTCACACCTGCTGCCGTGCCTCCCCCAGCGGAACCGACACATCCATCTTCTTCTTGCCGCGGAAGATGGTGATTTTAACCGTATCCCCGGCGCGGTGATTATTCATGATCTGCGCCAGGTCATCCTCGTCCTCAACTTTTTCGCCGTCGATGGCGATGAGCAAATCGCCGCCCAGCATGATGAGACTGTTGCCCAGGTAGGCGCGCTCGTCGCCCCCGTGCAGACCGGCCTGGTCCGCCGACCCGCCGGGTGTGACTTGCAGAATCAGCAGGCCGTAATCCGCCGGCAACCCGATTTCATCGGCCAGTTCCGGGCTGATCGGAATCGTGCGCACGCCGAGTGCCGGGCGCCGCACCCGCCCCAGCGTCATCAAGTCGTTCAACACAGCCTTTGCGGTATTGATGGGAATGGCAAAACCGATGCCTGCATTCTGGTTCACGCTGGAAAGAATCATGGTATTGATGCCGATCACTTCCCCATGCCAGTTCATCAGCGGACCCCCTGAGTTGCCGGGATTGATCGCGGCATCGGTCTGAATCGCTTCGTCAATGGTTGCACCGTTTGGCTCGCGCACCGGCCGAATTGAGCTCACAATGCCGCGCGTCATCGTCCCCGCCAGCCCAAATGGATTGCCAATGGCATACACTTTCTGCCCTACCTGCAGGTTGTGCGAGTCGCCCAGCACTGCCGGAACCAGATCCGCCGCCTTGATCTGAATCACTGCCAGGTCATGCGCGGGGTCCGTGCCCACCACCGTGGCTTTGTACTTCCTGCGATTATGCATCGTCACTTCCACCTGACGAGCCTCAGCAATCACGTGATAGTTGGTCAGAATGTGCCCATCCTTGTCGATCACGAAGCCGGAGCCCTGCCCCTCCTGCGGCACCAGTCCGTAGAAGAAATCAAAGGTCATGGCGCGCGAAGTTACGTTCACCACCGATGGAATATTCTTCTTGTACACCAAAATATTGTTCTGCTCTTCGCTGTCGAGCGACTCGCCGCCGGAAGCCTCAGTAATCTCCACATTCGCCGGATGGCTGAACCAGTTCACCGGATTCGCCCCCGCCAGCTTCGCGCTCGACCGCCAGGTCGTGAAGTAAAAGAATCCGCCGACGATCGCCAACGCCAGGATAAGAGGCCGCAGGATTTTCATAACAATGCCACTCCATATGTCGATACGATGCGCGAGGCCGAAAAGGTCCCGACAATTTGATTCTAATCAATCCCGGCATCTCCGGCACGATCCGGCGCGCAGTTGCAACGAACGAGGAACTCGCTTAAAGAAATCATTTCCAGGATGGAATCGACCTGCGGTAGAATGCCTGCGGTTCTGAATTCCACGAGGAAGTTCCGAGGCAATGTCAGCGCTCGGTCCCCTGCCTCTTCCTCATCGCCTCTTCTGAGGCGGCGCATTCCCAGTTGGTGACTAAGCGGCGCACAGGGAATCGTGCGCCACAACCAGCGTATCGACAAAACCGGAGGATATCTATGAATTTCGTCAGAGTCAGCAGCGTCATCTTGGTCTGCGCCGCCATCGTGGCCGGCGTTCCAGCGGCCCAAGCCACGTGTACCAACGCCAGCCTGATTGGTGTCTATGGAATCACTTCATCGGGCATCAACGGCTCCCTGTTAGCCGCAACCCTCGACCAGATCAAGTCCGACGGCAGCGGAAACGTCACTGGATCGTCCACGCAAAGTATCAATGGGGTGATCACCAGCTCTACCATTACCGGCACCTATACGGTAGCGAAGAATTGCACGGGGACCATTACCTTGAATCGGGGCGGCGTCGTCGAACACGACAATTTTGTTCTCGACAACGTCCACAAGGGTGCGGACCTGGTCCAAACCGACAGCAACCAAACGCAATCGAGCGTCGCCGTCGCGCAGGCAACCGCTACTTGCACAGACTTGGGCGTAAAGCGCATCTATGCGGTCGAGGCCACAGGCTTTGTGATTAATGTCGGTCCCATCGCTGTTGTGGGCCAGTTCTCGCTGAACGGAACAGGTGCTCTCACCGGGACCGCAACCTACAGTGCCGATGGAACGATTATTTCCGCGGCGGTCACGGGAACGTACACCATCAATTCGAACTGCACCGGCACAGCGGCGATCACGGTGACAGGCGTTCCCACCATGAATGTGGATCTTGTCGTGGTAAACGCAGACCGGGAAATCATGCTCATCGAGACCGACGCCAACACGGTCATCACTGGCCTGCTGCAGATGTGAATGGGGCGCACTGACGGGGAACCCTGCTCCCCGTTCAAATTTATCGGTTGGCTGTTTTCAAGCTGAGATCACGGCCCCGGCCCCCTCGGACTGCAGCTTTTTCCACACCACTCCCACTTGCTGTCGCGTCTTTTCCAGCGTGCCGGAATTGTCGATTACAAAGTCCGCAGCCTTGATCTTTTCTTCTTCCGGCATCTGCGCAGCCATGCGCCGCGCGACTTCTTTGCGGGCCGCCTCCAAATCGATCTTCTGCCGTGCCGCGAAGCGGGCCACGCGCAGCTCTTCATTGCATTTCACAACAACGAGCTGGTCGAACTGTTTCGCTGCCCCCGCCTCGAGAATCAGCGCGGCCTCCACGATGGCGACGGCGTGCGCATCCTGGCGTCCCATTTCGTCCATCCATTCTTGCTGGCTGCGCAGCACTGCGGGATGCACGATGTGGTTTAACTCTTCGATACGCGCGGGCTGGCCGCTGGCAGGATTTGCAGCAAAAGCCAGTTCGGCGAGCCTGGCCCGGTTGACGCTTCCGTCCGGATTGAGAATTTCGCGTCCGAAGTGCCGCACCACTTCGTTATAGACTGCTTCGCCGCGCTGCATCAGAGAATGCGCAATCCGGTCGGCTTGGACAAGATGAGCGCCAAGTGCAACGAACATCTCCCCCACCGCAGATTTTCCCGAGGCGATCGCTCCGGTGAGTCCGACTTTCAGCATGAATCTCCGAAAAAAGCTTTCACCACGGAGGCACGGAGTCGCGGAGAAAACCTACTTCTTGTTTTTCTCGGTGACTCTGTATCCCCGTGACGAAATCCGTGGTGGATTCTACGCCCGCGACAACTCCTGCACCCGGCTGCCTCGCCGCAGCTTCGCCGCCTTCACGGTGTTGAACATCAGCATAGCGATCGTCAGCGGGCCCACTCCGCCGGGCACGGGAGTAATCGCTCCGGCAATTTCGGCCACTTCGGGATGCACATCGCCTACCAGCGTGGAACCTTTGCTGCGGAAAGTTTCTTCGCGCCTGGCATTCCTGGCCGAACCGAACAAGCGCGCAAATTCGGCCGGGTCGGTCACTTTGTTCATGCCTACGTCGATCACGGTGGCGCCCGGCTTCACAAAGTCGCGGGTGATCATCCCGGCGCGGCCGATGGCTGCGATTAGAATATCGGCGCGGTGGCAAACTCCGGGCAACTCGCGGGTCTTCGAGTGGCACGTGGTGACGGTGGCGTTGGCGTTGAGCAGCAGCATGGCCACGGGCTTGCCCACAATGTCGCTGCGCCCCACCACCACGGCTTCCTGACCGGCGATCGGGATATTGCTTCGCTTCAGAATCTCAATGACGCCCGCAGGCGTGCACGGAACCAGGCCCGGCCGCTGGGTGGAGAGGAAGCCGACGTTGACGGGATGGAATCCGTCGACATCTTTCGCCGGGTCCACGGCCATCAGGACTTTCTTGGCGTCGACTTGCGGCGGCAGGGGGAGCTGCACCAGAATCCCGTCGATCTCGTCCCGGCGGTTGAGCGCTTCGATCAGTTCCAGCAGTTCGACAGTTGTCGCCGTTTCGGCGGGAGTGAGCGTCTCGCTATAGACGCCAACTTCCTCACAGGCCTTGACTTTGCCGCGCACGTAGATCTCGGATGCCGGATTGTGCCCAACCAGAACCACCGCCAGTCCGGGCCGCACGGCCGAGGCCGACATGGATTTCACATCCGCCGCCACTTCGCCGCGGATATCGTGCGCGATCTTGGTGCCGTCGAGAATGGTAGCGGGCATGGAAATTCGGGTTTCGGGCTTCGGCCCTCCGGCTTCGCTAAATCTTACACCGCCTGGCTCCCCAGCAAGAGCTCGAGGTTTGCCTGAGTGGCGCGGGCACTCTTGCCCGCGACTGGTGGCAGCTCCGGCCCAGCCTGCGTGACCGAGGCTGCAAATAAGGCTGGCTCGGCCGGATCGTCCGAATGTGCCATGCCATGTCGTACAATGTCGGGCATGATTCCCAAGGATCTGCTGGAAATCCTGGTTTGCCCGGCCTGCAAGCAAGCTCTCGACTATCGCCAGAACCCGGAGAGTTTGAAATGCACTAGTTGCCACCGGGTCTACGCCGTCAAAGACGGTATTCCCATCATGCTGGTGGACGAGGCCACGATCGAGAGCGCGTAGTCGCAGTGTTCTCGCGACGCAGCACATACGCCACCCCACTTCTGTGATCGCAATCCCGCCAAGGAAAGCTCAGAAGGGAGTGCTTGCGGCCCACGACTCATAGCATTCGGGAGGGGTACGCGGTATAAGGTCCCTTGCCAGCAGGGGGATGCCGGCAGCCGAAGCCCTCATCCCCCGATCGGGCTATACGTGTTTCCGCGCCCGGAATGACACAACGTGTCAGTTTGAGGACCAAAGTAACCCTCCGGACCCTCCCTGCCTCGACCCACCCCCTCTCGGGGTTGCTTGCAACTTCCGATAATCACAGGGGTTTATTAGATTCAGGGCAGCCTGCCGAGCGTACCTGAAATACATGGGCAGGTACGGCAGTTTAATTGCATGCAACTTGTATGGCTGCCGATGAGTCTAATAGCCACAAGCGGTTTAGGTCGGAGTCGGAGGTGATGACGGCCATGAACGAGCGAATCAATAACGATAAAGACAGATTCACGATGACGGAATTGGCAGCGCTACGGAACGATCTGCTCCAGGGGGGCATGATCGATTCCTACGAGGCCGCGGAGCTCTTACAGGTGTTCCTGATGGGCCGCGGCTATGGAGTTTCGCCCAAGGCAGCTCTGGATGCCGCGGGCCGCGTCGAGATGGCAGGCTGCGCCCTGCCGGTTCTCATGCACGAACTCGAGAATCTCGCCATGGTGATGTAAGCTGCGGCGCGGGCCGGTGACCCCGCGCTGTATGGATTTGGTAAGTTCCACACTTGGTGAGTTTCGTAATTGGAAAGTTCCACACCTTGAGTTCCTAAATTAGAAGAAGCCGGGCCAACCAGCCCGGCTTTGTTTTCGGCGTTGCCGACTGGATTTTGCGTTGCAGTCTCTTGGCGTCCACTGCGTTTTCATTTTTAACGGGATGGGCCCACTCCGCCTCTCCCAAAGTCAAGAGTTGAGCCCATCCCTATTACCAACCTTTACGGCTGATAAATCTGCACATTGTTGATTGCGGTTGAGTTCACGACCGCCCAGCCGCCAAAGCAGTACAGTTGCCCATTGACGACCGCGGCCGCGGCGAACATCGTGCCTTGCGGAATGGGCAACAGCGTCACCCATTTCTTCGTCGCCAAGCTGAACGATTCGCTCACCGTTGTCGCCGCGCCCGCATTGTTGATGTAGCCGCTGACATCATAAAAGGTGCTTCCGATAGCTCCCGAGCAGGGCCCGGTGCGAGCCGTAGGATCGACCGCGAGCTCCGACCAGACATTCGTTGCGGCGTCGTAGCCTTCTGTGTCACCGGTCACCACGGACCCCGCCGGAGCGCCGTCGGCCACCACCAGCGTCGTCCCGATGAGTCCACCCCCGGGAAAATCTTTGGCTCCGTCCATGGACGCTTCCGTCTTCCACGTATTCGTTGCCGGATCGTAGCTTTCGACGGTCGAAATAAAATTACCCCCGCCGAGATTGCCGCCCATGACGTAAACGATGTTCTTCTCCACCAAGGCGAGCGTCCCATTCCGCGCCGTAGGCATGGGGGCCTTGCTGGTCCAGGTTTTAGTTTTCGGACTGTAAGCCCACACCGCATTGGTTGGGGGCTCGCCCGATGGGGATCCTCCGAAAACATAGAGGATGTTGTTTACCACGGCAGCACTCGTGTTATCGATCGCGCTCGGCAGCGGGGTGCCCGTGCTCCACGCATTGGTGGTGGGGTTGTAGATTTGCACGTCGCTGAGTTCTGTTCCCGTGGCGTCATCACCGCCAATTACGTAGATGTTTTTGCTGAGCACGGCCGCCGATGAAAATACGGTTCCCACCGGCATCGCCGTCCCGCTTGCCCACGAATTGTGCACAAGGTAAGTGTGCGTGCTGGTCAGCGTGGTTGCGCCCGTGGTCACGGTCACCAATCCCGTGTTCGCGCCTGGAGGCACCGTTGCGGTGATGTACGTAGTGCCGGTGAGCGTCACCTTCGTCGCCGCCGTGCCGTTGAATTTCACCACCGACGACGAATCGAATCCTTGACCGAGAATTCCTACCGTCGAGCCCGCTTTCCCACTGACGCTCTGCAGAGTGATAAAGGGCGACAGGCCCACATCCAGGCTGTAAAACACGCCATTGCCATTGGCCCCGCCCGCGCCGGTCACTCCATAAAGCAAGCCGTCGGTTCCTTCCGTCAGGTAAGACGCTGGGTTGCATCCATGGGTATTATCGAAGTTGTAGACGACGCTGAACGCTCCCGCGAGGGTCACCTTGAAGATGGTGCCGCAACTCGCGCTGCCGGCGTTGATTGCGGTGCCATAAAAGTTGCCGTCCGTGGCCAACATCAAGACCTGGGGCTCGCTGCCGTCGCTGGTTCCGTTAAGGCTGTGTAACAGCGTGTAGGTTCCGGACGTAGTCACTTTGAAGATCACACCGGCAGAACTCGCTCCGCCCATCTGCCCCGAGCCATAAAACTCGCCGTTCGACCCCGCGACCATGCCGGTCGACGGATCCGTTCCGTCGGCGCCCGTGAAATTGTGGAGGACCGTAATCTTGCCAGCCGCCGTCATTTTGAACAGGGTCCCGAACCCATTCGCCCCTCCCAGGTTCATCCCTCCGTAGAAATCGCCGTCGCTGCCCTGGCTCAACTGCGCTCCCTGGTAACCCTGCGCTGTGGTGAGCGTGGCCAGAGTCTTAAACACCCCCGACGACGTCACCTGGTAGATCGTCGACGGATTGGAGTCGGTGGCGCCATAGAAGTCTCCGTTGGTTCCCAGCACTAACGCTAATTGCGGCCCGTGGCCGTCTCCAGTGTTGGTGAAGTTATGCAGTGCGGTTTCCACTCCGGCAGGCGTTACTTTGAAGGTGAGGCCAAGGTTGGAAGTGCCACCCTGATATGTGTCTCCATACAAGTTACCGTCCGTGCCCAGCGTCATGCCACCGTTGGATGAGCCCGAGCCGTTGGTCCCGTCGAAGCTCAACACAATCGAGGGCGTTCCGCTAGGCGTGACCTTGAATACCGTTCCCTGGCTCGAAGTTCCTCCGGCGCTGGACTCGCCATAGAAATCTCCATCGCGGCCCTGGGCCAGCTTGACGTTGCCATTGCTGAACCCCGTCGGATCTCCCGCGCTGGCGTTGAAGTCGTGCAAGTCGGTGTAGGTTTGTGCTGGCAGAGCCAGCGGAGCGATCAGGCAGGAAATGGTCAACAAGATGGAGGCGACAAATTGGCCAGCATGGTTGCGAAAACTCGACATAGCCGCTGGAACGAGTGGCGAAAAGAGGCGGGTGAACATTTTGAAATCCTCCTAAATCGTTTGCTTCCAGATAGTTCGACGTGCCGACCTCTGGCCCATCTTTCCTACTTAACCGCCCATCGGTGGGGGAACGGATGGTCGTAAACCGCGCTATACTGTCGCCGCGTCAGCATCCTTAAGCAACAGACAAGTCGTGCCCCTTCGGGCCATGACGTGTCATTACCCCTTATGGCAGCCAATCGCGAACCGCTCGCCGGGAAGCGCCTGGATTCATGGAAGGAAATTGCTGCCTTCCTGGGCCGGGCTGAGCGCACCGTCAAGCGCTGGGAAACCGAGCGCGGACTTCCCGTTCACCGCGTGCCGGGAGGCGGACGCAGCGCTGTCTTTGCCTACAGCAATGAGTTAGCGGACTGGCTGAAAGGACGTGGCAAGGAGCTCGACGCCGACGATTCCGCATGCCAAAGCGACGAACACAGACGAACCGCTGTACCCGAAGTTTTGCCGGGGGCCGCGACCGGCCTTGCGAAACCCATTCTCGGCAAAGCCCGGCTTGCAGCTTGGCTGGTACCGCTGGCGCTTACGGCTGGATTGGTTGTCTTTGTTTCCGTCGGGCATCGCGACTCGCGCTTTAAGGCTCTGGCCAGCCGCCACGCCCCCAACGCGGAAGCCCAAGACCTTTACCTTAAAGGGCGCTACTTCTGGGATCGCCGCACGCCCGACGATTTGAACAAGGCCATCGACTACTTCACCCAGGCCATCGTCAAGGATCCCAGTGACGCTCAAGCCTACGTCGGCCTGGCGGACTGCTATAACCTGTTGCGCGAATTCGGGGCCATGCCTCCCGGCGAAGCTTTCCCGCGCGCCATCTCCGCTGCCGAGCGCGCTGTTGAACTCGACGACACTTCCGCCGACGCGCATATCTCCCTGGCCTTCGGCACTTACTGGTGGTCGTGGAAGGGAGCTACTGCCGAGCGGGAATTCAAACGAGCCATCGAGTTAGATCCCAAATCTGTGCGGGCCCATCACTGGTATGCGACCTATCTTTTCGGTAGGAATCGCTTCCCGGAAGCCCTCGATCAAATGGAACAAGCCCGGCGTCTTGAACCCTCGTCCAACGCAATCCTGGCCGACAAAGGGATGCTCCTTTATCAGGCCGGTCGCAAGAACGAAGGACTCACATTGCTGACGCAATTGGAAATCAGTGACCCCGCACTTTCTTCGACGCACACTTACCTCGGCAGGATCTACTGGGACCAAAAGAACTACGCCAAGGCACTGATCGAGACGAGACGAGTGGCTGAACTCCGCCACGACGAGAACGGCCTCGCCCTGGCCGGCGCTCTGGAGAAAGGCTTCGCTGCCGGGGGAATCAAGGGTCTGTACGAAGCCGAGTTACCGATACAAAAGGACCAGGTGGAGCGCGGTTCCGGCTCGGCCTACGGCCTGGCCTCCGTTTATGCAGCCTTGGGAAAAAAGCGGGAGGCATTCGCCTGCCTGCAGACCTCCTTTGACCGGCGCGAGCAAGCCATGCTCATCGGCGACCCCATTCCGGAACTGCAGAGTGACCCGCAGTATCAAGCCTTCCGAACCCGGGTGGAGCAACTGCTGAGCCGGTAATCCTTGTTAGAAGCGTCGCCGGGATATGGGCGACCAGTCCCTCATTCGTACCGTAGGCTCTCGACTGGATCGAGCTGCGCTGCGCGCGTGGCGGGCACCGTCCCAAAAATCACTCCCACCAGCGAGGACACGATGATGGCAATGATCGCCGACCAGCCTGAAATCGGGATGCGGTAGTCCGTGAGGAAGCGCACGGAGTAGGGCAGAGCCAGCCCGATGACGATACCGGCAATGCCGCCGATCAGCGAGATCAACACCGCCTCTGACAGAAACTGAAATCGGATTTCCCGCCGCGTTGCGCCAACGGCCTTGCGGATGCCGACCTCGCGAATCCGCGAGGTCACCGTCGCCAGCATAATGTTCATGATGCCGATGCCGCTGACCAGCAGCGTGATCATGGCGCTGCCCAGCAGTCCCCAGGTCAGACCGGTCAGGATGCGATCGGCAGTGGCCAGCAGTTCGGTCAAATTCTGCACGTTGTAAACCGACTCCGCGCGGTGGCGCGAGCGCAGCACCCGCTTGATCTGCGCCGTCGCCGGGATCACCGATGCCGAGTCCCGCATGGAGAAATAAATCATTTTCACGTTGGGTGTTTCCAGAAAATACCGGCTCACGGTATAGGGAATCACCATAGTGTTGTCGGTCACTTCCGACTCGCCAAACGTTTCCACGCTCTCTTTGAATGTGCCTATGATGGTGAAAGGCAATCCCGTGAGCTTGATGATTTTTCCGATTGCCGCCTCAGGTGCGCCGTAGACCGTCTTGGCCATCTTTTCGGTGATGACTCCCACTTTGTTGTGGGCCTGGGAATCTTCCGCGTCAAAAAAGCGTCCGGCGAGAACTTTCAGGTTGCGCACCCGCACATACTCCGGATAAACGCCGAGCACCTGAATATCTTTTTCATCCCCGTTGCCCACAGGAATGCGCTCGCCCAGGGTCACCACCGGCGAGGCTGCGACCACCCCGGGCACTTGCTCCCGCACGGCCTGCACATCTTCCACGGTGAGAGGGTCGAGGCTGGAATTGCTGATGTGCTGCGCCCCCTGGTATTCGGCCCAGATTTCGTTGGCACCAATGGCTTCGATCTGGCTCATGGCGTAATCCCGCCCCGTCATCCCGATGGTTACGACTAAGATCAGCGAAGCTGTGCCGATGACCATGCCGAGTGCGGTCAGCATGAAGCGGACCTTGTTCGAGCAGAACGTGTCATAGGCGAAAGTGAGTATTTCCCCCAGCGCCATGTTGGGGTTCAACCGGGCGCGGACACGTTCTGTGGTGCTGACCATCATCATCTAAATGCTACGGACGGCGGAGGAAAGGCGCAAGGGCGGGGCTTGGAATTCACCACCATAAGGACTCAAAGTACACAAAAGGAAATCGCTAAACCGCGGCGCCTTTGTGTAGGTTGTGTTCTCAGTGGTGGATGAAAGTGTTTGATGAATTTTTGCCCGTGGGTCGCGCCAGAGACCCCCGTTTGTGGCAAAGTATGTGGTACGCCTCTATTCTGATTTCTACGTTCAATCTCGAAATAGCGGGGAACATCTATCTCCTCGGCTGATAATACTGTTGCTGCAGGCCGCGACCCGCGAACCACGCAGAGGAGTCGCCGCTCGCTGCTATGGATGATTCTCGCCGGTCTCGCCATCCGGCTGATCGTCGTCGGTTTCCTCTATCCGGAGCGGACCGATCCATTCCGCGATCACTGGCGTTTTGGCGGCGAAGCGGGCCGAATCGCGCGGTCGATTGCGCGGGGGGAAGGTTTCAGCAATCCGCTGTTCGGCCAAACCGGGCCAACGGCATGGCTTGCGCCGGTTTTTCCTTACTTGCTGGCGGGAATTTTCAAACTGTTCGGCATCTACACGAAGACTTCGGCGCTGGTGGCGTTGGCGCTCGACAGTTTGTTTTCTGCGCTCACCTGCATTCCAGTCTTCTTCATCGCGCGCAGGCAATTTGGGGAGAAGGCTGCGCTGTGGGCTGGGTGGGCGTGGGCATTTTTTCCTTACGGCATTTATTTTTCTGCCGACTTCATTTGGGCCACTGCGCTGACGACGCTGCTGATGAGCCTGGTTTTTCTTTCAGCCCTGCGATTGGAATCGTCGTCTCGAATCCGCGACTGGATTCTTTTCGGCGCACTCTCCGGCTTCGGCGCGTTGACCGACCCCGTGGTGCTGTCGGTGGCTCCGTTCCTCGGCGCGTGGATGTGGTACCGGAGGTATAAGCAGAAAGCTCGGTGGTTTCTCCCAGGAGTGGCGGCTGTTCTGGCGGTGGTGATCGTGACCGCGCCCTGGATGATCCGCAACTATCGCATCTTCCACAAAGTCGTGCCCTTTCGCAGCTGCCTTGGACTCGAAGTTTATTTTGGCAATAATCAGGACAGCTGGCATTGGGGTCCTCCCGGCTATCATCCGTCGGATAACGAAGAAGAATGGAAGGAATATCAGCAACTGGGAGAGATCGCGTATGTGGCGAAGAAGCTCGACCAGGGTCTCGACTTCATCAATCATCATCGCGGCTTATATGTTTGGCAGACGGCGCGGCGGGTGGTGTATCTGTGGACTGGCTTCTGGAGCTTCAGTCATCGCTACATGCAGGAGGAGCCGATGGACCCTCCTAACATTGTGTTCTGCACTTTCCTGACTTTGCTTACGCTTGCCGGCCTGCGGCGCGCGTGGCGGGACGGCGCAAACGTGGCGATGCCCTACATCATTGCGTTTTTCTTTTTTCCTATCGTCTATTACCTGACGCATCCGGAAGATTATTACCGGCGGCCGATTGATCCGTTGTTCGTGGTGCTGGCGGCGTATGCGCTGGTTTCGTGGCGGCAGGGGCGAAATAAAATGCTACGCGACGTTGCGGGAGATTAGAGGCAGCAGCGGCAATACGTTGTGGGAGAAACTCCCTGCGAGGCCGCGGGTAGCGCAAGCACGCATGGGGTTCCTCGCTTCGCGAGGAATGACAGACTTAGGATTGTGAAAGAGTGGTAGATTCTATCCGGTTTGAAAAATACAAGACGGCGTTTTTTCTTCTGCTGCTGACGGCGGGCGCGCTGCTGGTGCATGGGTATCATCCTTACGCTGAAGACGCCGAGATTTATCTGCCCGGAATCGAGAAGATTCTTAATCCCAGTTTGTTTCCCGTGCGGCAGGAATTTTTTGCCTCGCATGCCAGCCTCACGCTGTTTCCGAATCTGATTGCGTTTTCGATTCGCCTGACTCACCTGCCCTTCGCGGCGGGGCTTTTTCTCTGGCATGTGGCGTCGATTTTTCTTTTGCTGCTGGCGTGCTGGGAACTGGGCGGCGTCTGCTTTCGGAGCGCGCGAGCGCGCTGGGGCGGGGTATGCCTGGTGGCGGCGCTGCTGACGATTCCGGTGGCCGGGACCGCGCTCTACATCATGGACCAGTATTTGAATCCGCGAAATCTGGCGGCGTTTGCCGCGATCTTTGCGGTGACTCGAACGCTGGAAAGCAAATATGTCCAAGCTCTGCTATGGCTGGCGTTTGCGGTTTGCGTCCATCCGTTAATGGGCGCGTTTGCCTGCTCGTTCTGCGTGCTGCTGGTGCCGATGAGATATTTCCAGAATAGACGCGGCGCTCCCACTTCGCTTGCGCCGACGGTGGCCGGGGCTGTGAGCTGCCTGCTGTTTCCGTTCGGTATCTCGCTCGACCCTCCCACCTCGGAGGCTTACCACAAGGCTGCGCTGCGTCACGGATTTCACTATATCCAGCGCTGGGCATGGTACGAGCAACTCGGAATCCTCGCGCCGGCGCTGCTGTTCTGGTGGTTCGCGCGGCTGGCTCGCAAACGGCAGTGGCGAGCCCTGGAGCTTCTCTGTCGCGCTTTCATCATCTACGACTTGATTTATTTTGTGATGGCGCTCGGGTTCGATTTGCCCGCGCGGTTTGAGAGCCTGGCACGCCTGCAGCCGCTGCGCAGCCTGCACCTGCTCTACATGGCGATGTTCGTGGTCATTGGCGGTTTCGCCGCCGAATATGTTTTGCAGAACCGGGTCTGGCGCTGGCTCGTCCTGTTTGTCCCATTGTGCGCAGGAATGTTCCTGGCGCAGCGGTCACTATTTCCAGCGAGCGCGCATGTGGAGTGGCCCGGAGTCGCACCACGCAATCCGTGGGAGATGGCCTTCGTCTGGATTCAGCAGAACACGCCGGTGGACGCGGTGTTCGCGCTCGATCCGGAATATATGAGCATCCCCGGTGAGGACGAGACTGGCTTCCGCTGCCTGGCCGAGCGCAGCCGCCTGGCCGATGCCAACAAAGACAACGGCGTGGTAAGCATGTTTCCGGAGCTGGCAGATACCTGGTTGGAACAGGTAACGGCGCAGAGCCCGTGGGAGAAGCTTCGGATCGGGGGCCTTATGCGATTGAAACAGATGTATGGCGTGGGGTGGGTGGTGCTGCGGCAGCCGGGTGGGCAGGCGCTGTATTGTGTTTATCAGAATTCCGCGGTGCGGGTTTGCAGGGTTCCGTGAGGTGATGCGGTCCTCAGGTTGTGGGGAGTCAGCGAGAAAAAACTCTGTCGAGCTTTGCTCGACTGGACAGCCGGGGGGCTGCTGTCCCCACATGAGTTAGCTCAGCTTTCTGCGGCTTTGCCCAGCCTTGATCGTTTACAATTACTGGAAACACTGGAGAACTTGGCATGTCTATGGCGCAGGCTGTTCAGGCCCCGGTTCGGCTATTTCCTTATGAAAGGTGGGGCTCTGCGCTAGCGGGGCTGGCGAAGCAATACCGCGACAACGATCCTTGCCCGCATATTCTGCTGGAAGATTTTCTTGAGCCCGAAATTGCTTTGACCATGGCGGAGGAATTTCCCCGACCTGACAGCGCTGCCTGGACGCAGTACAAACATCCGAACGAAAACAAGCTGGGCATGCCGCGGCGCGAATTGTTTCCGCCGACGATAGCGGCGGTTACTGAAGAATTGAATTCGCCGGAATTTACGGCGTGGGTGTCGGAGCTGACCGGAATTCCGAAGCTGATTGCCGATCCGATGCTCGAGGGCGGCGGGCTGCATCAGTCTGGGCCGGGCGGATATCTGAACGTGCACACGGATTTTTCTATGCATCACTTTCACACCAGCTGGCACCGGCGGGTGAATTTGATTCTGTATCTGAATCCCGGATGGCAGGGGGAGTGGGGCGGGTCTCTCGAATTGTGGGAGCGCGGAATGAAGCGCTGCGCGGCCAAGTATTTGCCGCTGGTGAATCATGCTTTGATTTTTACTACGGACGAGCGGTCACTGCATGGATTTCCGGACCCGTTGACTTGTCCGGCGGGGCAGTCGCGCAAGAGTTTGGCGCTTTATTACTACACGGTGGAAGAGGGAAAGAAAGTGACGGCGCACTCCACGGATTATTTTGCGCGGCCGCAGGATGGGTGGGGGAAGGCGGCGATGATCTGGCTCGACAAGAAGGCCGTGGATCTTTATTCGCGGGCGAAGGTGCGGTTTGGGTTCTCGGACGAGTTTGCGAGTAAAGTGCTGGGGTGGTGGTCGGGGAAGAAGTAGGCGCTGATTAGACCCGTGATTTGGGTTTGCTGCCTTCGTGCACCTTCACGACCTGTAGTGCACTGCTTCCGCGATGGGCTGGTTAAGCGGGAGATCCTTCGCTCCGCCTGAAGAGCGGCTGCGCTCCGGATGACGCCGCCAGATGAGAAGCCGAATTGCCCCCTCAAAATCTTCATTAAGCGGAACGGACGATTTCGGTCTTCGGGGCGTAGTAGTTGGGGTAGCCGAGGTCGAGTTTGCGGCCTTTGTCGCTGTAGCGGCGCATGTGAATCACGCCAAGGCGCTGCAACGCGAACTGCAGCGTGGTGCCCAGCACGCCGAATCCGTAGCTGACGCTGCGGCGGAAGTTGATGGACGAGGCCTCTTCGAAATATTTCGTGGGACACGAGACTTCTCCGATGCGAAAACCGAAATACACGCACTGGGCAAGCATCTGATTGTCGAAGACGAAGTCGTCGGAATTTTCGAGCAGCGGCAGTTCACTTAGGACCTTGCGGCTGAAGGCGCGATATCCGGTGTGATATTCGGAAAGCTTCACGCGCAGAAAAATATTCTCGAACGCCGTCAACAGGCGGTTGGCAACGTACTTGTAGAATGGCATGCCCCCCATCAGCGCGCGCCCGCCGATGATGCGCGACCCCAGCACGACATCGTAAACGTCATAGGCCACCATGCTTCCCATGGCGGTGATGAGCAGCGGCGTGTATTGATAATCGGGATGCAGCATGATGATGACGTCGGCGCCGGCGGCGAGAGCCTCGCGGTAGCAGGTCTGCTGGTTGCGGCCGTAGCCGTAGTTGCGGTCGTGCTGGAAGACGTGCAGGCCGAGGCGCTGGGCGAGCGCAACGGTGCCGTCGGTACTGTGGTCGTCGACGAGGATGCGGATGTCGACGAGGTCTGGGAGATCGGCGACCGTGGCTGCGAGCGTCTGCTCGGCGTTGTAGGCGGGCATGACGACCGCGATTTTTTTGCCGTTGATCATCTGAGCGTTGCTTCCAATGGGCTCCTGGCAGGATGCGTGCGTAACCGAAAAGCTACGCTTTATCCGTAACCGATGGGTTTCGCATAATGCGTAACCGAAAGGTTGCAGATAGCCGCTCCGCTGCGCTGCCCCAGGGGTGAAGCGAGTGAAGCTTAATTCTATGATACCCGAGACCGGGGCCCGGGGGCACGAAGGAAATGCCGCGCGAGCGAAATCAAAGTCAAAAGCGGCGGGCAGGAGTGCCCGCCCCACACGAGCAACACCACACGCAACACCACACGCAACACCACACGCAACACCACACAAGCAACGCCAGACGCGCATTGTCACTTCATTCCGTCGAGAATCGAGCCCACAATTCCGCCGACCACGCCGCCCTCCACCGACTGCCTTGCCTCGCGATGCGGCATATATTCCTGGAGTTCGTGAGCCAGCCTGGAGATGGGCAGCGTCTGCAGCCAGATTCTTCCCGGGCCGGTAAGCGCGGCAAGAAAAATTCCATCGCCCCCGAAAATCATGTTCTTGATTCCGGGGACGGTGGTGATCTGAAACGAAACGCTGGACTGAAAGGCGCCCACGTGCCCAGGATGAACGCGCAGCGTCTCTCCCGGTTTGAGATCTCGAATCACCAGCTCGCCCGAGAGCTCCAGCCAGGCCACGCCTTGCCCGCTGAGTTTCTGCAGCAGGAAGCCGTCACCGCCGAAGATTCCCGCGCCCAGAGATTGCTGGAAGCCGACGCCGATCTGAATCTGTGAAGTGGCGCAAAGAAAGCCGTGGCGATGAATCAGATATTCGTGGCCCGGCGATACTTCGAGAGGCACGATATGGCCGGGCATTTTGGTCGCGAAGGCCAGCTCTCCCGCGGTGCCCGCGGCGCGGTATTCGGTCATGAACAGGGTTCCACCGCCGGCCACGCGCTTCAACACGCCGAAAATTCCCCCGCCACCGCCGAATTGCGTGTGCGTCGTCATCTGGATCGAACTCGACATCCAGGAAAGTTCTCCGGCTTCGGAAATGATGGCGTCGTTGGGGTCGAGAAGAAATTCAAGTACGGGCATGGTGGTGCCGGTGATGCGGCTTTGCATGGGATCTCTCCTGTGTTCGTAGCGCCGGCGTCTCGCCGGCTGTCGCGGGGCATCTTGCCCGCGCACGGTGGCGGCGAGGGCGCCGCCACGACAGTCGCCGGGTCGGCGGCGCTACGGTCGAACTAAACTCTCAGAGTATATACGGGAGCGGGGATGGATTGGTTGCACAGACCGTGGCGGCTATTCGTTGCGCGAAAGGCCACGCTTCGCTCAGCATGACCGGGGGACCAGCATCGCCTGCGACGGCTTGCCCCGATCTGCTTGGCTGTGAAAAACTATCAGCTACGTCTTGAGACATGTCTCGCTCGCCGACGGCGGCTGGACTCATGGTGATGAAAGCGAAACGCACACTCTTCGAGAAGGTTTGGGATGGGCACGTGGTGGCCCAACCGGGCGGCCGGTCGCCCATCATTTATATCGATTTGCATCTGGTGCATGAGGTGACTTCGCCGCAGGCGTTTGACGGGCTGCGGGCGGCTGGGCGGAAGGTGCGCCAACCGACGCGGACTGTGGCGACCGTGGACCACAATATTCCCACCGAACCGCGCGGGACTCCGATAACGGATGTGATTGCGGCGCGGCAGATTGAGGCGCTGCAGAAGAACTGCAAGGAATTTGGTGTCCGGCTGTTTGATATGGATTCGCCGGAGCAGGGAATCGTACACGTGATCGGGCCGGAGCTCGGGCTGACGCAGCCGGGAATGACGATTGTTTGCGGCGACAGCCACACCAGCACGCACGGAGCGTTTGGGGCGTTGGCTTTCGGCATTGGAACTTCGGAAGTGGAGCATGTGCTGGCGACGCAGTGCCTGGCGCAGCAGAGACCGAAGACCATGAAGATTAACGTGCGCGGGCGACTGGCCGAGGGCGTGGCGGCCAAGGACTTGGCGCTCGGGATCATCGGGCAGATTGGGACCGATGGCGCTACCGGGCACGTGATCGAGTACTGCGGCGAAGCGGTGCGCGGACTTTCGATGGAAGGGCGCATGACGCTGTGCAACATGAGCATCGAGGCCGGGGCGCGCGCCGGGATGGTCTCGCCGGATGAGACGACGGTGGCATACGTGAAAGGAAGACGATTTGCGCCAGCGAACGAGGAATGGGAGAAGGCCGTGGAGCGATGGCACACGTTGGCCACGGATGAGGGAGCGGCGTTCGACAAGGCTGTGGAGATCGATGGGGCCCAGCTTTGCCCGTTCGTGACCTGGGGTACGAATCCGGGGATGGTGGCGCCGGTGACCGGACGCGTGCCGGATGCCGGAGCGTTGAAAGAAACCGACCGGCGGGCGACCGAACTGGCCTTGCAGTATATGGGCCTCGAGGCCGGGAAACGGATTGAAGATATCGGCGTGGACCGCGTGTTCATCGGCTCGTGCACGAATTCGCGCATTGAGGATCTGCGGGCGGCGGCGCGTGTGGCGCGGGGACATCACGTGAGTCCGAAGGTGCGCGCCATGGTGGTGCCGGGATCGCAGGCGGTGAAGCGTGTGGCCGAGCAGGAAGGGTTGCATCGAATTTTCCGCGACGCCGGATTTGAGTGGCGGGAGTCGGGGTGTTCGATGTGCCTGGGAATGAATCCGGACATTCTGCAGCCGGGCGAGCGCTGCGCTTCCACCAGCAACCGGAATTTTGAAGGGCGGCAGGGACGCGGAGGGCGGACGCATCTGGTGAGTCCAATGATGGCGGCGGCGGCGGCGATTGAAGGGCATTTTACTGATATCAGGAATTGGAAGTTTCAATAACAGAAGATGCTTGCGACAGACGGTCGAGGTGACGCCGATCAGGAATGCCGGGAATGAGGCAAACGGTAATGACGATGAGGACCACTCGATGAATCGGTTCACCGTGCATCGTGGGCGCGTGGCGCCGCTGGATCGAGTGAACGTGGACACCGACCAGATCATTCCCAAACAATTTCTAAAACGGATTGAGAAGACCGGCTTCGGGCAGTTTTTGTTTTACGACTGGCGGTTTTCGGCGGACGGCAAGAAGAACGCCGGGTTCGTGCTCGACGAACCGCGCTACCAAGGCGCGAGTATTCTGGTTGCGGGCAAGAATTTTGGGTGCGGGTCGTCACGCGAGCATGCGGTGTGGGCGCTGGCTGATTTCGGTTTTCGCGCGGTCATTTCGTCTTCGTTCGCGGATATTTTTGCCAACAACAGCACGAAGAACGGATTCCTCACGGTGAAGTTGAGCGAGGAAGAAGTTGCGGATTTGATGAGGCGGGCGCGCGAGATCGAGGGTTATCAACTCACCATCGACCTGGAGAAATGCGAGGTAAGCGACGCACAAGGGCTTCGCGCGAGGTTTCCCATGGACGAATTTGTGCGCCATTGCCTGCTGAACGGGCTCGACGACATTGGGCTTACCTTGGAGCATGAGCCGGAAATTGCGGCCTATGAAGCCCGGCATCCAGCCCCACTCGCACGGGGCGCTTAGGATTCGTTTCACGGACATCAAGTCGTAAAGACCGGTGTCGTAAACAGTAAAGATCGGTAAAGACCAGGGCGCAAAGTCGGCGATTCAGTATCAGGGAGTAAAGATTTGTAAAACTGGAGGCGCGGTCTTGACCAGTCGCCGGAGACCGTTGATGCTGAGTTCGCGGCTTTTGTGCGGCAATCGCCGCAACCGAACGGGGCGGGCGTACGTCTAATGCGTAACAGTACGGCGGCCGAGTCTGAGCAGGAACTTTCTTACTGGAACTAACACTGTGAAACTATGAGTGATCCCCGCTTTCTTTCTAACCCAACTCAGCCGAGCTCAACCAGGCGACCGAGCCCGGCAGCATCTTGGCTCGCGGTGGCAGCGGCCTCTGCTTTGTGCGTGGGCCTAGTTGCCTGCAGTGGCAGCGACGCCAAGCAGCAGGCGCAAGCCGCCGTTCCCCGGGCCGTTTCGGTGGCCACGGCGCCGGTCACGCAGCAGGACGTGCCCGTCTACCTGGTCGGCTTGGGTGCCGTGACTGCGTTTAACACGGCCAACATCAAGAGCCGTGTGGACGGGCAGATCATGCAGGTGAATTTCAGGGAGGGGCAGCACGTTAAGGCAGGCGAGCTGCTGATCGTCATTGACCCGCGTCCCTATCAAGTGCAACTCGAGCAGATGCAGGCGCAGTTGTTTAAAGATCAAGCATCGCTGCGGGATGCGCAATTGAACCTGCAGCGTTACACCACGCTGATTCCCTCGGGCTCGATTTCGCAGCAGCAGGTCGATACGCAGAAAGCCACGGTGGACCAGCTGGATGGGCAAGTGCGCACCGATCAGGCGCAGATCGACAACGCGAAGCTGCAGATTACGTATTGCCACATTACGGCGCCGTTCAGCGGACGCGTGGGACTGCGGCAGGTCGATCCAGGAAACATTGTGCACTCGGCGGACACCAATCCGATGCTGGTCCTCACGCAGCAGCAGCCGATTGCCGTGATCTTTACCTTGCCGGAAGATGTGTTGCCGACCGTCTCGCAGCACATGAGGACCCACACTCTCGAAGTGGACGCGTTCAACCGCGACGATCAAACCAAGCTGGCCACTGGAAAGCTCTTGACTATCGACAACCAGATCGACCCGACGACGGGAACGGCCAAACTGAAAGCTGTGTTCGACAATAAAGACGACCAGCTTTGGCCCAACCAGTTCGTGAACATCGATCTTCTGCTGGAGACGCGGAAGAACAGCACCGTGGTGCCGACGGCGGCAATTCTGCGCGGACCGCAGGGAACGTTTGTTTATGCCGTGAAGCAGGACCAAACGGTGGAAGCGCGGTTGGTTACGGTAGTGCTGGCGCAGGGCGATACTACGGCGGTGTCGAATGGGCTCAACCCTGGCGACACGGTGGTCACCGACGGGCAGGACAAGCTGCAGACCGGCAGCAAGATTGCGCCTCGTAATGTGTCCCCCAAAGCAGGTTCGAGTGTCCATCCGGCATTGGGAAATCCAGCCTACGGAACTTCAGGTTCCGGAAAGTCAAGCTCCGGAACTTCAGGTTCGCGAGCTTCAGGTTCGGGACATGCCTCTGGAACCTCAGGTTCGTGAGCCTAGCTCCATGAGTCCATCCAGACTATTTATTCTTCGCCCGGTTGCAACCACTTTGCTGATGGTGGGCGTGCTGCTGGTCGGGTGGGTTGCCTTCATGCAGCTTCCGGTCTCAGCGCTGCCCGAGGTCGACTATCCAACCATTGAAGTGCTGACGTTCTATCCTGGCGCCGATCCCGATGTGATGGCGTCTTCGGTGACGTCACCGCTGGAGCGGCAATTCGGACAGGTCCCGGGGTTGAGCCAGATGACCTCGACCAGTTCGCTCGGCAGCTCCGTGATCACGCTGCAGTTCGGGCTCGATCAGAACATCGACGTGGAAGAGCAGCAGGTGCAAGCAGCGATCAATGCGGGATCGACGTACTTGCCAGCCGATCTTCCCAATCCGCCGATTTACAACAAAGTAAATCCGGCGGATGCACCGATCCTGACGCTGGCCATGACGGCAGACTCACTGCCGTTGTCGAAGGTGGAAGACCTGGCCGACACGGCGCTGGCGCAGAAGATTTCTCAGCTGCCGGGGGTAGGTCTGGTTTCGATCAGCGGCGGGCAAAAGCCCGCGGTGCGGATTCAGGCCAATCCCACGGCTTTGGCTTCGTACGGTCTGAGCCTGGAAGACTTGCGGGCGGCGTTGGTGCAGGCCAACGTGGACCAGGCCAAAGGCGTGATCGACGGATCGCGGCAGTCCTACACCATTGGGGCCAACGACCAGTTGCTTTCGAGCGAGCAATACAAGCCGATTGTGGTGGCGTATCACAACGGGGCGCCGGTGAGAGTGGGCGACATCGCCAACGTGATTGACGGAACCGAGAACATCAGGCTGGCGGCGTGGATGAATCTGACGCCCGCCGTGATCGTAAATATTCAGCGGCAACCGGGCGCAAATATTATCAGCGTAGTGGACCGGATCAAGAAACTGCTGCCGCAGCTGCAGGCGTCGCTGCCGTCGTCGGTGAGAGTGCAGATTCTTACCGACCGGACCACGACGATCCGGGCTTCGGTGAAGGACGTTGAATTTGAGTTGATGTTGACCATCGTGCTGGTGGTGATGGTCATCTTCCTGTTTCTGCGGAATCTTTCCGCGACCGTGATTCCCAGCGTAGCGGTGCCACTTTCGCTCATCGGCACGTTTGGCGTGATGTACCTGCTGGGCTACAGCCTGAACAATCTCACCCTGATGGCGCTGACCATCTCCACCGGATTCGTGGTGGACGACGCCATCGTAATGATCGAGAACATCGACCGCTTCCTGGAAATGGGCGACTCGCCCCTGGACGCGGCACTCAAGGGCTCGGGGCAGATTGGCTTCACCATCGTTTCGCTGACGGTTTCGCTGATTGCGGTTCTGATTCCGTTGCTGTTCATGGGCGATATTGTGGGGCGGCTGTTCCGGGAGTTCGCGGTGACGCTGTCGGTGACCATCCTGGTGTCGGCCGCAGTTTCATTGAGCTTGACGCCGATGATGTGCGCCAAATTGCTGAAGCATCGCAAGGAGGGAGAGAAAGGGCGGTTCTACGAAATCTCCGAAGACTACTTCAATCGCGTGATTGCTTTCTACGGGCGCACCGTGAAGTGGGTGTTGAAACACCAGACCGCAACCCTGATGGTGACCTTCGCGACCCTGGTCTTAACTTTGTTTCTCTATGTAGTGGTGCCAAAGGGATTCTTTCCGGTACAGGATACGGGCGTAATTCTTGGCGTCTCGGAAGCCCCCGACAGTATTTCGTTCGATGCGCTGGCACAAAGGCAGCAGCAACTGGCGAAGATTATTCTCAACGATAAAGAGGATGTCGACAGTTTGTCGTCGTTCATCGGTGTAGACGGCACCAACACGACACCCAATGTGGGGCGCATTCAGATCAATCTGAAATCGCTGGACGAGCGCAAGAATACCGCCTCGGCCGTGATCCGGAAGCTACAACCGGACTTGGCCAAGGTGGAAGGAATCACGCTGTATATGCAACCGGTGCAGGACCTGACGGTGGAAGACCGCGTGAGCCGCACCCAGTTTCAGTATTCGGTGGAAGATGCCGACGCTCAGGAGTTGGCGGACTGGACCACGAAACTGGTCGACAAACTGCGTACTATCCCCGAATTGACCGATGTCGCCACCGACCAGCTCAACAACGGCCTAAAGACTAACGTCACCATCGACCGTGATACGGCTTCGCGGTTGGGGATATATCCCCAGGCCATCGACAACACGCTTTACGATGCATTCGGGCAGCGGCAGGTCTCGACCATGTTCACGCAGTTGAACCAGTACCACGTAATTCTCGAGGTTCTGCCGAGCTTCGCACAGAATCCTGGCGACCTGAAAGATATCTACATCCGGCCGAGCGTGGTGACGCCGAACTCGGGCGCGCCCACCGCCAACGGCGCGGCTGTAGCCACCAACGGAGCGCCCGTGCCGCTTGCAACCTTCACCCGAATGCAATCGACCCCCGCGGCGCTCGCCGTCAACCACCAGGGTCAGTTTCCGGTGGTCACTCTTTCGTTCAACCTGGCGCCCGGCTCCTCGCTGGGAGACGCGACCAAAGCGATCCAGCAGGCGGAGAAAGATATTCAGCTGCCGGCCAGCATCCATGCGGCGTTTCAGGGAACCGCAGCGGCGTTCCAGAATTCGCTGTCCAGCGAGCCCTATTTGATTCTAGCCGCCGTGATTACGGTCTACATTGTGCTGGGGGTTTTGTATGAAAGCTACATTCACCCGGTCACGATTCTTTCCACGCTGCCCTCGGCGGGCGTGGGCGCGATTCTGGCGCTGATGATCACGGGCAATGACCTAACGGTGGTGGCGCTGATCGGCATCATTCTGTTGATCGGGATCGTCAAGAAAAACGCCATCATGATGATCGACTTCGCGCTGGAGGCCGAACGCGTAGAACATAAACCGCCCGAGGAAGCGATCTTTCAGGCGTGTTTGCTGCGCTTCCGTCCCATCATGATGACCACCATGGCCGCACTGCTCGGCGGTTTACCTTTGGCGCTGGGATCTGGCACGGGAGCTGAGTTGCGCCGGCCGTTGGGCATCACAATTGTGGGCGGACTTCTGCTCAGCCAGTTGCTGACACTCTATACCACGCCAGTGATCTACCTGTGGTTTGATCGGCTGGCAGCCAGGTTTGCGAAATATAAGATTGGCAACGAAATCACAGAGGAGTCCGTGTCGGCCGATTAAGTAACGGGTCATATGAGCATTTCGTCCCCATTCATCCGGCGTCCGATTGGCACGTCGCTGCTGGCTGCGGCGTTGCTGTTGTCGGGAGTTCTCGCCTTCAATTTTCTTCCCGTTGCTTCGCTGCCGAAGATGGACTTCCCCGTCATCAGCGTGGGAGCAGGACTGCCGGGCGCCGATCCGCAAACCATGGCATCGGCAGTGGCCACGCCGCTGGAACGTCAGTTTGGGCGGATTGCAGCTGTGAACCAGATGACATCGTCGAGCCAGCTGGGCAGCACTGGAATCGCTTTGCAATTCGACCTTAACCGGGATATCAATGCTGCGGCGCGCGACGTACAAGCTTCGATTAATGCGGCGCGCAGCCAGCTTCCTGCCAACCTGCCGAGCAATCCCAGCTACCGCAAAGTGAATCCGTCGGACTCGCCCATTTTGTTGCTGGGATTGACATCCGAAACCGTGACGGTACCGCAAATGTACGACGCCGCCGACTCGATACTCGCGCAAAAACTGGCGCAGGTGAACGGGGTGGGACAAGTCTTTGTGTGGGGAGCGGCACAACCGGCCGTGCGCGCTGAGGTGAACCCGACTCTGCTGAACAAGCTTGGGATTGGGCTGGACACGGTACGCAACGCGTTGAATGCAGCGAACGCCAACCGTCCCAAGGGCCAGGTTTCAGATAACACGGCGTCGTACTCGTTCACCGATACGGACCAGCTGTTCACGGCGGATCAGTACCGCCCGCTGATCATGTCCTATAACAACGGAGCTGCCGTGCGACTCGGAGATGTAGCGAAAGTCGAGGACTCGGTGGCGGATGTGCGCAACCTTGGTCTGATTAGCGGCAAACCGGGCATCATAATCCCGATCTTCCGCCAGCCGGGCGCCAACATCATTGACACGGTGGACCGCGTGCGGGCGCTGATGCCTTATCTGCAATCCTCGATTTCGCCGGCGATGAAGCTCTCCGTCGTGATGGACCGGACGACCACGGTGCGGGCGTCGGTCAAGGAGATCGAGCGGACGCTGCTGATTTCGATCGTACTCGTAATTTTGGTCGTGTTCGTGTTTCTGCGTACGGTAAGGGCAACCATCATTCCGAGCATTGCCGTACCGCTTTCCCTGGTGGGCACGTTCGGAGGGATGTATCTGCTCGGCTACAGCCTGGATAATCTCTCGCTAATGGCGTTGGCAATTTCCACGGGATTCGTGGTGGATGACGCCATCGTGGTGCTGGAGAACATCACACGCTACCTGGAACACGGCATGGGTGTGGTGCAGGCAACGTTCAAAGGAGCGTCGGAGATTGGATTCACGGTGCTCTCGATGAGTACGTCGCTGGTGGCGGTGTTCATTCCGCTATTGATGATGGGCGGGATTGTGGGACGCCTGTTTCGCGAGTTTGCGGTGACGCTGAGCATTGCCATCGGAGTGTCACTGCTGGTTTCGCTGACCACCACACCGACCATGTGCGCGAAATTCTTACGGTCCTCGGGGAAAGAGGAAAAGCACAATATCTTCTATCGCACCAGCGAGTGGTTTTTCGACCGGCTTCTGACGATCTATCGGCATGCGCTGAAATGGGTGCTGGCGCACCAGCCGCTGACGGGAGTGGTAACCATCCTGATAGCCGTGCTGAGCATTTACCTTTACACCAAGGTGCCGACAGGTTTCTTTCCCCAACAAGACACCGGGCGCATTCAGGGCTCACTGATTGGCCAGCAGGATATCTCGTTTCAGTCCATGAGCGACAAGGTTAAGCGTTACTCCGACATTGTGATGAAAGATCCGGCCGTCGACGCGATGGGTGCTTTTACGGGCGGAGGTTCTGCTCTGAACCAGGGCCGGTTCTTCGTAATGCTGAAACCCTTGGAGGAGCGGGGCCCATGCCAAAAGAAACACTTCTGGGACGCTTGCCAGTACGCAAGTGCTGATGACGTAATCAATCGTCTCCGCGGCAAGTTGGCGGTGGTGCCCGGCGCCACCCTGATTCTGCAGGCGTCGCAAGAGCTGACGATTGGCGGCCGCTGGGGCAACGCGCAATATCAATACACGCTGCAGAGTGCAAGTCTCGACGACTTGAACAACTGGGCGCCGCGCTTGTTACAGAAACTGAAGACTCTGCCGGAATTGCGCGACCAGAATTCAGACCAGCAAGATAAAGGTCTGCAGGCGAAATTAGTCATCGATCGGGACACAGCCAGCCGCATGGGGATTACTCCCCAGGCTCTCGACAACGCTCTGTATGACGCATTCGGTCAGCGAGAGGTTTCCACCATGTACCGTCCGCTGAATCAGTACCACGTGGTGATGGAAGTTGCGGCGCAATTTCAGCAGACTCCTGAAGCGCTGGAGAACATCTATTTGCGGTCAACGGCCGGAACGCCAGTACCGCTCGCGGCCTTTACCCACTACGCGCCCTCGAATACACCGCTGGCGGTAAATCACCAGGGTCAGCTTCCATCGGTAACCATCTCGTTCAATCTGGCGCCGGGAGTTTCGCTGGGCGATGCCACAAAAGCGATTGAAACGGCACAGCGCGATATCGGGATGCCGGCCACGGTCCAGGCCAGTTTTCAAGGAACGGCTGCCGCTTTCCAGGATTCGCGCTCCAACATGCTCGTCCTGATTATCACCGCGCTGGGCGCCGTCTACATTGTGCTGGGCATGCTTTACGAGAGCTTTACTCATCCCATAACGATCCTTTCGACGATACCGTCGGCAGGGGTAGGCGCACTGCTGGCGCTGCTTTTGACGCACAACGAACTCAACGTGATTGGAATGATCGGCATCATCCTTCTCATTGGGCTGGTAAAAAAGAATGCCATTATGATGATCGACGTGGCCCTGGAGGTGGAACGGACGCAGGGCAAGAAGCCGGTGGAAGCCATTTACGATGCGTGCATTCTACGATTCCGGCCAATCATGATGACCACGATGGCGGCGCTGCTGGGCGGGCTGCCTTTGGCGCTGGGCCACGGAACGGGATCGGAACTACATCGCCCGCTGGGAATCACGATTGTGGGCGGGCTGACGGTGAGCCAGATGCTGACTCTGTTTACGACTCCAGTGGTTTATGTGTATCTCGACCGTCTGCGCTTGTGGCTGAGAGGCGGCGAAGAGCATGCGCTTCCGGACACCGGTCCCACCGATCCGCGGCCCAGTCTCGCACACTAAAGCAAATTTGTCGTCAGGGTGCGTCGAGTGGGCCGCAGGATTCCGTTTCCGCGAGCAACTGCCGTCTGCCGCGACAACGGCCGCGCCGCCAGCCCCAATGCAACCTAAGCCCGCCCGGGCGGCATCGATCAAAGAACCTGCCTCTGGGAATAGCGTGCTCCGGCATGTTATGGGTAGAATAGGTCTTCGTCGATATTGTTTGTCGGAAGGGAAAATCCTTCGGAGGAAAGCCGTGGATCAGATTGTAGGTGCAGGCGATGATCCACCGGCTTGCGGGGTCAAGGGCTGAATCCGTTCCTGTCCAAAGCCAATCGTGTGCAACCAGTTCGTCCGATGATCTGGTTTGAGGACAACGGAATTTGTGCGGAGTGCAGCGCCAGGAAGAGCAGCGCTTTTCTTTCTCTTCGCTTTGAAAATTTGCCATAGGAGTCACGGATGCTAAAGAAAGCAACGGCGCTGTTGTTCGTGGGGTTGAGCGCTGCAACATGGATCAGCTGTGGAGCCACTTCGAGCCACTACCTCTACACAACCCTGCCCGGGTCAAATCAGATCGTCGTTTACAGGGAAGACCCGAATTCCGGCACGCTGACCAACCTGCTGAACAGCCCGTTCACCACCGGCCTGGCGCCGGAATCGATACAGCTGCATCCCTCGGGGAAATATCTCTATGTAGCGAATTCTGGAGAAGATACTGTTTCCTTGTTTGCCATTGCCGCTGACACAGGCAATCTTAGGGAGGTATCGCGAACGCCCACGGGAGGATTGACGCCAATCTTCATGGCCATGGATGCGAAGAACAGCTTTCTATACGCGGCCAATGTGGTTTCGGGCAACCTCTCAGTGTTTAGCTTTGCTTCCGACGGAACACTGAGCACGGTCGCCGGTTCCCCCTTCTCGCTAAACATCGTCGCTACCGGTTTGGCGCTGTCCCCCTCGGGCGCTTTCATTTTTATGGGGAACGAACTTGGCCAAATCGACTCATTCTCCCTGACCGGCGGCGTACCCACCGCGGTGGGACAGTTCCTGACGTCGTTCAAAACGATTCCAACCGGCCTGGTGGTGGATAAGACTGGAACTTATCTTTATGCCGCGAACGGGAACGGCGGGAACTCGATCTCCGAATTCACCATCACCTCCTCCGGAGCATTGCAGGAGTTCCCGGGTTCCCCGCTGGGCGAATCGGGAGTGTCTGCGCCAGTAGCGCTGCTCATTGATCCCTCGGGCAAATTTCTTTACGTGGCTAACCAGGGATCGAACAATTCATCCACCGGCAATCTGGCTGCTTATTCCATCGGCTCCAATGGCGGGCTAACGATTCTTACGCTTTCGCCGTTCAGCACGGTGAAGCAGCCCACATCCCTGGCAGCGGACCCCAACGGCAAGTATGTGATGGTTGGGGGACAGACCGGATCGCTCGAGGTGTTTTTGCTGGACACCGGCAACGGCACGCTGGGCGAGGTATCGACCTATTCTCCGGGCGGGTTTCCTTCGTCGATGGCCGTGCTGCCGTGAACGGGGGTGCGTGAGTCGTTTTTCTGGAGCGGCTAGAGGCTGAACGTTTCGCTGCTCGGGAGGAAACCTTTCGGCGCGAGGATCTTGGGGCGTTCGCGCTTTTAACAAAGCGATGACAACTCTGGCCTGTTGAGTTGTGAGAATCAGCCATGAAGATCGCCAGCTCCGCCAGCGCGTTTCCCAAGCATTACTACTCGCAAAAAGTCTTGCTGCAAAAGTTACAGGAATACTGGGGCGACCGCCTCAGAAACCCCCTGCTGCTGGCCAGGTTGCACCGCAACGTCACCGTGGACGGGCGCTATCTGGCCATGCCCGCCGAGGATTACTACAACCTAACGGCTTGGGGGCAGTCCAACGATATCTGGATCAAGGTAGCCCAGGAATTGGGCGAGCAGGCTCTGTGCCGCGCCCTGCATCATGCCGGGCTCGATCCGCAGCAGTTGGGCGCGCTGTTTTTCACTTCAGTGACGGGGATTTCGAGTCCTTCCATCGATGCGCTGCTGATCAACCGCATGGGGCTGCCGCCCGACATCCGGCGCGTGCCCATTTTCGGGCTGGGTTGCGTCGCAGGTGCGGCGGGAATTGCCCGGGCGGCGGATTATGTGCGGGCATATCCGTCGCAGGCGGCGGCGTTGGTCTCAGTGGAGCTATGCTCCCTCACCTTGCAGCGCGACGATCTTTCCGTGGCAAATTTAATTTCATCGGGGTTGTTCGCGGATGGCTCGGCGGCCGTGATTGTGACCGGCGCTGAGATGAACGCCAACGGTCCGGAAATTCTCGCGACCCGGTCTGTCTTCTATCCGGACACGGAAGAGATGATGGGTTGGAAGATTTCTGAAAAGGGATTCAACATCACGCTCTCGCCTCAGGTGCCAACGTTGATTCGTGAGCATTTGGGGCAAGATGTGGATGCATTCCTGGCCGATCAAGGATTGCAGCGCAGCGACCTGAACAGCTGGGTGCTGCATACCGGCGGGCCCAAGGTGTTGGAGGCGACGGCCGACGCACTGGCACTGCACGACGGGCAGCTTGACGCGTCGTGGGCCTGCCTGCGGAGAGTGGGGAATTTGTCGTCGGCCTCCGTGCTGGTGGTGCTCGAAGATGTGATGAGGAACCGTCGCCCCGAACCGGGCACGTTGGGCTTGCTGGCGGCGATGGGGCCGGGATTTTGTTCCGAGCTTGTGCTGCTGAAGTGGTGAGGTTTCGCATTGCTCAAATCTACCGATGTGTTTGTGATCGGCGGGGGGCCGGCGGGTCTGGCGGCGGGAATCGCGGCACGACAACAAGGATTGCGAGTTGTGGTTGCCGATGGCGCAGAGCCGGCGATTGACAAAGCGTGCGGCGAGGGGCTGATGCCCGATGGCCTGCTGGCGCTCGCGGGCCTGGGGATCGCGTTGAAGCCCGGCGATGGGTACCCTTTTCGCGGCATCCGGTTTCTCAGTTCGGGGCTGGCGGCAGATGCGCTGTTTCCTTCGCGAGGCGTGGGAATTTCGGTTCGGCGGACTACGCTGCACAGGATCATGGCCGAGCGGGCGGCGGACGAGGGAGTGGACTTGCTGTGGCGAACGGCGGTGAATGGCCTCTCCGCAGACGCAGTTCATCTGGGAAATCGCACTGTGCATGCCAAGTGGATTGTGGGCGCTGACGGAGCGAATTCACGGGTGCGTAGCTGGGCCGGCCTCAAGGCTCGCCCGCGAACGCCCTTGCGCTATGCGTTTCGCCAGCACTACCGCGTGAGACCGTGGAGCGATCACATGGAAGTCTACTGGGGAGATCGCAGTCAGGGCTATGCCACCGCTGTGAGTGGAGAAGAAGTTTGCGTGGTGGTGGCTTCGCACGATGCGAAGCTGCGAGTGGAGCAGGCCTTGTCGGCGTTGCCTGAGCTCAGCGAGCGACTGGGCGGGGCGGACGTGGTTTCCACTGAGCGCGGCGCGATCACGGCGAACCGGACGCTGAACCGCGTTTATAGGAAAAATGTGGCGCTGATCGGCGACGCCTCCGGCACCGTGGATGCGATCACGGGACAGGGCCTGGGCCTTGCCTTCAGCCAGGCGGTTGCGCTGGCGAAATGTTTTCGCACTGACAACGAGAATTTGGAGCCCTATCAGGTCGAGCATCGTCGCCTGGCGCTGCGGCCGCTCCTGATGGCGCGGATGATGCTGAACCTCGATGGCCGCCCCTGGCTGCAACGCCGCACGCTGCAGGTTTTCTACAACAAGCCTGAAATCTTCGACCGATTGCTGGCCTTTCATGTGGGAGCGTTGTCGCCCCAAAGTCTGGCGTTGGATGGAATCTCGTTGGGATGGGGATTGCTCACTGCCTAACTTCATCCAGGCGACCAACCGGGCTGGCGGGAAGACTGTGCGTTGCGGGTCGACCTTTGTTTTGTTCGCGCTGGTCGCGGCAAGCTCTGCAGCTTACGCGCAGCAGACCACGCTGCATCTCGATCCCGCAAAAACTACCGTCAAGTTCACTCTCGGCGATGTTCTGCACACAGTTCACGGGTCTTTTCGCTTGAAGCGCGGCACACTGCAATTCGATGCGGCAGGGGGCAAGCTTACCGGAGAAATCGTTGTTGATGCGCAGAGTGGTGAGAGCGGCAGTAAGATCCGCGATGGCAAAATGCACCGCGAAGTTTTGGAAAGCGAACAGTACTCTGAAATTAGTTTTCGTCCGGACCGCGTTACGGGCACTGTCAATCCGGGCGCGAAGTCCGCAGTGAGAGTTCACGGAATTTTCAGCATTCATGGAGTGGATCGGGAAATTGAAGTTCCGGCTGAAGCTGAAATCGCCGAAGATCACTGGTCCGCAACTCTCCACTTCACGATCCCGTATGTGAAATGGGGGATGAAGAATCCGAGCAAGCTGTTTCTGCGAGTGGATGATTCGGTCGAGATTGATGTAGTGGCGGCGGGGAGTTTGACACGGCCTTAGGGAAGGTCCAGAGGGCGCGTTAAAATACTGCCGTTTTGCGCCAGGACTGTCATCCTGAGGTCCGCGTTTTTTGCGGACCGAAGGATCTATGTAACTCGCCGGGATTTGCTGCAGGTCTTCGCTTCGCTCACGAATAACAAGCTTACCGGAGCTGGAAGGCTTATTCAGGTGCTCCCTAAAAACCATCTTGCGGAGTAACGCCTTTTCCTTCCACGCACTCATAGGCGCGTCCCGCGGCCAGATTCTTGTGCTCTTCGGTTCTTCCGCTCGGCCAATGGATGACGACGCGATCGATCTGGTCGCGCTTCTCGAGCCCGAACGTAACCGGGAGTTCGGACTGCGATAAATAGCTCGACCCGCTCTTGACCATTCGCGATTGAGTCGAGCCGGCGTGAAAGATCTGCACGGTTGCCCCGATTGCATCGCGATTTGACTTGCTGCCGACCAGTCGGAAGCGGATGCTTTTGTTTCCTGCCAGCTGATCGTTGCGATACAGATTGGCCGGGCCATTGTTGGTGGTGAGCAGAAGGTCGAGATCGCCATCGCGGTCGAAATCGCCAAAAGCCAGTCCGCGGCCCACTTTCGGCTGATCGAACTCTACGCCGATTTCCTTGGCCACATCGTGGAAGCTGCCCTTGCCGCCGTTCAGAAAAAGTTGTGGCGGCTGGGCGTAACCGACGTTGCCGCGAATGTTGCGCACGGTCTCGTCAATGTGGCCGTTGGCCACAGCAAGATCCATCCAGCCATCCAGATTAGCGTCGAGAAAAACGCAGCCAAAACCCAGGCTGGTTTTGGAGGCCATGCCGACTCCGCTTACCGCGGCAACGTCTTCGAAATTTTTCCCGTTGAAGCGGTAAAGGCCGATCATTTCGTTGTCGAAATTGGTGATGGCAACGCCGGGGTGGCCTGAGTTTTCGAAATCTGCCGCGTCCACTCCCATCCCCGCGCGCGCCTTGCCTTCATTGCTGAAGGCGAGGCCGGCTTCCACGGCCGCGTCTTTGAAGGTGCCGTTGCGCTGGTTGCGATAGAGCTTGTTGGGCTGCGTGTCATTGGCCACGAGCAGGTCGGGCCAGCCGCTGCGATCGTCATCGAGCATGGCGACGCCCAGCGATTTCGAACTGCTGTCGAAAATGCCGCTGGAAGCAGTGACATCCTCGAACGTCCCGTTGCCGCGATTGCGGAACAGCCAGCAGGTCTCGCCGCGATAAGCCTCAGGCGTGCAGTAAGACTTGTGCTTGCCGTCGAGACTGCAGAACACGTCGTGCTCGGGCGACCACTTGACGTAGTTGCACACAAAAAGATCGAGCAGGCCGTCGCGATCATAATCGAACCACAGGGCGGAAGTGCTGAATCCCTCTCGTTTGCTCAGGCCGGCGGGCGTGGTCACGTCAACGAAAGTGCCTTTGCCCGTATTGCGAAACAATCGGTTCTGGCCCACGCAGGTCACGAGAATATCGGGGAAGCCGTCATTGTTGTAATCGCCGACAGCCAAGCCCATGCCGTAGAGTTCAAGGTCCAGGCCCGCGCGTTTGGTCACGTCGGTGAAAGTGCCGTTACCGTTGTTGCGATAGAGACGCAGGGTTGAGCGTTGCGTCTTGTGTCCCGGCCAATCCATTCCGTTGATAAGCAGAATGTCTTGCCAGCCATCGCGGTCGTAGTCAAGGAACGCGCAGCCGGAGCCGAGGGTTTCGGGAAGAAGTTTGCCGCCGTAGGCTCCACTGTTGTGCCGGAAATGAATGCCGGCTTGCGTGGTGACGTCGACGAAACGAAAACCTGGCGCCGCGCCCGCGCCACTTTGTCCAGATAAAGCGTGGGCTGACGGCCCACTGAAGAAGGGCCAAGGTGCGAACGATGCCAGTCCCGCCATCCCTGTGATTCCGTGCAGAAAAGATCTGCGATTCACGGAACGTTCACCAGCCCGGCCCGGATGGCGTAGACGACCAACTCAGCGGTCTTGTGAATTCCGAGCGCGTTCATGATGTTGGCGCGATGCACGGCCACTGTGTTCGCGCTGAGGTCAAGAACGGTGGCGATCTCTTTGTTCGATTTGCCGTCCACAATCATCCGCAGGACTTCCAGTTCGCGGGGTGTCAGGCTGTTGCGCTCTCCCTTGAGGGGAGGGCCCGGTTCCACCTGGGGGTCGAAAACGGTTTCTCCCGCGGCTACCTTGCGGATCGCAGAGCCTAATTCCAGATCGAGCGCGTTTTTCAAGACGTATCCTTTGGCCCCGGCGTCAATGGCCTGCCGCACCCAGGTATTTTCGCTGTGCATGCTTAGCATCAGGATTGCAGTCTCGGGCAGATCCTCGAGAATTCTCCGGGTCGCCTCAAGCCCGTTCATGCCCGGGAGCGCGCAATCCATCACGACCACCTTGGGATGCAGCTCGCGCGCCAGTTCCACGGCTTTTTCTCCGTCGCCAGCCTCGCCCACAACGTTCAGGTCGGGTTCGTCTTCCAGCATGCGCCGGAACCCGCGCCGGACCAGGCTGTGATCATCTACCAACAGGACTGAGATCTTCTTTGCCATGAGACTCCGTATTCTCCCTTGGAACGATCAGGTGAACCAATGTCCCGCCTTCTGCAGGACGCGAGATCGATAGTTGCCCGCCCATCAGTTCGGAACGCTCGCGCATCGCTACCAGGCCGATGCCTTGCCGGGACAGTCCCCTGGCGAATCCGACGCCATGATCCTCCACTTCCAATTCGAGGGCAGCGGGCAGAAAACGCAACCGCACCCAAGCCTGCTTAGCGCCGGAATGCCGCGCAACGTTATTCAGGGCTTCCTGCAACAGGCGGTAGATATGCACGCCCGCGCCTCCATCTACCGCGAACGGCTGGCCCTGCTTCTCATAGGATATGGCAATTCCGGTTTGTCTTTCCACGGTAGGAATGTACCAGTCGAGGGTGCTCTCAAGCCCGGCCTCGTCGAGCATGACAGGGTGCAGCGCCTGCGACAAGCTGCGGACGTTATCGAGAGTCGACTGCGCGATCTCGCGGACCTCCAGCAAGTCCGCCCGCAGAGGCGATCCTTCCCGCGCCTGGTTCTCGGCGCGGCGCAGCATGGATCCAATAGCGGTGAGGATTTGACCGAACTCATCGTGCAACTCGCGCGAAATGTAGCGCAAGGTTGACTCCTGCGTGGTGATGAGTTTTTGTGCCAGTTCGCTGCGGCGGGCCGAAAGTTCAGTGATGCGGGCGAAAAGGCGGCGATTCCAGCGAATCAGCGAAACCCCGGTCAACAGGACCGCGAACAGGGTGGCGGCGAGGAACACATAAACCTGGCGCTGCACGCGGTCGTAAATCTGCACGATCTGTCTTCCCGCCTGCTCTTCGCTTTCGGTGTTCTGCACCAGCAGCCGGGCCACGGTAGTGCTCAAGGAGGCCTGCCGCTCCTGCAGCGACTGCCGGATCTGTGCGCGGGCCTCTTTTTCCTTGCCCTCGCGTGCGCGCGCAAAAATGCGGTCGACAGCGTCCCAGAACTGAGTGAACGAGCTGGCCAGAAAGGCGCTTTGCTCGGGAGAGCGGCTGGTTGCAGCGAGCCCGGACTCCAGGTGCATAGCGTCATCCAGGTCGGTGCGGATGCGCTGGAATTGTGCTGACCAAGCCGTGAGGGGATAAGGCTCATCGTCGCTGACCATGTCACGCATGGCCACGGCCAGCAGATTCAGGTCGTTCTGGATGCGCAGCAACTGTAGTGAATCCTTGCGGTTGCGGTCGACCAGCTGGGTTTGCAGCTTGCGCAAACCGGCCACCTGCCATGTAATGTAGGCTGAGTAAGCGAGCACCACAGAAAGCGTGACCAGCAGGCCCAGAGCAAGGCCCGGAGTCGGCGAGCGGTCCGGCGAAGACGGGCGGGACACGCCCCGAGCATACATCGGGTGGGGTAGGGCTGTCACAACCAGTAGACGTTTGGCAATCGAGAGCGGTCGGCATGCGGACGATCAGAATAAATGAAGCGAAGTGGATTCGGAGGGAGTCAAAGAGAAGATTGAATTCCGTCGAGCATGATCCCAAAAAACCCGCGAAAACCCAAAGATTGAAGGCGATTCTGCCGGAAGTCTGGAAGCTGATGCGTCCCCGGCGCTGGCTGCTGGCGCTGGGCTTCGTGCTGATGGTAATTAACCGCGTGGCGGCGCTGGTGCTTCCTTACTCCACCAAGTTCCTGATCGATACCGTCATCAACAAACATCACATCGAGCAACTGCGGCCGCTGGTGTTGCTGGTTCTTGCGGCCACGCTGATCCAGGGCGTTACGTCGTTCTCGCTGACGCAACTTTTGTCGAAGGCGGCGCAGCGTTTGATTGCGGACCTGCGGCAGCAGGTGCAGGCGCACATTTCGCGGCTTCCGGTGGCGTTCTACGACGCCAATAAAACCGGCAACCTGGTGTCGCGCATCATGAGCGATGTGGAGGGCGTGCGCAATCTGCTGGGCACGGGGCTGGTCGATTTCGCCGGCGGTGTGCTGACCTCCGGGATCGCGCTGGTTTTGCTTTTCCGCACCAGTTCGCAAATGACACTGATCGCGGTCGGATCGCTGCTGTGCTTCGCGATCGCGCTGAACAAGGCCTTCGCGACGATCCGTCCGATTTTTCGCGAACGAGGGCAGATCAACGCCGAGGTCACGGGCAGGCTTACGGAGTCTCTCGGCGGGGTCCGCGTGATCAAGGGTTACCACGCGGAGGAGCGCGAAGAATCGGTGTTTGCCGCGGGAGTGCGGCGGTTGCTGGATAACGTGATGCACACTCTCACCGCCACTTCGGTAATGAGCCTTTCGGCCAGCGTGCTGCTCGGCCTCGTGGGCGCGGTGACAATGTACGTCGGCGCGCACCAGATCGCGGCCGGCACGCTCACCGTCGGCGGATTCTTTTCCTACACGCTGCTGCTGGGCTTTCTGGTCGCGCCCATCATGCAGATTGTCTCTATCGGAACCCAGCTCACCGAGGCGCTGGCTGGTCTCGAACGCACCCAGGAAATTATGGCGGAGCGGCAGGAGGATCGCGACCCCAAGCGTTCCACGACTCTGCGCGATATTGTGGGAACGGTGGAGTTCGAGAATGTAAGTTTCAGCTACGATGGAAAGCACGAGGTGTTGCGCGACATTTCATTTCGCGCGGACCCAGGCACGGTCACGGCGCTGGTGGGTTCCTCGGGATCAGGCAAGTCCACCACCATTGGCCTGATTTCTGCTTTCTACGTTCCCACAAAAGGCAGAATTCTGGTGGATGGCGTGGACCTGAGCACGGTGCGTCTTGATTCCTATCGCACGCGGCTGGGAGTGGTGCTGCAGGAGTCGTTCCTGTTTGACGGAACGATTCGCGAGAATGTGGCTTTCTCGCGGCCCGACGCCAGCGACGCGGAATTGATGCACGCCTGCCGCATCGCCCGCGTGGACGAGTTTGCCGAGTCCTTTGCCGGCAAATACGACACCGTGGTGGGCGAGCGTGGCGTGAAACTTTCTGGCGGTCAGCGGCAAAGAATCTCGATTGCGCGCGCCATTCTGGCCGAGCCGCGCATCTTAATTCTTGATGAGGCTACGTCAAGCCTCGATTCAGAATCGGAGCAGACCATCCAGCAGGGGCTTTCCTACCTGATGCAGGGACGCACCACGTTCGCGATCGCGCACCGCCTTTCGACCATCCGCCGCGCCGATCAGATCCTGGTGATGGAACAAGGGCGGATCGTGGAACGCGGCACGCACGAACAACTCTACGCCGCGCAGGGACGGTATTACGATCTATACACGCGACAGCAGGGTGTGCAGGAAAATCTGTTCCTGGCGCCTGGCGAAGGAGACATCGCCGAGGTGGATGAGAACGGCAATTCCCTGGCCAGCCGCGGCGGTAAGCATGCTGATGCGATCGGCGTGTTGCGAGGAGAAATTCGCTAGTCCTTATGGTGAGTGCTTCAGGAAATCCTGCCTCGAATGGTGCGATCCGCACGGAAAATCTCTGCCGCCATTACCGCATGGGTGAAACCCTCATCCGTGCCGTGGATGGTGTTTCCCTCCACGTGCAGGCGGGAGAGTTCGTTGCGCTGCAGGGCAGTTCGGGGTCGGGAAAATCTTCGGTGTTGAACCTGATCGCGGGGCTCGATCGCCCGGACTCGGGAAGTGTAATTGTGCAGAGTAGAGATTTGGCGCAGCTTTCGCGTGAGGATCTGGCCAAGTACCGCCTGCACGTAGTTGGCATGGTCTTCCAGTCCTTCAATCTGATTGCCAGCATGACCCTGGCGGAAAATGTGGAACTGCCACTGCGGTTTGCCGAGGTTGACCGCGGCAAGCGCGAGGGGTTAGCGCGGGAAGCGCTGGATCGCGTGGGTTTGCGGGCGCGCATGAATCACCGTCCCAGCGAACTCTCCGGCGGCGAACAGCAGCGGGCTGCGTTGGCCCGCGCTTTAATCAACCACCCGCAACTTTTGCTGGCGGACGAGCCGACCGGGAACCTCGACAGCCACACTGGAACCGAGATCATGAAGCTGTTGCGTGAATTCAATGAGCGGCTGGGCATGACCGTTGTGATGGTGACCCATGAATGCGCGCTCGCCGAACGCTATGCCCGGCGCATGATTTTTCTGGCAGATGGAAAACTGATCGACGACCGGCCCAATATGCCGGCCCCCGCGACTGCCGAAACCAGTGGAGTACAGCGATGAAGATTCCCGATCTCACCGAGCTGGCGTTGCGTAACCTGCGCGAATCGCTGCTGAGAAATTCATTAACCACGATCGGAATTTCGGTGGGGGTGGCGTCCCTGGTGGCCATGCTCTCTCTCGGGATCGGATTGCAACAACTGGCCGGACGGCGACTCGGCAAGTCTGGACTGTTCGACACCGTGATCGTAAGTTCCCGCCGCGAAATGCGCGGTATGAGCCGCGAGGAAGAACGCACTGGTCCAGCCCCAGGCGAAAGCCGTGCGCTTGATGAAGCGGCGCGAGCCGAGATCGAGCGGCTGCCCAACGTGCTTGAAGCCTACCCGGACATTCGTTTCACCACTGAGCTGCGCTTCGAAGACAAGCCGCATCTCACGACGATTTCTGCCATGCCAATGTCGGCTAAGTCGAACGACGCTTTCGAGGGAATGCAGGGGAGTTACTTTTCTTCCGATACTGCTCCTGAAGCCATTCTGCAAAAGGCGTTGGCCGAGGAATTGCTGGGGAAGGTTCCGAAACTTGGAGCGCCCGAGCCAAATGTGGCGGAACTGGCCGCGCCGCTGCTCGGTAAAGAGTTGGTGATGCGCTACGCCCAGCGCGAGGTGACGCCGACGGCCAAGCCTGAGGCCGCGGTTGAAACGACGTCATCGGGTTCCACCGCGTCTTCGTCAAGCGATGCGGACGCATTGGCCGACACGGCGTACTCTGTTGTCTCACGTGAGCAGAAGCTCAAGATCGTTGGTGTATCCGATCTCGATCCGGAAAGCATGCGCGGTCCAATGCGGGCCAAGGTTTTCCTCCCGCTGAAATTGGCCGAGAGCTTGCATGTGATGCAGGCCACGGAATTGCGCGAAGTCTCCCGCGCGGCCAGCGATCAGCCGGTTTATTCGTCGGTGAGCGTGAAGATAAGAAAACCCAGCCAGGTGCGAATGGTGGAAGACGCCATCAAGAAAATGGGTTTCACCACATTCTCGATTATTGACGCGAGCAAAAGCATTCAAACATTCTTCAGAGTGCTTGACGTATTTCTGGGAATTTTCGGCAGCCTGGCGCTGGCCGTGGCGTCGATTGGAATCGTCAACACACTCGTGATGGCGATTCTTGAGCGCCGGCGCGAAATCGGAATCATGAAGGCGATCGGCGCCAGCGACGGCGATGTGCAGAAGCTTTTCTTCGCGGAAGCTGGGGCCATGGGTATTCTGGGTGGCATGGTGGGCGTGTTGCTCGGCTGGGCAATCGGCAGAGTGATTAACGTTGCTACGAACGTTTATCTGCGCAGGCAGTCATTGCCTGCCGACAACTTCTGGGCCGTGCCGTGGTGGCTGGTGCTGTTCGCGATCGGGTTTGCCTTTCTCGTCAGCCTGATTTCGGGCCTGTACCCGGCCAGACGCGCCGCCCGGCTCGATCCTGTGCAGGCGCTGCGCTACGAGTAAACTGAATTCATGCGGCGACTTTTGCGCACAATCCTTGGCTCCCCGCTAGTTTTTCTGCTGTGCTCTGTCGCACCGGCCCGCGCTCAGAGCCGCATTAATTGTGCGGCGATGAAGAGTCCGATCCTGAAACGGGTCGTCCGCTACTGCGTCTACCTGCCCGCCAGCTACAACGATAAATCGGCTTCCGCAAAAGCTGCACGCTATCCGGTGCTTTATTTCCTGCACGGTCTGGGTGGCAACGAGCAAAGCTTATTTGACACCGGAGGAAGCCTGCTGGACGATCTCCACCGTCAGGGCAAGATGGGAGATTTTCTCATCGTGGAACCGGAAGGCAGGCGCAGTTTCTATATCAACTCGGCTGATGGCAAGGTGCGCTACAGCGATTTTCTGCTGCGCGAGTTCTTTCCCCAGATTGAGAACAAGTATCGCATTCGCCCGGGTCGAGCGGGCCGGGCGATCGGCGGAATCTCCATGGGCGGCTATGGTGCGCTGCGAATGGCGTTCGCGCGTCCGGAGATGTTCCTGGCAGTGAGCGCGCAGAGCGCCGCTCTGATTACGGAACCTCCGCAAGAACTGGACGCAGCGTCGCAATCGGGCTCACAGGGCGCAGATGTGTTGGCCGCGGTTTTCGGAAACCCGATCGACATGGCTCACTGGAATGACAATAGTCCATTCGTTCTGGCCAAGAGGAACATCATCGCCTTGCGCAAGCTGAGCATTTATTTCAACTGCGGGCAAGACGACGATTTTGGTTTCGAAAAAGGCGCGGCTGCGTTACACCAGCTGCTGCAGAAGGAAAAAATTCCGCACGAATATCATTCCTACCCTGGCAATCACAGCGTCGATTACTTTCTTTCGCATTTCGCGGAGGTTGTGGAGTTCCACTCACATGCCTTCGAAATGGTGCAGTAACCGGTCCCGACTGTCCCCTCGTTAGAAAACACAAATATAAATCATTGGCCTTTCGTACAACGTCTCGATTGTACGGCGGGAATCTTTCGCTGCCAGCGCGGAACGTTCAGTATGAAAATCGCTATGAGACTCCCCCATCCCATATCGCAGGTCGTATTCCTCCGTCTACTCACCCTCATCAACATCATTGCAGTCATCAGCCTGCTGGGCGTGGAGCCGATGCATGCGGCTCAAAGCAATGCCCAGCTCACGTGCTCCCCCAGCGCCCTGAAATTTGGAACGGTCCCCGTGGGCGAAACGGAAACATTGATGGTCGATTTGACCAACAACGGGGCTAACAGTGTGACTTTGTCTGAAATAAATTTGAGTAACGCGGAATTCAACGCATCCGTCGCGTCATTGCCGGCAGTGCTGGCAGCGGGCCAGAGTCTGAGCGTGAGTGTAACTTTCACGCCAACCATCCACGGATGGATGAGAGGCAACATTGCGTTTGTGAGCAACGCCTCCAATGCGACCCTTACGCTTGCAGTGAATGGTTCAGGTGACGCCAGTTCATCGTTAACCTCAAGCCCGTCGAGTGTTTCCTTCGGTTCTCAAACTGTCGGATCAGTTTCAACCCTGCCCCTGGTGCTTACAAATAAGCGCAAGTGGGCAGTAGCGCTCAACGGTCTGCAAACCGGCGGGACCGGGTTCTCGGTGAGCGGACCGGCCTTGCCACTCTCACTGCCGGCAGGGCAGAGTGTGACCTTCACTGTCGCGTTTGCGCCGCAAACGGCCGGAAGCATCGGTGGAAGTATTCTTGTGCAAGGTCCGGCATTGACTGTGCCCCTTGCCGGCACCGGAGCGGCCGGGGTTGCAGGACAATTGACGATTGCGCCGGCAGCGCTCAACTTTGGGAACGTGAACGTTGGAAACAGCGGGAATCAAACCCTGAACCTGAGCGCTTCCGGGGCCGCGGTAACGATTTCTTCCGAAGCCAGCAGCAGCGCTCAGTTTGCTCTCGCTGGGGCTTCCTTTCCCTTAACCATCGCCGCCGGACAAAGCGTTTCGCTCGACGTAGTGTTCACGCCACAAAACAGCGGGACAGCTTCAGCCGCGCTATCTTTCGCCAGCAACGCAGCAAACAACCCGCCGGCCGAACCTGTCAGCGGGACGGGTGTCACCCCGGTGTACACGGTTAGTTTGACGTGGACACGCAGCGCGTCTGACGTGATGGGCTACAACGTATACCGCGGACCGGCCTCCACCGGCCCATTTACAAAGATCAATCCCTCCCTCAACAGCAATACGGCTTACAACGACAGCACGGTAGTCTCAGCACAGACCTACTACTACGTGACGACGGCGGTTAATTCGAGCAATGTAGAGAGTTCGCCATCCACTCCAGCTCAGGCGGAGATTCCGTAGGCGGAGGACAGGCTAGTCAGAGAGGGCGACGCGGCCTCAGGCAACGTCGTCTGATCGCGCGGATCGCTGCACGCGGGGGCTTGGAACTCGACTATTCGATCCAAATCTGTTACTCGGTAGTGCAATATGAACTACCGGGACCTTTTTTCTTCGAGGGAGCCGCCTCCAAAATTCGGGAATGGTTCCCCCCGCTTGCGCTGTAGTTTTCCGCCGTACTCCGACGCTCCGAAGGTTCGTGATATCCCTGTGGTTCGCCACGTTTTTCCCTGGAATCGCCGGGGCAACCGTGCATCTAGTGTGTACGCCTGGCAACATCGAATTCGGGAAGGTGGCCGTGGGCCAAGAGAAAACCGTGCCCGCGATCCTCGCCAACACCGGGTCAACGGAAATCAAAGTGTCGTCCCTGCAAGTGGGAAACAATGCGTTCGCTGTCAGCGGGCTCAGTTTTCCGCTCATCGTTAAGGCGAATCAGAGGATCAGCTTCGATGTTGCCTTCAGTCCTACGACGGGGCGCTTTGAGCCGGGAGATTTGTTGTTCAGGATTTCTTCGAGCGCTTCGCTGACCATTTCTGTGTCTGGACAGGGCGTCAACAATTGGTCGCTCAGCGCGAGTCCGTCCAGCCTGGCTTTTGGCAGCGTACCGCTGGGCAGCAGCTCGAAGTTAGGTGTGACCCTGACCAACCAAGGCACTTCGACGATCACGATCTCCGAAGAATCACGCTTGGCTGGGGAGTTCACCCTCAGCGGCCCGGCGCTGCCTATTATTCTGGCAGAGGGAGAGGGCGCGACATTTCAAGTTACCTTCACTCCTAAATGGCGAGTCGCGGCGGCTGGTGATTTCTGGGTCAGCAACGTGAACGACCCCGTGTTCGCCGTGCCGCTGTCGGGGTCCGGAGGCGGAACGAATGCCACGCAACTCACCGTTGCCCCCACACATTTGAATTTCGGCTCGGTGACAGTTGGCAATACCGGCACGCAGGCAGGGACTATAACCGCCAAAGGCGGAAGTGTAACCATCTCCGCGGCCAGCCTTGCCAGTTCGTTGTTCAGCTTGAATGGAATCGCACTTCCACTCACTCTCAGTGCAGGCCAGAGTGCTTCATTCAACGTAGTCTTTACTCCCCAGGCCGGCGGAACGGCAACCTCCACCCTGAGCTTTGTAAGCAGCGCCGGCGACTCTCCTACAGCGGAGAGTTTGAGCGGAAGCGGCGTGGAATCGGCTTTTACAGTCAACCTTTCTTGGGATCGGAGTACTTCACAGGTCTCAGGCTACAACGTCTATCGCAGTTCCAGTTTGAGCGGAAATTATTCCCGGCTCAATGCCGCGCTCGATGCATCGACCGCTTTCACTGACAGCACAGTCGCTTCCGGTTTGACTTACTACTACGATGTTACTTCGGTGAACTCCAGCGGCGCCGAGAGCAGTCCCTGTACGCCGGTGAAAGTCACGGTAAATTAAGGGGCGGAATGGTCAGCCCCGCAACCCTCCCAGCATCGTTGCGGCGGATCGCTTGCTTCTCCTCTTTTCCGATTTTTCCTGAGAACCCACTGGACTTCCTACGGTCGCTGAAGTGACCGAGGTTCAGTCGCGGGTATATTATTTAAGAATAGTTTTGGTCACTCTGCCGGATATTCCTCGATCGAGGTTTTCCCATGGCTGCAATTCATCTCTCCGTCAACCGACGTAGCTACACAGTAGAGGCAGACCCCCAAACCAGCCTGCTGACGGCTCTGCACGACTATCTGGACCTGACTGGCAGCAAGTATGGCTGTGGGGAAGGCCAGTGCGGCGCTTGCACCGTCTTAATCGACGGAAAAGCGGTGCGGTCGTGCATTACTAAAATCGGCGCGGTCGGCGATCGACCGATCACGACCATTGAAGGCCTGGCCGCGGGCGACGAGCTCCATCCCGTGCAGCAGGCGTTCCTCGACGAGGAAGCGATGCAGTGTGCTTATTGCACCTCGGGAATGATCATGTCGGCGGTCAGTTTGTTGTCAAGGAATCGCCAGCCGACGCGAGGTGAGATCGTCGATTTCATGGAGGGTAACGTCTGCCGGTGCGGCACCTACCCGCGCATCATCAGCGCGATTCAGAGAGCGGCGGCGGCGCTGGCGGAGCCGCAAGCGAGGAAAGGAGCCAGCCGATGAGCCGGGAAATGCCCAGCGAGATTTTCCTCGAGCCGGAACGCTACGAACTGAAGGCAGCGCCGCTCTACCGCTTTGATTTGGACCGCCGCGATTTCTTCAAATTTCTTGGCGCTGGCCTTATCGTGGTTTCGTTTTTAAAGCGCTCGCATGCGCAGGAGTCCGGCGGAGGTCGACGGTCGAGAGGCGATTCGCTGCCGAAAGAGATCGATGCCTGGCTGCACATTGGGGAGGACGGCAAAGTTACGGTGTACACCGGCAAGGTCGAGGTAGGACAGAACATCCGGACGTCTCTCAGCCAGGCGGTAGCGGAAGAGTTGCATGTTCCTATCGCCAAGATCGAACTGGTGATGGGCGATACGCAATTAACACCGTTCGACATGGGGACGTTTGGCAGCCGTACTACTCCCACAATGAATCTTCAGCTGCGCAAAGTTGCGGCTTCCGCGTGCGACCTGCTGGTTGGCCTGGCCGCGGCTCAGTGGCATACGGATCCTGCCCATCTCATCGCCGCAGATGCGGCGGTTAGAGATCCTCAAAACAACCGCACCGTAGAATACTCTGCGCTCCTGAAGGGACAGCAACTTACGCAGGCCATTCCTGCGGAAGATCCGTTGATTCCGGCGGCGAGTTGGAAGGTGGCCGGCCAGCCGGTTCACAAGGTGGATGGTCGCGAATTCGTGACGGGCGAGCACCGCTACCCCTCGGATCAGAAGCTTTCAGACATGCTGTATGGAAAAGTGCTGCGTCCGCCATCGTTTGGAGCGACGCTGCTTTCGCTAGACAGTCAGAACGCCGAACGGATGGGTGCGGTAGTGGTTCGGGACGGTAACTTCATTGGAGTCGCAGCTCCGACCACCGAACTGGCATCGTCCGCTGTGGCAGCGATTCGAGCAGAATGGAAATCTGAGCCGCAACCCTCCAGCAAAGAGCTTTTCGATTATTTGAGGAAAAATCCAGCCGAGGGCGAAGATCCTAGTGGTGACGGTGACAGCTACGTTACCGGTGCCGTTGATAAGGCGTTCGAATCTGCCGACCATCGTTTGCAGCAGACTTACACAGTTTCCTATATCGCGCACGTTCCGCTGGAACCGCGCGCGGCGCTGGCCAAATGGGAGGACGACCATCTAACGGTGTGGACTGGTACGCAGCGGCCGTTCGGAGTGCGCGGCCAATTGGCGGAGGCGTTTCACATTCCGGAAGAGAAAGTGCGAGTGCTGATGCCTGACACCGGATCGGCTTATGGGGGGAAGCACACCGGCGAAACGGCGATCGAGGCGGCGCGCCTGGCGCGGGCGGCGAAGCGCCCGGTTAAGGTTGTGTGGACTCGCGAGGAAGAGTTTACCTGGGCGTATTTCCGTCCTGCCGGCGTGATTGACGTAAAAAGCGGGGTCCGTGCCGATGGCATGATCACCGCGTGGGAATTCCATAATTACAATTCCGGGTCGGCGGGAATTCGCACTTACTACGAAGTCCCGAATCAAAGGATTGTGTTCCATGCCACAAAATATCCTTTGCGCCAGGGGTCGTATCGCGCGCTGGCGGCCACCGCCAACCACTTCGCGCGCGAATCGCACATGGATGAACTGGCTCACGAACTTAAATTGGATCCGCTTGAATTCCGGCTCCGGAATTTGAAGAACGAAAGATTACGGGCTGTGTTTCAAGCGGGAGCAAAAAGGTTTGGCTGGGGTGCGGCTAAGAGCGCGCCTGGCCAGGGGTTCGGCATGGGAGGCGGTTACGAGAAGCTGGGAAACATTGCCACGTTCGCAGAGGTGAACGTCGATCTGAAATCGGGCGAACTGCGAGTCGTGCGTGTGGTATCGGCGTTCGAATGCGGCGCCATCGTCAACCCGGACAACCTGCGCAACCAGATTGAAGGCTCTAACATTCAAGGCCTGGGCGGTGCGCTTTTCGAAGCCATCGAATTCGAAAATGGAAAAATTCTGAACGGCAAGCTGTCGCGCTATCGCGTGCCCCGCTTCAGCGACCTGCCTGCGCTCGACACCGTGCTGCTCGATCGCAAAGACTTGCCGTCGGTCGGGGCAGGAGAATGCCCGATGATTGGAGTGGCCCCAGCCATTGCGAACGCTATCTTTGACGCGACGGGACGACGCTTGCGGGCACTGCCGATGGTTCCGAATGGTCTGATGGTAAGTTCGGAGAAACGGAAAATTTAAGCGAGGATCTTCGTGCAAAATCAAAACACGGGTAAACAAAAGGGGAGGGGAAGGGGGAGAGCGGGGGAAAGGTAACTGTTGCGCTTCGTTTCTGTTGGATCTAGCTTCTGTTGGCGATGGTTCCGTTCGTGCGTTGTTTGCGGGCCAGTAACAGGCCCCCAAGCAGCGCCGCTCCCGAAACAATCGTATAGGTTGGCCAGTTCCCGCCTTCTGGAACAGCGGTGTGTTTCTTATGCTTATCCCGATCCCAGCTGGGATTGGCCCAAATGGGAAGGGATAAAACAAACAGAATCACGGCGACTTTCAGAGTATTCTTCACGGACTTCCTTGTCACACAACTGTAATACTAGTGCCCACACTTGGCGGCACCTGTACCCTAACGCCACCGGAGCGGCACGTCAAGATGAGAGTTTTTGTCACCAGTTGCAATCTCTTGCAACCCAGCTACCGCATCTCTAAGTGATTGCAATAATTGGCGTTACGAAAGCCCATGGCAGCCCTCCAAAACCAGGCCCGGCGCAATACTTACGCCGGCATCTCTCACCCATTCGGGCACACATCTACGCCACCACGGCTTCTGCCGTGGTGCCGACGTTAGAAGATTGGGGAGAGCTGGTTCGTGCGCGAGCCCCAGAAGGCTCGACTGAAACGACTTACTAGGCGGCCGCTGGTCTCTTTACCATGACGGGAACCTCTTTTTCGCCGGCGGCGAGGGCGCGAACTTCCGACGCCATGCAGATGACAAAGCACACCACACTCACTTCGAACAGATTCCGCTTCGTGAGGCTCAGTGCCAGGAACATGGCGGTGCCGATGTGCACATGTACCAGTGCTCCGCAAACCAGCGAGATCCATCCCAGATAATACGTAATCTTCCCTACTAGGTGCAGCCGAGCAGATCGATCCATAGTCCTACCCTCCGGTTTTTCTCGCCTTCGTTTTCCTTAGACGAGGCTGCCAAATATGCCCACAAACCGGTGCAAATTGACAAGCAGCGGAATTGTACACCCAGTTGTCAAGTTGGGAAGCAAGATCTTAATTCCCGGTGGTGATGGGCGACTTCGCCAGTACAGCGGATCACGGGTTGACGAGCCCAAAAACGAGCAGTTCGATGGACGTTCAACTCTCGTCGTTTCTTTGCCTTAGCTGAACCGTGCGAGGGGCTTGCGCGTGCGAACTAAGTCTGGGCCATTGCACAACGAGTTATTTCTGCCCGGCGGTGCCACGGCAGAGTGGCGCAGAGGAAGCTGAATTGCTTCGTCCAGTGGCCGGAATGTCGACTGGAGCCTGGTTTGACGTGATACTCGTAACTCCGTTGGCACTAATGGCTCGCACAACGTATGCGTAACGCTGGCCATTAGCCACCACATCATCAACACAACTGGTCCCTGCAAGTGGCACAGAGTTAATCAGCCCTGGGTTGGGGTCTCCAGGCGCGCCGCGATACACGCAATAGCCCGCGGCTGCGGAGTGTTTAGGGTCTGCCGGTGCGCTGGCTTTCCAGGAGAGAGTCACCCGGTGTCCTCCGTTCGCCGGAGGCGTGGACGGCACCATGGCAAGGCCCAGGGGTGGGCAGACAAGCATCCCTGTTGGCGAACTTTTCGCCAGTGCAGCTGCTTGCTTGCGCGCTTCGGCGCGCTGAACCGCTGCCTGCAGCCTCTGGGTTGAAGTTGGGCTGGGATCAACCCGGCAGCCTGCACACCCGAGCTGCAGGCTGCTCGCGGCGACAACGGCGGTCAATGCTAGAAGGGCGTGTGGAACTCGCGCGGCGGTCCGGACTGACAACGGTGGTTTCATGCGCGGGTAATCGTCGCGACCAACTTCATTTCCGCTCGAGGAGCCTTTATTCCAGAGCTTCGTTCAAAGCTTCCCTGCCCCAAGATTTTAGCTTGCCGATGGGTTGGCCATTGTCTTGGGCCAGAATCCCCGCTCGTTCCGGTGCAAAAGCCACAGCGCTAAGAATATTCCGCCCAGCCCAATCGCAAAGAAGACGACTCCACCCTGGTGGTGGAGTCTTCCAGTTAAATACGACGGATCCACGCGGGTCCCGAGCATGGCAATGGTAAAAATGCGAAGCCCATTCTTGGCGACGGAGAGAGGAATGGCCAGCAGGATGACAAGCGATTTTCGCCAGGACGCGCGCAGGAGGAGTTGCGCGAGAATCATGGTCGTGACCAGCAACATGGAACTCGAACGGATGCTGCTGCACTCCGTGGCGATCTCGACCGTTAAGTCAGGGATGCTGAGCAGGAGGCCGTCCTGAACCACCGGCACGCGGGCAATCCAGAATAAGCAACGGGCCGCAACCGCCGAGCCTTGCTGCAGCCCTGCCACAAGTTCATTCACCAGGAACCGCGGCAGTGGCACTGCCAGGAACGAGAAGCCCAACAGGAAAAACAACGCCCGTGAAATCCGAACCCCAAAACAGAGAACGAAGGATCCTACCAGCCAGCTCACCAGGGCCAGCATGTTGCCGGTAAGCCGTTCATCTGGCGGGAGACCGATGCGCCATCGTACAAAGCCTGCCACTGCGAGCGAAATACACAGCAGGGCAAGACCGGCGCGAAAACTCGGCGTCGCCAGCGATTCCAACGATCGCCACTCCAGGCAAATCAGGCCAGTTACAACAGGAAAAATAAGCAGCAGGTGGGTGTAGGCTTCATCGTGCGTGGCCAGCCAAAAGGTCTCTCGCAGGGGATGCCACGCTACGACCAGGGAGGCTGCGCCGAGTAAGAGAAATGCTAACTTAGGAGATCGCTTAATCATCTCGACTTGATTTATCCAGCTTGCATCGGTAGCGCCCCAGCTCTTACAGGCCCACCGGATGTGATCCAATCACAGCGATTCGTGGCCCTCGTCCCAGCCGGGCAATGATAAACGGAGGATACTCGCTCCCCATAAGGATTGCACAATGGTCACTCTGGTACACCTCGGATATTTCCTGGCGGCCTGCTATTTCACGGCGGGGCACTTCGTCCTTCGCCTGGGTTACGCATTCGGATTCCAGGCCTATTCGCCCTCGGCGGCGAGTATCTTCTAAATTCGCTGTGAGTTGCGGCTTGCTACTCGGCATGGCATTTGCGCCGCTTCCGCAGTTAGCATGATCGGCGAATACAAACGAATGAAGAACGCCCCTATGTCTGACTTCAACACCTCTGAGCTGAGCTGGAAGCCGGGCCCTGCTCGGCTGGCGCTGGGGCAGGACGAGGTTCATGTCTGGCGAGCCTACCTCGATTGCGGCGAGGCGTCTCTTCGTCAATTCGAGGGCACGCTCGCCTCGGGCGAGAAGACGAGAGCCCAACGTTTCGTGTTCCAGCCGGATCGGGACAGTTTTATCGCGGCCCGGGGAATTCTTCGCGAACTGCTCGGGAAGTACTTGAACCGAGCGCCAGCCGAAGTCGAATTCGATTACGGGCCCCAGGGCAAGCCGGCCCTGCGGGCTGAATCGTTTGAGAAATTGGTGGAGTTCAACGTCTCGCATTCCCATGGTGTGGCATTGCTCGCGTTTGCGGTTGGGAGGCCGGTGGGCGTGGATGTGGAGTTGGTGCGGCCCGCTTTTGCGGGAAAGAAAATCGCCGAGCGTTTTTTTTCCCCGCGAGAAGTGACGGAACTGCGGAGCCTGCCAGCGGCCGCACAGGATGAAGGCTTTTTTCTTTGTTGGACGCGGAAGGAGGCTTACATCAAAGCGCGCGGTGAGGGATTGCAGATTCCGCTTAAGAGCTTTCACGTTTCCCTCACCCCCGGAGAGCCTGAGCGACTGCAGGCCGCCGACAGCTCGCGTTGGAGTCTGCGTTCAATTCGACCAGACAAGCGATATGTGGGTGCTCTAGTTGGGGAAGGCAAAGGGTGGAAGTTACGTGGTTGGGAGTGGAGGCCGGGAGACAACGGCTGACCGCGCAGTTCGGCGCGTTGCGACAGGTCCAGAGAGAGCAGGCCGGTCAGGCCCTGCGTGCCACGCGGGACGGTGACCGGCCTGCGTTTTCCGAGTAGCTATTTCTGTGGGGCCTGATCGGAGCCGGCATCGGGTGGGCCGTGGTGATCGTGCATCCATCGCCCGCGCTGGGACTGCATTTCGTCCCATTTCTTCTGCTGATCAGAATCAAGCAGCCCGCGAATTTGCGCGTCAGTACCCTTGTGGATTTCCATCATTTTGGCGCGGCGGTCATCCTGCGAAAGGGAACTATCCTGGTGGAGGCTTTCCATCTGGGAGTGCTGGGATTCGAGCGCCTCTTTCACTTTAGCCTGCTGATCGGTGTTGAGGTTGAGCCGTTTGGTCAGCTCCTGAGTTCGTTTGGCTGGATCGGGAGGACCATGGCGATGTCCATGTTCCATGGCGCCGGATTGCTGATCGTTGGAGGGACTACCGCTATCCTGGGCCGCCGCGAAGGGTGCTGCGATCGAGATGAGGCCGGCCGCGACAAGCACCAGCAGGCATTGCTTAAGCATAAACAGACTCCTTTTTCGAAGCGATTTTTCTGAAATCTTCATTTGTTTCTGAGCGATCATCTCCTGTGGAATCTTTTCGCCGACGATTTTTCTCCTGCGATCTTTTTCGCCACGATCGCGAGAACGAATTTTTCACACCGCCTTTTTCAGAGTCGATCACTCCTGCATATATGAATGGAATTATGCGCCGGAAGTTGTGCGAGAAAACACGATTCGAACAATCTTTGCATAACTTTACGCAGACCCAATGACCCGGAAGATATGCCTTCGCCCCGAGCGCACTAAACCTAGGGCGGTGATACTTTCTGAACGGAAGCAGCCTGTTTAGCCTGGGCGGCAAACTGTTTTGTTTGCTCTTCGGAGAGATGTAAGTCGCCGTCGAGGACCAGGCTCAACTGACCGGCGCCGGCATCCTGAAACTCCACTTTCCGAATCGTGGCGAATGACTGAAGGGCGGGCGGAAGGGTTGTTTTGAGACCTGACGCCTTCTGCACGGCTGGCAGAAGCGATGCCGCGAGCTGCTGGCGTAGCGTGTCGCCGAGGGAGCCGGAAAGGAGCGACTCCCGAAGCAAGCCTTCGGCGTCAATGCGGCCGAACTCGGCTGTGAGACCCACGCCCGCGCCTGGATCGAGTGCAGGAGTGAGCTTGACCTCAACCGTGCCGTCCACGGAAGCCAGTTCCATGGGGCTGCCGCCCGGGCAAATCCAGCGCTCGAAATGCAAGCGAACTGCTACAAGACCTGCGGGCGCCCTAGGGTTGAGCCAGGCACGCTGAACCTCAACGCGCTCCCCACAGCGGGGAGAACTCGTAAGCATAGAACGCACAACGCCGGTGATGTTTTGCTGCAGGTCGGAAAAATCGGCAATGATCCTCAGACTGAACTGCTCGTGCCCGCCGCCTGCGGCAATGTCTGCGGCAATCCGCGATGCCGCCACCGAGGCTGGAATGGAGATAGTTATGCCGGCGAGGTCGATTGTGCTCTTTACTGCGGGGAAATCGAGATCCCGGCCGTCAGAGGGCAGGACAATGCTCATTTCCCTGGCCAGGGCAAGTTGCTGGATGTGGAGAGTGGCGAGCGCGACCTCGAGACTCGCGGCGGAAGCGCCGAATGGTTCGGTTTGGGTTTGGGCACTCTGCACGGCGCGATCGAAAATGGTTCGCTGTTTATCGAGTTCGGAATCCGCGGCTTCCACTTTCTTCGCAGTGTCCTTCAACCCGGACTTCTGCGCGATTGAAAATGAAGCGAGAAAGTTCTGGTCGCCGGCCAGAGCTTTCTCCACTGCCTGCTCGAGACTGTCCGCGAGTCCGGACGGCGCGGGATCAGATGGAACTTTCTGCAGAAGCTGAATGAAGGTTTGCAGCTGAGTTCTGGTCGTCTGGACGTCCTGCAACAAGCGATTGAACGACGCGCTCTGGTCCGGAGTTGCTTGCACCGCCATCAGGTGCTGGAGCCGGCGATCCTCCTCGGGAGTAGGGTCGGTGTTCGGCTCAAAGCAGTCGCGCACACAGATGAGCGGCTTTGAGCTGGAGCCGGGCTGGCTGCGTCCGGCGCCGTGCTGAGCCAGCGCCGGGCTGGCGAAGAGGGCGATCGCAATCGCAAATGGTCGCAAACGCGATACCGATACAAGTCGCGTACCAACGCCGTGGATCACGCCAGGACGGCGGGCTCGTTGCAAGAACACTCCTCTGCGAAACATGCCTTTGTTGAACGTGCCTGGTTTGAACATGCCTCTATCGAACATGGGCCAGATCTCCAAGAGCATTCTACGATTGGATCGAGAATGCGGGGGCCAGCAAGGAACAAATATTTGGATGCAGCCAAAATTGAAATTGGTGCCAAGAGACTCCCGATTGGCGCGCCTAGGCGGGCATTTCGAACGAGACAATTTTAAAGAAAACGCCACAAAACTTTACAGTTCGCGGGCGTGCGGGACGGTATGATCCGAGCCAGACAGCACCGCGTCTGAAGAATGCAATGCTATGAGCAGTTTCCGTCATTGGTTTCCGGGCTTGAGGAGGAAGAGAAGCGGGGCGCACCCTGAGTGTCGCCTGCGGATATGTTTATCGCTTCACCTCTTCGTGCTTAGCGTTGCGGTGATGCATTCGTCTCCGATGTGCGCGCAGGCGGCAGAACAACCTGCACAGCCAGCGGCAATACCAACCATTCACGGCGTAGTGAAGTCGGGGAATATGCCGATTCCCGGAGCGGAGGTTTCCGCCGTGAATGTGGCCACCCAGGAAGAAGTCCGCACCTGGACCGATGTAGATGGGAGCTACACGTTGCGGATTCCGGCCGACGGAAAATACACAGTTCACGTGGAGATGGCGGCGTTTGCAGAGAGCTCGCAGGAAGTGACGCTGGATGCAACTCACCAGGACGCGCAGGAGAACTTTGAATTGGTTCTGCAGTCGCGGGCGCACCAGGCTCGAAGCGAACCCCCCAGCACCGAAGCGCCCGGCGAAACGCGACAACGAGCGCGGGCCGCGGGCGCAGGCGGACGCGGCTTTCAGGGAGTTTCCGTTTCCCAGAGTGGAGGCGGCCAGGATACGGGCTCCATGAGCGACATGGTGCCTTCAGGCATGCCCGTTCCGGGCATCGCTCCCAATAGCGCTACCGAATCGGTGGCCGTTTCAGGCAACACTTCCAATTCATTCAACTCGATGAGCGCCGACGAGATGCAAGTGCGCTTCAGCGAGGCCCGCCAGCAGGGTGGAGGATTTGGGGATGGAGGATTCGGCGGCGGTCGCGGCGGAGGCTTCGGCGGCGGAGGCCCGATGATCTTTGGCCGCCGCGGTTTTGACAGCAATCGCCCGCATGGATCGATCTACTACGGCGTTGGAGATGCCGCGCTGAATGCGGCGCCGTATTCCCTCACTGGCCAACCCGTGGGGAAGCCGGGATATTTGCAGAATAGCTTTGGAGGATCGGTAGGCGGGCCGCTGAACATTCCGCACATCTACCACGGCGGCAGCAAGACTTTTTATTTCGTCAATTTCAACGGCCGGCACGGGGAGAATCCTTTCGACCAGTTCTCGACGGTGCCAACGCCGCTGGAGCGGGCTGGATGTTTTTCCCAAACTCAAGCCGTCTGCAATGCGGGCAACGTGGGCGGACAACCGTTCGAGCTTTTCAATCCCGCGACGAACGCTCCGTTTCCGGGCAACCAGATTCCGCAAATCAATCCGATCGCACAAGGCCTGCTGCCTTACATTCCGTTGCCGAACTTGCCGGGCAGTTTCCAGAACTTTCATTATGTAACCTCGGCTATCAGCGACAGCGACGATCTGAACGCGCGTGTCAATCATAGCTTCGGCCCGGCGCCTGCGGCGGGTGGACGACGCGGCGGAAATCGCAACACTCCGCGCAACAGCCTGCAGGTTGGCTTTCACTACCACCAGTCGAGCGCGAATCTCACCAATCCCTTCCCGAGCGTGGGCGGGAACACGAGTGTGCGCAGCTTCGACGTCCCAGTGTCGTACACCCGCAGTAAAGGAAAACTGACCAACACTGTTCGCGCGGATTTTAACCGCAACCGGTCGCACACCCAGAATCTCTATGCTTTCAACAGCAACATTACTGGAACCTTGGGAATGTTGGGAGTTTCGCAGAACCCCTACGACTGGGGCTTGCCGAATCTGTCGTTTACAGACATCGCCAGTCTGCAGGATACGACTCCCTCGCTTACGCGGAACCAGACCTACACCTTCAGCGACAACCTGATTTGGAATCACGGCAAGCACACCTGGCGCTGGGGCGGAGATTTTCGGCGCGTGCAGGCCAACACGGAGGCGGACAGCAATCCGCGCGGTTCGTTCGTGTTTACTGGCCTGAACACCGCGCAACTGGATAGCACCGGAAAGCAGGTGTCTGGAACCGGATACGACTTCGCGGATTTCCTGCTGGGGCTTCCGCAGCAGACTTCCGAGCAGTTTGGCCAGAACGATCATTTCCGCGGCAATTTCTGGGATTTGTATGCGCAGGATGAATGGAAGATGCGCGGAACTTTAACCCTCAACCTCGGCGTGCGTTACGAATACGTGTCGCCGCTCACGGAAATCAACAATCGCATCGTGAACCTCGATCTTTCTCCAGGAGTGCTGGTGTTGAATCCGTCGCTCACGCTGGCCGTAACGCCGATCCAGCCGAGGCAGATAGGGCCTTACAGTGGCAAACTGCCCGCCAGCCTGGTGCGGCCGGATCGCAACAACTTTGCGCCGCGCCTCGGTTTCGCATGGAAACCATTTTCCAAAACCGTAGTGCGCGGCGGCTATGGCATCAACTACAACACGGGAGCGTATCAGGGTATCGCCCAGCAACTTGCGTTTCAGCCGCCGTTTTCCACCACGGCAACCAACGTTGAACCGCTTCCGCCAACGTATCCCCTGGCGCTTTCACTGCAAAATGGATTTCCCGCGCCGAGCGGAATCACCAACGATTACGCAGTGAATCCGAACTATCGTCTGGGCTATGTTCAGATTCGCAATCTGGATATTCAACAGCAAATTCGTCCCACGCTCCTGCTGAATCTTGACTACACCGGAACAAAAGGAACCGATCTCGACATTCTGGAAGCGCCGAACCGGACGTCGACCGGGATTCGTATCGCCGGGGTTCAGGCCTTCAATTACGAAAACTCGGTGGCAGATTCCGCGGCGAACGCGGCCTCGGTTCGGTTGCGCAAACGTTTGTCGCACGGATTTTCAATCGGCGGCATCTATACGTTTTCCAAGTCGCTGGATGATGCATCTGCCATTGGCGCAGGGGCAACGTCGGGAGCAAACACGCCAGGATTAGGAGCGGGCGGCACCGGGGGCGGCGGAGGCGGCGGTTTGTCGGGCGGAGGCGCGGCCAATGTTGCGCAGAATCCCTTCGATCTTTCCGCGGAGCGCGGCCTTTCCAGTTTCAACCAGACGCACAAGTTCACCGTGGACTACTTGTGGGAACTGCCGTTTGGCCACGACAAGCGCTGGCTCACCGGAAATACGCCCTTGCGCGCGATTTTTGGCGACTGGCAATGGACCGGCGATTGGACGATCGCTTCAGGGCTGCCGTTCACGCCAAGGCTGCTGGGCGCCATCAGTGACGTGAACGCAGGAACGAACGGAACATTGCGGCCCGACCTGGTTCTGGGGCAATCGGTGAGTTTGGCGCATCCCTCCATTGCGGAGTGGTTTAACACGGCCGCCTTCGTTGCGCCGCCGGCGGGACAATATGGAGACGCGCGCCGCAACAGCGTCATCGGCCCGGGCAGCAAAGTATTTGATATGGCGTTCACCAAAGTGATCCCTCTAAAGGAGTCGCGTATGCTCGAGTTTCGCGCTCAGGCCACTAACATCTTCAATCTGGTGAATTATTCGTCGATCGACGCCACGGTGAACTCGCCCACGTTTGGCCGGGTCACGGCGGCTGGCGCCATGCGCCAGTTCACGATTACGTCACGCTTTCGGTTTTGAGGGGACTGCGGCGTCACAGGAAACGGAAGAAAAACATTGAAATGACTTTCGTGTCTAACCGAGTCGTCGATAAAGCAGCTGCCGTACTGCTTGTGCTTGTGCTGCTGGGTGCGCCGTTGCCTTCGCAGCAGCAATCCGAATATCGGCTGCGCGCGGAATCGGATCTGGTGCTGGTGAACGTGACGGTGCGGGACAAAAGCGGAAAGTTTGTGTCGGGATTGAAGCCCGAGAACTTCACGATCCTCGAGGACAACAAACCACAAAAAGTCGTTTCTTTTGACGTGGAGAATGTAGACGCAGTCCCGGCGCTCGATGTAGCGCAGGCCAAGCCGCAGCCGGAGGCGACTACCGCACAGACGCCCCCGCCGGCGCCAGCGACAGATTCGGCAGCCCCGTTTAAAGACCGGCGCCTGATTGTTTTGTTCTTCGATCTCTCGGCCATGGAGCCGGACGAGATTGACCACGCAGTCACGTCAGCCGAGAACTATGTCGACGCGCAGATGGCGCCCGCGGACCTCGTATCGATCGTTTCGTTGGGAAGCTCGCTGCTGGTGAATCAGGATTTTACGGCGGATCGTGCCCTCTTAAAGAAGCAACTCGATCAATTCAGTTCGGGCAGCGGCCAGGGATTCGAGGAGGGTACGACCGGCACGACCGAAGGCACGCCCGACACGGGCCAGCCTTTTAGCGCAGACGATACGGAATACAACATCTTCAATACTGACCGGCGCCTCGAGGCCTTGCGGTCGGTGGCCGAGCGGCTTTCTCATGTGCAGCAGAAAAAATCGCTCATCTATTTTTCCAGCGGCATGGACCGCACGGGCATTGAGAATCAGGCCGAGATGCGTGCGGCCGTGAACGCGGCCGTGCGTTCCAACCTGGCGATTTACACCATGGACATGCGCGGGTTGCAAGCCTTAGTGGCCGGCGGAGAAGCGCAAAACGCCAGCCTGCGCGGCGTTTCGGCGTACTCGGGTCAGTCGACCCTGAATGCTCTGAACTCTAATTTCACCACTCAAGAAACATTGGTCACGCTGGCCAGCGATACTGGCGGACGGGCCTTTCTCGATTCCAATGACTTCAGCAAGATTTTCAAAGGAGTGCAGCAGGACACGTCCACCTACTACCTGCTCGGCTACCACAGCACGAATCCCGCGCGCGACGGGCGATATCGGCGCATTGTGGTGAAAAGCAACGTTGCCGGACTGAAGATCGACTACCGCCGCGGCTACTATGCGCCCGCGGATTATCAGCATTCCACTAAAGACGACAAAGAGCGGCAACTGGAGGAGGAACTCGCTTCCGAACTGCCGGCCACGGATTTGCCGATTTACCTTGGGGTCGCTTACTTCCGCCTGGAGAGCAACAAATTTTTCGTGCCAATCTCTCTGGTGGTGCCGGGATCGCAGATTCCCTTCGTCCGCAGCAGTGACCGCGACAAGGCCACGCTGGATGTGATTGGTTTGGTGCAGGACAGCGAACACCATCCGTTGAACCGCATTCGCGACACCGTGAAACTCGCGGTGGACACGGCGACCGAGGTCCAAAAGAAAAATGTGCAGTATGAGACCGGGATGAGCCTGCTGAGCGGCAAGTATCACCTGAAATTTGTGGTGCGCGAGAATCAGACGGGCCGCATGGGTTCGTTCGAAGCCGATATCGACGTGCCGGACTTGAAGGCGCAGCCGCTGAAGATGAGTTCGGTGGTGCTGGCCAGCCAGATGCAAACGGCGAAGAAGGGGACAAACCTGAATCCCCTGGTTCGCGATGGGTCCGAAATTATTCCGAACGTGACCCACATTTTTTCGGCGCAGCAGCATTTATTTCTTTACTATGAGGTTTACGATCCGGCGCGGCCCGCGGCGGATTCGTCAAGAGGCCAGGGGGCCCGGCAAGACAGCCAGCAGGACTCCAAGACCGGCATCCGGCTTTTGAGCAACGTAGCCTTTTTCCGCGGCAAAGCCAAAGCCTACGAGAGTTCGCTGGTCGAGTTGACCGACATGAATGCTCGGGAGAGAAGGGCGGCGGTCTTTCAGGTGGACGTGCCGCTCGCTTCGCTCAAGCCCGGCTTTTATACCTGCCAGGTCAATGTAATCGACGACGCCGGCGGACGCTTCCTGTTCCCGCGGCTCGCCTTGCTGATTCGACAAGGCAGTAACGGCGCCGGACGCTGACGAAGTGCGCCAACTAGTGACGGCGCTGTTTACGCCTTGACTGGACCCGAGACAGAGAAAACGGTAAAACTTATCGTTTGCATACTAGCGTGTCCAAAAGACAATCTAACTGTCGGCCCACGTTCTAACTCCGAGAGGGATCCATGTACGCCGCCAAACACATGAAGTGGTGGGGATGGGGAGACGAAGAGGTTGGCTTCGACTCGAAAGCCCATCCTGGTTTGTGGCCGTTTGCGAAGACGGTGCTCGCCGTGGAAGAGAATGATCCATACACCCCCACGGTGTCGCTCGAGGCCGTGCAGTTGCCCGAGGCGATGCGGCATCAGGGTCTCCTGGCTGAGTTGCACCTATCGCTGCGCGGGGATCAGATCTGCGATAGCCGGCGCGAGCGCGTCATCCACGCTTACGGCAAAGGCTTTCGCGATCTGTTTCGTCTGCGGCGCGGCCTGGCCGAGGGCGCTCCCGATCTGGTGCTATATCCGGAGAGCGAGAACGACGTGCTGATGGCGTTACGCGCCGCGGCTCGCCATGACGTCGTAATGATTCCGTTCGGTGGAGGTTCGAATATCGCCGGTTGCTTGGAGCGCATCGAATCGCGCCGCATGGCCGTCTCGCTCGATATGCGCCGCATGCGGCGGGTGCTGACCGTGGATGCCGCGTCCTGCACGGCGCGGATTGAGGCTGGCGCGTTTGGTCCCGATCTGGAAGAGCAACTGAATAGCTACGGCCTCACGCTCGGCCACTTTCCCGATTCGTTCCTGCACTCCACTCTTGGCGGATGGATCGCCACACGGTCCGCGGGAATGCAGAGCGATAAGTACGGCAAGATCGAGGACATGGTGATTGCTCTGCGGATGGTTACGCCGCTGGGTGTGCTGGCGACGCGAATTGTGCCCAAGTCTTCGAACGGCATCAATGTGAACCATCTCTGCATCGGAAGTGAGGGAACGCTGGGTGTGATTACCGAAGCGACCATGCAGGTTCATCCCAGGCCCGGCGTGCGCCGCACTCACGGCTACTTGTTTATGGAATTCGAAGGCGGGATTCAAGCCATGCACGAATGTGCGCGAAACGAGTGCGCACCTTCAATGTCGCGTCTTAACGACCCCGACAAGACTGCGCTGTCGCTGGCGTTCAAACCGCCATCGTCGGGACTTTCTCAGGCCGTGACCAGGGTGATGAAGGGTTACCTCAAAATGAAGGGTTTCGATTTCACGCGGGCGTGCCTCATGCTCACTACGTTCGAAGGCAGCAAAGATGCGGTTGCACGCCAGCATCGAAAAGTGAGCGCAATCTATCGTCGTTTCGGAGCGGTGGATCTTGGCCCCAGTTCAGGCAAGTCCTTTGAATCGAGCAAATACGATTTTCCGCACATCCGCGATTTTCTGATGGACCGGGGAGTCACTTCGGATGTGAGCGAGACTTCAACCACCTGGAAAAACATTGTTCCGCTTTATACGGCAACCACTGCATCCCTGGCTGCGGCGATCCGCGAGAGTGGCGCGAAGCCGTGGGTCGGATGTCACATCAGCCACACGTATCGGTGTGGGGCCAGCCTCTATTTGACTTTTGCCTGCAAGCAGAAGGAAGGGCGTGAAATGCAGCAATACTTGCATGCCAAGCGAACCGTGCAGCAGGCCTTTATGGATCACGGAGCCACCCTTTCGCACCATCACGCTGTCGGCACTGAACACCTGCCGTGGCTGACCGATGACATTTCGCCGCTGGGCGTGCTCGCTGTCGCCGCGGTCAAAGGCGGGCTCGACCCGGACAACATCATGAACCCGGGACGGTTGCGGCCGTCCACATCGCCCTTTGAGGAGTGGTCACGGGTCGGGAGCGACGCCACGACTGTCGCGAAGCTCTAGAC
>DATDGM010000109.1:0-49042 GCA_036522075.1 Candidatus Sulfotelmatobacter sp.
TTGCTCTTCGAGAGCGACGCTCAGATGGAGCGGCGGAGTCCGGACAAACCTTATGCGTCTAGAACGCGAATAGAAGCCTGTCCGCATCGCCGCAAAAATACCTGTGGACACGTACGCCTGTTTTCATAGAAGGATGACGCCGTCATCTGGGACGCTTGCTCAGGATCACAATCGTTGCGCTTGATCGCATGGGCCATGGGACCCACCATGAAAGAACGGGAAATCACCGCGTTAGAAACGGCTGTGAACTACCACTTTCATCGGCGGGGGGTGCTGGAGCAGGCGGTGACGCATAGTTCGCAGGCGCGCGAGCAGGAATCGCAGCAGGCCGGCGAGAGCAAATATAAGGTCAGCGACAACGAACAGCTGGAGTTTCTGGGGGATGCGGTGTTGTCGCTGATTACCAGCGAAGAGCTTTTTCAGCGGCTACCGCACTTTCGCGAGGGCGAACTTTCCAAGCTGCGGGCGCATCTAGTGAGTGAGCGGCATTTGATTCAGGTGGCGCAGCAGTTGGAGCTGGGACACTATTTGCGGCTGGGGCGCGGAGAAGAAAAAAGCGGCGGCCGGGGAAAAACCGCCCTGCTGGTGGACGCACTCGAGGCTATTCTGGCGGCAATTTATCTGGATGGCGGGCTGGAGGCGGCGCGCGAGTTCGTGCTGCGAGAAATTGTGTCGCCGGAATTGGAGCGCATGGCATTGACAGGAGGTGCGCTGCCGGTGACCGATTTCAAGTCGGCTTTGCAGGAGGCGCTGCAAGGGTTGGGGTTGCCGCAACCTTCGTATGTGTTGGTGGAGGAAGCGGGGCCGCAGCACCGCAAGACGTTTACCGTGGAAGTCCGCCTGAACATGAAGGATGGCAAGCGTCAGGAAGAGTTTGTGGGACGGGCGCAGGGATCGACCAAGAAAACCGCGGAACAGGATGCGGCGCGGCAATTGCTAACGAATTTGGCAACCAAGTCAAAGCTTCCTGCAGACAAGGCGCAGGTAGAGAGGGCGGAGAAGTTGAGTTCGAGTTAAGAGATCATGGATTCTGCTGACGAACAGATTGGGCAAACTGTAGAAGCCGCACAAAACGGCGCTGCCGATGTGGCGGGTGACTCTGGTGTGCCCACAGCCGAGGCGTCTGTGACTGCTGGAACAGACAAAGCATTGGGGGCTCTCCCGGTCGAGCCAACGGCCCTAGATGTTCGTCCACGCAAGACCTACCGAGCCCAACAGAACCTGGTGCGGACGCTCGGAGCGGACTTGATTGGGTCCATTCAGTCGCTGCTGGGGACGGTGGTGATTGCGGTGTTCGTCATTACGTTCATTGTGCAAGCCTTTCAGATTCCCTCAGAATCGATGATGAACACGCTCCTGGTGGGAGATTATCTTTTGGTAAATAAGCTATGCTACGGGGCGCGCGGGCCGGGCAACTACTTGATGCCTTATGAGAAGATCGAGCGCGGCGACATCGTCGTGTTTCATTATCCGGTGGATCCGAAGCAGCATTTTGTGAAGCGGGTGATCGGAGTGCCGGGCGACCGGCTGCGCATGGTGAATAAGCAAGTCTTCATCAACAGTGTCCCGCTGGATGAGCCCTATGTGCGGTTTCTGTTTCCCGCCGACAATATGTTCCGCGACAGCTTTCCGCGGCTGGACATTCTGCCGCCGGGGCTGGAGGGAAAGTGGTGGCTGGAAATGAAGAAGCTGGTGGAAGACGGCCAGCTGATTATTCCTCAAGGACACTACTTTGTGATGGGAGACAATCGGGACGACAGCGAGGACAGCCGGTACTGGGGCTTCGTGCCGCAAGAGAACATCATTGGACGGCCGCTGTTGATCTACTGGTCGGTGCGAACCTGGGACCACGAGCCGGCGGGTTCGTGGAGCGGCCAGTTCTACCATATCGCTTACGCGGTGACGCACCTGTTCCAGATCACGCGCTGGAATCGGACGCTGCGGCTGGTACACTAGAGTCTGCGGTCCTCGCAATAAGCCTTTCGCGACAACAATCTGCAGGAACCTGAAGCTTGGCAAAAAAAGACGACAAGACGGAAAGCGCCGAAGAACAGAGACCGAAAGAGACGACCGTGGAGTTTCTGGCGTCGCTGGCGGCGGTGCTGGTGACCGGACTGTTCATTATTACGTTCGTGATGCAGGCGTTTGAGATTCCATCGAGCTCGATGGAAAATACGCTGCTGATCGGCGACCATGTATTCGTGAACCGGGTGCAGTTCGCGCCTCGGAGTTCGTGGGTAGGTCCGCTGCTTCCCTACCGGGATATTCGACGGGGGGACATTGTCGTGTTTCTGCATCCCGACCCTGCCGAGGCTGGAATGTATGTGGTGAAGCGCATCATGGGGATTCCAGGGGACCGCATTCACCTGCGCAATGGAGTGGTTTTCCGGAACGGCGAGGCGTTGAAGGAACCGTATACGTTTTTGAGTCCGGACTTCGGGCCAAGTGACTACCGCGACAATTTTCCGTCGGTGCCCCCATCGGAGTCCTATAACGTTTCGCCGTCGTGGGAAGAAGAAATGCCGACGCACATTCAGAATGGCGACCTGGTGGTGCCTCCGGATCACTATTTCGCCATGGGCGACCATCGCGACGTGAGCCTCGACAGCCGCTTCTGGGGATTTATTCCGAAGGCCAACGTGATTGGACGGCCGATGTTCATTTACTGGTCGTTTGAGACTCCGGACCGGCAGTATTTGAAGACCGGCTGGGGCGATCGTTTCCTGTTTCTGAGCAAAGAGGTGATTCACTTCTTCGACAAAACACGCTGGCGTCGTACTCTACAGGTCGTACGGTGAAGTTCTTCTCGTCTAAACGCCGCGTGGCTGTTGCGGCAGTGCTGCTACCGCTGTTGTTTCTGCTGCGTCCCGGGGCATCGCGTTTGAAATCGCGCATTGCGGCATCAATCGGCGCAGGGCTAGCGCGGCCGGTGGAAATAGGGTCCGTGCACTTGAGGCTGTTGCCCCGTCCGGGATTCGATCTGGAAAACCTGGTGGTGTATGACGATCCCGCGTTCGGTCAGGAAGCCATGCTGCGCGCGCCCGAAGTGACAGCGGACTTGCGGCTGACTTCGTTGGTGAGAGGGCGGCTGGAGATTGCCCGGCTCGACTTGAGCGACCCCAGCCTGAATCTGGTTCATGGCGAGAATGGACGTTGGAACCTGGAAGCCTTGCTGGAGCGAACCTCGCACGTCCCGCTGGCGCCTACGGCAAAAGCCAAGTCGGAACGTCGTCCCGCTTTCCCTTACATTGAGGTGAGTTCCGGACGGATTAATTTCAAGGTCGGACAAGAGAAAAAACCTTACGCCCTCACCAACGCCGACTTCGCGCTATGGCAGGATTCGGAAAACGCCTGGGGGATACGACTGAAGGCAGAACCGTTCCGCGGCGATATGAATTTGAACGACACCGGCACGCTGCGCGTGAACGGAACCTGGCAGCGGGCCGCGAGCCTGCGAGACACGCCGTTGCAATTCAGCGTGGAATGGAACCGTCCGCAACTGGGGCAGCTCACGAAATTCCTGACCGGCGAAGACAGGGGTTGGCGCGGAGATATGCAACTGGATGCGACGTTGACGGGAACGCCTGCCAACTTGCGGGTGAGCAGCGACGCATCGATTCGAGGTTTTCGCCGCTATGACGTGTCGGGCGCGCAGTCGTCGCTTCTGGCGGCGCATTGTGATGGAAGGTACAGTTCCATCGATCATGTGGTGCGCGAAGTTTTTTGCCGCGCGCCGGTGGGGAACGGCCAGCTGACGATAAAGGGCGAGGCGGGCCTGCCGGCAAGCCATCGCTATGATCTGGTGTTGAGTGCGGATGCCATGCCGGCCAGCGGCCTTGTGGGCCTGGCGCAGAGCGCCAAGAAGAGTTTGCCGGAGGATCTGCAGGCCATCGGGGAGATTGATGGCATTTTGACGATGCGGCGGAAGGATGCGGGGGGAACACCAGAGTTTGCTGGCACGGGGGAGATCGTCGGGCTGCGTTTAACTTCGCCGAGCACCAATGCGGAATTGGATGCGCCCCATATTCCTTTGGAGTTGATGTCGGATAAATCGGCAGAGCGTGGCCTGGCAAGAAACGCTGGGCCGCGACTGCAGGTTGGCCCGTTTCCCCTGGGGAGTGGGCGCGGGGCATTTCCGATGGCGCGAGGCTGGGTGGCATTTTCTGGATACCAGATTTCTTTAGCAGGAAAAACCGAAGTCGGACGCACGCTGCGAGTAGCGAAGTTGGTTGGATTGCCGGCCCTTGCGGTGACTGCGGAGGGCGAGGCGCAAATCGATTTGCAGATCGCAGGAACGTGGCACGGATGGATGGAAGGGACGGGTTCGTCGAACGTTTCCGAGTCGAATCTTTCTGCGTCGAATCTTTCTGCGGGGAATCTTGCGCAGTCGCAAGTGAGAGGACTGGTCAAGCTGCATAGCGTGCAAGCCGAATTGCGTGGAGTAGAGGAACCGCTCGAAATTTCGTCGGCTAACCTGCAGCTTTTGCGCAACAAAATGCTGGTGACAAAATTGAGCGTGAAGGCGGCGCACGCGATCTGGACGGGATCGATGGAGTTGCCGCGCGGATGTGGAACCCCGGACGCTTGCAGGGTGCGGTTTGACCTGGCCACGAACCAGGTGGCGTTGGGGGATGTGGCGCAGTGGGTGAGTCCACGGCCAAAGCCGCGGCCTTGGTACCGGCTATCGGCGGGCAGCGAGCAGGCAGGACCGACGTTTTTCACGAGATTGCGTGCTGAGGGCAAAATCAGCGCCAACCGCCTTCTGGTGCACGGTGTCACGGCGAATCGCGTTTCGGCTGAAGCATCAGTCGACGCGGGGAAGCTGCAGCTTTCCGACCTGCGCGGGGAATTTCTGGGCGGAAAACACCGTGGCGAATGGCGCGCGGACTTCAGCGTGAAGCCTCCGGCTTACGCCGGCAGCGGCACTGTGACCGGAATTGCCTTGCGACAGCTGGCCAGCGCCATGCACGACGAGTGGATTGTAGGAACGGCAAGCGGAAGCTACCAAATCGTCGCGTCGGGAGTGTCCTCTTCCGGGTTTTGGAACTCCGCCGCGGGAACGTTGCAGTTCGAGGTGCGCGATGGTTGGTTGCCTCATCTGCTATTGGTGAGCGATGGCGATGCGGTAAGAGTTGATCGGCTGCAGGGGCGCGCGCGTTTGCTCGACGGCAAGATCGAGGTCGAAGAAGGCACGCTGGATTCTCCAACGGGGAGATTCGAAGTGAGCGGGACTGCATCTTTCAGCCGGGAACTTGATCTGAAGCTGGTGGGAAAACCCGATGCAGGGGGCACTTTCAAGAATTATGCGATCAGCGGCACCGTGGCGGAGCCGCGAGTTACCGTGGTGGCTAATCCAGAGACGCAGGCGCGGTTGAAGGCACAGTAGGAAGCCGCAAGCTGGCTCGGCGCCTCGAGCCACTAAATCGAGATCGGCAGCAAATCGCAGCGCGTAGCGCTGTGATATCCAAACGCGAACCCCATTATTCGCGGCCGCCCACGACGTGCTGATACCCCGGACCGCGAAGAACCTTCCCTGGCAGCGTGCCGGTCATTTTACCCTCATCAATCACGGGCGCGCCGTTCACCAGAACATATTCCATTCCCTCCGACAGCTGATTGGGATTGTCGAATGTGGCCAGATCGCGCACAGTCGCGGGATCGAACACCACCACGTCGGCCCACATGCCCGCCTTGAGAACGCCGCGATCGGTCAGCCGCAAACGCTGCGCAGGCAGCGCGGAGAATTTGCGGATGGCGTCTTCGAGCGTGAGAGCCTTATCTTCGCGGACATACTTTCGCAGAATGCGCGGGAAAGTGCCGTAGGCGCGGGGATGCGGATGCTCCTGGCCAAGGATACCGTCGGGGGATGTGCCCGACGAATCGTTGTCGATGGCGACCCAGGGTTGTTGCAGCGCCAAAGTGACGTCGGGTTGCGACATGCCGAACACAGCGACGTCTGAGTTGGGATCTGCGATGAGAAAATCGAAGAGCGCGTCCATGGGATCTTTGTTCCAGAGTTTCGCGATCTCGGACAGGCGCTTGCCTTGCAGCGGCAGCATCTTAGGATTCTGTGTGACGCCGATCATCACGGCTTCGGGGCCGGGAATTTCCTGCCACTCGTTGTCCCAGTCTTTCGAGGGCGTCAGCATGTCTTGGCGGATGCGCGCGCGGGTGGGGGGATCTTTCAGGCGCTCGACCATTCTGGCTGTGCCGCCTTCATGAGCCCAGGCCGGGACGAATGCCGAAAAATCATTGAACCAGGCAGTGTAGGCATAAGTGTCAGCAGTCACATCGTCGCCGGCGGCGCGCGCAGCGTTAATTTTCGCGACGACTTCGGGCATGCGTCCCCAGTTATTTTTTCCGGCGACCTTGATGTGCCAGATCTCGACTGGGACATGGGCTTCGCGGCCGATGCGCAGAGCTTCGTCGATGGCATTGAGCACGGAATCGCTCTCGTTGCGCATATGGGTGGAATATATGCCGCCGAATTTTCCAGCTTCGGCGGCGAGGGCGATGAGTTCGTCGGTTTTGGCGTAGGGAGCAGGGGCATATTCGAGAGCGGTGGAAACACCGACTGCGCCATCTTTCATGGCGTCGCGCACGAGGGACTTCATCTGCTCCAGTTGTTCGGGCGTGGGCTGCTTGTTTTCTTCACCGAGCACTATTTCGCGGACGGTCGTGGCGCCCACGTAGCTGGCGAGGTTGATGCCCATGCCCTGTTTTTCGAGCCGCGCGAAATATTGCCGTAAGGTGCGCCAGTCGGGAGTGATCTTGTAATGCCCATAGCCGGAACGGCCGGCTTGAATCAGAGCATCGTTGAGCGGGGCGATGGAATTGCCCTCACCGGTGATCTCGGTGGTGATGCCCTGATAAATTTTCGAGGGCAGACGCGGATCGACGAGGATGGTCATCTCGGACTGGCCGAGCAAATCGATGAAACCGGGGGCGACGACTTTGCCGGCAGCGTCAAGGGTGCGCTTGCGCGCGGCGGCGGAGAGATTGCCGATGGCGGCGACTTTGCCGTCGCGGATCCCGAGGTCGCCGGAGTACCACGGGGAGCCAGTGCCGTCGATGATGTGGCCGTTCGTGATGACGAGGTCGAAGGCGGGGGTTTGGGCCTGCGATAGTACGGCGGCGCCAAACAGCATCAGCGCCAGGAGTGCACGACATAATCGGAAACAAGTTTTCATTAGTTCTCGACCTTTCCAGTCCGAGGCCGGTGTGCGAGTGCGCCAAGCATAATCCAGATCGCCAGTGCCAGCCATTCGGACGTGGTGAAGTGGCCGGGGACTACCGGGACAATTTTCATTAATAGCATCGCAATGCCCACGAGCAATCCGAACATTGCTACGCTGCGCTCTATCGCTGACAGCGCGAGGCGATTCGATGTCTGGCTTGATCTGCTTAGCGCGAGGCAAGACAGACATGTCATTGACCATCCGATCGCGCAGGCGACGGAGCCGACTTCGGTTACGGGCACGAGGATGGCGTCTCCCAGCAGCATGCAGGCTGCGGTGCCGAGGCCCACGCAGAGAACGGCGGTCGATGGCGTCTGATGCGCCGGGTGAATCTCGCCCGTGGCAGGGATCATGCCGCGGCGGCCCAGGGCAAACACAACCCGGCTGGCCGCCACGAAGTTTCCGTTGAAACATTTAAACAAAGAAAGCAAGGCGGCGGCGAGGATGATGTTGACGATCCAGCGCGCGCCGACCGCTTGCTGGAAGGCGACGGCGGTCATGAATTTCTCGCCGATCAGACTGTGCCATGGAGCGACGAATCCGACGGCGGCGACGATGCAGGTGTAGAAGAGTATGCCGACGACGATGGCCATCCAGATGGCGCGGAAGAAACGTTGGCCTTGAAATTCCGCACTGGATTCTTCGGCGGCTTTGCTGACGGATTCGAATCCGGTCATGAAATACGGGACGATCTGAATGACCAGTAGAATCGAAACGAACGGAGTGCCCGTGAACAGTGGCGGGAAGTTGCGGGGCGATCCGCGACTGACGCCGACGGCGACAAATGCGACGAAGAGGGCGAGCGTGCCGAAGCTGGTCCAGTTCTGAAAAGTGGCGCTCAGACGGATGCCGCGATAATTCAGTACGGTGAGAAGCGCGGTGAGGGCGAGGCCGATGAGAAGATGCGGGAGATAAACCGGGCGGCCGGCGACGCGATAGAGTTCGAGAGAATCAAGCTGCGGAAAAATATATCCGGCGATGCGGCCAACGGCGACGGCCTCCCAGGGGCAGACGATGAAGTAGGCGAGCATCATCATCCAGCCGGTGGCGAAACTGCTGGGGCGCGAGAAAGCGGCCGACGTGTAGGCGATTTCGCCGGCGGCATCGGGCATGGCCTGGACCATTTTGCCGTAGACCCAGCCGATGGGAAGCAACAGCGTACCGCCGATGGCGAAGCCTAGCAGCGCGCCGAGAGAGCCGCCGCGGCCTAGCCAGTCGTCCATGACCACGAGCCAGCCGACGCCCACCATGGTGCCCCAGCCGAGAGTGAAGTAATCGGTGAGGCGCAGTTTGCGGGCAAGAGTGGGCACGGGGTCGTGTGGATTCGGTTTACCTTGAGGAAACGGGGATTATAAAGCATGCAGGGCGCGACTGGCGTTAGGTTACGTGGCGAGAAAAACCGCGTCGAGCCTTGCTCGACTGGACAGCCGAGGGCGGCTGTCCCCAAATGCGCGGTGGTGATTCCAGAGGCGGCTGCTCCACATGCGTTGAGTTGCTCAATTGCACCATGAACAGGGCGCGAATCGCGCTTCTGGATGCAGGTTTGCGCGTGATAGTATCGATGACAAGCTCGGCGTTACACCTCAACATCTAAGCATGAGAATGACTCTTCGGATTGGGTTGTGGTTGTTGTCTGTTCCGGTTGCTCCCGTTGAAGGCCAATGACATCTCCCTGCAAAAAACGTGGACGCGTGCTGAGCGGTATGCGCTCGACTGGAAAGTTGCATCTGGGCAACTATGTGGGAGCGCTTGATAACTGGGTGCGCATGCAGGACGAGTACGAGTGTTTTTTTGAAGTGGCGGATTGGCACGCTCTGACCACCGATTACGCGGACACATCGCGCGTGAAGGAGAATTCGCTGGAGGTTGCGCTGGACTGGCTGGCGGCGGGGCTCGATCCGGAGAAGTCGGTGATTTTTATTCAATCGCATGTTCCAGCGCATGCCGAACTGCATCTGCTGCTTTCCATGATCACGCCGCTGGGGTGGCTGGAGCGCGTGCCTTCGTATAAGGAGCAGCAGGAAAATATCAAGGGCAAGGATTTGGGGACTTACGGATTTCTGGGTTATCCCTGCCTGCAGGCGGCGGATATCTTGATTTACAAGGCAGATGTGGTGCCTGTGGGCGAGGATCAGGTGGCGCATGTGGAGCTGACGCGAGAGATTGCGCGACGCTTTAATCAGTTTTACGGCAAAGCGAAGAATGTGTTTCCTGAACCTAAGTCTCTGCTGACGCCGGCGGCGAAACTGCCGGGGACGGACGGGCGCAAGATGTCGAAGTCGTACGGCAACACGATCATGCTGACCGATCCGGAGCCGGTGGTGCGGCAAAAACTGAAGACCATGGTGACCGATCCGGCGCGGGTGCGGCGGACGGACCCGGGGAATCCGGATGTGTGTCCGGTGGGGGATCTGCACAAGATTTTCAGCAGCCAAGAGACCATGGCAAAAGTGAACGAAGGGTGCCGGTCGGCGGGCATTGGATGCATTGAGTGCAAGGGCTGGGTAGCCGACTCGTTGGTAAAGCTGCTGAACCCCATGCAGGAACGGCGCAAGAAATTTGAGGAGAATCCGGGGCTGGCGTGGGATATTCTTGAAGCTGGCACGGAGCGGGCGCGCAAGGCTGCGGGCGAAACGATGGATGAGGTACGGGCCGCCATGGACATGTCGCGGGAGCGGGGATTGGGCAAGGTTCGAATTAGATGAATGACGGAATAAGAAGCGCGACTTCGGTGGGCGAAACAGGCGGCGTTGTGTCTTCCGCTGTCGTGGTTTCGCCGGCTGTTGCCGTGAAGAAGGAACAGAGTGATTCGCCGTTTTCGCTTGCGGTGAGCGATGTATACGAAGGGCCGCTCGATCTGCTGCTCGATTTGATCCGCAAGCAGGACATCAATATTTACGATATCCCGATTGCGCGCATCACGGCGCAATATCTGGCGTATGTGGAGAAGATTCGTGAGCTGGACGTCAACGTGGCTGCAGATTTCATCTACATGGCGTCGGTGCTGATTCACATCAAATCGAAGATGCTGCTGCCACGCGATCCGACAGCCATTGCAGGAGAAGAAGAAGACCCACGCACCGAACTGGTGAGCCGACTGCTGGAGCATGAGAAGTTCAAGTCCGCGGCGCAGATGCTTTTGCAGAAGCAGCAGATTGAAGATGCGGTGCTGTCGAATCCGTCGTTGAAGGAATTCATGGAGGCGGAAGGAACGGAGCCGGAGATTGCCGCCGATGTAATCGACCTGGTGAAAACGTTTCAGCAGGTGCTTGAGCGGGTGCGCACGCGGCCGATGCTCAACGTGGACGAAGAGACGGTGACCGTGGGGCAGATGATCGACTATCTGAGACGGCGCCTTTCGCTGGAAGGGCGGCCCATCCGGCTCAAGCAGCTCTTGATGCGCGTGCCCTCGCGGCAAGCGCTGGTGTGCATGTTTCTGGCGCTACTGGAGATGGTTCGGCTGCAGGCGATTCAGGTGCGGCAGGAGCGCCTGTTCGGCGAGATCGCGGTGCGGAAGCACACGGGGTTTGACGCGATCATGAATGAGCAGGCGGCGGTGCGAGATAATTGGAGATGAGGGCAGTACCTAGTTGCCAGTACCCAGTTCCCGGTTAAAAACCAGCCCGTTTCTGGCACTGAGAAAAGCGGCTGGGTACAGGCAAGTGGAAACCGACTTATGAGTCTTAAATCGCAACTCGAAGCGATTATTTACGCGGCGGAGACGCCGATTACGCTGGAGCAGATGCTCGCGCTGGTTAAGGATTCGGTGATGGCGGCGGGCGCGCTTGACGAGGCTGAGGCTAAGTCCCGCGTGCGCTCGAGTCTGGAAGAGCTTGTCGTCGAATACAGCTCGCCAGATCACGGGATTGAGATTCGCCAGGTCGCGGGCGGGTATCGCATGTCGACCAAGCCCGAGCAGCATGAGGTAGTGCGGGCGTTCGCCAAGAGTTTGAAACCGCCGATCCGGTTTTCGCTGCCGGCGCTGGAAACGCTGGCCGTTATCGCGTACAAGCAGCCGGTCACCGTGCCGGAGATCAGCGACATTCGCGGAGTGGATTCGGGCGGGGTGATTGCGACGCTGCTGGACCGCAAGCTCATCACCACGGGCGGACGCAAGCAGGTGATTGGGCGGCCGATTCTTTACAAGACGACGAAAGAATTCCTGATGCGCTTTGGGCTGAAGGATGTGAGCGAACTGCCCAGCATGGAGGAGTTCGAAAAACTGGTGGCGGAATCGTTCCAGGCGGAGTTGATTCCGGCGGAAAATGCTGCTGAGGGTGCCGAGAAGGAAGCTGCCGGAGCGGAGGCACCGGTGGACGCGGATGACGCGGCAGCTGAGGAAGGCGACGCTTCACATGGGCCCGAGGCTTCGCACTCGACAGAGGAAATGCAGCCAGCCGAGACCGGCGAACCCGAAATCGAAAAATCTGCGGCAGTGCGGGAAGATTGACCTGCTTAGTTTCATCATCGCCAACTGAAAGTTGTGCTGACCATGCCTGCTGAACGCCTGCAAAAAATTATCGCGGCTGCGGGGATCGCCTCGCGGCGCAAGGCGGAGGAATTCATTTCCGCGGGGCTCGTGCAGGTGAATGGGCAGGTGGTGAGCGAGCTTGGCAGCAAGGCCGACCCGGAAACCGACCACATTCGCGTGAACGGGAAACTGCTGCAGGGGGCGCAGCGGCACATCTATCTTCTGCTGAATAAGCCGAAGGGCTACGTGACCACGATGAACGACCCGGAGAAGCGGCCCACGGTGATGGATTTGATGCGCGGGGTGAAGGGACGCGTTTATCCGGTGGGGCGATTGGATTACGCCAGCGAAGGGCTGCTGCTGATGACCAACGACGGCGAACTGGCGCACCGGCTGATGAAGGCCGCATCGCATGTGCCGAAGACTTATGTCGTGAAAGTTGCGGGCACGCCGAAAGAAGAGGCGATTGAAAAGTTGCGGGCAGGAGTTTCCATTGCTACCGACGACGGAAAGCGCGTGAAGACGGGGCCGGCGCTGGTGCGGGTGGTGAAAGAAGCCGCGAACCCGTGGTATGAAATTACCCTGGTGGAAGGACGCAACCGGCAGATTCGGCGCATGTTTGAAACCGTGGGGCATCATGTGGAGAAGATCAAGCGAGTGCGTTATGGGCCGCTCACGCTGGACGTTCCCCCGGGGGAATTTCGGGCGCTGACGCTGAAAGAAGTGGAGCGGTTGAAGGCGGTTTCGGCGGGAACGATCGCCGCGAAGGCCAGCGGCGCGAAACCTGCGGCGCGAAACGCGCGGGCTTAGAGTGCGACGCGCGGGGCAGCGAAGATGAGCCGATTCTCCGATCTGCTTTCGCCGGGAGCGCGTGAACTCGGGCGACGTTCGCTTGGGCCGCCGCGAGCGCAAGCTGCGCAGGGAAATCGACTTCCTGCGATCCGGCTCGATTCCAACGAAAACCCTCTTGGGCCCTCGCCTCGTGCAGTTGAGGCGATCCGGTCTGCGCTGGCGAATGTGAATCTCTATCCGGACGACGATTGTTCGGAATTGCGCGGCAGGCTGGCGGCACAGCACGGCGTTCAACTCGAGCAAACTCTGGTTACGGCCGGTTCCACCGGGTTGCTGAGCATTCTCTGCCAAGTGCTGCTCGCGCCCGGCCTTAATGCAGTAACCAGCGAACGGTCGTTTGTGGTTTACTCGCAGCTGGTCCGCGCGACCGGAGCGCGATTGATTGAGGCTCCAATGCGCGAAGACGGGTTCGATCTCGCGGCGATTCTCCGGGCGATCGATCGCGACACGCGGCTCGTTTTTCTGGCGAACCCCAACAATCCAACAGGCACGATGCTGGACGCCGCCGAAGTCGAACATTTCTTGGCGCGAGTTCCCGACCACGTGATTGTGGCGCTGGATGAAGCCTATTACGAATATGCGGCGCATTTTGCATCACTGCGCGGCGTGGTCTATTCGCGAGCGCGGGACTATGTGCTGCGGGGAGCGGGCGTTGTGGCGCTTCGTACTTTTTCTAAAGTTCACGGGCTGGCAGGATTGCGCGTGGGTTACGGATTTGGTCCCGCGGAATTGCTGACGCATTGCGCGCAGATGCGGACCACGTATTCAGTAGCCTCGGTGGCGGAGGCAGCGGCGCTGGCGGCGATCGACGACCGCGAGCACATCGAGCGCACGCTCCGGCTCAACGCGGATCAGGCGGAAGTTTTAAGCAGCAGGTTGGCCGGAATGGGATATCGCGTGGTTCCGACTTGGGCGAATTTTGTTTACTGCGATGTGGGCGAAGATGCTCGTAGGTTCGCGACAGGGCTGCTCGAGGATGGGGTGGTCGTTCGTCCTCTTGGAGTTTGGGGTTCGCCGCACTCCATCCGCGTGAGTGTTGGGACGGCGGAGGAAAATCGGGTTTTTCTGGAAGCCGTGCGGAGGATGGGCGCGTAGATTCCCCGGTTTGGGTGGCCAAAATACGCTGGGGCTGAAGCCCACTCCAGTTTTTAAAAGCTTTTACGCGACCCTGAAGGGCCGCTCTTTCACGGCGGCGCAAGGAGGTGGGACCACGGCGACACCATGCATCTGCACCTTCCCTTAGAGTCCGACCATGGGAATGCGGGCGGCGCCGTAGAGACCCGCGTCACTGCCGAGCAGGGCGCGAGTGACGATGGTCTTGCCGGGGCTGCGGACGGGCGCTTGCGCGGAGGCTTCGTCCGTTACTGGCACGGATTCGGGTTCGGTCACGGCATAGATCAAAGCGCGCTCGCGCAGTTCCTGGAACATGGTGGGTGCGAACGCGGGCCAGGCGCTGGAGACACCACCACCAATCACGTACATTTCCAGATTCAGACTGTTGACCATGCCCGCCAGCAGCATGCCCAGCGCTTTGCCGAAGCGATGGAAAACCTTGCGAGCGTCTTCGTTGCCCTGCATGGCAAGATCGTAGATAGACTTGGAGCTGAGGTCGGCGCCGGCATCGGCTGCCTTCGCAAGAGCGGGCGCGGCGCCGCTGGCGATGGCTTCGCGCGCCATGCGCACCAACGCCGTAGCCGAGGCATAGCGCTCGGCGCATCCGTGGCCGCCGCAGCCGCAGGGCACGCCTTCCGGCTCGATGGGGACGTGTCCGAACTCGCCGGCCATCCCGTTCATTCCGTGGAAGATCTTCCCGTTGATTACGATGGCCCCCCCGATGCCCGTGCCCAGCGTGAGCATGGCCATGTTGGGAACATCGCGGGCCGCGCCCAGCCACTTTTCTCCCAGCGCAGCCATGTTGCCGTCGTTATCGAGAAAGAATTTGGTGCCGAGGCGGCGCTCCATTTCGTCGCGCACGGGATACTCCGACCAGCCGGGGAGGTTGGCGGATTTGCGCACTTTTCCGGATTCGAGATCGAGGACGCCGGGGATGCCTGCGCCGATGCCGAGAAACAATCCGCCATCACGATATTTTTCTGAGAGATGGCGGATGGCGTCGCACATTTCGTTGGTGACGCGGTCCGGGCCCTCGGTGAGGTTGGTGCCGAGCGTAACTTTTTCGAGCATCTGGCCGCCTGTACTGACGGCGGCGATGCGCAGGTTGGTGCCGCCGAGATCGACGGCGATGGAGAAGTCGGGCATGGCTCGTGAAAGAGTATCAGAAGTGATTTTAGATTGTAGATTTTAGATTGCAGATTTTAGAAGCCCGAGAAGACAATTCATCACTGGAGCTTCCGTGGCTCACGCTCCAGGCCAGTTAAGCCGGAGATCCTTCGCTACGCCTGAAAAGCGGCTACGCTCAGGATGACGCCGTCATGCATCAATAAACTGTCCAACAGACAAGGTTTTTCAATCTGCAATCTAAAGATCTACGATCTGAAATCGGCGGGACTGCAATTTGCTTTTCACTTTTGGCAGTGAGGGCAGTAGTGGCTGCTTCGGCCGGCGATCACAATTCTTTTGATCGGAGTTTTGCAGACCAGGCAGGGCTCGGCTTCGCGGCCGTAGACGCGGTGTTGGAGCTGGAAGAAGCCTTCTTCGCCGTTGGCGTCTACGTAGTCAGAGATTGAAGAACCGCCTAGAGCAATGGCTTCGCGCAGGACTTCTTTCACGTCGAGGAAAAGTTTTTGCAACTCGTCACGAGAGATTTTCGAGGCACGGCGGCGGGGCCGAATGCCGGCGCGGAACAGCGATTCGTCAGCGTAGATGTTGCCTACGCCACGCAGCAGTTTTTGGTTCAGGAGCGCGCTCTTGATCGGGGTCTTGCGGCCGCGGAATAGCCTGATGAAATCTTCCAGGCCCACCTCAAGAGGCTCGAAGCCGCCGGCGTTGAAGCTTTCTTTTCTCGCGACGCTGAGGCGACCGAAGCGACGAGGGTCGACGAAGCGCAGTTCCCTGCCCGATTCTAGCTTCACGATGGCGTGCGTGTGCTTGGGGATCTCTTCCTGCGGCAGGGCTATTTGCAGACGGCCGGTCATACCCAGGTGGACGATCCACAGGGCTGCGCCAGCATTGTCTACCTTCCGAACTGTAGGTGAACTCTGTTTCGGGCTTGCGCTTCTGGACGCAGGACGCGATTGCCTCGATCCGCCGCCTTTCGCGGGCAGAGCCTGCCCTGAGCCTGCCGAAGGGACCCGCGCCAGATTTTCTTGCTCCAAGTCGAAGACGATGTGCTTGCCCATGCGGCGGACACTGGCGATGCGGCTGTGTTCTAGCGCCGCCACGATCTCCACGGCTGGGGACTTCAGGGGTTCGGGCTTTTCGCCCAGCCACACGGACTGCACGACGTCGCCTGTGATGCGCTTGGCCAGGCCTTGGGCGATGGTTTCGACTTCGGGGAGTTCGGGCATCCGGAGGATAGTTTATCGCGGATGCCGTCAAAAGATTTCGAGCTGCGCTCGAAGGACAGCCGAGGGCGGCTGTCCCCACATGTCGCGGCCACCGCCGCGCCCGTCTTCTACGTTAGTCTTTGAGCGGGACCGCTGCGCTGCCGTCGCGGCAGAAGGTGGCAACACGTTCGAGGTCGCCGGTAGCGCTGGGAACCACCATGACCGGGCCGTAGCAGTAGATAGCGTGGCCGTTGGCAGCGAGATACCACCTGCCGCCCTTGGTGCGCTGCGTGAGGTGGCTGACAGGTTGGCGCGGGGTTTGAGGTTGGGCCAATTTAGGGATTGGCAGACTCAACAACAAGGCTAGGGTCAGGGCCTTCATAATTTGTAACTCCGGTTTCGAATTCCACAGAACAATTCAAAACCAAAACTTCTTTCAACCGAACCACGAACAGAGCCGAACACTATAAAGCCGCGATCAGATCGTTTTCAAAGCTCGCCGATCGTCGGCTAAATCGGAAGCTGGACGCGACGGAAGCTGCAGTTCCGGCTGCGCCATTTTTCCCCGGCGGGCCTGAATGCGGCTGCGCGGGGCTACCTGGGTTGACGGGGCATGGTTTGCACGAGCCTGGGTTGACGGGGCTTGGGTCTTAGGAGCCTGCGCCTGGGTTGACGGGATCTGGGTTGACGGGGTTGCAGCCGACGGGATCGTAATCGACGGCATCTGTGCCATTTGGGTTTGCGATTCGACGACGCTGGGCTGTAGGGTGCGGCCTTGTACTGCCGCCAGCTCCTGGCTCTCGTGGAACAGTTCGTGGATCAGGGCGCGCTGCGACTCGATCGTCCGGCCTTGCTCGATGATGAGCATGGTCATGAGCCCGTAGGAGATCAGGAATAGCGCAACGAGCACGGGCAGGAGATTGTGCTTTTTCGGCTCAACGGGAGCGGCCGAAATGGCGGGAGTCGCCGGAATGACGGTGGTGGTGATAGCGGCGTTACCGAACAAAGTGGTCAAGTGGCACCCCAATCTGTCCTGCCGAAACAGCAGGGTTACAGGAGAAATTGCAGCTTGGACGCCATAGACGCGAGTTAGCGTAAGTTCTTGATAAGGGATCACTTACGACGGGTTTGCGGAGGTTACCTGTTTGGGGAATGTGCAAGCTAATGCACATATTGAGCAAGGGGGATTGGTTTCGGCACGGCCGCGGTCGCGCCAAAAGCCTTGTCTGGCGCGGCGTTCGGGTTGTTCTGGCGTTTCTCCGTTATTTCCCGCCGAGCAGCATTTTCGCGATGGTGGCCAGCTGCATGTTTGACGTGCCTTCGTAGATTTTGCCGATCTTGGCGTCGCGCCAGTATTTTTCCACCGGATAATCTTTGGTGAATCCGTAGCCGCCGTAGATTTCAATGGCCAGCGAAGTGACGCGCTCGGCTACCTGTGAGGCGAAGAGCTTGGTCATGGCGGCTTCTTTCACGAAGTTGATGCCGGCATCTTTCATGCGGGCTGCGTTATAGACCATGAGGCGCGCGGCTTCGATCTCGGTGGCCATCTGCGCGATCTGGAACTGGATGCCCTGAAATTCGGCGATGGCCTTGCCGAACTGCTTGCGCTCTGTCGCGTATTTGCAGGCAAACTCCCACGCGCCGCGGGCCAGGCCGATCATTTGGGCGCCGATACCGATGCGGCCTTCGTTAAGCGTTTCGATGGCGATCTTGTAACCCTTGCCGGGCTCGCCGAGCACATTGCTCTTCGGCACTTTGCAGTCTTCCAGAATCAACTCGCAGGTGGAAGAGGCGCGAATGCCCAGCTTGTCTTCTTTTTTTCCGACGGCGAATCCGTTAAAAGTTTTTTCGACGAGAAATGCCGTGATGCCTTTGTATCCAGCGGTGGGGTCGATCGAGGCGAAGAGCACAAAAAGCCCGGCTTCTTTGCTGTTGGTGATCCACAGCTTGCGACCATTCAGTACGTAGTCGCTGCCCTTGAGTTCGGCGCGGGTCTGCAGCGCGAACGCATCGGAGCCGGAACCGGCTTCGCTCAGGGCGTAGGCTCCGACCAATTCCGTTGCCATTTTCGGCAGATAACGCTTTTTCTGCTCGTCATTGCCCCAGCGCAGCAGGGCGTTGTTGACCAGCGTGTTCTGCACGTCGACGATCACGCCCGCGGAAGCGTCCACGCGAGAGAGTTCTTCCACGGCCAGAATCGCTTCAAAAAACTTGGCGCCGCCGCCGCCGTATTGCTCGGGAATTTCGATGCCCATCAGGCCGAGCTGAAAAAATTCGTGGATGAGGTCTTTGTCGAAAATGCCTTTCTCGTCCATCTCTTTGACTAGCGGACGGAGTTTGTCATCGGCAAACTGGCGGATGTTGTCGCGGAAGAGGAGCTCGTCGTCGGAGAGCGTGGTCAGGGGACTTGGGAGTGGGGCTTGGAGGATGGCTTCGGACATGGGCACAACCTTCAATGATGGAGCCACTGAATTCTAGCACTGAATTGCATAGGCGATGGGCTCATCGAAGATAACGTTTGAACCATGCGGCGATTCTGACGTCTCGGTCGTGTCTGTTCTCCGCGGCTTCGTGGACATCGCCTTCATAGACCAAGAGTTCATACGGTTTCTTGAGACTTGAGAGCTCAGTCGCAAAGCCAGCGCGTCAACCGCGCTTGTAAACCAGCTTCAGCCCGTCGGCCTGCAGAATGCGCTGAATCTGGGTGCGTGCGTGCACGGACCATGGACCGGCGGTGTCGAGCTTGATATAGGCTTGCCAGTGCTTGAGGGCTTTGCGCGGCTCGCGCAGTTTTTCGTAGGCCAGGGCCAGATTGTAGTGAGCGTCGGCGTAGGTGGGGGCAAGCTGCAGCGCGGTTTTGTATGTCTGGATCGCTTCGTGCACTCGGCCGGTTTCATCGAGCACGTTGCCCAGGTCGAAATAGGCCAGAGCGTAGCGCGGGTCGGCTTCGAGCGCGGAGCGGTAATGCTTTTCCGCGAGATTGAAATCCTGGCGATTGTAATAGAGCGTGCCCAGGTTAATGTGGGCAGCGGCGTGGGCTGGTTCAATATCGAGCACGCGCTGGTAGGCGGCGATGGCCTCGGTCTGGGTGTTGGGATCTTCTTCGAGCGCGATGCCGCGGGCAAACCAGCCGGCGGCTTCGTCCTCGCGCGGGCGCGGGTCGGAGCGCGGCACTGGCGTACTGGTGATAATTTTTTCGCGGGTCGCGAGCGTGGAGAAATCCATCACAAACTGACCGGCAATCGGCTCCAGCAGTTTGCCTTCGTGACGAAACGCTACGCGGTGCTTGTTGGTGGATGACGCGCTGGATTCCAGCAGCGGGTTTTCCACTCCAGCCACGCGCTTGCGCATGGCCTCGAGCGACTGGCGGATCATGGCCGGGCGCACGCTCATGGCGCAGAGGTCGCGGACTTTCTTGATTTCCAACAGGTCTGAAAACGAATAGGCTTCCGAGGACGCTACCAAGCCCGCACGCTCCCAGTTCGCCAGCTGGCGCGGGCTGATGTGAAGAATCCGGAGGAGATCGGCTCGACTATACACGGTGGTCTGTAACGCCCTTGCCAAAGCAGCTGCGTTGCGCAAGGACGCCCCGCGTAATTATGCGCAAAACGGGGTGAGCAACGCAACTCGAAACCTGTTGGAAACCTGTGGAGAACCTTGTTGATTCACATGCAGCGGGAATGGTGCAAAGTCGAGCTTCGCTCGACGGACAGCCGGGGGCGGCTGTCCCCACATCAACCTCTACACCTCCACTGCTGCTTTCTGATACTCCTCGTAGGTGCCTTTGAAGTCGGTGATTTTGTGGTCGCTTTCGAAGTGCCAGATGCGGGTTGCGACTTCGTCGATCAAGTCGTGATCGTGGGTCACAAGAAGGACCGTGCCCTGATAGCGCTGCAGGGAAATGTTGAGGGCGTTGATGGCTTCGAGGTCGAGGTGGTTGGTGGGCTCGTCGAGCACCAGGACGTTGGGCTTTTGCAACATGAGTTTGCAGAAGAGGATGCGCGCGGCCTCGCCGCCGGAAAGGACGCTGGTGGATTTCGTGGCCTCCTCGCGGGCGAACAGCATTTGTCCGAGTAGTCCGCGGATTTCTTCACTGACGGCTTGCGGCGCCCACTGATGCAGCCAGTCGAGCACACTCGTGCCGCCTTCGATCAGGCTGCGGTGGTCCTGGGCGAAATAGCCGATGGAGGCTTCGTGTCCCCAGAGGACTTTGCCGGCGTCGACGAAGAGGCCGTCATAGCCGCTGGTTTTGCGGAGTTCGGCCTCGGGCGTGGTGGGAGAATTCGCCAAGAGCGCGTTCAACAGCGTGGTCTTCCCTGCTCCGTTGCGTCCCATGAGCGCGATCTTTTCGCCGCGGAGAATGCTGGCAGTGAAGTCTCGAATCACCTGCTTCTCGCCGTAAGCTTTGCCGAGGTGCTCAACTTCGAGAATGTGCTTGCCCGAAGGCCGCTTCTGTTCAAACTTGATGAAAGGACGTTGGATGTTCGAGCGGGCCAGTTCGGTTACTTGCAGACGTTCAACTTCCTTGCGCCGCGATTGCACCTGGCTTGAGCGCGTACCCGCGGCGAACCGCGCGATAAATTCGTTCAACTGTGCGATTTTCTTTTCGCGCTGGGCATTGGCCGATTCGATTTGCGAACGGACCTGCGTTTTGGCCACCACCATGTCGTCATAACTGCCGGTGTAGGTGATGATGGTCTCATAGTCGATGTCGGCGATGTGGGTGCAAATGCTGTTCAGGAAATGGCGGTCGTGCGAGATGGCGATGACCACGCCGGTGTAGACGTTGAGAAATCCCTGCAGCCAGTGGATCGAATCGAGGTCGAGATTGTTGGTGGGTTCATCGAGCAGCAAAGCCTGCGGATGGCCGAACAACGCCTGCGCCAGGAGCACGCGAACTTTTTGTCCGCCCTGCAGCTCGCTCATTTTGCGGTTGTGCGTTTCGTCGGGAATGTCGAGACCCTGCAGCAGAATGGCCGCATCGCTTTCGGCGGTGTAGCCGTCTTCTTCGCCGACGATGCCTTCGAGTTCGCCGAGCTTCATGCCGTCGGCATCGGTCATGTCGTGCTTGGCATAGATGGCATCGCGCTCCTGCATGGCCGCCCACAACCGCTTGTTGCCCATGATGACAGTGTCGATCACGCCATAGGCGTCGAAGGCAAATTGGTCCTGGCTCAATACGCCCAGCTTGCGCGGGCGCACAACCGTGCCTTTCTGCGGCTCGAGTTCGCCGCTCAGCAGCTTCATGAACGTGGACTTGCCCGAGCCGTTGGGCCCGGTGAGGCCATAGCGCTTGCCTGCCGTAAACGCCGTGGAAACTTCTTCAAACAGTATTTTGGCGCCGTAGCGCATGGATACATTGCTGACAGAAAGCATGATTTCCTGGTTCTCTTCTTTCGGATCTTTAAGTTCTGGGCTTCTTCAGGGAAGCTTCTTCAGGACCTGCGGGGAATTTCCGCCAGAACGGTGCGCAGCTGGTGTCTATAGAATAACATGCTTCCTCCAGCCAACGTGTCAGCAGCGACGCTGGAGTCGACACTTTAGCTGCGAAAAGATCAATTGGAGGGTTTCGGCGTCGCTCCCCCGGCGATCAACTGCTGCACGGGCGCGGCTACGACAAGCAACAAGTCCGCTTGTCGTTTTTTCGCATTTTCAGCTAGCGCCACTTGCTGCGTCTTCCAGGAGTCAGGGGCGGATTGCGACTTGTCGAGATAGTCAAGAGCCTGCAGGCCGGCATTGGCCAACGCCGAAAGATTCGTCGACAGCGGCGCTATTTCCTGCAGAAGAAACGACTGACTTAGCAACGGCTGAAGTTTCGCGTCGTTGTCACGCCAAGTTGTGAGTTGGGCCTTGATCTGCGCCTCGGCGGCCTGGTCTTTGTTGCGACTTTGGACAAACTTCTGAACCAGATTGCTGAAATTTCGCGCCGCGTCGCTCTCGGGATAAACCGCGTCAATCATGCGGTTGAGCGGCGCATGAAAGTCGATGGGGCCTTTCCGATCATCCCAGCGGTTGTAATCCTTGACGGGTTCAACGACATCCGCCAGCACACGAAGCGCAGAAATATCTGCGCTTCCGGCCATGCGGTGGAGCATGAGATTTCGCGCTGATCTGTGAGTCAGGCCCAGCCACTCCAACTCCAGGCTCAGTGCGTGGAGTCTCGCGTACATCGAGTCCACATCGGTGCCGCTTTGTGGAGACCAGAGTCGTTCGGCGATGGCCGCATTCCGCGGCCAGATGTGGGAATCGATATTTTCGGGAGTGACCCACTCCGCCCACTGGCAACTTTCGCCGCCGAGGATGCGGGCCTTTTCTTCTGGGCTTAGCGTCGCGGCAGCGCCACTCATCGGATCCACAGCGTAATGCTGGGCGGCGGGCCACATCAGATCGAGGTAGTAGCCGTAAGAAAGCAGGCCGCTATAACCTTGCTGCGCCGCTTTGGCCAGCGACTCCTGTCCACGCCAGGACTGCACGACGATGGTCTTCGGCAGATCGGGATGCAGAATCTCGTCCCAGCCGATCATCGTCTTGTGATGTTTGGTGACGATCTTTAACAGGCGCTGGTTGAAATAGGCCTGCAAATCCTGATTGTTCTTCATGCCGTGGGCATGAATGAAAGCCTGGATCTTCGGATTCGCGTCCCACTGTTTGCCGTTAACCTCGTCTCCCCCAATGTGAAAATAAACTTCGGGAAAGAGCTTCGCCATCTCGCCGATAAACTTGTCGAGGAACTTGTAGGTCGACTCCTGCGTCGGATCCATAATGGGGTCGATGCCGCCGCCCTCCAACGTGTAGGGACCCGGACCGCTGGATAGTTCCGGATAGCCTAGAAACCAGGAGCGGCTGTGCCCTGGCATGTCGAACTCAGGCATCACGCGGATTCCGCGATCGTGCGCGTAGGCAATGAATTCGCGAATCTCTGCCTGCGTGTAGAACATGCCGTCTGACCCCATCCCGGTCAGCTTGGGAAATTTCTTGCTCTCCACGCGGAATCCCTGATCGTCGGAAAGGTGCCAGTGCAGCACGTTCATCTTCACCGCGGCCATGGCGTCGAGGTTGCGCTCGAGCACCCGGATCGGAATGAAGTGGCGGCTCACATCGATCAGGAGACCGCGCCACGGGAAGCGCGGCTGGTCTTTGATGGTGACCACAGGAACCGTAAATCCGTTGGCGGAGGTTTGCAGCAACTGCAGGAAAGTTTGCAGTCCGTGCAGAACGCCCAGCGGATTGGGCGCGGTCAGCTTCGCACCAGAGTCGGTCACGCTCAGTTCGTAGGACTCGTCCTCGCCCAACTTCTCGACGGCTTCGCGGCTGTGGTCGGCACGGACTTGCAGCGTGGGAGCGCCGCCGGGCTTGGGGCGAAACGGAATTCCGGTTTGATGGGAAAGCTGGGCTGTGAACCTCTGCACGCCGCTCTCCAGGGAAGCATCCCGAACGCCCGTAACCGCGACCGAGAACGATTGATCAATGACCAACTGTCCCGTGCCCGGCTGCACCGAAGACGGCATGGGCATGAGATCGAGTTGCGGCTGGGTTTGGGCCGTGCAGATTGACACAAAAAGCAGAGCGATCGCGGTGATGATTGGGATTCGCATAATAATTCTTGGAGAAAGCGTGTCGATTATAGACTACGACTGGCAAGAGCGTTGACAGCGACTTCGCGGGTGACGGTGGGAAAGTCTTCAAGGAAATCATCGAGAGTTTGGCCGCCTTCAAGACAGTCCAGTAAGGCCTGGAAAGGAACGTGCGTCCCGCGGAAAACGGGAGTGCCGCCAAGAACCCCGGGATCGCGGATGATCACACCGTCCATTGACTTCTCTCCTTCGGGGTCAATCGGCTAGTCAGCTTTCAGCTCCCCACTTCTCGCAAAGACGCGAGAAATGGGGCACGCGCCGTCACTGCTAGTGTCCGCCAGTGAGTTCGCGCACGATACCGCCTACGAACTGCTTGGCATCGCCGAAGAGCATCAGGGTGCGGTCGAAGTAGTAGAGAGGGTTATCGATGCCGGCGAAGCCGGGGTTCATGCTGCGTTTGATGACCATCACAGTGTGGGCTTTGTCGACGTCAAGGATGGGCATTCCGAAGATGGGGCTGGTTTGGTCGTTGCGGGCGGCGGGGTTGGTAACGTCGTTAGCGCCAATGATGAGAGCCACGTCGGTTTGCGCGAAGTCGCCGTTGATTTCGTCCATCTCGATGAGGCGATCGTAGGGAATATCGGCCTCGGCGAGCAGCACGTTCATGTGGCCGGGCATGCGCCCGGCTACGGGATGGATGGCGAAGCGGACGTCGATTCCCTTTTTTGTGAGCACGTCGTAGAGTTCGCGCACTTTGTGCTGCGCCTGCGCTACGGCCATGCCGTAACCGGGAACGATGACAACTTTGTTGGCGGCCGCAAGAATGGCCGCGGCTTCCTCGGGAGTCGCACTGCGAACAACTCGTTCTTCCTTCTGGGCAGCCGCAGACACCTGTACTTGTCCGAAAGCTCCGAACATGACGTTTGTAAAGGAGCGATTCATGGCCTTGCACATGATGAGCGATAAAATGAAGCCCGAAGATCCATCGAGCGCGCCCGCCACGACCAGCACCTTGCTATTCAGAACAAATCCCAGCAGGGCGGCCGAAAAGCCTGCGTAGGAATTCAGCAGCGAGATGACCGTCGGCATGTCGGCACCGCCGATGGGAGTGACCAGCAGCACGCCAAAAATCAGCGCCACGATCACCATGACCGGAAACAGCATCGCGTGCGCGGGATTCACTACCAGGGCAACCGCCAGCCCGAGCGCCCCTGCCAGAACGGAAAGGCTGACAATATTCTGCCCGCGATAGACGATAGGCCGTTGTGGCAATAATTCCTGTAGTTTTCCCGCAGCGATCAAGCTGCCGGTAAACGTGAGCGATCCAATAATGACTTCCAGCGCGATCTCACCCATTTCAAACCGGGTGACCGGCGCGGTACCCACGTAATACTCGGCGATGCCGATCATGGCCGCCGAAAGCGCGCCAAAGGCATGGCTCAGGGCCGTTCGCTGCGGCACCGCCGTCATATGCACCAGACCCAGGGGAATGCCCACTCCGGCGCCTACGATCAGCGCGATGAGGATCCACTTGTACTGCACCAGTTCGGGGTTGAAGAGCGTGGCGGCGACCGCCAGCGCCGCGCCGATCTCCCCCGCCAGAACGCCCCAGCGCGCACTCGCCGGGGAACTCAGGAATCTGAGCGAAAGAATGAAGAGAATAACCGCGATAATGTAGGCAAAATCGAGATACTGTTGCAGGGCGAGCGCGGTCATGATTGTTTCGACCTGCCCGACTTGAACATGCGCAGCATACGGTCAGTAATGAGGAATCCCCCAACCATGTTGCTGAACGATGCAGCCACCGCAATCGCACCCAGCACTGTTGTGAGCGTCGTTTCATGTCGCCCGGCGATGATGATTGCCGCTACTACGACAATTGCGTCAAGAGCGTTGGTCAGCGACATCAGCGGTGTGTGGAGCAAAGGTGAAACACGCCGGATCACTTCAAAGCCCACAAACCCGGCCAGGATGAATACATAAAGATTAGAAATGAAATCCGCTGGCATGATCGCTCCTTTGCATTTCGTTCAATACTTGGATCGCCGACATCTTTGGCGGAAAACAGAGTCCGAGGCAGCGTCATGGGTCGCCAGATTTCAGCCCTGGTGCCCCGCAATCGCAATGCGTACCGCTCCCAGTCGCTAACCGCGGCTGAGTCAGTGACTGCCGGCGACTAACACCGGCAGTTTGAAAAATTCTCGCACGCGCGTGTTCACAACCTCGCCGCCGTGCGTGATCAGGGTTTCGCGAATGATTTCGTCCTGCGTGTTGAGCTGCAGCTTGCCATCTTTCAGCAAGTAGGTCAGAAATGTCGTGACGTTGCGGGCGTACATCTGGCTGGCGTGGTAGGGGACGCTGCTGGCCAGATTGATGGCGCCGAGGATCATGACGCCGTGTGCTTCCACGGTTTCTCCGGTGCGGGTGAGCTCGCAGTTGCCGCCGCGTTCGGAGGCGAGGTCAACGATCACCGAGCCCGGAGCCATGCCTTTGACCATGTCCGCAGTGATCAGCACTGGCGACTTCTTGCCCGGAATCACAGCGGCGGTAATGACCACGTCGCTCTCGGCGACCACGCGAGTGAGCAGTTCGCGCTGGCGGGCGTAAAAGGTTTCGTCCTGAGCGGTACCGTAACCGCGCGCGTCCTGAGCGTTCTGGGCTTCGATAGGCAGTTCGACGAAACGTCCGCCCAGGCTCTGCACCTGTTCTTTGGCGGCGGGACGCATGTCGTAGGCCGAAGAAACCGCGCCCAGTCGACGGGCGGTAGCGATGGCTTGCAGGCCCGCGACTCCAGCGCCGATAACGAAGACACGCGCGGGAGTGATCGTACCGGCGGCGGTGGTCATCATGGGGAAGATACGCAGCGAGGTTTCGGCCGCGAGCAGCACGGCTTTGTAGCCGCAAATTGTGCCCATAGAGGACAGTGCATCCATACTTTGGGCGCGAGTGGTGCGCGGCATCAACTCCACGGAGAATGCTGTGACTCCAGCCTCAGCGATCTGCTGCACGATTTCGGCCGAGCCCATGGGTCGCAGGAATCCGATGAGTGCCTGGCCGCGGCGCAGGAGTGGAAGGTCGGCCTTGCCAGTGACATCGTTGGAACCGTAGCAGAGTACCTGCACGACTACGTCCGCGGCACCGAACACGGCGGCGCGATCGGGCAGAATCTTGGCGCCCTTCTCGAGGTAAAGGGAATCCGGATAGCCGGCTGCTTCCCCAGCGCCGGACTCGATGACCACTTCCAGTCCAACCTTGACGAGATTCGGGACCACCACTGGAACCAGAGCCACACGACGCTCGCCCGGATAACTTTCCTTTGGAACTCCAACAATCACGCGGCTTAGGCCCTCTCGATTAGAAATGCTGGTCGACTGAAAAATGTAACCGGTCGTCCGACCATGCAGGACAAGTGTAATTCATCCGTTTGGGAAATGTAGTGTGCGGATGTTAACTTAACGACTCAAAGCGATCCATCGAGTTTTCACCAATGCCTTTCGACTTCCGAGAATGGCTCAACCTGATCGTTCGATGGTTTCACGTGTTCGCCGCAATCATGTGGGTCGGGCAAACCTATTACTTCACCTGGCTTGACGGCCAGTTTGGAAAACTGACAAAAAAAGGAGAGAGCGGCCAACCCCAGGTTTGGATGGTGCACAGCGGCGGTTTCTACACCGTGGAGAAACGGGGTTCTCTGGGCGTGGGAGCGGAGCAGGTGCGCTGGTTCCGCTGGGAAGCCCTGACGACCTGGTTGAGCGGACTGGTGCTGCTGGTCTTGGTCTATTACTCGACCAGCGGACTGATCGATCCTGACGTTTACGACATTTCGCAAGCTCGCGGAATTGCGATTGGAGTCGCGGTTTTAGTGGGTGGGTGGCTGGTTTACGATCTGGCGGTGAAGTCGCCACTGGAAAAGTCCGAAGCTGCATTCGCGGCGTTTGCGGTCGTTATGATCGCGGCTATCTCGTGGGGAACTCTCCACGTTTTCAGCGGCCGCGCTGCATACATTCACCTGGGTGCGATGATGGGCACAATCATGACACTGAATGTTTGGCTGTGCATTCTTCCGGCGCAACGAAAGATGATTGCAGCAGCGGCGGCCGGCGACAAGTTTGACGCAGCGCCGGGCGCGCAAGCCAAGCTGCGATCGAAGCACAACACCTTTATGGCCGTGCCTGTAGTCTTCATTATGATCAGCAATCATTTTCCGGTTGCGACTTACGGAAATACTCACAACTGGGTGGTTCTGATGGCGCTGGTTGTGGGTGGCTTCGCGGCGGCGGCGATGATCCGCAGGTCTTGAAGTTTCTGGCTCGACAAACCATGGCTGAACTCGATTACGCTGCGATGCTGGCGGTAGCTCTGGCGGAAGCACGGAAAGGGCTGGCGGAAGGCGGAATCCCAATCGGTGCAGCAATCTTTGACGAGGGCGGGAAGGTGATCGGCGCCGGCCGCAACCGCCGTGTGCAGAACGACGATCCTTCCTTGCATGGGGAAACCGACGCTTTCCGCAGTGCCGGGCGGCAGCGTAGCTACCGCAACCTGATCATGGTCACGACCCTCGCGCCGTGTTGGTATTGCAGCGGACTGGTGCGGCAGTTTGGTTTTCGCAGGCTGGTGGTGGGCGAGAGCCGAAATTTTCAAGGCGGGTTGAACTGGCTGCGCTCGCTGGGCGTGCAAGTGATCGATCTTGATTCCCGCGAGTGCGCGGCCCTGCTGGCGGGGTACATTCAATCCCATCCCGAAGTTTGGAACGAAGACATCGGGGAAGAGTAGGAGGCATCATGAAGCTCGACACCAAGTTGTTAAAGTCTCTTCCCAAGGTGCTGTTGCACGAGCATCTGGATGGCGTCCTTCGTCCGAAAACTGTGATCGAATTGGCGCGCGAGTCGAAGTACACGGAGCTTCCCACCGAAGATCCGGGAGCTTTGGCACAATGGTTTTTTCGAGGTGCGAATCAAGGAAGTCTGGCCAAGTACTTAGAGGGCTTTGCGCACACGATCGCCGTAATGCAGACCGAACAGGCTCTGGAGCGGGTCGCTTACGAGCAGGCTCAGGATCTCAGCCAGGATGGCGTGGTTTACTTCGAAACCCGCTTCGCGCCCTTGTTCCACACGCGCAAGGGATTGACGCATCAGCAGATTGTTTCCGCCGTGTTGAAGGGATTAGAGCGTGGACGCAAGGATTTTGGAGTGCGCTCGGGGCTGATTATTTGCGCCATGCGCAACATGAACGTGTCGCTCGAAATGGCGGAACTCGCGGTAGATTTTCGGCAGCGCGGGGTGGTGGGATTTGACCTGGCGGGTGAAGAAGGCGGGCATCCGCCGAAGAAGCACGTGGAAGCTTTCCATTACATTCAGCGCGAGAATTTCAATATTACAGTGCATGCCGGCGAAGGATACGGAAAGGAATCGATCTGGCAGGCGATTCAATACTGTGGGGCGCACCGCATCGGACACGGCACGCGGCTCATCGATGATATCGCGGTAAAGGACGGCAAGGCCGTGAAACTCGGTGACCTGGCGCAATACGTGCTCGACAAGCGGATTCCGCTGGAGATTTGCCTGTTGAGCAATGTTCACACAGGCGCAACGCCGAGCCTGGCCGAGCATCCGTTCAAGATTTTTTATCAGGAAAAATTTCGCGTGACGCTCAATACCGATAACCGGCTCATGAGCCAAACTTCTATGACGCAGGAATTCGAGGCGGCAGCAGAAACGTTTGGACTGACGCTGGGCGACTTTGAACGAATCACGGTTAATGCCATGAAGAGCGCTTTCATTCCGTATGACCAGCGCTACGACATTATCTTTTCCGTGCTGAAGCCGGGGTACGCCAGGATTCGGGGGGCGTTAGGCTAGGGCTTGGATTCCGGCGCCTTTGCGCTAGAGATCCTTCGCTCCGCCTGAACGGCTCCTCACAGGATGATGCTTTTGGGGTTCTAATCGGCCAAGTCCTGCAGCCCGCGGGGATTCCATGATTGCTTTTTCCAGGTGGATTGTTTCGCTTGTGGTGTCGGCGACGTGTTCTGGATGCCTTTCCGCCCAGACTGTGACCTCAACTACGCCAATCACAATCAAAGTCAAGGTGGTTGTGGTCACCATGTTCGAGCGCGGAGAAGACACGGGCGACACTCCCGGCGAATTTCAGCTTTGGGTAGAGCGAGAACACCTCGACCAGATTCTTCCGCTGCCGTCAGGTTATCATCATGTACGCATGAATAGAGACGGCGTGCTGGGCATGGTGACGGGAGTGGGAACGGCCAAGGCTGCGGCGTCCGTGATGGCTTTGGGACTTGATACGCGTTTCGATTTGTCGAAGACGTACTGGATCGTCGCGGGCATCGGCGGCGGAGATCCGGCGGACGTGTCAGTTGGGTCCGCGGTATGGGCCGATCATGTAATCGACGGGGACCTGGCGTTTGAGATTGATGCACGGCAGATTCCCTCGAATTGGCCCACTGGCTATTTGCCTTTGCGCAAGGGCACGCCCTACGAGCAGCCTGCGAACAATGATTACGGCGAGGTTTACACGCTGAATCCGGAGCTGGTGGGCTGGGCATTTCGGCTGACCCGAGACATTCCGCTTGCCGATTCTGACTCGCTGCGCAAGTCGCGAGCGCGATTTGCCGGCTTTCCGAACGCCCTCAAGCCGCCATTCGTGGCCAGAGGTGACACTCTCTCAGCCAGCACGTTCTGGCATGGCTCAAAGATGGACGAATGGGCGAACGCGTGGACTCGCTACTACACCAGCGGCAAAGGCAATTACATGGTCGCTGCCATGGAGGATTCGGGCACACTGCAAGCCCTGACGTTCCTGAGCCAGGGCGGTCGCGTGGATCTGCGCCGCGTGTTGGTGCTGCGTACGGTCAGCAATTATGATCGCGAAGCGCCGGGCGTGCCAGTGGCGGAAAGTTTGCGGGAGATGGTTTCCGGCAATTACTCCGCTTACATGCCGGCGCTGGACGCGGCGCAGATTGTGGGCGACAAGGTGGTGCGAGATATCGTGGAACATTGGACCGAGCGGGAATCCACGATTCCTCACGCGCCTTAGCGCGAGCTGATTGCGAAACCTTTAGGCGGCGAGGGTGGCCAAAGTTTCCGCGAGCACCAGAACTCCTCGCGCTATATCCTCCGGGGCAGCGTACTCGTCAGGTCGGTGGCTGTAACCGTTGCGGCAAGGAATGAACAGCATGGCCACCGGCGCGATGCGCGCCATGAAAAGCGAATCGTGATAGGCGCGGCTTACCATGGGAAGAAAACTCAGGCGGTGCTTGGCGCAAGATTCAGCAAGAGTCGCGATGATTTCGGGAGCGCACTCGGCGGGGGCATCGGCATTCAGCAATTCTGTGCGACTCGAAACCTGGCGCTTCTGGGAGATAGATTCAGCCGCACGTTCCATGGAGCGGATCACGGAATCTCGACGCTGCAGATCGGTATCGCGGATGTCGACGCTGAGATGAACCCGGCTGGGAATGCTGTTAACGGCGCCGGGAAAGACTTCGCAGATTCCGACCGTGGCGACAGTATCGACAGCACCGCTCGTACGGGCAGCGGTTTCAACGGCGAGAATTAGTTCGGCGGCGGCACAAAGAGCGTCGCGGCGGCCGGGCATAAGAACGCCGCCGGCGTGGCCTCCCGAGCCTTCGAGCGAAATGCGGAAGCTCGCCGGAGCCGCGATCTGCCTGACTATGCCGAGAGGGATTTTCTCGCTCTCGAGCAACGGACCTTGCTCGATGTGCAGTTCGACAAATGCCTTGTAATAGCCGGGCGGCAGCTTCACTTGTTCGAGTTCGCCCCGCATTCCTGCCTGGCGGCGAACTTCTTCGACCGTGGCTCCGGCCTTGTCGGTTAGTTTTCTAGCGGCATCGGAAGCAAGCGTGCCGGATAGCAATCGGCTGCCCAGACATCCGATTCCGAAACGGGTAGGCTCCTCCGCGGTAAAGACAAGCAACTCGATCGAGTGAGTGGGGTGAAAGTTTGTGCGTTGTAACGCGCGGATTGCCTCAAGTCCACCAAGAACGCCGACCACCCCGTCATATTTGCCGGCATTCGGAATCGCATCGATGTGAGAACCGGTGCCAACCACTGGCGCCGCGGGGCTCGCGCCGTTCCAGCGCGCGAAAGTATTGCCGATCGCGTCCTGACGGAGAGTGAGTCCCGCTGCCTCGCAACATACTTTCATCCACGCCCGCGCCCTAAGATCGGCGGGCGAGAAAAGAACTCGGGTTACCACGGGGGCTTCGGTCTCAGAGATCGCCCCCAGGGCCTCGATCTCGCAGAGCAGACGATCCTGATCAATGACGAGGTTCATTGTTGCAGTTCTGCAAGAGGATCGGCGAGCGGATGCCGGTTCCAATCTTTGTAAATCAAATATTTCGCTGGAACCTTGCCAATCGCTCCAAACCACTGCGGGCACCACGGCCCCATCCAAATGAAATCGCCTGCGGTCACGGGATACCAGGAATTGCCTAGACGGTAAATTCCGCCGCCTTCAACCATGAGGAGCCCGTGTTCCATGACATGCATTTCGACCATGCTCAGCGCGGCCCCGGGCTGATACACCATAGTATTGATGGCGAAATCAAAACTCATTTCATCGGGCAGCAGGCATTTCACTTGCAGGTCAGAGTCATCGCCGAGTGCGTGGGGCGCAATCGCATCTTCGCTGGAAATGATGGTCCGGGGGGGCTTGACGGAGGGCAGCGTCTGGTAGAGTTTTTCGATGACGGCTACGCGACTGGGTTTTAAGGCGGTCACGCGATGCGGCGCGCCCTGTGCGAAGTAAGCGAAGCCGCGCGTGCCCAGTTCGCTTTTCTTGTTTCCGGTCTTCATTTGCAAGCTGCCCTCGAGCACGTAAATGAAGCGCTGCGCCGTCGTGCTGCCCAGCTCGCCACCCGCTTCAAATTCGGCGGTGTACTGCGTGAATTTGGCACCCAACGCCGGCCCGGCATGGACGATGGCGGCACATGCTTTCATGCCCGGCAAAGTCGTGCGCACGAAAGTGTCCGCGGTCAGCAGCAGGTGGTTGGGTTGTTGTGAGCTTCGAGTATGACCAAGATTGTGCACGTCACGTCCTTTTCAGAAATTCGGTTGACGAAGCCAGACCGCGCAGCAGATGGATTCCGCATTCGATTGCCTTCTCGACGTCTTCGACGGCAACCGATTCCGCCGGTTCGTGGCTGGTGCCGTCGGGGGTGCGCAGGAAGATCATCGCAGCAGGAACCTTCTCGGCGAGGATCATCGCATCATGACCTGCGCCGCTCGCCATGCGGTGCGGATCACATCCAGCCAAGCGGATCGCCGCTTCAATCTGGCTCACAAGAAACGGATCCATCGCGACGGCCGGCTGGTTCAGCAGCACCGCTCGGCGCAGAGACATGCCGCGGCGTTGGGCAATCTCTTCGGCCTTGCGGATGAGATCATCTACGGCTCGCGCCCGAATCTCGTCAGCAATGTGACGAACGTCGAGCGTAAGCTGCGCTTCTCCTGCGATCACGTTGGTGGCTCCTGGCTTCGCCTCGATCTTGCCCACGGTCGCAACCAGGCCCGGAACGCTCAGAGCGCAATGCTCAACGGCGGAGATCCATTCCGCAGCGGCTGCAATGGCATCGTGGCGAAGATGCATGGGCGTGGTGCCGGCATGGTTCGATTTGCCGAGAAATGTAAACTCCAGCCGGCTCTGCCCCGCGATGGCCTCGACCGCGCCGAGCGGACGGGCCAAAGTCTGGAGCACCGGGCCTTGTTCGATGTGAAACTCAAGGTAAGCCAGCGTCTTGGCGTGCAAGTAAGCTTCGGAAATTTCCTCCGGATGCAATCCAAAGTCTCGAATGGCCTGCCTCACGGACACACGCTTTGCGTCCTGCCGGTTCAAAAGCTTTTCGTCGAGACGGCCGACCAGCGCGCGGCTGCCTATGAATGGCTCACCGAAACGTACTCCTTCTTCCTCGGAGAAGCCTACCAGTTCGATTCCAAAAGAGAGCTTTTCTCCATCGAGAGCAGCGACCAAAGCTATAGCCAGCGCCACCCCGAGAACGCCATCGTATGCTCCCGCGTTCGGAACTGTGTCGAGGTGCGAACCAATCAACATGCGCGGCGCGCTCGGGTGCACTCCTGCGTAGAAGCCGCGCAGGTTCCCGGCCGCATCGATTCTCACCTCCGCGCCCAGCTGTTTTAGCCACGTCGTGATTTCCCGGTGGCACTCGCGCATCGGCGGAGAAAGAAAGGTGCGTCGAATGCCGACTGCATCCTCGCTGAAGCGCGCTAGTGTTTCGCAGCGAGCCATGACCTGCTCGGCGATCGTCTTCGACCGTTGCGCGCCCGGCGAATGTTTGTTTTGTGTTTGCAGTTGGCTCATCGCTGGCAGGTTCAGCTTCCCCGGTACGTGGTATATCCGTTCGCGCTCAGCAGCAACGGAATGTGGTAATGCGATTCACCGTTGCGTACCTGAAACGTAATTTCCACAACCGGATACAGCCCCTCGATCCTCTGCGAGCTGTAGTAGTTTGCCGTGTCGAACCGCAACCGGTAACAACCCGAAGGCAAAGGATGATCTGGCGGAAGCAACTGAGCGCATCTCCCCTCGGAGTCAGTGAGCACCGCGGTCAGCAAATGCCAGAGGCCGGTCGCCTCCTGGCGTTCTAGCTTGACCGGAACATGGGCCGCCGGCCGGCCGCGCGCGGTGTCGAGAATATGCGTGGAGATGCGATTCATGGACTAAGCCATTTTTTCAATCGGATCTGCGTAATCAGGCGTTGCTGCGCGGCCGCTTCGCGCAATTCAGCGGACGCGTCATTGTGCAGCCGGTTGTGCAAAATCGCAAGTATTTCTGGCGCTGTCTTGCTCGTCGCGCACACGATGAATATATGGTGGAATCGCCGCTCGTACTCTCGATTCCCCTCTGCCAGAGCAAGTTTAACAGCCTCATTGGCATCGGCCGCCGTGCGTTGCTCTTGCGCCGGCCAGGACGCAGACTGAGCTGGCCCGGCACGCGCCACAGGCTCGCCGATTCTGGGATGACTGCGAAATGCCTGCAGCCAGTCGCTTTCGCCAAGACTGTTCCAGACTTCGTCTGAGGCAGTCAGCAGCTCTGTCTCGTTTGCCAGTGGCCGGCGGTTCGATATACTGGCGGCCCACGCGGTCGATCCGCAACAAGGGAGGATTTCTGTCTCGGCGTCTTTGCCTGGAAGCTGGTTCCAGCGCGTGAGCACCGCGTTCATCGGACCTCGCCGTCGTTCCCTCGAGCCTCGTGTACCTCGTGCGTAACGCGCAGCCGTTCGAGAAATTCGACGACCAGATTGCCTGCGACTGCGGCACGATACCGTGCCGTGGAGCGGATATCGTCAATCGGCTGGATCTCTCCGATCACGACGCGCTTCGCATACGCGATCAAATTGGAATCGACCCTCTTGCCTCGGAGTGTTCCTTCGGTCTCGTGCAAGCGCAGCGGCACGGGCGCAACGCTTCCCAACGCGATGCGCACGTCTTCCACGGCAGCCTTTGTAATTCGAGCCAAAGCCGCAATGCACACCTTGGAAATCGCCTGCGCCTTGCGGGCTCCAACCTTGCGCGCGTGGGAAACATAGCTCGAAAACTTTCGCGGCACGCAGACGGCTCGAATCAATTCGTCCGGTAACAAGCGCAATTTCTTGTAGCCAGTGTGGAAGCCGAGGTACGGTAGGCGCCGCTCGCCTCGCGCCGAAACCAGAATTAACTCCGCCTCGTAAGCCAGCAGAGCAGGAAGCGAGTCCGCGGCTGGCGACGCATTCACAATGTTGCCGCCAATCGTTCCGCGATTCTGATTGGCAATTCCGCCGGTCCACTGCGCTGCAGCGGCCAGCAGGGGAAGCTCATGGCCGATCACTTCGTGCTCGCGCAAGTCGCTGTATGTGCATCCCGCGCCGATCTGAATCTCGCCGGGCAGAACTTCAATTCTCCGCAGCTCGGAAAGATTCCATATGCTAAGCAATTTTCGTGCGCTCAGCTTTCCCGCGGCATATTGCACCATCACGTCCGTGCCGCCCGCGATTGGGAGCCAGACGTCCGGTTCCTGGGCCAGCAAGGACACGGCCGCTTGCAGGCTGCCGGGAGCCACGAGTTGGTAGTCGGACGGATCACTCCTCATATGCTGGCCGTACGTGGATGGTTGACTCCGCGTCTTACTCTGCCGTTTGCCGCGCGGACGCCAACACGGCTCCGAAAATCTGCATGTAGCCGGTGCAGCGGCAGAGATTTCCGGAAAGCCTTTCGCGGATCTCTTCCATTGTCGGCTGCTTTCGTTTGTCCAACAAATGCACCGCCGCCAGGATCATGCCGGGCGTGCAGATTCCGCACTGCGCGCCACCGCATTCGAGAAATGCCTGCTGCACGCGGCACGGTGTTTCCCGCGCAGCAAGACCCTCGATGGTAATAATCTTCGCGTCTTTGACCTGCAGAACAGGAACCAGGCAGCTATTCACCAGCGCGCCATCCACTAACACGGAACAGGATCCGCACTCGCCCTCGCCGCAACCTTCTTTCGCCCCGGTCAACTGGAGTTCGTGGCGCAGCACGTCGAGCAGGCGCTCCATCGGGTAGACTCGCACAGTTTTGCTCTCGCCGTTTACCTGGAGCGTAAGCTCACATTTAACCCTATTTTCTTTCTTGTGCGAGCCGCTCATCGAGTCCCGCCTGCGGGTTGCGGTTCCGGGCACGACTCGTTCGCGTTGAGCGCTTCGAAAACATCTTCTGGAAGCAGCGGAATCGAATCCAGGGGAACTCCCAGGGCATCGGCGATGGCATTGACGATAGCGGGCGCGGGGCCGTCCATGGGAAGCTCTCCAATTCCCTTCGCGCCAAACGCGCCGTGCACGTTGCCCAGTTCTTCGAAGAAAACGCGGATCGGTGGCAGGTCGGCGGACGTGGGCATGATGTAGTTGGTCATCTGCCCATTTTGCATGCGCCCATTTTGCCACACCACTTTTTCGTACAGCGTCATTCCGATGGCCTGCGCCACGCCGCCCGTGATCTGGCCCTCCGCCAAGATCGGATGTAGAACTCGGCCCACTTCCTGCAGCGCCACAAAATCGTCTACCGTTACGCTGTAGGTAGTCAAATCCACGCTGACTTCCGCCACGTAAGCCGCCCACGCGAATGCAGCGTAGGCCTCGCCGCGGTATTTTTCATCGTCCCAGAAAACACCGGCCGGAGGGTCGTAATGCGCTACACTCCGGAGTTGGCCGTGAATGGCAATATATTTCTGACAGGCCGCGCAAAACTCCGCGGGAGAATAGGAAGCCTCCAACATGCCCGACGCGAGCAGAGTCTGTTTGATTCCCTGCGCGGCCGACTGCACTATTTTCCCCACTACCATCACGGTGCGCGACGCAACCGTTGGACCACTGTTCGGCACCTTTACAGTGTCGGCCTGCGCGACTTCGACGCCCTCGTAGCTCACTCCCAGGGTTTCGGCGACAATCTGCGAAAGCACGGTTTTGGTTCCCTGGCCAAACTCTGTGCTCGAAACCAGCACGCGCACCCGGCCATCGGCGCATCCCTCGACGGCGACAACCGAACTCAAATATCGTTCCCCCGATCCGGTGAACCCTGCGCCGTGCAGAAAAGTTGCGACGCCCATTCCTTTCTTTTGGGCGCTGTCTTCGTTGTGAGCGACGAACCTTTTCTTCTTGGCTGCGTAGCCTGAGAGTTCGAGGGCATGGTCGAAGAGCTTATCCAGCTCGATGGGTTCCTGCACGGTCTGATCCGTGGTGGTGGTCTGGCCAGTTTTCAGAAAATTTCTACGCCGAATCTCGAGGGGGGAGATACCGATGGTCTGCGCGATGCGGTCCATGTGCCGCTCCATCGCAAACAAACTTTGCGGCGCTCCGAATCCGCGAAAAGCGCCGTGCGGTGGGGCGTTGGTGGCCACGGCTTTGGCGCGAATCCGGACATTCGGCCAGTAGTAAGGGCCGCCGGCGTGAATCGTGCCGCGCGAGAGCACAACTGCCGACAAGGTCGCATACGCCCCGCCATCAATCGTAAAGCCGATCTCGCCGCCCAGGATCTTGCCGTCTTTATCCAGAGCCGTGCGGTGATGCGTGCGCGACGGGTGTCGCTTGGTAGTGGCGACCATATCCTCCATGCGGTCGTAGACAATCTTCACTGGCTTTCCCGACTTCATGGCCAGCAGCGCGGCGTGCCCGGCAATCATCGACGGATATTCTTCCTTGCCGCCGAACGCGCCACCCGTCTCCATCTGCACCACGCGCACTTTGTCTTCGGGCAGATTGCATAACTTCATCAGCGCTTTATGCACATAGTATGGACATTGCAACGAGCCCCACACTGTGATGCCCTGCGTGGTATCGAAGGCGGCAATCATCCCGTTATTCTCGATGTAGAGCTGCTCCTGTGCCCCAGTCCTGTACTCGCCCTCGACGATGAACGCAGCCTGCTCCCAGACTTTGTCGACGTTGCCCTTCTCGACCAGGTACGTCTTGAAAGTGTTATCAGCGCCCCAAATTACTTGGGAGCCTCGTTCGCTTTCTTCCATGGTGAAGATCGCCGGAAGTGTTTCGTACTCGATGGAAATCGCGGCCACGGCTTTAGGAAGAACATGCCGATGGGGATGCGCCAACAACAAGATCGGCTCTTCGGGATGGTTGACGAATTCAGCGGCCAGACAGGGCTGATCGTCAACGATGAGGGCGACACAATTTGCGCCAGGAATATCTTGGGCAGAAACGATTACAAACTCGTCCCAGGCAATCCCCGGACCGAAGGTGATCTTCTTGATTTTACCGCGCGGAACTTGGCTGCGAACGGTGGCCCCGTGGAGCATGTTGGGCAAAACCATGTCGTCCACGTACTGCGATTGTCCGGTCACTTTTTCGAGACCTTCCTTGCGCGGAACCGCCGTGCCGATAATGCGATCATTCCCCATTCGAAAAGAAAGTTCCTAATGATTCACGATCCCCCGACTTCTCCGATACCTACATGGGATGGCATAGTGTATGCCAGAAGAAGATTACCCGTTCGACCTTTGCTAGTTAAGAAAGAAACCGTCACGGTGTTAGCGGCGCCATTCCCGGCCGCGAGGCCCGCCGGCAAACCCGCCGTCGACAAAAACCGGTGCTCCCCGCAGATACGTTGTTTTCACCACGCCACGCAGTTTTTCCCCGATATATGGAGAAATCCGATGGCGGTAATGCAGCCGGTCTGCCGTTACTGTGAATTCCGCCTCCGGATCGAAGACGACGAAATCTGCGTCGTATCCCGTAGCAATTCGGCCTTTGGCCGAGCATCCCGCTAATCGCGCCGGTTCCTCGGCCATCCAGCGCGCGATGTCATGGAGGGTGAATCCTCGGGGGCGGGCCTCGGTCCAAACTAGAGGCAATGCCTCAGAAAGACCGGCGATGCCGCCCCACGCGGTTTTGAACTCGCCTTCCTCCAGCTGCTTCATTTCCGGGGGACAAGGAGAATGGTCCGTCACAACCAGGTCGATGGTTCGATCGCGAAGGCCTTGCCACAATGCCTCGCGGTTGTCCCGGCTGCGAATGGGCGGCGCACACTTCGCGAGGGTGGCGCCGTCTGGAATAGTTTCGGCGGTCAGGTGCAGATAATGGGGACAAGTTTCCACGCTTACGGGAATCCCCGCGGCGCGAGCCGCTCGCAGTTCTTCGAGCGCTACGCTCGTCGAGAGATGAACAATGTGCAACCGAAAACCGAATTCGCGACCAAGCGATAGCAACAGGCGGATCGCCGCCAACTCCCCTTCATCGGGTCGGGACTTGAGATACGTTTCATAGCGCCGCCAATCGGAGGTCGACAAACCTACGGAAGCCGCTTCGACAGGACCCGCCAGCTCGGCATGCACCTGCAGTGGCAAGCCGGTCCGCGCCACGTGTGGCAGCGCCGCCCGCAGTTGTGGCTCGGTGACCATGGTGAAGCCATCGATGCCGGGATGAATCAGAAAGCATTTGAATCCCCGCACGCCGGCGGCGGCCAACGGTTCGATATCGCTCTGACTGTCGGCCACAACTCCGCCCCACGCAGCCCAGTCAACCCAGCAACGGCCTTGCGCGGCCGCACGTTTCGCTTCCAACGCTGCGACCGTGGTAGTGGCGGGCAGGCAGTTGAGCGGCATATCGACCACCAGCGTGTAGCCTCCCGCCGCGGCGGCGCGGGTCGCCGTTTCAAAGCCCTCCCACTCCGCGCGCCCGGGATCGTTGATGTGGACGTGCGAGTCCACCAGACCGGGAAGAATTGCGGCGTTGCCGAAATCGTTCACCCTGGCCTCGGCCGGAATCTGGGCTGGGTCGGCCACGGCGCGAATTTCCCCGCCTTCAACCAGGATGGCCGCTGGGTGGATTTTTCCTGGCGTTACTACCCGCCGCGAGAGATATGCCTGCAATTCCAACGATTCATTCCTCGCGAAGCCCGAAGCAAGAAATTCAAAACAAGAACACCAGCGTATCAAACTCCCTAACCAGCTCTTTCGGAATTTCTGCGCTGCCCTTATACTCATTTTCCGGCCAGCTGCTGCGAAAGGGTCCAGGTCGACCGAGTTACGCACGGATCGCGGGCGCCGGAGACGCCGCACCGTTACATTGCGACCTGCATAGAAAATGGAAGCTCAACCATGGACAACCCTTTCATGGCTCGCGCAATTCAGCTCTCGATAGACAATGTCCATTCTGGCGGCGGACCCTTCGGTTCGGTCGTCGTGAAAAATGGCGCAATCATCGCCGAAGGCGTGAATCGCGTGACAGCGACGAACGATCCCACAGCCCATGCGGAAGTCTCCGCGATCCGCGCGGCTTGCGCCCATCTGGGTACTTTCGAACTTACTGACTGCGATCTCTACACATCGTGTGAACCTTGCCCCATGTGCCTGGGCGCAATCTATTGGGCGCGCGTGGCGCATGTTTATTTTGGCAACCTGGCCGCAGACGCTGCCAAGATCGGATTCGATGACGCCTTTATCTACCACGAAATCGCGAAGCCCCATGCCCGCCGCCAGATTCCCACGAGGCAGATGATGCGCGAGGAAGCGCTCGCTGCCTTTCGTGAGTGGGAAAAGAAGCCCAACAAAATCGAATACTGAGAGCCCCGCAACCGTCGCGTCCGTCGCAACAGAGCTCCCCGCAACGCTTGTGCTGTCGCTGTCGCGTATACTAGCGCGATCAAAAAGCGGCGCTGAACTGAGGGTTGTGCCTAAACCCTGTGCAGGGGAATGCGTTGATCGATCGCTATTTCAAGCTCACTGAAAATCAGACCACTGTGCGGCAGGAGATGCTCGGCGGCCTCACCACCTTCGTAACCATGGCCTACATTGTGGTGGTGAACCCCAGCATCCTGGCGCTCGCGGGGATCCCGCCCGATGGCGCCGTTTTCGCCACATGCTTTTCCGCGGCCGTGGCAACGCTGGTGATGGGACTCTATGCCAACTACCCGATCGCGCTTGCACCTGGAATGTCGCTGAACGCTTACTTCACCTATACCGTGTGCCTGACGATGCACATTCCCTGGCAGACGGCACTGGCCGTGGTCTTTTTTTCTGGCGTGCTTTTTCTTGTGCTCACCGTGACGCGCGTCCGCGAGCAGATCGTCAACGGCATCCCCGAATGCCTGAAGCATTCCACGGCCGCGGGAATCGGCATGTTCATCGCTTTTGTCGGCTTCCGCAACGCCAAACTGGTGGTGGCCAGCGCGGCAACCTTCGTCGGCCTCGGAAGCTTCTCCGACAAGGAAGTGCAAACAGCCTGCTTCGGCCTGGCGCTCACTCTCGTCCTGATGGCGCGCCGCTTACCTGGCGCCATCCTGCTCGGCATTCTGGGAACTGCCATTCTAGGATTTCTTCGCCATATGTCGCAGTGGCCCACCGCGATTTTCTCCATGCCGCACCCGTCGTCCACTTTTTTGAAGTTGGACTTTCGCGGGGCCACACACCTCGGCCTGCTCGAAATCCTCTTCGCGTTTTTGTTCGTCGATCTTTTCGACAACATAGGGACACTGGTCGGAGTATGCGAACAAGGCGGATTCGTGCGCGATGGCAAGATTCCCCGCGTGGGGCGCGTTCTGATGGCCGACGCCGTGGGCACCATCTTCGGCGCGCTGACCGGTACGTCCACAGTGACCAGTTACATCGAAAGCGCCGCCGGCGTCGCAGCGGGCGCGCGGACGGGATTAAGCAACGTTGCCGTGGCCGCGCTGTTTTTGCTGGCCACCTTCTGTTCTCCCGTCGCCCAGGCGATTCCGGGCTACGCTACCGCGCCAGCGCTGATTCTGGTAGGGGTTTTGATGTCGCAATCCATCGGGCAAGTGCAATGGAGCGAATTCAGCGAAGCTCTGCCCGCGTTCATCACAATGGTAGCCACTCCACTGACATTCAGCATCGCTACCGGACTCAGCCTCGGCTTGATTTCTTATAGCTTGATAAAAATCGCTTCGGGCAAGGTCCGCGAGATCAGCCCGCTTATCTGGATTCTTACCATCCTGTTCATTCTGCGGTACGTCTATCTTGCGGCGAGCTAGACGGGCATTTCTCGGCCTGCTTCAATGCGGAGTCCAATGCGGATTGGCCGTAAACAGGCCGTCCACCAAGCCAATCTGGAATGTGATGAACAGGCCGAAGGCCATGCTGATTAACCCGGAGGCGACTCCCAGACCACGGTTGAAACTCTTGAAGCGATTGCCCGTGTAGGCGAAGGGCACTCCGATCATCATGGTGATCAGCATCATGCCGGCAATCGTCCCAACGCCAAAAACCAGTAAGTAGGAGATTGCCCAGCGCGGTTCGCGGATGGTCGTAAGAACCAGCAGAGCCACGGCCGCCGATCCGGCGAGGCCGTGCACAATGCCAATCGCCAGAGGCCGAAGCATCTGGTACAAGCCTATTCGAGCCAGGACCGCCTGAAACGCGCCCTCAGGTTCTGCATTCAGATGTGTGTGCAGATCTGGGTTGTGACCATGCACGTGCGCGTGGGCACGGCCGCCATGCGTGTGCTCGTGCGAATGAATGCTGGGATGAACAACCCCTTCGTGCTGATGTCCCGGCGTGAACCGGTGAGTGATCCAACGCGTCACGCCCGTCAGATTCAGGACTCCGAGAAGAATCAGCATGAGACCTACCGCCAATTCCATGGCGAGGCCAATCCGCGGCGGAATGGCAAGGTTGAATAAAATGATCGCCGCGCCGACCACGAGAATCGTAATGGTGTGTCCCACGCCCCAGAGAATTCCGATGAGGCCGGCGTGGCGGATGCTGCGCTGCCGGCTCACGATCGTGGTCACGGCGATCACATGATCCGGATCGGTGGCATGCCGGATCCCGAGCAGAAACCCCACGCCGATAATTGTGAGCAGATTTACCAAACGAATTCAGCTTTTCCGCCGTCAGGGCACGAACGGGAACTATATCACCGGAAAGCTCCACAGGCGCCCGCAGTCCCGTCCGGTCGCCGGGTCTGCGGTCACTCCGAACCCTCTTCTTCTTCGCCGAAAAGCCGGTAACGTTTAAGCACGTCCTGCTGCGAAATCACGCCTTCGAGTTTGCGAAAATCAGCGCGGCTCACCACCGGCAGCAGCGGCCAGCGATCCACGTGGCGCAGCGCCGTCTCCAGCGGATTATCGGGGTGCAAGAAAAGTATTTGTTTGCCCGTCAGAGCAGAGCCCAGAGTCAGATTGCCTTTGCCTTCCTTGATCATGATCTCGAGCGCCCGCCGGGTGATGCTGCTCCATCCCGTAGGATTCAGACGAACGAGCCGAATGTCGGGTAGCTTCGAATCCCAGCGCTGAAAAACTTGGTCTAACGAATTGTGCGAGTCCAGCACCGCGTCCAGCACGGCACGAGTCGCCGGACGCATAGCATCTTCCACACGAAGCGTGCCTTCCTCTCGCTGTTCCTCCATGGACGGCAACTCCAAGCCGTCCTGGCGGGTGAGGACATCGAAAATCGCAACGGGCTGCAAGCTGCGCGATATCAAGTAGGCGAAGGTGTTGGCAACCAGCACCGGCAAAATGATCGAGTAGTTTCCGCTCACTTCCAGAACCATGAAAACGGAGGTCATGGGAGCGCGCAGAAATCCGGCGAAGAGTACGCCCATGCCCACCAGCGCGTAAGTGCCGGGCGATCCGCTGAGATGAGAAAACCAAACGTGTTCCACTCCGCCCACGGCCGCACCCAGCATGGCCCCGATAAACAACGTGGGCGCAAACATTCCGCCCGGAGTTCCGCTGACGAAGGAAAGCAGCGTCGCAACGATCTTCAGCCCGGCGAGAATGGCCAACATTTGCCAGGTGAAGCGGCCGTGCATGGCTTCGTCAATATATTCGTAGCCCGCGCCCATCACTTGTGGCGCGCCGAGCACGGCCATGACACCGATGAGCAAGCCCGCGAGTGCAGGCTGAAAATACTGTGTCCAACGCGGCAGGGATTTGCACCATGGCCGAAACATGGCGATGCCGCTGGAAAACACCACCGAAGCCATGCCTCCCACTACTCCGAGTACGGCATACGCGATCAGTTCCGAAGGCCGCTCCAATTGCACGGCGGGAATGCGAAACATGGACTCCGAGCCCAGAAACCATCGCATCACCACCACGCTCGATACAGCGGCAAGCACAACCGATCCCAAGATGCCAGCCGTCCACCGACCGATAACTTCCTCAATCACGAAAAGCACTGCGGAGATGGGAGCATTAAAAGCAGCCGCGAGACCGGCGGCAGCGCCGACAGGCGCGATCAGGCGCATCCGGTCGCGACTCAAACGCATGCGCCGCCCCAGCGCCGAAGCCAGGCTGGCGCCGATTTGCAGAGACGGATCTTCCGGACCAAGAGAATGCCCCGACCCGATGGCCAGCGCCGCCGTAATGAACTTCCCGATCGCAGTGCGGAGCGGTATATATCCGTTGTAGATGTAGAGGGCTGCCTTGGTTTGATTGACTCCGCTGCCCCGGGCCAGAGGAAACACATGCATGACCAGCACGGCGATGATCAAGCCCGCAAGGGTGGGCGCCAGCACCAGGCGCAAAGGGGTGAGCGTGGCACCAGAACCCAAGAGATAGATGCGGCACCAGTCAATCGCGAAACGGAAACAGACAACGGCCAGTCCGGCAAAGATTCCGATGAACACCGAGAGTACGAGGAAAAAACGGTCCTCACGAAACACCAGTCGCAGAAAAGCCTCCGGAGCACGATCGAACAACAAGAACCCGCGGGCGCCCGGCTTTTCGTCGAGCAGCGCCGCTTCGGGAGGAAAATCTACGCGCGGAGTATTCTCGTCAGCTGGTCTCATGTAATTTTGCGATCAACAACAAGGCCGTATCCGTAGCTGTGGGGGCGCCGCACCTACTCACCTGATGTTCGGTTTGGCGTTCGATGTTGAAGACCAGGTCCATCGCGCTGTTTACGAGGTCGGGATCCCGCCGCAGACCGAGCTCGGTCACACGGGGTTTCATCTTCGCCCAGTCCCCGGCGAGGCCCGGCAGGGTTGTATTCAAATCTCCCGCCGGAGAGCAGGATTTAAGGCGCTCACTCGCCGTGGTAAAAGCCTCGAGAACAATGCGGTCGCGCTGCGCGACAGAAATTTGTCGCTGGAAAGGATCCATCTTCATCACCAGAGCCGCGGTTCTGAGCCGAGCCGCGCTCTGCGCGTCGTTGGGATCGGCGGCAACCGCACCCTGAAGATAACGCTCCGCCAAACTGTAGTGGCCGAGTTGGTAAGCCGCAAAACCGGCTCCCGCCAATGCCGATGGCTCGTGGGGCTGCGCCTTCAAAGTGAGGCGGTACTCGGCGAGTGCGTGTTCGTAATCCCCAGCCTGTAGAAAAAAGTCCGCGACTTGCGCCTGCTGCACGGGATCGTCCTCCAGATTGGCCGCGAGGGCGATCAATTCCGCCTGGGCTTGCGCCTTGGCATTGATATTTAGCAGGTATTCGATCAGTTCCAGGCGTGTGTCGCGGCGCTGCACTTCCTGGTCGCCGGGCCAGGTCGCGTAGACGGCGTTGTGATAGTAGCGCAGTGCCTTTTCAGTCTCTCCTTTTTGAGCCGCGATGCGCGCGAGCGCAAGGTTCACCAGGCCGTTTTCGGGCTCGCGTTCCCAAAGATTGATCAGGTAGGAATCCGCTTCGCCCGTGCGCTTCAGTCCCAGGAGCGCCTGCGCCAGGTTGAGCTGGTAAGAGTAATTGTCACGCGAGTAAAGCAGTGACGCCCGGAATTCGGTGACCGCACGGTCAAAATGCCCTTGCTGCAGATCCGTGTTGCCGCGCATGAACCACCGGTTCCCAAGAAATTCCTGCTGGGCGTGAAACATGTGCGAAAGGCCGGTCACGGCCAGGAAAAACACAACCGCCAGCACCGAGAGCAACGCCAAAACTACTGGTTCTCGCCTGAGATAGCGGCGAAAGTCCAGTTTCTTACGGCCAGGGTTGATCGAATCTCCTTTCGATTCGGGCATAGCGATCTTTCAGGATAATACAAGGAACCGAATTCACGGAGGGCGTGAATTCGCGAAAAGGTATGAGTCAAGCGCGCTGGAAAAGCTATGGAATGTCGCCGTTGTGGACCACAATCCACGGCTTGGGGGCGAGTCGAACGCCTCCGCGCGAGACCCCTACTGCGGATGCCAGGTCATTTCCACGCGGATGGGAATCTCGTTCTTCACTGGAATCGTTAGCAGTGAAGGCGGGTCGATTTTGAAATCAATGAGGGTGGCGGGAATCGTTCCGGTAATCCGGATCTGGTTGCCCTGCGTCACCAGGTGAAAGGAAACCTGCTTGTACTGGGCAGTCTGTCCCGCGAACTGGATCTCCAGATCGGCTTGAATGTCGGCGGAGTTCGCTGCCGATTCCGGCAGGCGGGTGCGCACCATGACCATGGGAAACTCGGCCCCACGGGTCACTTGAATCATGTGCAGGTCGCGGTTGCTGTCGCCTGAATCGAACGACTTGACCGGCACGGCGATCAGGAAATCGCATTGTCCCGCATGGCAAATCCCTTTCCCGCGCGCCGCATGGCTGACACCTTCGGACTGATGCAGCGGATGCGACACATGATAAGTCAGCGTGGATTGCTCGAGAACCCACTGGCTGTCGGCCGCGAAAAGCCGGGGCAATGCCAGCAGCAGAAAGATCGTCAGGATTGTCTTATTCATAGGGTCATGTTTGCCAAGTCATGTTTGCCAAGTCATGTTTGCCAAGTCATGTCCGCAAATCGTGTCCGCCAAGTCACGTTCATCAACTCATGTTCAAAAAGTTCTCCACCCGCGTGTTCAGAACTTCACCGATACCGCCAACAGCGCGGCGCCATAAGCTCCCGCCGTGACGATCGCCACCGGTCCGTGGGCCGCGGCAATGCCGTGAACTTTTTCTCCATTACTTTTCTGATTGAACGCCAACGTGCCCAGGATGGGCGTAAGGATCATCCCCGGACCGTGGATCCAGGCCAGCGCTTTGTGCACTCGAATGGGCCCGCGCGTTTTCGTGCCGGGCACACGCGGCGCGCGGATGGCATAGTAGGCGGTGATGCAATACAAATCGCCGGTCACGCCTCCCAGAGCCACATGCAGGTCGCGGGAGGTCGTGCTGGTGCTCTTGCCTCCCGCTCCGAGCGACGTGACGACTGATGCAACCAGAGGAATCGCCGTGATCAACCCCATGCGCTGATGAATTTTCAGCATGTGCGTGCGCTTATCCAGCAGAGCCTGTTCCTTGAGATTGCCTTGCGTCTCCGCCGCAGGAAAGCCCAGATCTTGCAGTGAAGGCTCGGTCTTGCCGCTCGAAGGAGCATTGGGCAAGTTGTCTGAAGGAGACGGCGACGGCGCTGAGCTGGCCGCGGGAGCCGGAGGCTGCGCGGCTTTCAAAGTGACGTACGACGTTTGATTCGCGCCCGCGGAGACCGTGATACGCGCTGTATTCGTGTCGAAGCCCGCCGCAGCGACGGAAACGTCATAGTCGCCCGCGGCAAGCCTGGATATGGTATAGAGGCCGGCGGAGTCGGTTTGGGTATCGGTTGTCTGACCGGTAGACACGCTTTTAATCGAGACCTTCGCCCCGGCCACGACTTTGCCTGAAGCATCCGTGACGGTGCCTGACACCGATGCGATCGCATCCTGCGCCCGCAGAGTACCGGAGTACAGTACAAGAACACATGCCAGCCCGGCCCTAAAGACGACCTTCCTCGCTTTCAGCTTCATGTCAGATTTTCCTCTGGAGTTGAGACGACAAGGGTATTGTATTCGAGAGATGCATCGATTAAAGCCAGGATGTATGCACTCACGAAGTCGAACACGAGGCTGGGAAACAACGCAGCTTAGGGGTTGAAGCCCACGCTAATCCATAGTGGCGCGCTTTCGAAAAGCACGCCGTTGGCAACGATGTAGCGTACGCTGCGAATGTTGTGGATATCTTCCATCGGGTTTGCATCCAGGATGTCGAGGTCCGCGCGTTTGCCAACTTCAATAGAGCCACTGTTGCGGTCCTCATGCATCACCTGCGCGGGAACAATCGTGGCCGCCTGCAGCGCCTGCAGCGGCGTGAAGCCAGCACGGTTGTACAGTTCGATCTCGCGGTAGAGAGAATAGCCGGGCACAGTCTGATCGGTTCCGGCCACAACGCGCACGCCGGCGCGGCGCAGAGCGGCAATAATCGCTAACTCTTCTGCAACGATCTTCTGCTGCGTGGCTGCGCGCTCGGGTGGTACGCCGCCGCTCACTAACTGTTCGCGAAGCTCAGGAGCCACGTGGTCGACGCCGGGCTCGCTTTTGTCGGCGGGCGTGTCCGCCGGGCGGCGCATGAATTCGAACAAAGCCATGGTCGGGTCGATCACGGTGTTGTGCTCTTTCAGAAATGCGATCGCCTGCTTGCCCGCATCGGAATTCACATCCAGGGACGCCATCATTTCCGCGCGCTCCGAGGGGCTCGCCTTAGCGGCTTTTTCGTTGAAGTCCTTCGGCTTGAGCATGTCATACACATACTGGATGTGGTTGATCTGGTCCATGCCGTCATTCACGCCGTCATAGGCGGTCATGCCCTGAGGAATGTGGCCGGTAACGGTCATGCCAAGACTGTGCGCCGCTGCGCAAACCGCTTTCACGTTATCCGATTTCACCGAGCTGTAGATTTTCATCTGCTGGAAACCGGCGTCGTGATAGCGCTGTACCCACATCTGAGCGTCGGCGGGGGAATTCACGCGCTCCACGCCGAGGGCATAGGAACTGTCACCGTCGACGACTCCCGCCAGCAGCAGGTGCGGACCGAGCGCCTTGCCGCTGTTCACTGCATCGCGCACCGCGGTGATGAATTCGAATTCGTTGCCCACATCGCGCACCGTGGTGACGCCCGCCGCGAGATAGATCGGTCCCCACTCGACTTGCTCGTAGTGCGCGTGCATGTCCCACAAGCCGGGGATGATGAACTTGCCCCTGACATCGATGCGCTCGGCATCCTGCGGAACTCTAATTTTCTTGCTGGGGCCGACTGCCACAATCT
>DATDGM010000110.1:0-3934 GCA_036522075.1 Candidatus Sulfotelmatobacter sp.
GAGACGTAAACCTACAGAGTGGTTATTCCCGGGCGGGCGCTGGCACACCGCCAATCATCCCATCACCTCCAAGGTAGTGTGGAATGCCTGCCAAAAGGCTGCCCAGCGGGCTGGCCTTCAGAAGCGGGTTCATCCGCACACGCTGCGCCACTGTTTCGCGACCCACTTGCTAGAAAACGGAGCTGACCTGCGCACCATTCAGCTGCTCTTGGGCCATCACGATCTGAAAGAAACCACGATCTATCTGATCTATCTCCATCTCTCACAACGGCACCTCAACGCAACCGCGAGTCCTCTGGACTCGCTCAAGCTGAAAGGCAAGGTACCGCAGAGCGATTAGATGAACCGGCCACCCCTCGAGGTGGCCGATCTGGTTCGCGCCGCGGGACGCACCTTCATCGAACGCAGCCGTAAATGGATCACATGGCAACACCTCAAGGTGTTGCGGGCCATCACTCGCTGTCGCACCGCCGCCTTGGGCGGGCATCTCGATGAGTGCACCGACTGTGCGTACCGTCCGCCCATCTCTTACAACAGCTGCCGGGACCGGCACTGCCCAAAGTGTCAAGCCAGCGCTCGCGACCGTTGGCTCCAAGCGCGTCGTAAGGAACTTCTCCCCACGCGCTACGTCCATGTTGTCTTCACCCTACCCCATGAGCTGGCGCCACTCGCCCTGCAGAACAAGAAAATCCTGTACCATCTGTTGCTGCAGACCAGTGCCGAAACCCTCCTCGAAGTCGCTCGCGATCCCAAACATCTCGGAGCCGAGATCGGCTTCTTCAGTGTGCTTCACACCTGGAATCAAAAACTCGAACATCACCCCCATGCCCATTGTGTGGTGCCCGCCGGCGGATTGTCGCTCGATCACTCTCTTTGGGTTCCATCGCACTCTCGCTTCTTCCTTCCCATCCCCGTGCTCCGAAAGGTCTTTCGCCGCAAGTTTGTCACCGCTCTGAAATGCAACTTCCGTCAGGGCAAGCTTGGCTTCCATGGCACCTTGAAGCCCCTCGCTCACCCCAAAGCTTTCTCCGCCTGGTTGCGAACCCTATACCGACACCACTGGCACGTCTACTCCAAACCCCCCTTTGGAGACGCGGAGCAGGCAGTGCGCTATTTAGGCCACTACACCCATCGCGTCGCCATCTCCAACCATCGACTCGTTTCCTTGATCGACCAGAACGTCACCTTTCGTTGGCGCGACTCCGCTCATAACAATGAACAGAAACTGATGCCCCTATCACTCGATGAGTTCCTGCGCCGCTTCCTGTTGCACCTGCTGCCCAAAGGCTTCGTCCGCATTCGCCACTTTGGCTTCCTCGCCAACCGCCGACGCGCCACTTTGCTGCCGCTTTGCCTTCAACTACTCGGAGCAGTACAGCCATCGCAGCCCCAACCAGAAGCCTCCCCCGCCCAGGAACCGTGCCCACTTTGGCTCTGCCCCAAGTGTGGCGGCCGCATGGTGGTCATCGAGAGACTTACGGCTGCCCAGATCCAACTCCGTTCTCCCCCCTCTCTCACCGGAGTCGCCGCATGATACGAAAATTCCGACCTCCCTTACTCGGTGCCTCTCACCACCCGCCGGCGTGGTGCGCCCTCTTTGCCCTCAATCAAGCTCTCCCTCTCCAACCTCGGCTCAAACTCTCACCCCAACCCCACGCACCCTACCACCAAGCCAATCCTCTTTGCCCTGTGGTTAATTCCTCTCCCTGTTCCCGAAGCCTTTCCCATTACCCCAACACCATTCAATTTGCATAAGTGCCTCCCAACGGGCGGCTTCCTTCAAACAGTTGTATCGGACGCGCCCCGCACGACGTCCCAAACCTACCTGCGTTCTTGGAATGGGCGCATCCGATACAACACTAGCGTTTAGGGGAACTTAACAACAGCTTTACCCGACAGGGGCCGCGACTCCACGCTCGCCACAGCGTAATGCCGTGCAACCTCCGAGGCGTACCGCATCCCAACCGACTCCTTGTGCGCAGCCAGCCATTCGCTTAATCGAGTCGATCCTGAAGCCGGCCCTTCCGGCGCCAGCAGGTTGCCCATCAGTCCGCGATACTCATCCCACGTGAGCACCACGTCCCCCACCAACCATCCCGCCATCAGAGTCGCAAGATATGCCAAACCGGCCGGCACATGGACGCAGTGCACCGACCGTCCAATCGAGCGCGCGATCAGCCTGACCAACTCCTCGAACGTGTAAGTTTCCGGACCCACCGCATCCATCACTGCATTCCCGGGCGCGTCTACGGCTTCGGCCATGATTCGCGCCATGTCCTCCACATAGATCGGACGAATCCGATACCGGCCGTCCCCCGGTATCCCGAACACAGGAAATCGCCGCACGAACCACGCAATATTGTTGATGAGTATGTCTTCGTCTCCAAATATCACGGTAGGCCGCACAATCGTGTACGCAAGCCCGGAGTCGATCACGGCCTGCTCCAGTTCCGCCTTCCCCCGGTAGTACCCGAGCGGAGAATCCGCCGACGGATTCGCGATGCTCACATGCACGATCCGCTCCACTCCAGCGCTCTTCGCGGCTTCAATCAACCTCCGCGTATTCTGCACCGTCGTCTCGAACGTAGCCTCTCCCCGAGGAAATCGAACCCAATAAGTATTCATCAGCGTAGATGCGCCAAGGAGAGACTTTCTGAGTTCGTCGGGACAGTCAAAGTTGTAAGGAAAGACCTGTACCACCTCACCAAAAGGATTCTCCCGCCCAGGGTGCCCCGTGAGAGTGCGAACCGAGTATCCCCCGTCAATTAGTAGCCGCGCAACGTGCTTCCCCGTGTAGCTGAAAGCGCCGGTAATCGTGACTGTCCCGCGCCCGGCCTTCTCGTCCTGCATCGTTAAGCTCCTGTGCCGTAAGTCTCACACAATCTCTTGTCATGCAGTGCGAAGCGGAAACGAGAACAACGCGATCGCTCCTGCGCAGTCGAAGCTTCCCTGCCATCTTCTGAACGGCACGGCGTGATGGAATTACCGCACGCAATTCTTTGAAAGTTCTGATCGTGCTTTGAACGACACTGCTTCGCGCCGTCCGACGTCCACAAAGATTCGAGGCTTCAGCCGCTGAGGATCGCCCTACGCACTCGCCGCCTCCACCAACTCCAGCGCCGTCTTCCGCAGAGGCTTCATCAACGGCAATGACGAAATCCGCAGCAGATTCACCAACAGACCCAAACTTTTCTCCATCAATCTTTGTGTCCGCTGCTGATCCGGCGACCGGTCGTAAAGCCAGAACATGATCAGCGCCATCTGGTACAGCCAGAGCAAATAGGGAAGCCGTGGCCTCAGATCCGCTGGAATCTTCACATCCCCACCTTCAAGCGCCACCCGCATCTGTTCGATCGCCGCATCGCGAATCAGTCGCGATTCCTCACTGAACGGCGAAAGCGGATCCGCCCCATCCGGCGCGTGCCGGAACAGAGCCGCGCAAAACTTGCGATTCGGCGCCAACAGCTTCAGCCGCTGATCGAGCACTGCCCGAATCCGCTCTTTCAGCTTCTTCTTATCCGTGAGCGCTCCGCCAACGAGCGGCGTGCTCGTCTCCTGCATCTCGCGATAGAACGCCAGCACAATCGCGTCCTTCGACGAGAAGTAGTAGTATGCACCGCCCAGAGCCACGCCGGCTTTGGCCGCAATATCGCGCATGGTCGTCTCTTCGAATCCCTTTTCGCGAAACATTTCCATCGCGGCTTCATAAATCTTGCGCCGCGTATCTTCCGCGCGCGACGTGACTCTGGGCTTGATCGTTGGATTGGTCATAGTAAGTATTCCCGAACCGTCGACACCGGCGCGTTGCCCGCTGGCAAGGCACAAGGTTCAAGTTCGACCCGCCGCAATTCTCCGGCAATCGCTTCCGGATCCTCGGCACTCAGCATCTTCGAAAGCCAATGCCGGTTCTTCGACAGCGCCGCGAACGCCTGCC
>DATDGM010000111.1:0-2944 GCA_036522075.1 Candidatus Sulfotelmatobacter sp.
GCCCATATCCATCAAGCTCACTGGTGGTAAATCCGGCGGTTGTGCATCGAAGGCGGTCGAACTTACCTCGGGAGATCTGCGGCATGTCACGGAATCGTGACTGAGGATGAAGCGATTCATCCCGATCGTGTCGCAGAAGTCAGCTCTGCCACCGGCTGGCACCGGATTGAATAATCTGTGACTTCCGGCGAGGACAGCGTTATCGTTCCAAAGAGCGCGACCGCAGCTACGACCCCATCTACATTCGTGCGCATGCCGCTAAGTCAGCATGGTTCCAGGAAGGCGATTGAACATTGGCGAGGCTTTCGTGGCTCTCCCCTAGAGCAGAATCAGAAACGGCCAACCTGGGCGTGCGTGCTCAGAAAGGTTACGAGATGCCAGGAAGAGATGAGATTGCGAGCTCGGGAAAAAGCCGAAGGCAGCTGGCGAGTTTGCCGATCATTCGATGGAACGTTGCCGGCATTGATTTGGGGAGCGAACGGCACTGGGTGTGCGCTCCAACGCTAGACAGAAGCGGTCGGGAAGTAACCAGCTTTGGGGCAACGACCGCAGAACTGTTACGCATGGCGGAGTGGCTGAAAGCACGGCAGGTCGAGTCGGTGGCGATGGAAAGCACAGGAGTGTATTGGATTGCCCCGCACGAGGTGCTGGAAGGGCAAGGTCTGCAACTGCTGCTGGTCGATACTCGGCAGCTGGCGCAAGTGCCGGGACGGGACAAAAAATCGGACCCGACCGATTGCGAGTGGATCCAACGGCTGCACAGTTGCGGCTTGCTGCGAGGTTCGTTCCGGCCCGAGGAAGCGGTATGCATGCTGCGCACGTTGGTGCGAGATAAGGCGAACCTGGTAGCGGAGAGTGGGGACTGGCTGCGGCGGATGCAAAAGAGTCTCGACCAGATGAACGTGCGCGTGCACCGAGCGGTTTCCGATATCGATGGGGTGACAGGGATGGCCATCCTGCGCGCCATCGCCGGAGGCGAACGGGATTCACAGAAACTGGCGCAGCTGCGCGACCGACGTTGCAGCAAAACCGAGCAGGAAATTGCGGAACAATTGAGCGGACACTGGAGAGAGGATCACGTGTTCAGCTTGCAGCAGGCGCTGAAGATGTACGACGCAGTGCAGGAGCGGATCGCGGCGTATGAGCAGGAAATCCTGCGAAAACTCGGCGAGATGGAACGAGAAGAGCCCCATGAACCAACGGCGCCGCCTCTCCAGAATGCCAACAAGGCAAGGTCGATCAAAAACCGCGGGCAGGAGGCGAAGCGGCAGGCCTTATACCGGATGAGCGGTGTCGATATAACGCAAATCGATGCCATCGGGGTAGAAACGGTAGAAGTCGTGGTCAGCGAATACGGCTCCGATTTAAGCCGCTTCCCCACGGAGAAGCAGTTCGTCTCCCACGTCACCTTGGCGCCGCGTGTGCCCAAGAGCGGAGGCAAGCCGGTGAAGAAGAAAAAGCGGAACAGCGCGAGCACCCGTGTGGCGGCGGCTTTGCGTATGGCGGCGCTGTCGCTGCGCCACAGCCAGACCGCCCTCGGAGCGTACTATCGAAAAATCGCGCAACGCCGCGGCGGAGACATTGCCGTCTTCGCTACCGCCAGAAAGTTGGCTACGCTTGTTTACCGGCTGCTGCGATGGGGCCAGCCCTACGTGGACGAAGGTGCAGCCGCATACGAAAACCGATATCGCCAGCACCGCATCGGACGTTTGGCGGCCACAGCCAAAGAACTCGGCTACCAGCTGACTCCCGTAAGTGCTTGATATATCAACTTTAAGAAAAGAGAAGTCACAGAGCAGCAGCAAAGGGCGTAGTAGGTCATGCAGTCGGCGGGGCTATTGAGGCACTCCAAAGCCGAAAGGCGGAGACAGATAGGCCAAGCCGGGAACGGTGATCGAAGGCCCGAACGGAAGGGAGTGGCGAGTACATCACGCGATCTCAGGAACGACCCGCGGCCGAAAAGCCAATAGTTTGGCCTTCCGGATTCCAGGCGGAGTGAAGCTCCAAGCGGCATCTACGAAGGGACCGAATCGCTCTCTGGCGACGCGTTGTATCGAAAGCCCGGCTACTCACATCTAGCTCAACCCGCCGAACCGCCGTATGCGGACCCGCATGTACGGTGGTGTGGGAGGGGAGGACGAGTGATCGTCCCCCCTATCCCGATTGGAAGGCGCCCTGTCAGCACCTTTCAGCTGGATGGTTTAGAAGCGGACACGCAGGCCCAGTTCGATGTTTCGCGGCTCGGCCTCGCCACTGAACGGGCCGGGGGCGTACCCGAGACCGCCAAAGCTGCTAGTGCCGTAGAGGCCAAGGTAGTTATCGGTCCACTGCATGTGGTTGAACACGTTGGCGAAGACGCCTTGAAATTCCAGGCTAACGCTCTCGGCGACGCGGATGTTCTTCTTGATGCTGAAGTCCATATTCCAGTAGGCCAAGCCGCTGAGGATTCCACTGCCACCGTCCCGGGTATCGACCCCAAGAATCGGATTACGCCAGTTCATGACCTGGGCGGCCGGGTTCTGAAAATAATTCACGGGATACCCGGTCGTTATACCTTTGCAGGAGCCTGTGTTCAAAGTGCTGCCAGGGCAGTAGTTGGCGTGAACGTGGGGAATGGAGCCAATCGGCACGGCGTTATCCATATTGTAGTCGCCGCAGCCGACGCCATCGCACGCGCCGAACTGCTGAAAGTTACCAAACGTGCTTCCAAGCTGCACCGGAGCGCCTGAGCCGGCCGCGAAGATGGAGGCAAACGTCCAGCCGCCTAGCACTCGTCCCAAGAATCCCGACTGCCCTTTGTAGAACGGGGGCGAGTAGACGAAGTACGTGTTAAAGAGGAATTTGCGGTCCCATGGCTGTCTCCCGTATTGCTCCTGCAGGTTGAAGGGATCGATCGCGGTCAGCACGCTGGAGGACTGCGCTTGCGCTCCGGTGCCGAGGGCCT
>DATDGM010000112.1:0-14569 GCA_036522075.1 Candidatus Sulfotelmatobacter sp.
AACCATATACCAGTATCGGCGCAACGATGAGACGGTCTGTTTCCTGTTACGAAATCCGAAGACGACGCTGGCCTCGACAGCAGCATTAATGACATCCCTCGCTCAAAATTGAGGAATCGCCCTGCGAACTGGCGCCGCCGCCTGCGGCGCTGTTACCGCACGACCAGCACTTCCCTTACGTTGTCCCTCGCCAGGAAGAATTTAATTGAGGCGAAGTCGCGGAATAGAGTTTCGATGTGGCGGTTGTTGAAGACTCGCTGCAGATGGAAGCCCTCGGTAATCGCGGTGTGAATGGCTCCGGTGGGACCGCGGCGGGTTTCTTTGCGCACGATGATGCGCTGCATTTCGAGCGTATCGCGGCCGACGATGTGGAAACGGTAGCACGGCGAGTCAGGACCGGCGTCGCGAGTGTGGAAAAACGCGAGCAACATACCTCCCGGTTTCAGCACCGACCACAAACGCCCCACCACCGGCCGCACCAGGCTCTCGTGCAAATAGTCGGGGAGGTTCCAGCACAGCACCACGTCGAATTGCGCGGCGGGATACGCCAGGTTCTCGGCCAGAAATTTCCGGCTGTCGAGCACCACAGTTCCCTGCTCGTCTTTAGTGGCGAGCGTGGGATCGGTCGAGGCTACGAGCAAGTCTTCGCTGTAAATGCGGTGGCCGCGTTCGGTGAAGTAGCTGATATTGGCCGGCGAGGTCGAGCCCAGATCGAGAACGCACAAGGGCGTCTCGGTATCCCAGGTGCGGGCCACTTCCCCGAGCCCGCTGGACCGACGAGTCAGCCTCTGCGAGCCTTGCGCCGGTGTTGCCGGTTCAGGCGAACCGGATGAGCCTCGAAAAAGTTTCATGAAATTCTGCGTTACGGATGCCATTCAATTCCGTCGGCCGTCTTTGGTTCGGCCGTCTTTAATTTCGGCCGTCTCTGTTTCCACCTGTTTATTTCGCTTTCCCATCCTGCGTGCCGTGAATATCTACCTTCCCTTTGAGGTAGGCGCCTTCCTCAATCGAAATACGCCGCGCCGAAATGTCACCGGTCACCACCGCCGACTTGCGCAATTCAACCTGTTCGCTAGCCTGGACATTTCCCTCTAGCTTGCCCTGCACGACCACGCCCTTGGCATCGACACTGGCTTTCACCTGGCCGTGCGGACCGACCGTCAAGCTGTTGCCTTTTAAAGCGATGCTTCCCTCCACCTGGCCATCGACGTAGAGATCTTCGCTGCCCGACAGTTCGCCTTTGATGACAACCGACTTGCCAATCTGCGCCAATTCCCCCGACAACGGTGCACTCATAGGAATTCTCCTTCGAAGCTGGGTCAACAGCGAAAGCTCAACGACGAAAACATCAATCAAAGCAAGAGTTGGATGGCCGCGCCGTTCCCACGACTATACTCAACCTCCCGAACGTGCGGCAAGCGACACGGATCGGAACGGTGGCTGCTCAGGGTCACAGGGCGCGATTCTCGCGTCCCAGTTGCTAGAATAGACGGTAATGGGAAGGCACAGATTCTTCCTGTACCCTCATCCCCGGAGCGGACGCCTTGTCCGAATTTGGTGGCGCCGCAGCACGACACTGGCCCTAGTGGCGGCATTGATGGGTGCTGCTCCGGTCTTCGTCGCTCCTCTCCCAGCCTCTCTCGTCTTGGCCGCCATGCCGGCAGACCCAGCTTCCGCAGACGAACTGGTGCGTCAAGCGATTGCGCGAGAACTGGCGGCCTCAGAAGATACTTCAGTAAAACACCAGTTCCGCTCGCGCAAGACCAACGGGCGCGGCGGTTCGCAGACCAAATTGTACGTGGAAACGCGGGACGTGATGGCGGGTATGGTCATCGCCTACGACGACCACCCGCTCACTGAGGCACAAATGGCGGGCGAGCAGGCTCATCTGCAAGGTCTGCTCGACCACCCTGAGATGCTCCGCCGAAAACATTCGCAGGAAAACGGGGATTCGGACCGCAGCGTGCGCATTCTCAAAGCGCTGCCCGACGCCTTTTTGTATCAGTATGACGGTACCGAGACGGCGACGAACTTCGGCAAGGCCGGCGATACCCTGGTGCGGCTGAAGTTCCGGCCCAATCCAAACTACAGTCCGCCCTCCCGCGTGGAGCAGGTGCTGACCGGCATGCAGGGAATGTTGCTCATCGATCGGGAGGCGCACCGCCTTGCCAAGATCGATGGGACTCTCTTTAAGGACGTGACTTTCGGGTGGGGATTTCTGGGGCGACTGGAAAAAGGCGGCCATTTCGCCGTCGAACAATCCGACGTTGGCGATGGCTCCTGGGAAGTCACGCACATGACTCTCAACATTGCGGGAAAGATTCTCCTATTCAGGAGTTTTAACTATGTCTCGGATGAAGTGCTGAGCGATTTCCGGCAGGTGCCTGCAAACACCACGTTTGCGCAAGGGGTTGAGTTGCTGCGGGCAGAAGAGTTGAAGATCGCGCAGAGCAATGCGGAGAAGAATCATTGAGCACGGGCGCAGGATGACGGCCGTGTGATGTACGACTGCTGAATCAAACTCTGCTGCTGCCCCGGCAGCGCAAGGTTTCTTTTCTGGTGGTCAGCTTCTCAATCAGCTCTTCTTTGATGGCATAGCCCGTCCCAGAATCGTCGCGGATGGCGATGGTTCCCGCCGGCGAAACCTGCACTTCAGGATCGATGACATCTTCTTTCCAGTAGCGCTGGGACGCGGAGACGTCCCCGGGCAAGCTGAAATTCTGCAGCGTAGAAAGCGCGATGTTGTGGGCGCGCCCGATTCCCGATTCCAACATGCCTCCGCACCAGACGGGAACGTTTTGATTGTGGCAAATGTCGTGAATCTTCACGGCCTCGGTAAATCCGCCCACGCGGCCCACCTTGATATTGACAATGCGGCATGCTCCGGCTTCCACGGCGAAGGCTGCGGAGCGGCCGCTCACGATCGATTCATCCAGGCAGATGGCGGTTCGCAGCTCTTTTTGCAAGCGGGCGTGATAGTAGATGTCCTCATCCCATAGTGGCTGCTCAATCATCAGCAGGTTGAACTGATCGAACCGGCGCAGATGTTCGACCTGGTCGAGCGCGTAGGCGGAATTCGCGTCGCAGCTGAGCGTGATGTCGGCCCAGCGCGAGCGGATTTTTTCTAGCACGTTTACATCCCAGCCGGGCTTTACTTTGACTTTGATGCGACGGTACCCGGCGGCGAGTTCGACCTGGATTTTTTCGAGTAACTGCTCTACGGAATCTTGAATGCCGATGGAAACGCCGCAGGCGATTTCACGCCGCGTTCCGCCCAGCAGTTTCCAGAGTGGTTGCTGCTTCTGTTTGGCCTCGGCGTCCCATAGAGCGTTCTCGAGCGCCGCCTTGGCCATACGGTGACCGCGGACCCTGGCAAACAAGGGCACGCAATCGCGCGCCGATTGCAATGATTGGCCGAGCACGGCTGGAGCCAGATAATGCACCACGGTCGGCCAGACACTATCGATCCATTCGCTGCTGTAGAAGGGATCTTCGCCGGCAACGCATTCGCCCCAACCATTCACGCCCTCGCAGTGGACAGTAACCAGAACAATCCGGCGGTGATAGGTGCGGCCAAAGCTGGTCTCAAAAAAGTGGACCAGCGGCATTTGAATTTCGCGGAGCGTGATGGCTTCAATTTTCATGAGGAAAGGACCATTTCACCGGAGGCCCAGAGGCGCGGCGAAAACCACCCGGGCAAAACCGAAATGCACAACTGACCGAGCGACAAAACGCCCAGTTCAGATATTTATTGCTGGGTCTGGTTTCTCCGTGTCTCCGTGGTGAATCATGCTCGTGGTGAATCAATCTTCAGACGCATACGACCAATTTTCCTCCCACCGTCCCAGCAGGAACTTCCCGTTGCGCACAGCGTCGCGTTCGTAGCCTAGCACGGCCAAGCCCTCGCCAAAGGCGCGCAGAAACTGTTCGCGGTTGCGCTCCTGAACGAGCTGTGCCTTCCCGCGGGTTTCGGGTGCGGCCTTCCACTCATAAATCTGGGCGGGGACTGCGATGCTGGTTATGCGTTCGACGGTCGGAATCGTTCCTGTGCTGAGCAGCGTCTCCACGCGCTTCGACTTGAGCCACCACTCTGCAATCAGCCGATCACTGGGCAACCCGCCCTGCAAGGGCGATGACGTGATGCCGTATTGGTTGATGTTGTAGCGTCGCGCGACGGCGCCCAGTTTCTCGACGTTGAGATAAGCGTTCTTGATCTCCAGCGGATCGAAGGTCCACTCGATCAGTTCGATGCCCCGCGCCAGCGCGTCCTTCCTTTGCAAGAGCTTGAGGCGCCGACCGAGCCCACTGTTGCGGTGGTCTTTGCGAACTGCCAGCATGTGCGAGTGCAAATAGGTATGTCCGGAGCGCGTGCCGGGCACCGAAAGCGCAAAACCTACCATAGCGTCGCCAACCAAAGCGCCCATTACCTGTCCGCCGACTTTTTCGGCCACCACAAACATGCGCAATGGGATCAGCTCGGCGTCGGTGAAGTTCCAGACTTCTTTCTGCAGGGCGACGCAGGCGCGCAGCTCCTCAAGACCGTGGCAGGGGCGGATGACGACGGAGTCCGGGGTCACGCTTGCTCCTCACGCTTAGCTTGCTGCCACAGGGATTCGAGTTCGTCCATTCCCACCTGATCGGGAGCGCGTCCGCTTCCGTGCAGCCGTTGTTCCATCCACTGAAATCGGCGTTTGAATTTTCGGTTGGTTTTGCGCAGAGCCGATTCGGGATCCACTGACAAATACCGAGCGATGTTCACCACCACAAAGAAAAGATCCCCGACTTCTTCTTCGAGCCGCGCCTGCAGCTCTTGGGGAACGGTGGCGCGGCCCGAACTGGCAACGCCCCGGCCCTGAGGTCGAGGTCCAGGCGCAGGAAAGCTCTTCAACTCTCGCGTGAGTTCGTCGGCCTCCTCGTGAAGCTTCTCGAACAGGCCGTCCACATTCGGCCAGTCAAAACCGGCTTGCGCCGCGCGCGAACTGAGTTTCGAAGCTTCCAGCAGCGCCGGCATTTTCGAAGAAATGCCGGCGAGAATGGAATCTTCCGCCTGCAATCCAACTGCGCCAGGATCGGCCGAGCTCACAGTCTCCCCGTCAGTATTCCTGCTCCGCCGCTTTTTTCGCTCCCCCACTTTCAAGGCTTCCCAATTCCGCTTCACCTCGGCGGAAGTGTCCGCCTTCACGTCGCCAAACACATGCGGATGGCGGTCCACAAGCTTGCCCGAGAGCCGGTCCAGCACGTCGTCGATCGAAAACGTTCCCTGCTCCTTTGCCATCTCCGAGTAGAAAAGGATCTGCAGCAACAAGTCGCCGAGTTCCCCGGGGAGCTCGTCCCAGTCGCGATTCTCAATCGCTTCGAGGACTTCGTAAGTTTCTTCGAGAGTGTAGGGCTTGATGGAATCGAAGGTCTGCTCCCGATCCCACGGACAACCTCCCGGCGCCCGCAGGCGTTCCATGATTTCAACGGCGCGTTCGAAGCGTTCTCCTGTGGTGGACATTGGCAACTAATGTAAATGACCCGCGCAGAGCGGGCAATGACGCTGACGAAATCCCGCAGGTTCGCACCTTCCTTGTTCATCGGTCGCCGAGTTTTCTCCGCGACCCCGCGATTTTTTCCGCGTTCTCGGCGGTTCAAAGCCTTCTTCTCGCGAATCCCTACGCAGAACCGCGTTCTTCAATAGCGCGACCGTCGCGCCGTCCCATAAAATGGAATCCCAGGACGGGATTTGGTCCATGGACTCATTTCACTTAGGTTACCTTCCTCCCGGAAGCGGACAGGCGCAAACTGGGAAGGAAGAGTGGGTCCAGGGGTCGAAAATGGCGCCTTCACCTTCAGCGCCAGTGCTGCATCTTATTGAAATCACATGACCTTAGCGATCAAGCCTCGAGCCCCACTGGAAGGCAAGCAATTCCACGTGGTGGTAATCGGTGGGGGCATCAACGGCGTGGCCGTGGCGCGGGAATGCGCCCGCGCAGGCAAGTCCACGCTGCTGCTCGAACAAAATGATTTCGCCTCCGGGGTTACCAGCCGCTCCACTCGCATCATTCACGGAGGCCTGCGCTACCTGGAGCACGGCGAAATTGGCCTGGTGCGAGAATCGCTGCGGGAGCGGGAACGGTTGCTCCGCGAGCGTTCTCACCTGGTCCAGCCCACGCAGTTTCTGGTTCTGCTGAACGAGCAGAGCCAGCGCAGCGCGATGAAAGTGCGCGTGGGACTGTGGCTCTACCAGCGCCTGGCGGGCAGGAAATCGAACCGCAGCCTGGGCGAAATGGAACTGAAGCGCGTGGAGCGGGCGCTCGACGCGGGGCACCGCTGGTCGATCTTCAACTATGAAGACGCGCAGTGCGAGTTTCCGGAACGCCTGGTAGCGGAGTGGCTCACGGAGGCGATCGAAGCGGGCGCAGTGGTTCGCAACCATGCCGAAGTTCTGGCGGTGAACGTAGCTCATGGCCGGGCGCGCGGAGTGCTCTTCCGCGACCGGCTCACGGGAAAAGACGTGCGCGTGGATGCGGCCTGGGTTTTGAATTGTTCCGGCCCGTGGGCCGACCGCGTCTGCCAACGGTCCTCGATACGAACGGCCAAACCCATGCTGGGCGGAGTGCGCGGCTCGCATATTGTTCTGTCGCGCTTCCCTGCCGCGCCCAGTAATCCGCTCTACACCGAGGCCGCGGATGGCCGCCCCATCTTTGTGCTGCCCTGGAACGAACAAATGCTGGTGGGCACCACCGAGGTTGCCGACCAGGGTGATCCGGGACGAACCACACCATCGCCCGAAGAAGTTGCCTATCTGCTTACTAGTGTGACCAAGTTGTTTCCCAAGGCCAAGCTCTCGGCGCACGACGTGAAGTATGCCTTCGCCGGCGTTCGTCCGCTGCCCAACTCCGAGGGAAATCGCCCGTCGGCAGTTACGCGCCGGCACTTCCTGCACGACCACACTGGGGAAGGCGCGGCGCGGCTGATTTCCGTGATCGGCGGAAAGCTGACCACGGCCGCATCTCTGGCGCGCGAGTGTGCCCGCAAAATCGGACTTGTGGTGAAGGAACCGGGCTCGTTCAGCGTAGGGCTTCCAGGCATCCCGGGACCAGCCTTCTCCGATCCCGGCCTCTCGCTCGATCCCGTGCTCGACCAAGCCGTGCTCGAGATCGCGCGTGCTGGTTCCATCAGTGAGGAGTCGGCGCGCGGAATGGTGGAATGGTACGGCAAGCGTGCCATGGATATCGCTCGCATGGCGCTGGTGAGCGCCGAACTGCGCGCTCCCATCTGTCCGCATACTTCGCACGTGGTGGCCGAAGTGGTAGAGGCCTATCGCCGCGAATGCGCGGTTTCACTCGCCGACGTTCTGCTGCGCCGGGTTCCCGTGGCTCTCGGCTCGTGCTGGTCTGAATCCTGCAGCCGCGAAGCTGCCTTGCGCATTGGCGCCGTGCTCGGCTGGGACGAGCAGACCCTCGGCGCGAATCTGGAAGCCTTCGAAACCGAGCGGTCGTCGTTCCTCTGCCGCGTAAACCGCAAGCCTTCCGTCCTGGAAGCCGCCGCCGACTGATTCGCCAGCAGTTCCCTTCCAACCGTCGCTCGCTTTTCCAATTCCCGCGTACTTCGCGAAGCTATCGCTGGTTACTCTGGATTCGCACGCACGACGCTCACTCCAACGGGATTCGAACTGCCGGTCGGCAGCGCATTGATCATTTCCAGGGTTCCATTTCCACCAGGAGCCCACGTCCACGCGCTCAACATTCCCGGAGCGCAGGTGATCGGTCCGCAGGGACCGCCCGCTGCATAAATGGCATTGGCGGCATTACTCTCAGTGAGGAGATCGACATACAGATTGCCTGCGCCAATATCATGCGGCCCAGTCAATGCTCCCGTATACCCGTCGAGATTGAAGAGCCAAAAGTAATTCTCCCCGGTTCCGGTCGGCTCATTTCCCGTCCACACATATCGCGCCAGCCAATCCGTCAGCATGCTCTGCGTGCCAAAGATCACCCCCGGCGCTCCATACGGACCCAGCGGGGGATAGAGCGACCCCGAGTTGTAGTTGATCTGATAACTTCGCACATCGCCGCCGTTCGTCGCCGTTGCTACGTAGAGATATTGATAGCCCGCGGATAATGCAAAAGCATATTGGACATCGGACATCTCGAACGGGCTGCCGTACACGGGCGTCAGCGCGCCGCTGTTGGGATTCACGTGATAGCCGTAGATGTGACTCGGGTCGGTAGTGACTCCTCCTCCCGTGGCATACAAAAAGAGTCCGTCGGGATCGGTGCTGATCGCGACCAGGACCTGCCCGACCGTCGTGGACGCCGACAAGGTAAGTGCGCCCGTCGACCGATCGATCTTGTAGCTGTTCAACTTTGTGGAAGGCTCCGATCCAGTGCTAGATGGCAACGGTTGCGCCGCATACAAGAAGTTTCCCGTCGGGTCTGCGAAAAGCGTGCCAATGGGGATATTCGAGTAAAAGGGCGAGCCCTGCATGGCCCGGAGAACGCCCGTTCCATGATCGACGTAGTACCCGTAGATACCGGCGATCGTCGAGACATAGACAAACCATCCGCTAGGATGGTGCACGATCGAACTGGCTGCCTGGCTGGAAGAAAACACTTCCGCAGGGCTGTCGACTGCCAGCGCTTCGTTGGAATCAACGTTGAATTTCGCAATCTCCCCAGCCTGATTCACAGTGTAGAGAAAGGCGTCCGCGTCGCCTGATCCTGAGATTTGGAAATTGGATTTGAACACATTCCCGCAGTTGTCCCAGGCCTGAAGCGTGGCGTCGTAAACGGCGTTCCCAAGTTGCACGTAGGCGTCAAGTTGATTTCCGTAGACCGTATACGGCGTCACTCCCCAGGAAGTGTAAATTCTCATCGCCAAGATTCCTGCAGGGCAATCGGGATTCCGCGCCGAGCCGGCGAAGTGAATCGGACCAGACCCAGAGGTCGTGCTCGGAAGAAAAACGCTGACGCCTGCGTCCGATGTCACGGTCAGCGTGACCGGAGCCTTCGAGACCCCTCCGCAATTGTCCCAGGCCTGCACAACCGTGTTATAGATTCCGGGGGTCAAATTGATGAAGGTTTCGAGGTGTGCGCTCAGAGTCGTGTAAGCACTCACGCCCGGAGCGCTGTAGATGCGCAAGGCCGCGATTCCCTGGGCGCAAGAGGAGCTTGCATTCGCCTCAAAAAACACCGGCGACCCGCTGCTCATGCCGGCTTGCGGAGAAATCACTTCAATATTCGGACTCGCATAGACCGGCAGTGAAAAGCAGAAGCAGGCGATGGAAAAAAAACTTGCAGCGAGGACTCTGACGAATAGGCGCGACACAATTCACCTCTTTGGGGAATAGGTGAAAATTCCACTGCAACGGTACCTCCCTTTTTGCGCCCAGCCAATCGGCAGGACTACCGATTCCGAGAGACTGAATCCTGTATGAAAGGATTTCGAGGTCCCGCCCTTATTTCGCGCCGAATTCCGGCGCTAGTGAAGGCTCGGCTTTCACGGGCGCGCAAGCGCCTGGCAGAGGAGCTTGGTATCGTCGGAAATAATGCCGTCGACTCCGCATGCGGCGAACCGTCGCATGTCCTCGGCATCGTTAACCGTCCACACGATGATTTTTTTCCCTGCCCCCTTCACTTTGCGGACGAGCTCGGCGTCAACCAGTGCCTGCTGGAGAATCACATAACTGGCAGGAAGTTCGTCCCACAGGTCGAGCTGACGCGTGTTTTCGCAAATCAAGCCCAGCGGAATCGTGGCGTCCTCAGCGTGTAGCGATTTCAACGCGCCGGGTAGAAATGACGAGACCACGAAACCGCGATGTGGTCTGTTCCTCAGAAACAGGTCGACCACGATTTTCTCGAGGCCCTTCACTTTCAATTCAATGTCGAGAAACGAATCGCGGTAACGCTGCAGCACATCGCGCAGTCGCGGCAGCTCAGCGATCTCGCTGGCTTTGGCCCGTTCAATCTGGACAGCGCCGATCTTAGGATCGTGGCAAACCACGGCTTCGCGATCCAATGTAAGGCGGACATCGAATTCAAAGCCGTCGCAACCGTCGGCCAGCGCCCGGTCGAAAGAAGCCAAAGTATTTTCTGGAATGAACTTTACAGCCCGCGCGCCGCGGTGGCCGAGAAGAAGAGGACGAGTGCTCATTTCGGGGGATTACTTCTCTGCTTGTCTCGATCCCGTGGGCGGGATCGAATCAGTGAATCAGTCGAGATCAAAATCGCGGATGGGCCGGCCCGTATCGGGCGTTTCTTTGGCCTTCTTCACGGCCTCCTGAAACTTTTTTTCCAACAGGTCGGCAGAATGCCTTTGTGCTTCCATGGACTGCCGGAAAATCGATTCCCTTCGGCTGTCCTGCTCTTTCATGGCGCGCGCAGCCTCTTCCATGTCGTTGAACGTTTTGGGTTGCCTGGCGGCCGTGTGGGAAATGACCGTACCGGTGCCCGCATCCACTTTCAACCGCCCATTGCAACACGGGCAAGTAATCTCGAAATGTTTCGGGCCCTTCGTCATGTCAATCGAATCATACCGCAAAGCACGGGTAATTTGAGTCGTCCTCTCCGGTCACCCTTAATGGATGAGGAAAATGTCCTTTCCGCACGCCACGCCGGCGGCGCGGTAATCCGATTCATTACCGCCGCAGTTTGATCGGGAAAATGTGGAACAGATTCATCATTTCCCACCCCAGCAGGACGACCGAAAGGACCACCACCAGCACGGCCATCAATTCCCCAAAACTCATGCCGCGGCGATTCGGCTCCAGGCGCCGCGAGGCCAGGCCCAGGATGTTCAACGTGGCGAATCCGAATACCACCGCCCACAAAATATTGTAGACGTCTTCGCGCGAGCCGTGAGAACGCACCGCCACAAGTGCGGTCAACGCGACCGAGACTTGCAGGCGCACGGCCGTGTAAGCACCGAGTGCTGCCCGAGTTGTGCTTGCCAGGTTCGAAAGCATGTTCTTAAGAAAACGGTCGCCAAAGAAAACGCAGCCCCGGCGGCGAGTGAGATGCTCCACACAGTCCGCGCGTTGGGGACGAAAATTCGATATTACCTGTTTTTCTTCGGACGGTCACGGCTCGCAAGGTCACGTCCGCGCCTCCCGGGCTAGCCCCAGGCCGTCGCAAAGGTCCAACCCTATTCGAATTTTAATGCGGATTCTTTGGTTAATATGAAACATGGCTGATCTCCGTTTCGTCTTCTTCGACGTGGGCAACACGCTGCTGTTTCCCAACCGGGCGCACATTCTGGCTGCGTTGCCGGCCAACCGCCAGCCCACCTTGGCACACTGGCAAGCTCTCGAGCGCCGCACCAAGAAAGAATTTGACGATGGCATGGTCGGCGGCAAAGTGGATCACAGCTTCTGGTGGACCTTCCACTCCCATCTGCTCGAAGAATTGAATCTGCTGCATGATAGAAACGGCGGACAACTGCGCAACCAACTCGTGGAGAACACGCAGAAATCCGCCAACTGGGACCAGATTCTGCCCGGAACGCGGGAAGCGCTGGAGCGCATCCGCAGAGTTCATTCGACTGCGGTGATTTCAAACGCCGACGGCAAAATCGAAGACGTGCTGCGGCGTTGCGGCATCGCCGACTGTTTTCAGAGCATCACAGATTCCGGCCTTGTGGGATACGAAAAACCGCATCCTGCAGTGTTTCATGCGGCCCTGTCGGTCATGCAGGCACCGGCGGCAGAAAGCCTCTACGTCGGCGACGTGTATTCGGTGGATTACATTGGCGCCCGCAACGCAGGAATGAACGCCGTTTTGTTCGACGTGGCCGGGGCCTACCGCGACCGCGGCTTTCCCCGCGTGGAGTCTCTCGCGGAACTGGAAGCCTGGCTGAGGCGAGTCTAGCCGCCCGCTCGCCGCCAGAGATGTCGAAGAAACAGCGGCACCGAGCGATCACAACTCAATCACCTGGTGGTCGTGGCAATCGGTTTGCATTCCCTCATAAAGTTGTTGCAGAAAGCCGAGTCCGTAGCGAGCGATGAATGCCATACCGCCGATTCCGCGCTCCTGCAGCCCCTTGTCCGGGAAAAGCGCCTGACTCAAAGTTTCCGCGTGGCGGCCTACGACTTCCCCCTTCTGCGACTCAGCCCGGGCCGCCTGCGCATAGAGGCGATCGAGGTGGTAATGCATCTTCGAACCGGCGGTTTGTGCCGCTTCTACCAGGGTGCGATCCAGACGCTCCAACTTTTCCCGAATCGCGGCCAGGTTGCTTTCCAGCGATTGCTTCGCCGCGTCAAACGCCGACTGCAATTCCCCCGGAAGGCTCCGCGCAGCCAATTCCTGCCGCAGCGCCTCGGGGCCATTGAGAACGTCGCGCAAGCCAATGCCATAGCGTTCCAGCAAACGCTGCATCTTGGGCTCAATCAGCGTGGCCGAAAACCGCGGCACGACCGCAGTGACTCGGCCCAGCACAGCTTCGTAAACAGCTCCTGCCTGGGAAAAATAGGCCGCTTCCGCCGCGCCGCCGGCATAGGCCAGGGTAGGCAGTAGATAATCCTGCACCACCGGCCGCAACAGCACGTTCGGGCTGAACTTTTCCGGCGCCGCCGCGATCTGGGCCAGTAATGCGTCCTCGGTAACCCTCTCTGCACCGTCCTTGTGCTCGATCACGAAAACATTCTTCTCATCCGCCTGCTCACCCGCCAGCCGGTGAATCGGGGTGCGCGCGCCTTCATGCAGCGTAAACAAAAGCACGGTAGAGGGAACCACCTTGACCTGCTGATGGTAGCCCGCCCTCTCCAGCGCCTCGCCGCGCGCCAGCAGCGCGCCATTGAGCTTTTCTGCATGCTCAATCGCAGAACGATAAATCGGCTCCGCCACGCGATGCAGCTCAGGGTCCGAAGCGTCGAGCAGAATTACTCCCCAATCGGCAAACAGGCGTGCATAAAGGCGGGCAAAAGCCGTCCCCAGACTTTCTCCCGGCCGGTAAGCCTCGCGCAGAATCCGCGTTGCGTCGGTCTCCCCGAGCAAGGCCGCAGCTTGTTCCACCGCCGGAAGGATCTCCTCTCCCAGGCGCACGGCGCTCACCGGAGCCCCAGTCACATCGTGGCTGGTCGTGGCGATGGCCTGCAGCGCGCCATCCGCCCCCAGGAACGTTACGTGATTTACTTCGGCCAAATCATGATCCGACGTAGCCAGCCAGAAAACCGGGACAGCGTCCACTCCCGCCTTGCCGGCTTCCTCGGCCAGCTTGACGGCCGTCAACGCCTTGTATACGGCGAACATCGGCCCGCCGAATAAACCCACCTGCTGACCGGTCACCACCGCGGCAGCGCCTTGGCGCAGGCGGCCGAGGTTGGCCAGCGTCTGCGGCGATGCGTTCCACGATCGATTCTGCCGTTCGAGGATGGCGCTCACACCTTCGCGTCGCGCGCCCTCATACCGTAGCGCCGAGGCCTCTTCTTTCAACCATTCAGAAAAATTCGGAGAGTGCGGATAAAATGGGCGAACCCGCGGCGAGTACGCGAGAAAGTCGCTGAAAAGTCGCGTCGTATGCGGAATTTGGGTAAACGGCAGACAATGCGCCTTCACTCACAGCTCCCCTGGCATTGATGTGTTAGACGTTCTTGCATGAACAATGTTACTCGTGCCCAGCCGCGGTAATTTCGAATACACCCACCCCGTCGGGTGTCATCCCGAGCGCAGTCGTTTTTCAGGCGGAGTCAAGAATCTCAGTCTCGTCGAGACTAGCCTTCCACGCCGTAGTTGAGATGCCCAGCTTTGCCGCAATGATGCAAGATAATCGCTTCTTGCGCGGACAGATGAGTCAGAACAAGTTAACCTAGCCGGGTAACCTCGCGTGCAATCAACCATGGGCATCGTCAATTCTGCAATGAATATCCTCACTCCGCTCACTCTCGCCGGCTCAGTCGTCCGCCTCGAGCCGATTCTTCCGGACCACGCCGAACTTTTCTGGCAAGTCGCAAAAGACTCGCTCGACGACATTTTCCGCTGGATTCCTTACCGTATGCAAACGCGGGACGACTTCGAGAAGCTCGTGGCCAAAGCCCTGCAGGAGCAGGATCGCGGCCAGTCGGTCGTCTTCACAACGGTACAACAGGCCTCCGGACGAGTGGTCGGTAGCACCCGCTTCATGAACATCGACTGCAGCAATCGCCGCGTCGAAATCGGCTCCACCTGGATCGCTCCCGCCTGGCAGCGCACCGCCGTCAACACCGAGGCCAAGTACGTGATGCTTCGGCACGCCTTCGAAGTCTGGGGCTGCGCCCGCGTCGAACTGAAGACCGACGCTCTCAACGAAAAATCCCGCAACGCCATCCTCCGCCTCGGCGCAAAAGAAGAAGGAACGTTGCGTCGCCACGTCGTCACCTGGACTGGCAGAATCCGCGACAGCATCTACTTCAGCATCCTCGATAACGAGTGGCCAGAGGTGAAAGCGCGGCTCGAAGAGAAGCTGCGCGCAGGCGCCTAGCAGGCTGCTGAAAAACCACTCCTCATCCACAGGCCAGACATGTTAAGAGTGAAAGCATGAGAGGCGTGGATCATCAGCAGAGTCAGATGTTCAGTTATTTGTCGCCGGAGACGCGGGTGCGGAAGAATCATCC
>DATDGM010000113.1:0-29906 GCA_036522075.1 Candidatus Sulfotelmatobacter sp.
GTGGACCTGACGCCGGACAAGATGATCATTCACGTGCTGGACGAGGGCCCAGGCTTCGACCTGACCTGTGTACCGGATCCACTGGCTCAGGAGAATCTGTTGAGCACGTCGGGGCGCGGCATTTTCCTGATGCGCGCCTTCATGGATGAGTTTGATGTGGTGCCCGGACGAACGGGCGGTGCGGAAATCATCATGTCGAAGAAGTTGCCTTCCGTGGACAATCCTGGAGCGAATGGACAGGGCGGTCAGAGCGCGGCGCCACAACGGGAAGTGTAGGCCGAGAATATGGATCTGCGCGCTACATATCGGGATGCTGGTGTCGTCACGGTCGTGGATATCGGCGGGCGGATTACGCTCGGCGAGGGTAGCGCGCTGTTGCGCAAGACCATACGCGAGCTGCTCGCTGAAGAACGCGTGAGGATTGTTCTCAACCTTGCGGACGTCAACTATATCGACAGCTCCGGGATAGGCGAGCTGGTAAGCGCCTTCACGGCGGTAAAGAACCGCGGCGGTGATCTGAAGCTGCTGCACCTGACCAGAAAAGTTCACGACCTGCTGCAACTAACCAAGCTGTTCACCGTCTTCGACGTGTACTCCGACGAAGGTACGGCACTCCGCAGTTTCCACTGAGCGCCCGGCTGCATAACATCGGGCTGCGCGTGGCCCCATCCTAACGGCGTTGCTTTCTTGGCGCTCGCCACGCGGCCTCGCTTGCGGCAGAATCGGAAGGATGCGGGCCAGGTCCGATACCGCTTGGATCGAAGAGCGCGCGAAGGCGCTCGGCTTCGAGTTGTGCGGAGTCGCGCGCGCCTCGAAATTCCCCGAACTGGCGCACACGGAGGAGTGGCTGGCGAGAGGCTATGCCGGAGAGATGAAGTATCTCTCCGACGCGCGGCGCAGCAACCCCGACGGCGCGATGCCCGGAATTCGCAGCGTGATTGTTTGCGCGTTGCACTACAACACGGCGCAACCAAAGTCCACCGATGTGGCCCAGGAGTCCGATGCGGCCGAACCACGGGGTTGGATTTCCAGGTACGCATGGGGTGGCGATTACCACGATGTGCTGCGAAAAAAACTGGATGGCCTGGTCGCGGCGTTGCGCGAGAAGGTCGAGGAACCGTTTGAAGCGCGCGTGTACGCCGATACGGGGCCCCTGCAGGAGCGCGTATTTGCGAAATATGCGGGCCTGGGTTGGGTGGGCAAGAACACGCTGCTTCTGAACCAGGCGCTGGGTTCCTGGTTCTTTCTCGGGGCGATCCTGACGACTCTGGATCTCACTCAAACACTGGGACCCGCAGAGATGCCTGCCCCGGATCTGTGCGGGAGTTGCCGGCGATGTATCGATGCCTGCCCGACGAAAGCGCTGGTCGCGCCGTACGTCCTGGATGCGCGGCGCTGCATCTCCTACCTGACGATCGAATTGCGCGGCAGAGTACCCGAAGAGCTGCGCGAGCCGATGGGGCACCATGTATTCGGCTGCGATATTTGCCAAGACGTGTGCCCGTGGAACGGCCGCGCCCCGGTGACGCGGGAAGAAGACTTTGGGCCGCGCATTTTTCCGTTGCGGAAGAACAACCCGGCGAATGCCGGCGAATCGCCGGGAGAAAACTCGCTGTTCCTCCCGAAACTCGAATGGCTGGCCTCGATGGACGAGGCAGAATATCGAGAGGTGTTTCGCGGCAGCCCCATGCTCAATCACCACGCGGCTCTTAACTTTGAGAACCCGCAGCGCCTTCTCGACAATGCGATAACAGGTATTTGACTCGTCACGGGGAACACGCGGGTCAGTACAACGAACCTCGATCTTGGAACCCCGCCCCTTGCCACGCTCCACACTCACCCGAACGACATCATGCAGTCCAATCGTCTGGTAAACCGTGAGCAGTTCGTGAAATCCGTCGTCCCGCGCCGCGCCAATGCGCAGCCCGAGATTAATCTTCGCGAACGATCGCATGGTCACAGTCATGGGAAGTCGATTGTAAAGTCTCGGCCTGCATTTGGGCACCAGGGTCGAGCTAGCAGTGCAGAGGTGCCCCATTTCTCGCCCTCTCTGCGCGCGAGAGTCTGCCCTGAATCCGTCAAAGGTTGGGATTTTGAATTTGCAGGTTTTAGGGCTTTAATCCGCGAAAATCCGTGCAAATCTGCGGCGAAAAGAAGGTAACCTTGCCAGCCCGCGAGGCGAAGACTCCACTCTACCCGTGCCGCCGGTACAGCACCGCAAACTCGAACCCGCCATTCGGCGGAAATAACTCCGCCACTTTCCGCAGCCGCTCCGCCAGCGCCGAGGGGGCCAGCAGCGGATAGTCCCGCTCCCGCAGATCGCGGTAATCCACATCCAGATAGAGTGACAGCAAGTAAATAGAAATTGTGTCGGCAAAAGTTGCTTCCAGGTATTCGTTCTTGTAGCGCTCCGCGTCCGGGCCAGCGGCCGTTGCCAGCTTGCGCGCTTCCCATGCATCCAGCGAAGTCTCGCCGCGCGCTCCGGCTTCCACCTGCTTCCACGCCAGTTCGCTGAAGTCGCGCGACACTCCCGCCCGCTCCACCAGGGCGTGGCCCACGTTGATATAAAACTCAAAGGCCACAGAAAACTTGTCGTCCATCAGGCGCGTCGAGATAAACACGCACTGCGAATCGCCCAGGCTCAGGTTGCGGTGGCACACCGCATTGTCGCTAAGCGCCACGTCGTAGCGGTCGGCGATCACCGTATCCTCGCCCTGGCTCACGGCCAGCGGCACAAAATAATAAGCCTTGCGCTCCAACGCCCCTGCCACCTTGCCCGGCACAGCCGCAATCATGCGCTCCAGGTCAAACGAATTTACCGCCGTTTCGCCCGCCACGGCATAGCAGATGCCGTTCGCCGCCTGCGAAACCGGCGTCACCCGCACTACTTCTGCGGGACTCCGCGTGATTGCTGGAGCTGCCTGTGACATGCTAACTATCTTATACACTAGCGTGGATTGAGTGTTACCTCTCCGAAAGGATTCCAGCCATGAAAGCTTTCCCCGAATTCATGAAGCAGCCGGCGAACCGCGTCGCAACTGGGAGCCAGGCCACTCCCAGCGTTGAAGGCTATGTGTTCGACGGCGCGGACGGAAGCCAGATGGCCTTCTGGACCTGCTTCCAGACTGCCGCCGCAACACCCCACGTGCACGAGTTCGACGAATATATGGTCGTGGTCGAGGGCTGCTACACGCTGGTCGTCGACGGCGAGAAGATTCCCGTGCGCGCCGGAGAGGAATATTTGATTCCCCGCGGCGTGCTCCATGGCGGCGAAGCCGTCGCCGGCACCAGGATCATCTGCGCCTTCGGCGGCCACCGCGCCAACCGCAGCCAAGACTCAATCTAACGCGATTCCGGTGCGGCCCCCATCCTCAGTGCCGCGGCATCCTTGCTGTTGCAAGAATCTTCTGTGCGCTCGACCGTGTTCGCTGGACGTGTTCGCTAGACCGTGTTCGCTAGACCGATGCGCTCGACCCGCTGTGCTGGATGAAGAGAAATCCGGTCTCGCAGCGGCGAGTAGAATGGATGCCGAAGCCCATTGGCACCCGCGACTCCATTCCGCCCGCCTCGCTGGTACGGCATTCCTTTTCGCGTTCTTGTGGCAACCTTCGTTGGAACGCTGCTGTGCTTCGCCGTGAGCCTGTTGCTGGCCATCCTCGGGGTTGTGATCGTCGCGGCGCTGCACCACGTGCATCCCGACATGCGGATCACGTACCGGTCCATCGCCCTGCCCATCGCCGTGGTCGCCGGGACCATCATCTTCGTGCTCTCGCTGGTGATGGAAATCCGCCACTATCGCCAGGCGAAAGCTCTGGCCGCGATCGAACGCCTCAGCTGAGCCAGCCGTGGTCTTGATTCGTTTCGTTCGATTCGGCTTCGATCGATTCGTTTCGTCGATTCGTTTCGTTGCCTACAAAATGGAGAAATGTTCCTGCAGGAACACTGTGGAAAACTCAAGGAACGGTGGAAAACCGCAAAACTGCGACTGTAAGCGCAACTGCGGCAGAGGGTTGGCGAAGTGTGGCCAAATCGACGAAAAATGTGGAAATGTAGGCACAAATCGTCCGTTTGTTTTCAATCAGTTACGGCTAACGTTAACTCCTTTGTTTTGTTGCTACCTCTTTTTTGACGGCTCCTCGGCCGCTTCGACGAATGCTCGGAAAAGGGTGCGCGAGGGTTCGTCTTGGTCCACCGAGCGCTCGGGATGCCATTGCACGGCCAGGACGAAATGATCGTCGGCGGTGCCTTCGAGGGCTTCGATGATGCCATCGGCAGGGCAACGGGCGATGATGCGGAGGCCGTGGCCGATGGTTTCGGCGGATTGGTGGTGAGAGGAATTCACGGGGAGGATCAGGTTTTTCCCGGAGGGTGAAGCGGCGTTCGCGGCGGATTTAAAAGCATAACTGACGCTGTGATCATTCTGGGCGGGGGCGGTGGCGATGCCGCCGAGCTGCGCTCGGGACAGCCCGGGGCGGCTGTCTCTACATAGAATCTTTGCCAGTTGGGAAGCATTTTCGATTTCTACTTCGTGCGCTATCGCTACGGTCTTACCGGCTTCGTGGTTCACGCGGTTGCGCACTGCTTCCGGCAAAAAATCGGGGATGTGCTGGACGAGCGATCCTGAGCGGAAGACGTTGAGGCTCTGCAGGCCGTAGCAGATGCCGAGCACGGGCTTGCGCTGGCGATAGGCGTGGGTGAGGAGCAGTTCGTCGACGGCGTTGCGTGCGGCGTCCGCGGCGGCGGTGTGCGGGGAAGGCTGGGAGTGGAATTTTGCGGGATCGACATCGGCCTTGCTACCGGGCAGCAGCACGGCGTCGCACGACTCGATGATTCTCAGCAACGCCTCCGCGGGTTGATCCAGAGGGATGCGGATGGGCTCGCCTCCGGCGAGTTCGATGGCGCGTTCGTATTGCGGGATGGAGCGCTGGGCGTAGTCGGGGTCTGAAGAGTGCGGCAGAGGGATGGCGATGCGGGGCATGATTTATTGTAGCGGCGGCAGGGGGCGGCTTTCGGCTTCCGGCTTCAGACCTTGGACCTCGGACGTCAGACCTCAGATCTGCTCCTTTTCAATCACTGGGTCTCTTTGTACTGCGCCGCTTGCTGGGCAGCGCTCGTGCGACTGATTTCGGCTTTCGTTTCTTTTGCGGTTTCTTCTTTGGCTGGGACTTTTCCAGCAGGACGACTACGTGCGCGATGGCGGCGTTTTCCAGATTCAGGCCTTCGGGCGTTTTTGCTTTGAGGCCGACGCAGTCGCTGGACAGTTCGAGCAGTTTGGCCACGCGCGCGCGAATCGCGGCAGAGTGAGGGCCAATCTTGGGCGCGCCCAGAATCAGGCTGGCATCGACGTTGGCCACGGTGTAACCCGCATTCCGCACACGCTTCAGGGCCTCGCGTAGAAAAATGACGGAGTCGGCGCCCTTCCACTTCGGATCCGACGGCGGAAACAGCGCGCCAATATCGGGCGCGGCGACGGCTCCCAGAAGCGCGTCTGTGATGGCGTGCAGCAACACGTCGCCATCGGAGTGGCCGCCCAGGCCGCGGTCGTGGGGCAGAGTGATGCCGCCAATCTTCAGCGGAATGCCGGGGCGAAATTCGTGGGAGTCAAAGCCGTAGCCGATCCTCATGCTGAAACCTTGGCCACGGATTGGCGCGGATTTTCACGGATCACAGCCATCGCCCCTGCATATGTGGATGCCAGAAATCCGTTGCCCAACTCGTTGTAGACATCGTAAAACACGCCAATAATTTTCTCCGTGAGCGTGGAAATCCGTGAAAATCCGGGCTCATTTCCGTAAATAGAACTCCGCCAGTGGGAGGTCTCCGGGGCTGGTGATTTTTATGTTTTTGGGCGAGCCCATGACTACGGCGACTGCGTGGCCGCCGCGCTCGGCTAGCGAAGATTCATCGGTGCCCATGAAGCCGTCGGCGGTGGCTTCGTCGAAGGCTTTTTTGATTACGCTGTAGCGGAAGCCTTGCGGCGTTTGCGCCAGCACCACTGCGGCGCGCGGGATGGTGGCTTTGATGATGGCGCCTTCGGCGGTGCGCTCGACTTGTTTCACGGTGTCGACGGCGGGCAGTCCCGCGATGGCCGCACCATACTTCTTAGCCGCTTCAATCACATCGTTGATGATCTCCGGGGTAACGAAGGGACGAACCGCGTCGTGCACCAGCACGATGTCATCGGGCGCGGCTGACACGGCGTTCAGTGCATGCTCCACCGACTGCTGGCGGTGCTCGCCGCCGACCACGAGTTCAATTTTTTTCTTCACGACATCTTTGTTCAGCACGTCTTTCGCTCCGTTCTCGAGGCGTGCCCGGAATCCGGCGATCTCGTTCTCGCGCAGCGCGATCCAGATTTCGTTCACGGGTTCGACCGCGGCAAACTTGCGCAGAGTGTGAATGAGGATGGGCGTGCCGCCCAACTCGGTGAACTGTTTGGAGAGAGCTGGAGGGTTGCCTTTATTCGCGCTCGGCATGGGAGCCATGCGCGTGCCTAGACCAGCGGCCGGAATGATCACCACCACCTTCATAGCGGGCTGTAAGTATACGAGCGGGAGCGAGGCAGTTCAAATCAGGGCAGACTAAGACTGGGCCCACCGGCTGGAAGTTTTTTCCTGACTCGCGTTTCATGCACCGCCCAAAAAGCGCCTCGGGCCGCGGCAGGTATAGAACGTTTGAAGCTTTTCTAATCATCAACTTAGGATTTTCTGCCCGATTTGCGCGTGGGCTGGCAAGCCAGTTGCAACTCTTCCCACAACCACTGGCTGGGTTTGCGCACCCAACTTGCGCACCCAACGTGTGCGCCCAAGGGCCCTCCCGGCGAAAGCAGGTGTGCCATGAAGAGCGAGCGTCTCTGGATCGAAATTGTGATGATCGGCGCAGGCATGGCCTGCGCCCTGGCGCTGCTGCTGGCATGTTTGGGAACGGTCGCGGCGGTGGCCCACGAGCCGAAAGCTCGGGAGGCGGCATCAACGGATTCGGGCCTGCTGCAGAGTCCCCAGTCCAGCGCTCGCGAAGTCCAGGAACCGGCTCACGAGAGCGTGCAGCGCGCGTATGAAGGCATGGTCACCTGCTCGCATTGCGGGGCCAGGCATTCCCCCAAGTCCGGCAAAAGCGCGGCAGAATGCTCGCGCTCCTGCGTCTATTCCGGGTCGCAGTTTGCGCTGGTGGAGGGCGAGACGACATATCTGCTGGATGGGGACGTGACGGTGGTGAAGAAGTTTGCCGGACAGCGAGCCAGGATTGTGGGCGAGCTGAGCGGGAACAGAATCACCGTGTCATCGGCATCCGCGACCTAGGCCGGAATCGAGTGGTAAACCTCAAGGAAAGAGCCTTCCTCCGCGGTGGGCGCCGAGAACCACCGCCGAGGTCGCGGAGAAAACTTAGCGTTCCCTCTGCGGACTTGGCGGCATTTTCTTCGCGATCTCGGCGCTTAAAAGCTCTTGATCTTGCTGCCGAAAGCTCATTACTGCGGGCCGGGCTTCTCGACTGCGGGTGCTGGGATCGAAACCGGCGGAGGCGCTGCAACTACTGGAACCGCCACCGGAGCCGTTGCAACCGGAACGCTGGAGCGGGAATACGATGTGCGTTCGTCCCACTTGCCGAAGATCATCTTTCCCGCGGTGGTCTGCAAAACTGAGGTGACCGACACATCGATGGTTTTGCCGATCATCTTCCGGGCATTGTCGACCACGACCATGGTGCCGTCATCCAAGTAGGCGACGCCCTGGTTGTATTCCTTGCCTTCTTTCAGAATGAAGACGCGCATGGTCTCGCCGGGCAGCACGATCGGCTTCAGCGAATTGGCCAGTTCGTTGATGTTGAGCACTTCCACGCCCTGGAGTTGCGCCACTTTGTTCAGGTTGAAATCGTTGGTGATGATTTTGCCTTCGTAGACCTTGGCGAGTTCGATGAGCTTCAAATCGACTTCGCGGACGGCGGGGAAATCATTCTCCACAATCTGAATCTGCAGGGTTGCGATTTTTTGCAGACGCTGCAGAATGTCGAGGCCGCGGCGGCCGCGATTGCGTTTGAGCGAGTCGGCGGAATCGGCGACCAGTTGCAGCTCGCGTAGAACAAACTGCGGCGTCACGATAATGCCGTCGAGAAAGCCGGTTTCGGCGATGTCGGCAATGCGGCCATCGATGATGACGCTGGTGTCGAGAATCTTGTAGCTTTTTTTGGATTGCTTTTCGCCGCCGAAGATCCCTCCCAGGGCCGCAAGATTGAGCAGGTCGCCCTTATTGGCGCCTACGATCAGGCCCACGTAGGCCATCAACAGCATGACCAGAATCTGGAGAAAGCTCTGGGTGTTGCCGGGTGGCACACTGCTGCGGATGACGAGGGAAAACAGATAGGCGCCACAGATGGCGAGCAGGCTTCCGATGGCGGCCCCGATGAGTCGCTTCAGACTCACCCGCCGCAACTGCCATTCGAAGACGACGATGGCGAGGCCGATCAGCGCGCCCACACCGGCGTCTTGAATTTGCGGCAACCGAAAGGGCTCGATTACATAGCAGGTAACGGCTACTACAATGACAAAAAGAAGACGAATCAATCCTAACTGCATGGATAGACCTCCCCGAACGCGCCATAGCCCGAAACTACAGGCTGTACTCGGCCCGTCCGTGCCGTATTCCCGTAGCCCCGGCCGGAAGCGGCAATTCGCAATGCGGGGCGCGCATGAATAGGGGATGAAGCTGCGCCCCGTCCCGGCCCGATTGGGGCTGGCCGGGAATTGGGTAATCCAACGCGGAGAGTATACACCGGGAAGTGCGAAAAATCGGCGTCGGCCTTCCGACCTCGACCCTCAGCCAAAATCATGCTGCGGGGACTGGAGCCGTCGTTCGGCTGTCGGCTTCCGGACTTAGTGCTGATGTCCGAAGGCAGACGCCCGACGCCTGAGGTCCGAAGACTGAATTGTTCCTGCTACACTTCCTTCTATGAAGGCGCTCGTGATTACCAGCCTTACGGGGTGCGATGGGCTTGCGGTGCGGAATGTTCCCGAGCCTGCGGCCAAGGCTGGGCAGACTATTGTGCAGGTGGCGGCTGGGGGAGTTAACTTTGCGGATTTCATGACGGCCAAGGGCGGGTATCCGGGGACCCCGCCGCCGCCGCTGGTTGCGGGGCGCGAATTTGCTGGGGTGGAAGAATCCAGCGGGCGGAGAGTGATGGGCTACGCGCAGTGGGCGGCCTTCGCGGAGAAGACTGCGGTTTATTCCAACATGCTGTGGCCTGTACCCGAGCAGTGGAGTTACGAGCAGGCCGCGGCATTCCCCGTCAACTATTTCACCGCCTACCTCGCTTACTGGCAGGCAGGCATGACGGCGCAGCCGCCGGGTGCCCCATTTCTCGCGCCTTCTGCGAGAAGTGGGGATGTTTCTGCTCCGCAGCAGAGCGGAACCCGCAGGCCCCGCGTCCTCATTCACGCGGTGGCCGGAGGAGTGGGCACGGCCGCGGTGCAGATCGGCAAGATTCTCGGGGTCGACATGTATGGCACGTCGTCATCCGAGGAAAAATTATCCCGGGTGAAAGCGCTCGGCCTGCAGCACGGCATCAATTACAAACAGCACGACTACGAAGAAGTGGTGAAGAACCTGACTCACGGCGAGGGTGTGGACGCTGTTTTCGAAATGCTCGGCGGCGAGCACACCGCAAAGAGCCTGCGTTGCCTGCGCGATTTCGGACGTGTGATTCAATACGGCACCGCGACCGGCAAACAGCCGCAACTCGACTTGCGTGCCATGTATGCGAAATCGGCCAGCGTGCAAGGCCTGTGGCTAACTTATTTGTCACAGAAGCCGGAGATTATGGCTCCCGCGTGGCAGCAACTCTCGGAATGGATCGCGCAGGGCAAACTCGCTCCGCAAATCGGCCACGTGTTCCCGATGTCCGAAGCTCGGGAAGCCTACAAACTCCTCGAAGCAGGAAAGAACTACGGCAAAGTCGTGCTGAAAATCTCCTGAGTTGATTTTGACGGTCCCTGTTCGTGTCTACCACCTCCAAGCCCTGGCCAGCTCAAACACCTCAGAAGTACAATGCAACCATTGCAGACCGGTGGGCCGAGTTTGAATTCTTCGAGGAGTTGAGCCATGAACCCCGAAACCCAGCTGGAGACAACGATCGAGTCAACCCCAGACGACAACGTCAAGCAGGCTGTCCCCTTCTTCATGGTGACGAACCTGGAAGCGTCACTCCTTTATTACGTTGATGGGATTGGCTTTCGTATGACGAACCGATGGATCAATGAGGGTAAGCTGTGCTGGTGCTGGCTGCAGCTTGGGGGCGCCGCGCTGATGCTGCAGGAGTACCGCCAGGAAGGCGTACCGGCAGGTAAGCTCGGCGAAGGAGTAGCGGTGTGTTTCCAGTGCGAGGATGCTCTGAAGATCTACCGCGAGGTGACGTCGCGCGGAATTCAAGCCAGGCAACGGCCCTTTGTAGGAAACGCCATGTGGGTCACTCCGTTCACCGACCCAGACGGCTACAAGATTGACTTCGAGAGCCCCACCGACGCGCCGGAAGAGAGCGAGTTTAAGGAGTGAGGTGTTCGTTTTTCTAAGTCCGCGAGAACACCCATCCATCGCTTACCAGGAAGTTTGCCAGCGAACAGAGTGCGATCGCCACGGCGTTCGCCGCCAGATAATTCATGTGTTCCATGCCGACCAGCAGCCGCATCAGGCCGACATTGCCGGCGATGGAAACGATGCCGGTGGTGAGATTGAAGCGCAGGAATCGCGCGAGCGGCAGGCGCCGGGCTCCGCTCCAGGTTTCTTTGCGCGCCTTGTGCCACGCTGCGCGCGACGTTGAAGGAACGTGATCCGGCGAGGTCCTGGCCGAACATGTTCTGTCGGACCATGTGAAACGTTCATGCCACCAGAAGTTGTGCAGCACTGCGGCCTCCACCGCGAGCGCCGTGGCGGCGAGATAATTGAAGTGCAGCAGGCTCTTCAGGAGGAACAAAGCCGCAAACTGCACCACGATTCCCAGGGCGCCGACCAGGTTGAACTTGCACCAGCGGATCGGCATTGAACTCGTCGTAGTCATTGTCCTTACCCTCGTCATTTCGCGATTCTTTCTTCCCGGTAAAGCCGCACCGCGTTTTCAATGGTGAAAGCCACCAGCATCAGCGCCATGCCTGCCAGGCCAACCGCGCCGCCCACGTCGAACAGGCGATAGTCGCCTCCGAACATGTGAATCACCGGCTTCCACAGCAGAGCCAGGTTGCCGATCGCCAGCAGGATGCGCAGCTCGGTAGGTCCGAAGCGCCAGAATGACAGGCGAAACTCGCCGAGCGCATGCGTCGCCAGATAGGTCTGGATCGAGAGCGCGAGGAACGCCACGAGCAAGCCGATCGCAATCCAGGGATGCATGTATCCCGAGAGTGCGAGGCCGCCCATCAGGGCCAGAGCGCCAAAGCTATCGACCATGTGGTCGACGTAGAATCCGTAACGTGGACGTAGTTGTTGCCGCACGCGCGCCACGGTGCCATCCAGTGAGTCGCCGAGCCAGTTGAGGGCGAGGCAGGCAATTACGGCTAACAGCCAATATTTGTTTGCGGAGGCGAGCGCGTAGCTGGCGCCGGCGGCGATCTGGGCAGCGAAGCCCAGCGCAGTGAGATGGTCAGGACCGATCGAATCGGGCATGCGCGCGGCCAGCCACAACAATGCCTGCTTTTCGGCTGCCGCTGACCAACTCTGTTGGACGCGGAGCTCTCTCTTGTTCTCTTCCGGCAAGACAGGCAGAGGCCGGGCGCGCCGCATCTCTAACAGCACGCGTGGATCTACCTGTTCACAGAATTCAGTCATGGTTTGGGAACTGATTGCTTTGGAACCAGCGGTTGCCATGGTGCCTCCTCGAATGAGCGCTGCTGTTGCATTGAGCCCGGTGCCGGGCTGAAAACGCATTTCAGGAAGCACTTTGCCGTGGAACCCGCGCGCCGGGCAATGCACTGCCGCTCATGCCGAAGTCAAACGAAAGTCAACTCGGAAGCGATTGGAAACATTGGGGAAGCGGGCGGGGATCAACTTTGGATGTGCGGCACTACGGCTGCGCTTCGCGGATGGACGCGGACAGTTGATCGACCGACCAGTCGATCTCGTCCTGGGTGATGACTGCGGGAGGGGCTAGTAGGATGTGATCGCCGGAGGTGCCGTCGACGCAGCCTTGCATGGGATAGACCAGCAGGCCGCGCTGGCTGGCAGCAGCGGCAACGCGTGCGCAGAAGTTCTGTTCCACGGGGAAGGGGCGCTTGCTTTTCTTGTCGGCGACAAACTCGACGGCCCACAGCAAGCCGAGGCCGCGGACGTCGCCAATCGCGCCGTTGGAGGGGTCGCTGTCGCGCAGCCTGGCCAGCGCTTGTCTGAAGTGCGCGGCCGACGTGCCGGGCCGGGTGGAGTCCGCGGCTTCGACCAGTTTGTTTTGCTGCAAGTGGCGGAGCACGGCGCGCCCGGCAGCGAGAGCAATAGGATGCGCGTTGTAGGTGAATCCGTGCAGGAACGAGCCGGAGCCATTCGCGATGGCGTCGATGATTTTCTGGCTGGCGATGACGGCGCCTAAGGGCGCGTATCCGCTGGAGAGTCCCTTGGCGGTGACGAGAATATCGGGCGCCAGATTCGCAGCTTTTCGTTCTCCGTTTCCGTCTCCGTCCTCATTCTTGCCAAGCCAGTGATCGACCGCGAAGTTGCGGCCGGTGCGTCCCATGCCAGTCATGACCTCGTCGGCGATGAGGAGCACACCGTGGCGGCGGCAGATTTCGGCGACGCTTTGCAAGTATCCCGGCGGGGGGACGACTGCGCCCAGCGTAGCGCCGCTCAAGGGTTCGAAGATGAAGGCGGCGGCTTCACCTTCGGAGGAATCGATCGCGCGGTCAAGTTCGGCGGCATATTCCTGTCCGCAGTTGCGGCATCCGTCGGCGCAATCGAAGGCGCAGCGGTAGCAATACGGCATGCCGACGTGGGCGAATTCGCGAATCATGGGTAAGTAGATTTCGCGGCGGCGTTTGTTGCCCGAGACAGATAACGCTCCTAACGTTGAGCCGTGATAGCTCTGTTGGCGGCTCAGGATTTGATAACGTCGCGATTGTCCGATTTCGACTTGGTATTGCCGCGCCAGCTTGAGTGCGGTCTCAATCGACTCGGAGCCGCCGCTGGTGAAGTAGACGGCTCCGCCGCGAAACTTTTCTCCGGCAAAGGCGAGGAGTTCCTGCGCATAGGCTTCGGCGACGGGGGTGGTGAACTGGCTGGTGTGGACGAACTCGAGCTTCGCTGCCTGTGCGGCCATGGCGGCGGAGATTTCGGGCACGCCGTGTCCGATGAAATTGACCGCCGCGGAGCCGGCGAGGTCGAGATACTTTTTGCCGTCCGCATCCCATAGGTCGACGCCTTCGCCGCGCACGGCCGCTGGGAAGTCTTTACAGAAGGATCGGCGGAGAACGGAGGAGCGCGGTTGGACAGTGGTGGAATCGGTCACCCGAGAATTATCGCACTGGATCGGGGAAGTCGAGGTGCGGCAGTCTGACCTGATCAGGCGGTCGGCGTGGGGACGGATTGGCCACCAGCTAACGGCGGGAGACTCCGTTGCGGCCCCGACGGGCAGCGCCCTCCCCGATTCCGCATGGTCAACATCCCAGCCGGGAGGCGTCCTATAAGATTGTGATTCAGCATGTCGGACACGGCGAATCCGCTGCGTTTTTTACGGCCGTCGCACCAGCACACGGCCCTGTCGGCGTCTTTGCTGCTGATGGGGACGGTGATGCTCTCGCGCGTCATCGGATATGTGCGCGAGGCTTATATTGCTTACGCGTTCGGCGCGGGCTCGCAGACTGACGCCTACGTGGCTGCCTTCACTCTGCCCGACTTCCTTAACTACATTCTAGCCGGCGGCGCGGCTTCGATCACGTTCATCTCCATCTATACGCGCTTCTTGGCGGAGGAGCGCGAAGCCGACGCGCAGAAGACTTTCTCCATCGTGATCACGGTGATGACCGCGGTGATGATCGCGGGCACGATTCTCACCGAAATCTTCGCGCCGCAATTTGTGCGCTGGTTCGTGAAAGGGTTCTCCGAGGAGCAAGTCACCCAGTGCGTGCACCTCACGCGAATTCTGCTCCCGGCGCAGATTTTCTTTTACGTCGGCGGGGTGGTTTCGGCGGTCTTGCTTTCGCACCGGCTGTTTCTGTTTCCAGCATTCGGGCCGCTGATTTATAACTCGCTCATTATTGTCGGCGGGATTGTGGGCCGCCAGCACCTTGGCATTGCGTCGTTGGCCTATGGGGCAGTGGTGGGAAGTTTTTTGGGGCCGTTTCTGGCGTGCGTGATTGGCGCGGTGAAGATCGGGACCGGGTACCGGCCATCTTTCGACGTGACGAACCCGGCCTTCCGCGAATGGGCAAAGCTTTCGGTGCCGCTGATGCTAGGAGTTTCGCTGGTCACGGCCGACGACTGGATTCTGCGCCACTTTGCGGCCGGCGGTGTGGGCGACATCGCGCGCCTGAATTACGCCAAGCGGCTTTTCGGCGTCCCTACGGCGGTGCTGGGGCAGGCGATCGGGCAGGCGTCCCTTCCGTTTTTTGCGCGGCTGTTCAACGAAAAGCGGCTGCAGGAATTTTCCGCGACGGTGAGCGACTCGGTGTACCGCATTTCCGCGGCATCGTTGCTGGCTACCGGATGGATGATGGCAGCATCGTTGCCCGTGATCGATCTCGTCTACAGGCGGGGACGTTTTCTTTTTTCGGACACGCAGACCACCTCGATATATTTCTTCTGGTTTTCGCTCTCGCTGGTGTTGTGGTCGGCGCAGGGCCTCTACGCACGGGCTTTTTATGCTGCCGGCGACACGCTGACTCCCATGACCGCAGTGAGCGTGATCACCGCGGTGTCGCTGCCGATTTATTCTTTCCTGTTTCACAGGTTCGGTGTGGTAGGCCTGGCGTGGGCCTCCGATATTGGGATTGGGATGAACCTGGTTGCGCTAGCCGGGCTGCTGCATCGCAAGAAGTTCGTTCCGCTGGGTGCGATGCGCTGGGGAGAACTGGGCAAGGCGGCGTTGACCGCGGTGGTCGCAGGCGGGCTCAGTTTTGAGGTGTCGAAGATTGTTCCATTGTCTACCGCCGGCCACGGCAGCCGCGTGGCTGACCTGCTGCGGCTCGCGATGGTCACGATAACGTGGGCGGCGGCCGTGGCGGCGGGCTTGTGGCTTCTGAGGTCGGACTTGCCGGGCGATCTGCGGCAGCGGAAAGTAACGGCTTACCCGGGCGTGGCGGAGGGGCAGAGTAAGGAAATTTTGGGAGCGGGGAGGGAGCCGTGAGTCGGGCTTCCGGCTTCCGGTGAGCAACCTCCTATGAGCATCTACGTTGAAATTTTGATTCGCGGCAGTATGGACGAGCTCTGGGAGAAAACCCAGGATCCTAAACTGCATCAGCGCTGGGATCTGCGCTTCTCGGAAATTAGTTATCTGCCACGCCAGGCGGGCGAGCCGCAGAAATTTCTTTATGCCACGCGCATCGGTGCGGGCCTGCGGATTACAGGCGAGGGGGAAAGCGCAGGCGAGCGCGACGCGTCGGGGCAACGCACCTCTGCTCTCAAATTCTGGTCGAACGATTGGAAGTCGCTGATCGAAGAGGGCTCGGGGTACTGGAAATATGTGCCAGTCGAGGGCGGCATTCGATTCTTTACTTCCTACGACTATCGCACGCGTTTCGGAGCGATGGGAAAATTTCTCGATCTGATTTTTCGCCCTGTAATTGGCTGGGCGACCGCCTGGAGCTTCGACCGGCTACGGCTGTGGATCGAGCGCGGAATTCCGCCGGAAGTTTCGCGGGACCGCGCTTTGATCTACACCTTGACGCGGCTGACGCTGGCGTTCGTATGGCTCTATCACGGAGTGGTGCCCAAGCTGCTTTACCATAACGCGGACGAACTCAGGATGCTGAGCGACGCGGGCGTGCCCGGCGCGTACTTGTCGAGGGTGGCGTCGGGTTTCGGATGGCTGGAGATTTGTCTCGGACTGGTGTTTATCGTTTTATGGAGGGCGCGCTGGCCGCTCTGGTTCACGATTGCAGCCATGGTTGCGGCTACCGTGGGAGTGGGCTTGCGGTCCCCCAGTTACTTCAGCGCTGCGTTCAACCCCCTCACGTTCAACCTTGCCCTGGCGGTGTTGGCGATCTGCGGTCTCGTAACCTGGGCGAACTTGCCCAGCGCGAAGAATTGCCTGCGACGGCCGCCGAAAGCGGAGTTGGAGTTGCAATGAGATGAGATCTATTTACCAGCTGGCGTTGGGCGAGAGATTTGCGCGGCTGCATCCGCGGATTCAGGAGCGGTTCGGCTTCTCGAGCCGCGACAATCTGGCCTGCATCGGCACCGGAACGATGGAAACGATTTGGCACGGGCCGTTCTACACCATGCCATTTCTGTACGTGGGAAGCTGGCGGCGAATTATGTTTCCGGAACGCGGCGAGAATGTCCCTTTCACCATCAGAAACTACGCATACGTCGATGAATACGGCCGGGAGACGGTTACCTGGATTCGCAACTTTTCCACGCGCACGCCTCGCCGCTTCGATGCTTACATGATCTTCAGCCAGCAGCGCGAGAAAATTGTGGATTACCTGGGAACGCATCAGCATCTCGCCGTGGACATTGATCTGTCAGTCGATGAGCGCGGCGGTTTGCGCCTGCGGTCTGGGGCACAACGCTTTTACGAAGGCCTGATTGGATTCAGCTTCCCGTTGCTGTTTTCGGGGATCGCGGATGTCTGCGAGTGGTTCGACGACAACGACCAGCGCTTTCACATTGAGGTGAACGTGACCAACCATGTGTGGGGGCGATTGTTTGGATACCGCGGATCGTTCGAGGTGGAGTGGAAGAAGGGTGGCGCGGGGGAAGTTCCTGCGGAGGTTTTACCCGTGCGGTGCGAGCGCCGGGAATGAGCCGAGTGAGGTCGGGGTTACAACCTTCCTGATGATTGGGAGTTGCGCGCTCCGAAGGAGTCCGGCTTCGCCGAACTTAAGAATCAGATCGGGGGTTGCGCCGCTTGCGCCCGCGGAGGTTGAAGTTCGTGCGGGCGCAGTTCTTCCTCGCAGCGGTGGCCCAATATCAAACGACTCGTGCGGATTCCTCAAGGGCCAACAACTTTCACAACGGAAGCGCTTGCGTTTCAGGCCTTTCAACTCGACAGGCCGAACTCGATTCCTTTGCCCTCCACACGTTAAGCCATTGACCCGCAGTAACTTAGGTCGAACTCTCTGCTTGCCGATAGAGACTCAGAAGCGCCCTGACTGCGCGTCTCCCTGTTCACGCCAGGCTAAGCGCTTCGCATCCGAATCGGAACAGCTCGGGAGTCAGCATTGCTTGCGATTGAATTGACTGCGGCGGCGAAGAAGGCAGGCTATCGGGATCGCGTCGCAGCTCTGATGACAGCAATGATTTTATTGGTCGCACTGCTGGCCCTTGCCGGCCCCCAGCCACTCGCCGCTCAGATGGAGAACACCGACGATTGGCAACAACGAGTTCGCGAAGACGCTACAAATCATCACCTGGACGCGGCCCTCACAGTCGTCGAGCATCGTCTTGCAACCAACCCCGAAGATCTTGAAGCCCACGGTTGGCATGGACGATTGCTGGCTTGGAAAGGCCGCTGGCCCGAAAGCGAAGCGGAGTACAGGCTTGTCCTTGCGAAGGTGCCGGATGATACAGAAATCCTCACCGCTCTCGCTGATGTTCTCCTGTGGCAGAAGAAATACGAGGAATCTCTCGGCACTCTGAACCGAGCGCGAAGAATTGCGCCGTCCGATCCGGAAATTCTTGTGCGCCGGGCCAGGGTGTTAGCGCAACTCGGTCGCGTGCCTGAAGCGCGATCGGAATATAGCGAGCTTCTAAAGTTCGATCCAGAAAATCGCGACTTGAACGCCGCTCTGGCGAGTCTAGCCGCCAATACTCAGCACGAACTTCGTATCGGGAATGACACCGACTTTTTCAGTTACACCGGCGCGGCACAAACCCAAAGCATCAGTCTCAGTTCCCGTTGGAACCGGCGCTGGTCCACAGTTTTTAGGACAAGTATCTATCAGCGTTTCGGCGAGAACGCAGTCAAGTTCTCGGCTAGCGCTGCCTATCACATTACCGGCCAGGACTGGGCGAACGTAGGCTGCTCGCTGGCCAACCAGCAGGCAGTGGTTCCCACAAACGAGGAGTTTTTCGAATTCGGCCACGGATTTCACTTGGGGAATCGCTGGGTGCGGGGGCTGGAAAGTTCTTACGAGCAACATTGGTACTGGTATCAGGGTGCGCACGTGTTGACCGTGAGCAGCAGTAATCTGGCCTACCTGCCCCGGCGGTGGACCCTGGGGCTCACCGTGACCGGAGCGCGCACCGGCTTCGCCGGCACCGCAGCTGATTGGGTTCCATCCGGCTGGACGAAGCTGGGATTTCCCTTACAGCGTCGCCTCACCGGCAACCTCTTCTATGCCGTGGGCAGCGAGGATTTCTCTCAAGTCGATCAGATTGGCCGCTTCGCCGCCCACACCTATGGCGGCGGGCTGCGCTATCAACTTGCTGAAAAGCAGGATGTCACCGGATATGTATCTCGCCAATACCGGACACTGAACCAGACAGAAACCAGTTTCGGACTGAGCTATGGAATTCGTTTCTAGTGCGATCGGAAAACTCGGGCCGGCCGGATTGGTGGTGAAAGCGATCCTAGGTTCGCTGCTGGGCATTTTCCTGCTCATCGGATTCATCGTCTTACGGCGCTGGTACCGATCGCGCTACTTTCGGCGAAGAAGCGAGCGGACGTTCGCTCTGCGCACGCAGTGGGACGACATTGTATCCGGAAAAATTCCGCTGCGGAATTGGCGCCTGGACCCGCTGGACTGTGAAATTGTCGAATCCATTCTGCTCGATGGCATTGAGACCGCAACGCCGGAGCAGCTGCCCGGCCTTCTCGATTGCCTTCGCAAGAGCGGACTAATCGACCTGCGCATCTGCGAAGCCCGCATGGAGCGCGGCTGGAAGCAGCGCACTGCATTATTGGCGCTGGGCCGCACTCGCGCTGCCGAGGCCATCCCGGCCCTGGCCGAAGCCCTGGAAGCGTCGTCCCCCGAGACCTGCATCGCCGCCGTCCGCGGGCTGGGCCGCACCGCGCGCAAAGAAGCTGCAGTTCCGATTCTGGACCGCATTGTGGCTGGGCACTTCGATGTCCCCGAACACACTCTTAAGAATGCGCTGGTGAATTGTTGCCGGGACAATCCCCGCGTGCTGCTCTACTATCTCGAACATTCCTACGGCCCCGTCCGCGAACTGCTGGCTCGCGTCATGGGGGAACTTGCCTCTGCCGACCTCGGAGAGGAATTATTGGTGCTCGCAGCGGATCCTCTCGCGGAAGTCCGAGCCTCTGCGGCCCGGGCTTTGGGCAGCACCAATACTTCCTACACTCTGCCCGCGCTTCACACCTTGACCAACGATGCGGAGTGGTTTGTCCGCCTGCGCGCCGTGGTGGCGCTAGGACATCTTGAAAACCTCGGCAAAATCAGAATCCTGTTGCGGTCCCTGTGCGACCGCAACCGCCATGTGCGGCAGCGGGCCGCATGGGCACTGGCCCAAATGGAGCCCCATCTGCAGCAGATTCTCGAAGGCGTGGTCGCAAGCGAAGACGAATACGCCCTGCAGACCTTCATCTCGGAACTCGAGCGCTCCGGAGCGATCGAAAAAGTCGTCAGCACTCTTGAAGTAGGTTCCGATCACGAATCGGTTCAAGCCGCCTTGCTCGAGGTGATTGCTGCCGCCCGCAAGCAGGTGGAACTGACGGCCCAGACCACCGGCGCCGCAGCTGCCCACAAGGCTGCCGTGGCAACGGCGGGGGCATCCTGATGCTGCGGTTCCTGCAAATTTCCAACGACACGCTTTTTGTCTACTACTTGTTTTCCAACCTTATTTATTTCGGATTGCTGATTACCGCGATTTTCAAGAATGTCATCCATCGCCACCGACTGGCCAGTCAGAGGCTCGAACTCTTCAAGGCTTCTCCCTTCACGCCTCCCATCACGCTGATCGTGCCCGCCCACAACGAAGAAAAGTCGATCGTCGATAGCGTGCAAGCATTGTTGCGGCTGGATTATCCCAGCCTCGAAGTGGTCGTGGTCAACGACGGATCGCGCGATCTCACGCTGCAGAAACTCCAGCTGGCCTACCAACTTCGCACAGCCCGTCTGCTCTACATCGCCGACATTGCGACGGCGCCGCTGCGCGGCATGTACCGCAGTCCGGTCGAACCCCGTCTGCTGATCCTGGACAAAGAAGCCGCGGGCTGCAAAGCCGACGCGATCAACGCCGGCCTCAACGCCGCCACCAGCCCTTACGTTTGCGTCGTGGATGCCGACTCCATTCTCGAACGGGAGTCCCTGCTGCGCATCATGGAAGGCGTCTTCTCCGACCCTAGCCAGGTGGTTGCCGTTGGAGGAATCGTTCGAGTCCTGAATGGTTCCAGCGTGGTGCATGGCGAGCTTCAGGAGGTGAGGCTCCCCAAGCGTGCCATGGAAGTAATGCAGGTCATCGAATATCTGCGGGCATTCCTGGTGGGTCGGGAAGCCTGGGCAGGATTCAACATGCTGCCCATCATCTCGGGAGCGTTCGGCGTCTTTCAGAGAGATTTGGTCAAGCAGATCGGTGGTTTTCGCACTCATGCGGTGGGAGAAGATCTGGACCTCGTTGTCCGGCTTCACCGTCGCTTGCAGGAAACGCACCGGCCGTATCACATCAACTTTATCGCCGACCCCACCTGCTGGACCGAAGTGCCGACCGATCTGACTTCGCTGGCGCGGCAACGCGCGCGCTGGCACAAGGGTCTGATCGATGCACTCTGGCCTAACCGCGACATGTTGTTCCGCGCTCGTTTCGGGCGCGTGGGCTGGGCCATTCTTCCCTATATGTGGGTCTTCGAGTTCTTCGCTCCTGTGATCGAGCTCGTCGGTTATTTTACGATTGGCACCGCCATGATGCTAGGTGTTCTAAGCCGCTCTTTTTTTCTGCAATTCCTGCTGTTTGGTTACGCCTTTGCCACTCTCATCTCCATTGGTTCCGTTCTCTTGGAGGAGATGACCTATCGCCGCTACAATCGCCGCCGCGATGTTGCGCGCTTGCTGATCTACTGTTTGTTTGAACACTTTCCCTACCGCCAGCTAACGATGATCTGGAGGCTTCAAGGCATTTGGCAATATTTGCGCGGCGATTTGCAGTGGCGCGAGATGAAGCGTGTGGGCCTCGCAAGTTCTGCAGATTGATGCGCCAGTGCACTCACGTCTACCATCAAAATTTTTTACGCCATGGACCCTCAGTGAACTGCCTTAGCGGTTTGCTGGCCGAGCTCGAAGCCTGCTGACGGCGGATGGCTACGATTGCGTACTAGACCTTCGCTGGCAAGGGCACTACAGCGAACTCTGTACGCCATCGACTACTTGTTAAGTGCGATACCGGATACAGTGGATCGGAGGTTCGAATTCCTTTTTTTTCGGCACAACGAGTGGAATCGGATTGAACGAAGCTCCCAAAGAACAGCGCGGCTTAACGGACTCCACTCGATCCCACTCACGGATCAGCCCCACCAAGCCTGGCTCGTCTGACTACAGCGAATCCTGTATCGAAAAATGTCTCCCTTTTTCTCTCGCTACCGTCCGAAATTACACGCGCAGTCTCGGAATATTGTGTAAGCAGAATCAGTTAAGAATGTGGCACTCAAAATGCTTAAACAATCCCAGACACGCGTCCTAAGTTCGGAGGTGAATATGGCTCAGATCAAGCGGGACTGGCGCGAACTATGTATCGCTGTATCGAACGAAAGTGACTCAAGGAAGTTTGGGGCTCTGGTTCAGGAATTGATTGCGGCGCTGGACGAAGGCGAGCGAAGCTGGCGTCCTCGGACAAACTCGCGCGGTGACAATCAGCAAGTCTCTTGCCCTTCCTTATAGATGGGGGCGTCGCAGAAAAAATAGATCAGGTTGCATCACAGAAAACGAGAGGCTGGAGATCGACCGGTCGCTCGCTTTTTGGAAATTCGTAATCCGGCGCGGAAGCCGCGTCCCCGCCCTCCGAGTCATCTGCAGATCGGGACGCGTACAACTCTCACTTTCAAGTCTTGCATCCGGTGGCCCGGCGCCCTCATCAATAGACCACCGCCATGCGAGCCTTAACTACGATCCTGATTGTCTCCACCCTGCTCGTAATTTCCGTATGTGCAACCGATACACTGGCGAGGGCACCAAATTTCACGTCTGATGCGCAGTGGATCGATACGGGCGAGGCCGGGAAAAAGGTCCCCCATTCCATCAAGGGCTACCGCGGGCACGTCCTGCTGATCGATTTCTGGGAGTACACCTGCATCAATTGCATCCGTGACTTCCGCATTTTGAAGCGCTGGTACGCCAAGTATCATGCGGATGGCTTTGACATCGTCGGGGTCCATTTTGGCGAATTCGCGATGGGATATAGCGCCGACAATGTTCGCGATGCGGCGAAACGTTTCCAATTGCCCTGGCCGGTATTGGCGGACCTTCACGGCTCGGTGTGGCGCGCTTACCATTCGGATGTTTGGCCCAATCGTTATCTGATCGACCAGAACGGAGACATAGTGCTTCACGTCGAGGGCGAAGGCAACGACCGAGCGATGGAGGAAAAGATTCGCGAATTACTTGAAAAAACGAATCCCGAAGTGAACCACATTCCGCTCGATCCCCCGGAAAATACCTTCGATCCTTCGTGCGGAATTCCCACAGACGAAACCTATGTGGGGGATTGGTTCGGACGCGGGGCAATCGCGAATCCAAGGGGCTACACGAACGATGGAGACGCGACTGATTTTCACGCGCAAGCAGCGCCTGCAGATGGCAAGGTCATGCTGGCCGGGCGATGGATCACGAGCCAGGACGGTGTAACATCCGCCGACAAACACGGCAGCGCGCAGCTTCGCTATCACGCCCGCTCCCTCTACGCTGTGGTGAGCGTGGAGAACCCCAAGAAACCGGTGCGCATTGACCTGCTGCAGGATGGCAAGCCTCTCGATGCAAACGACGCAGGAGTGGACGTGCATTTCGATTCCCAGGGCTCCTATCTTGAGATAAGCAGCCCGAGGATGTATTACCTGGTCAAAAATGCGGCTTTCGCTTCGCACCTATTTGTGCTGGAAGCGGAAGCCGCTGGGTTCGCGCTGCATTCATTTACGTACGGAAACAATTGCCAACAGAACTTCGAGCAGAGGTAAACGGATCGCCATAAGTGAGGTCGTGTCCGGCACGCATCCCGAAAACGACGGACCAGAGGTTGGCGTAGAAACCGACAAACGGACGCGCTGGCTGATCGCTTTTGCCGTGTTGGTCAGTGCGATCATGGAACTGGTCGATACCTCAGCGGTCAACGTCAGCTTGCCCTATATTGCGGGAAATCTCTCTGCCTCTGTCAATGAATCCACCTGGGTGCTGACGTCGTACCTGGTCGCCAACGCGATCATCCTGCCACTTTCCGGATGGCTGGCCAACTATTTCGGTCGCAAACGCTTGTTGATGTTGAGCGTGACCGGTTTCACGCTTGCCAGCATTCTCTGCGGATTCGCCCCGTCACTTCCGGCTCTGGTTTTCTGTCGCGTGCTGCAAGGTGCGGCAGGCGGCTCTCTGCAGCCCACCACGCGCGCCATCCTGCTCGAAGCCTTTCCGCGGGAGGAACGCGGGCACGCCATGGCCCTTTGGGGTGTAGGCATTGTCATCGCTCCCATCGTGGCGCCGATGCTCGGCGGCTGGCTTACCACCGATTACTCCTGGCGGTGGGTTTTCTTCATCAATCTGCCCATCAGCGTGATAGGACTTTTCCTGGTCTGGCGGTATGTGTTTGATCCACCCTATATTCGCCGCTCCTCGACCCGGATCGACTACTGGGGTATGGGAATGCTTGCGATCGGAATTGCTGCCCTGCAGGTTGTGTTTGACAAAGGTCAGGAGGACGATTGGTTTAGCTCGCACTTTATCGTCACCATGATAGTGATTGCGGTGATTGGCCTGACTGCCTTCACGGTTTGGGAGTTGCGTTCGCGAAATGCCGTGGTGCACTTCGGCTTGTTCCGCTATCGCACATTCGTGACCGGCACGACGCTTTCGCTGGTTCTTTTTTTTGCACTCTACGGCAGCATCGTGCTGCTGCCGTTATTCATGCAGGAATTGCTGAATTTTCCGGCAGTAACCGCAGGCATCTGGAACTCTCCGCGAGGAATTGCCACCATGGCGATGATGCCCATTGCCGGATTCCTGATCAGCAGGCGCTGGGACATGCGCGCGCTGTTAACCGGTGGCCTGATCGTTTCCGGCGTCGGGGCGTATATGTTTTCTTACCTAAACATGAACGCAGGTCCCTGGAATTTCTTCTGGCCGCAGATGGTGATGGGCGCGGGATTGTCCTTTATGTTTGTTCCGCTGGCGACCATCACGGTGGATCCCATACCACAAGAGGAAATGGGTTATGCCACCAGCCTGATTGCCCTGGCCAGAAACCTGGGCGCCGGGATAGGAATTTCGGCGTTCACCGCATTTGTGGCGCGCCGCGAACAATTTCATCAGGTTCGATTGGCGGCCGCCATGGCGACTGAAAACGGCCTACCCTTTAGAACGTTCTCGGGATTGCAAGCGTACTTAAGCCGGCAAGGCGAGAATTCATCATCGGCGGCGCATCAGGCCCTGGCACTCATCTACCATGAGTTGCTCCAAAGAGCCGCGACGTTGAGTTATGTGGACGGTTTCCGTGTAATGGCCGTGCTGTTGATCGCCACCGTCCCCTTCGTATGGATCATGAAGAAACCGCAATTCAAATCTCGTCCCGGAGAGTAGTCATAGCGGCCGCGATTCGCTTTTGCGCTGGCGGAACTAGAACCGATGCAAGACATGGATACTCGTCTGTGGACTTGACCAGAAAGCGACACGCCGATGTATCGACGTTGGGAAAAGAGAGCCGACGAGCCGCTTTCGATCAAGGAGGCTAGGCGCAAGCCGCTGGCGTTCGTGGCGACGCGGTGCGCTATGGGACTTGAATGCCGGTCCAAGACCGGGTTGAGAAGCTTGGGTTGCCATAGCAACCCGGCAAACCATGGTCGTTCAATTGAGAAATAGATCGTGACACGATATAATCTATGCAGATGATGCAAGATCCTAAGATCTGTGCTCGGTGCGCCATGTTTTTCGCTCTGCGGTCTGGGCCCAACGTCTAGACCTTGGCGCATACGAGGAGAACGGTATGCTTGCTGTTCGCGTAGTACGTCTCATCGAATCCCACGGCGATGAGATCGCAGATGGAGTACTTAAAAAACTTCAATGCTCATCCCGGACCACCGACTTCCGAAACATTCCGCCACGAGAGTTACGCCAACGTATCCTGGAAATCCTGCAGCATTTGAGCGAGTGGCTTCTCTGCAAGTCTGAGAGCGAAATCGAGCAACGCTACCAGGAAATCGGGAGGATGCGGGCTGGGCAAAACATTTCGTTCGCCGATTTCTGCTGGTCCCTGATCTTCACGAAAGAGCGGATCTGGGACTTCGTTCAACAGCAGGGCTATTCGCAGGGTCCTCTGGAGATCTACGGTGAGATGGAATTGCTGCGCTTGCTGAGTCAATTTTTTGAGCGAGCCACTTGCTACGGCGCGAAAGGCTATGAAATCGCGAGAAGCCAAACGCGTGATCGGGTACCGCCCCCGGAAGTAGTGACCGGGCGCGACAAGCGTCTCTCATAAGAGGGTTCCTGGACTGTGCGGCATGCCGTAATCTACCTACAGGAGGGCGGAACACGTGCAAGCGCAGGTCAAGCTGGGCCGAATCGCCGGTATATCGATTGGCCTCCATTACAGTTGGTTCATCATTGCGGTACTGATCGCGCTCTCTCTCGCGGCGCACTTTCATACAGTAAACCCGCACTGGAGCGGTGCGATGCTTTGGTCCGCGGCCATTGTCACAAGTGTCCTGTTTTTTGTAGCACTCCTGCTGCATGAGCTTGCACATTCCCTTTTGGCGAAGAGGCGAGGACTGAGTGTGCGGGAGATCACTCTGTTCGCCCTCGGCGGAGTCTCGCAGATCGAGTCGGAGGCGAAAGACCCCAATGCAGAATTTTGGATTGCGATTGTCGGTCCTATTACGAGCCTTGCCATAGGTATTATCCTGATCGGCATCGCACTGCTGGCAGGTTGGCGGCGTGGAACCGAACCCAACACACCAGTGCTGGGCGTGGTTCTTTGGCTGGGCTACATCAACGTCGCACTGGCCGCCTTCAATATGATTCCGGGGTACCCGCTGGATGGTGGCCGCGTTCTGCGGGCAGTGATCTGGTGGATCAGTCGAAATGCCGACCGCTCCACGCGATTGGCATCTCGAATCGGCGAGACCGTGGCATTTGTGATCATTCTCCTTGGGCTGTTTCAGTTCTTCACGGAACATGGGAATTTCGGCGGGCTTTGGCTCGCGTTTATTGGCTGGTTCTTGCTCGACGCTGCGCATACCACCTACGCGCAAGTCGGGATCACATCCGCGCTCCGCGGCCAACGCGTTGCCGATATCATGGAGCGCAACTGCCTTACGGTGGAACCGTACCTGAACCTGCAGGACTTCGTTGACGAGTATCTCTTGCGTAACGGCCTTCGAGGCTATGTGGTAGTTCAGAATCAGCAGATTGTTGGTCTAATCACTCCCCACGAGGTGAAACAAGTGGCCCGCGAACAGTGGCCACAAACCAGTGTGCAGGCTGCGATGCGGCCACTTAGCCAGGTCCGGACAGTCTCACCGGAGACTCCAGCGGTCCAGGCACTCCAAATGATGGGCCGGGATGATATCAACCAGGTGCCTGTCGTCTCCAATGGCCACCTGGAGGGAGTTTTCTCCCGCAGTCATGTCCTGCGCTACCTTCAGGCGCACGCTCAATTGCAGGGCCATTAAGCGTTCCCTACTGCGCTGCGGGAAATTGTGCGGCTCGTTGAAAGAGTTTTTTATGGCGGATTTTGCGTCGGCGACGAAGCTGTCACTTTGCAGATCACGGCGATCGCCTATCTCCCTGCCTGGCAGTGAGGGCACGACGAATTATTGCAAGTAACTAACGCGGAATGAAGCGCTCTGCGCGGCCTTCAATTCGGGAAGGATTACATGATGGTGGTCGGCCGATACGGTCGCGATTCCCAAGAGCCCGAGTCCGGTGATCGTCGCCACCGGCTGCTCGAATTCGAAAGTGAGGCCGGTTACCGATTCGTCGGCCGTCACCTGCAACACGACCTGCTTCGGAATCGACGTGGCATGCACGCTCCATTGCAAGCGATCGCGAGCGCGCCAGAATTTCGCAAAACTCAGCATGTCCGTCTGGAGGATATCGGCGGGGAGTTGTTGCAGCATCGTATCTTCGGCAGCGGCCTTGAGGCGGGACTCGTTCGAGTGGACCAACACGACGCTAACCGCGCCATTCTCGGCGTTCGCCCGGATTACAGCCAGAGCCTGCGGAACCCGCTGCGCGAAACCGGGGGGCTCCTCGTCTTCAATGGTGACTGGGAACTCATAGATCTCGCTGTCCTCATCGAACCCGGGATCCCGAGGCAGAGCGTAGGGGAAGTTGGAGAGAACATCGTCGGCAGTGAATGAAGAGTCAAACTGATAGCCGGAGCGCGCCAGAGCCTCGCCCAGCGAGCGCGGAACACGCAGGTGACCAGCTCGAAAAAATATGGTCTGCTGACCGAGGATTTCTCCATCGAGGAGTTCTTTGCTGACTCGAACTTCGCCGAACACTGTGGCACCCGATGCCGTGTCGAATCCCAATCCGCGCGGATTGTAGCTCGCGTATGTCTCGTGGCCTGACCCGAGGTCGAACTTATCGAAGCCGCGCGAGTGAATGATGGAATGGCTGCCTACACTCGAACCTTGAGATTCTAACCGCCGAAGAATCTCAATCTGCGGCTCGAAAAAGAAAGCTTTGCTGTTGGCATCGTCCACATACTTAGTTTGAATGAAGAAGGTGCTGCTCGCGTGATTCTCTTTCTCTATGCGGGCAAAGTCGAGGCCGGGCGCGAACGAGTTCTCCCAATCCACGTCGTGAGACAGCAGCACCGCCGATCGCTGGCCGTTGGGGATGGTTGCCAGGCGTACCCACTTCCTGGCATGGCTTTCATACCAAGCCCGCAGGACCAGCATCCACACGTCGGCGCCGGGCTCGAACCAGTTCACGTAATGGCGTTCGGCCTCGTAATCGCGGTTATTCTGGCTGCGCAGGATCACATCGGCCAAACTTAGGCCGAGGAGATAGACCCTGCCCTTACCCACCGAGTTCTCGAGCAGAGCCGCGCTGCCATCGTCGAAACGGGCGAGCACCTGAGCGCCGGCATTCGGAGCATAGCCGTTGCTCCAGATAATCTCGGAATAGCGTTCGCTGCCCAGGCGCGTTTCGCGTTCCTCGGGCCGATTCAAATATTTCGTGATCGGATCTGGCGTCGAGGCAAACGCCACGCGATATCGCTTGCGCGAAGCCGAGTAATCCCGGAAGCCGAACAGCGGCCGCAGCCCTCCGGAGAAGACGTTCTGGGCAAAGATGCTTCCTCCCTTGCGCACGAACTCGGTCAACTGCCGGGCCTGCGCGTCTTGAAAGGTTCGCGAGTCGACACCCGGATAAAGGATGACAAGATCATGGCGAAGCGCGAGTCCGAAGTCTCGAGTGACGAAGAATGGTATGCCCATCTCTTTCAAAGCATGCACCAGCGCCAAGGGGCTTGTGGTTCCGTCATTGGTATTGGTCCAGAGCACTGCCACCTGGAGCGGAAAGGACTCCGAAAACTGCTGCACCGGATCGATATGCCGGGGGCTAACAGGGCGTAGCGGCACGACTGCCGCTCGCAAAAAAAGTGCAGGCCTGCGCGTAACTTTCCAGAATGCGACCGCCATCACCGAGATCAGCGCGATCAGGATGATGGCGTATCGGTTCACAGAATCCTTCATAGGGCTTCAGGGATAGGGAGCAGCGATTCTCCCGATCAGAAGGCCTTCTTTGCGAGATGTATTTGCGCAGCGGTTGCGGGCTTTACGCTTTCCGCGCGATGGCTCCATCGTGCGGCGGAGGTCCAGGGCGCGCGGCGTTCGTAACTTCATGTGCCCAGCGCATCGCTTCGTTCGATGCATGGGCAACAAAGGACAAGGACAGATTGAGCTGCTTTCCCAGTTGCGTGACCATTCCCCAATCCCCTTCCTCCCGCGCCATCATCAGGTCGTACACAGGCGAGAGAAGTGTTTTCTTTCCCGTCTTGGCAACCAACAATTGGTCTTTGATGTTGCGATCTAGACACAACTCTTCGATCACCACGCCGATCGGCACGGCCAGGATCGCGTCGATGAGCGAGAGCATCCCCATGAGAAAAAGATCGGAGTCGCCGTGATCCACTTTCGGAGCCACCAGTTCGCAAAAACGTGCACGCACCAGCGATGACAGAACCAGGTCCGAAGACTTGTCCCGGCCCATGACCAGCGTGGTGGCCATTCTGATCCAGCGGACCGTTTCGCGCTCCCCGAGCAGGGTCAAGGCATTGCGAACCGACACCACGGGCGATGACAGCCCCAGCAATGGGGAGTTGAGATACCTCAGCAGCCGGTAGCACAACGAAGGCTCGTGCTTGATGAGCCCTTCGATCTCGGCAAAATCTATTTTGGGTTTTGAGACGGCGGTCAATAAGCGCACGTAGGTTGCCTGGTTGGCAGGAATCTGCCTGGTTTGCAGATTTTCGGGACGACGGAAGAAATATCCCTGAAACCGCGTGCAGCCGCTGTTCTTGGCAGTCACAAACTGTTCCCGCGTTTCCACCTTTTGTGCCACAAAGTGGCGGTCCTCGGTAGCATAGAGCTCGGCCAGGGACGAAATCTGTTCCGCTCGTACCTGT
>DATDGM010000114.1:0-2324 GCA_036522075.1 Candidatus Sulfotelmatobacter sp.
ATTGATAAGACGCTCGAAGAAGCCCGCCGCGATCTGAAAGTGCGAACCCTGTTCGGACGCATCCGGCCCATCCCCGACATCAACAGCAAAAACGCCAACCAGCGCGGCTTCGCGGAGCGCACCGCCGTGAACACGCCGCTACAAGGCACAGCCGCCGACCTGATCAAGATCGCCATGATCCGCATCGACGCGGTTCTGCGCGAGCGCAACTTAAAATCGCGCATGACGCTGCAGGTTCATGACGAACTCGTCTTCGAAGTTCCGGAAAACGAAATTGAGATCATGAAGTCGCTGGTCCGCGAGCACATGGAGCAGGCCCACGCACTCGCCGTGCCCCTGCAGGTCGACATGGGCGTGGGGCCAAACTGGCGCGATCTGGAATGACTGTGTGCCCCGGACCTTGTGTAGCCCCGGACGCCTCCGTCCGGGGGGCGTGCGCGGTCCGGACCGGGGAGATGGTGGACAAAACAGACCGGGGAGATGGTTGACAGTTTTGATCCGATCGCGGAGGCAAGCTAGAAACGAGAGCATGCCTTGGAAAGAGATCGGAATCGTGGAAAAGCGAAAGCAGTTTGTGGAGCAGTGGCTGGCCCAGGAGTGGACGATGACGGAACTGTGCGCCCGGCACGGGATCTCGCGGCAGGCGGGATACAACACGCTGAGTCGGTACCGGGAGTGGGGATGGAAGGGATTAGAGGGGCGAAGCCGGGCGCCGCAGCGACATCCCAATCAGACGGCGGCGGAGTTGGAGCAGCGCATCGTGGAACTGCGCTACCAGCATATGCGCTGGGGGCCGCGCAAACTGAAAGCGGTGCTGGAGCGGCGAGACCCGGCGACGAATTGGCCGGCGGTCAGCACCATGGGCGCGTTGTTGCGCCGCGAAGGATTGGTGATACCCCGCCGCAAGCGTCGGCGCATCGATCCCTACCGCGCGCCATTTGCTTCCGCCACCACGCCCAACGCGGTGTGGTGCGCCGACTTCAAGGGATGGGCGCGCACCCAGGACGGGGAGCGCATCGATCCGCTGACCCTGAGCGACGCCTGCTCGCGCTACTTGCTGCGCTGCCGGGCGGTGGACAAGACCGATACCGCTGGGGTGCAGGCGATCTTCGAGGCCGCGTTCCGCGAGTACGGCCTGCCGCAGGCGATCCGCACCGACAACGGAGCACCCTTTGCTTCCCGCGCGCGGTGCGGACTGTCGCGGCTCTCGGTGTGGCTGATCAAGCTGGGCATCGTGCCGGAACGCATCCAGCCCGCGCATCCGGAGCAGAACGGACGGCACGAACGTATGCATCTGACCTTGAAACAAGAAACCATGAGTCCCATGGCCGCCCACCGGCGCGCGCAGCAGCAGCGCTTCGATCAGTTCTGCCGCGAGTACAACCAACTGCGTCCGCATGAGGCGCTGGACATGCAAACCCCCGCCAGTTGCTACACCGCTTCGCCGCGCCGTTTTCCCGCCCGCGTGCCCCAGCCTGACTATCCGGCCCACATGCAGGTGCGCAAGGTGAGCCCGGCCGGCGAGTTCGCCTGGCGCGGCCATCGCCACATCTTTTTGAGTGAGACCTTGATCGGCGAACCCATCGGCCTAGAGCCGGTCGAGAACGATGACGGCGAACTGTGGTACACCATTTACTTCGCCAACGTTGCCTTGGCCCGGTTCGACAGTCGCACCTGCACGGTTCATCGTCTTCCCCCAGACGAAGACTTCTACATTGAGGATGCAGAGGAAGGGGAACTGCCCCCTTCCTCTGCACTCCATCCCCAAAAACCGGACCAAAATCTGTCAGCTATGTCCCCGGTCTAAAATGTCCACTATCTCCCCGGCTGGACACAGCCCGTGTCACACGCAAGGAGCTGTGCATTTCGATAAAGCGGATGAGCTGCCGGCTAATTTGCATAGGTCCTTCGCTACGCTCAGGATGACAAGGGTACAAAAAGCGTCTCGCTCAGGAGGAGAACGCGATAAAGCGTCGCCGCTCGCGACGATAACTCGACGACAACACACTTCAGGCCTAGAGGGCGCAAACCCGGCGACTTCTGGCGTGCCACCGCAATCCGCAGTATTCTTCCCTAGTGTCCAGCCTTGAGCAATCGGACGAGCGGCAGCGCCTGGCGCGTACTTACGCGGCCATGACCGACGGCGAATTGGAGCGGCTGGCGCGGAATCCCGAGTCGCTGACCGAAACTGCATGGGAAGCGCTGGAAGATGAACTCGATCACCGGCAGCTGGAATTTCCTGATCCTCCCGAGCCGCCTCAGCAACTGGATCTGCGAAAGCTGGTGACGATCCGGCAATTTCGCGATCTGCCGGAAGCGTTGCT
>DATDGM010000115.1:0-10942 GCA_036522075.1 Candidatus Sulfotelmatobacter sp.
GAGCCACACCCGCCGCAGGGTATATCTTGGTTCCTCGGGAGGGACCCGCAGCCGGCCGAAGCGATCGGCGGTTTCACGATCCGCGTCTCCGTTGCCGTGCGCGATCCAGGTTCCATCAGAAGCGCAAAGCACCGGTTCCAGCGCCGTCACCAAACCACTGGCGGGGACGATCGCCTGAATGTTTTTGCCTTGATGGATGTGGCTATAAGGCTCGCGGTTGGAGACGACAAACAGGTGGCTCTCGCTCAGCCGGCTACGTATGTGCACAGACAGCCGGTCCGCGGTCCAAACCGATATTGCGGCGTCTCGTAATTGCGCTTCCTTCTCTGCCGCCGTGCGTGCCGCGCTCAGGCTCTCGGCAAAAGTGGTCACTTCATGGGCTAGCGGTTTCAGCAAATCCAGGTCCGGAAACTCTGCCCGGCCACCCACAAGTCGTCCTGTGCGCAAAGCCCGCATCCACTGCGCCGCGCGCGCAATGGGCCCGGCAATGCTCCAGCGAACTATGAGCAGCGTAATCAGCGCGATCAGCAGAACTTGCACCAGAACTCTCAAAAAGCTCCCGCGCCACATATGCCCCGTCTGTTTGTCGATGTAATCGGCGTCATGAATCATCACCAGGCTGCCCGCAACCTCGTCGTGCTGGTGCAGCGGAATCACATACAGGAAAAGGGACGAATCATCCTGGTGAAGAAATTGCGATTGCGCTTTATCCTCCCGGATCGCTTGCACTGCGGCCGAGGGGCGGGTTATGAGTGTCGTCGGCAGACCGGTGGATACTGCGATGGGCTCAGCCTCTTTATTGAACACGGCCACGCCGGCCAGTTGTTCGCGGTGGCTGAACCGTTCCACGATCCGCTCCAGTTCCCGCGGCGATTGCCGCTGCAGGTAGGGCTCCACGTTACCGGCCAGGCTTTCCCCAAGTACCTCGGCTCTGTGCTCTAGATCCCGGCGCAGCCTGCGCCGCTCCCCGTGAACCTCGATCCACGAGGAGAGCAGCGAAACCAGGGTAACCCCCACAATGAGTGAGACGATTAGCCGAGCACTCAGGAGTCGCATATCCCCTCCGAGATCCCCGCGTCAACAAAGCCGTCAAGAATCGTTTGGAACTGAATGTTAGTTGCCATCCGAAGCGTGGAGGATGGCGGGCACACGAAGGGCGCAGTCGATGAATCGATGTCCAGATCGCTGCAAGCCGGTTGCCAGTTTCAGCAGTCGCCATAACTGTATTGTTTTCAATCACCTAGAACTGCGTGCGAATAGGCACAGCGACGCGGGGGAGGGGAAATAATTACCAGCCAGCCTCCAGTCGGGCACATCTCGCAACTGTCCGTACCTGTCAGGAAACCTAAAGAATGATCGGTTTTGAAGAACCATCGGTTTTGCAGATTGCAAGGGCGCTTGCGTATTTGTCCGATCCGCATCGCGATCCGAGTGAACCGTATACCCTGGCGCAGTTTGCCATTGCGGCGGCCGAGTTAGGCGACCAGCTCCGCGCCTCCGATTCAGTCGCGAACCTTATCCAAACGGTGACCCCGGAACCACGGCGGCATGTACTGGGCGCTGGAACATAACACTCCGTTCTATGGCTGGGGACATGCTGGCCGCGTCGAGAGTACCGCGATGACCGTGCTGGCCCTCGCCGAGTACGGAGACGGTTGCAGCGAAATAGGAATTTTCGGTAGGCGGCCATCCATATCCAAGATGCACGGTCCCGCCGGAGCAAATCTCTCTTAAGCTTCTCCGGCCTATAATTTCCTCCATCATGCAAGTTCTTCTCCGCAACCTTCGGTTCGGCGTGCGAATGTTGCGCAAGAGTCCCGGATTTACGCTGATCACGATCCTCACTCTCGCGCTTGGAATCGGAGCAAATACCGCCATCTTCACCGTGACCAACGCGCTGTTGCTGCGGCCATTCCCTTATCTCGACCCGCAGCAACTCGTGCATGTGAAAGCCAACGACAAGTCCCGGGAATTGGAGGGCACGTTGCTGCGTTACGAACTGGTGCGTGACTTTAACCGGTCCTTCCAGTCCGTGGCCGTATGGGCGAATGACAATCTGAATCTCACCGGCCACGGCGAACCGATGCAGGTGACGGTGGCGCGCGTTTCGCCCAGTTTCTTTCCTCTGCTGGGAGTTCAGCCTTCGCTTGGTCGAGTCTTCAGCGAAGATGAAGGCCGCCCCGAAGGCAAGCCGGTGATTCTGTTAAGCGATTCCATCTGGCGCACCCGCTTCCACGGCGACCCTTACATCGTCGGTCAGACTGTGACGCTTGATTCCACAACGGAAACTATCGTCGGCGTTCTGCCCAGCAACATTCCGTTCCCCTTCGTCGGCCCGGCCGACATCTGGACGCCACGATACTTCGAGTACTCGGTCATGACCCCGCAACGCCTGCGCATGGGAGTGGGTTATCTCGACACTATCGCGCGGCTGCGGCCGGAAGTGACGCTGACGCAAGCCAATGCGGAGCTGGCCGTGCTCAACCAGCAATACCGGGAACAGAACCCCACCGCGCCTGATGCGGCTCCGGGCGTTGCCATGTCGGCAGAAACCTTGCGTGATTTGGTGGCGGCCAACGGGCGCGGAAAAGTTTTGCTGCTTTCGTTCGCGGTTGTCATAGTTCTGCTGATTGCTTGCGGCAACGTAGCCAGCCTTCTGTTCTCGCGCGCCCTGGCTCGCAAAAGAGAAATTGCCGTCCGCACCGCGCTCGGCGCCAGCCGGGGCGCCATCGTGCAGCAACTCCTCACCGAGAGCATACTGCTGGCCTTCGTTGCCGGCGCGCTGGGCGTAGGGTTGAGCCTGGTAGCCACACGAGCTCTCGTCACCTGGGGAGCGAGTCAGCTTCCGCAAGGGATTGTCATCGGGGTTGACCTGCGCGTGCTGCTGTTTACGCTGGTCATTTCCCTCGTCTCCGGAATTCTGTTTGGCACCGTGCCTGCGCTGCAACTGGCGCGCGCCGATCCCAACGCCGCCCTGCGCGATGAAGGCCGTGGCGCCTCCCTCGGTCACCAGCGCGCGCGCATGAAAAATCTTCTCGTGGTGAGCCAGGTGGCGCTCTCAATGTTGCTCTTGATCGGAGCGGGGCTCCTGCTACGCAGCTTCGTGCGCCTGCTGCGCGTCGATCCCGGCTTCGACGCCCAGAACGTGCTCACCATGAACATCGCTCTGCCCACCGTGAAATATTCCAAACCGGATCAGCAGATCGCATTTTTCGACGAAGTAGTGCGCCGCGTCTCCGCCTTGCCCGGCGTGCGCAGTGCCGCCACTTCCGCCGCGTTGCCGCTCAGTTTTATACGCATCACCCCCCTGTTGCCGGAGGGTCAACCCGATGTTCCGCTGGCCCAGCGTCCATTCATCGATATCGAAGCCATAAGCCCGCAGTGGTTTGAGACATTGCGCGTTCCGCTGCGTGCCGGCCGCGAGTTCACTGCGGCCGACACTGCCCATACGCAAAAGGTGGTCATCGTCAACGAAACTTTCGCCCGCCGCTTCTGGCCTAACCAGGACCCCCTGGGCAAAGGCATCATCATCGGCCGCCAGCCGGAACCATCTCGGGTAGTCGGAGTTGCCGCGGACATCAAGAACAAAGGCATCGATCAGGTCACCCAATCCCAGCTTTATCTTCCGTTCCCGCAATTGCCGTGGGGCAACATGAACTTGCTGGTGCGCACCGCCCAACCGCCCCAAAGCCTAACCTCAGCCGTGCGCGCGCAGATCGCGGCGCTAGATCCCGAACAACCTGTCACCAACATTCAAACGGTCGACGACCTCATCAACACCTCACGCGCACAGCCGCGTTTCACTATGCTGCTGGTCGGCATTTTCTCGGGCACGGCCCTTGCGCTCGCGGTGATCGGGATCTACGGCGTGCTCTCATATTCGGTGGCCCAGCGAGGCCAGGAGTTTGGCATCCGCCTGGCGCTCGGGGCGGAGCGCTCCCACATCCTTCGACTTGTGGTCCGCCAGGGAATCCTGCTGACGAGCGTCGGCATCGTACTGGGCTTGATCGTCGCTCTCCTGCTGACTAGGTTGATGTCGAGCATGTTGTACGACGTCAGCACTCGCGATGTGACGACTTTTGTGTTCGCCCCGCTGGCCTTTCTCGCCATCGCCCTGCTGGCGAGCTACCTCCCCGCGCGACGCGCCACCAAAGTCGATCCCGCCGAAGTTTTTAGATGAAGTCCTCCGATGAAGTGCTCCGATGGAGTGCTCCAAAGATGAGTGGCGTTCCCCATCCCGAGCGCAGCTCGAAGGTGCTGATTTCCGCTTCACCAATGAACGACGCGTCGTAGCCGGTGGCCACATGATGCAAATCATGGAGCGGCGGCAGCCCGGGATTCGCAAATCGCAGCTTGATAAAGCCGATCTTGATCACAAAATTCGTGTCGGTATACCTCAAGCCTCAGTAAAATGTAACGATTCGCCCGTCCTGCTCAAAGATTCCCCCCGGCAATCTCAAAAGCCCATCGGAAAGAACTGCCTTGGCGCGGTGCTGCTTAAAGTATTGCAGGGCAGCTTGCGTCATTAAAGCCACGGTTCTGTACTTGGCTCCGTGCTTGTTAAAGTGGTAGGAAACGTTGCAGATGACGTCGTCAAATATCCCAACGGGAGTTTGCACCGCGGTAAAGCTTCTGGGAGACCAATTACGGCGAATCTCGGGGGTCACAGATTTTTTGGTCGCGATGAGCTGCAACAGACTTTTTCCGCGTTGCACATCATCCAGATACTTCTGATACGCCGACCGGTCCGCCTGGGATTCTCCTTGGTAGGGAAGGCGCTCGACTGGTTTGCCCACACTCCCTCCGTGTGCTCTCACAGTATCCGAGATCGAGGAACTTGTCATCCCATAGTGCCGTTGATTGCAATCGCGATGGTATGATTTCCGGCGGTCCTGCCTTGTAACAGCAGACTTGGCAAAAACCCTGTCATCCTGAGGGCACCTGCAGGAAAGCCAGCCCTGAATTGAAGGCGAATCGAGCTATGCAACCGGCTGGTGAGCGAACGGTGTTATGAATCGAAGTGCGCTGAGATTTATTTCGGCCCTCGCTGTAGCGAGCGCCTGCGCCGCGCTTGCCGGCTCTAAAACGGACGACCTTCCCTGGATCCAGATGCAGAATGGGCATCTGGTCTACGGCGCCGACTCCGAGCACAATCGCATCCCCGATTTCTCGACCGCAGGTTACGAGGCCGCAGACGCCCCGATTCCCGATGTTCCCGTGAAGGTCCGTGTCGATGCCCTGGGTGATCAGAATGTGAAAGATCGGAACGTGAACGAAGACGATTCGACGGCGCGCATCCAGGCCGCCATCGAGTCAATGAAAGACGTCCCGCTGGATGACCACGGCATTCGCGGCGCGGTCCTGTTAGCTCCGGGAACTTTCCGCATCGCCGGAACCATCAACCTCGATGTCGGCGGAGTCGTCCTGCGCGGCAGCGGCTCGGGTAAAGATGGGACCATTCTCGTGGCCCTGGGTATTCCTCGCGCCCTGGTGCACATCGGCGGCGACGGCGCCTGGCAAGAAAATCGCAGCCGCAGGCCAATCCTCGATGACGTTGTCCCGGTAGGCGCTCACTCCATCACCGTGGATGCCCCCGCCGATTTTTTCCGCGTCGGCGATCGCATCATCGTGCAGTGGAACATGACCGAAGCCTTCATTCACATGCTGGGCATGGATAGCATCCCTCCCCGCCGCGATGGCGGCGAGGTGCGCCAATGGCCCACGAACATGGCCCTGCGCTTCGACCGCCGCATCGTCGCCATCGAAAAAACCGACAAGGGATACCTGCTCACTCTCGATGCCGCGTTGACCCAGCGCATGCCCAAGACCGACGAATCTGTGGTGTGGAAATACAACTATCCCGGCCGCATTTCACAAGTCGGCGTCGAGAACCTGCGCAGCGATGGATCGGCTTACCGGAAAGCTCCCAATTACAACAATCCCAGCATTCCCCACCGCACCGACGGAAGTTTCTTCGATTCGATTTTTTCCGAGTTCGAAGCTGTAGAGAACGCCTGGATGCGCAACGTGCAGGTGGAGTACTACAACAACATTGTTTTCGTCCAGCAGCATGGCCGCGCCATCACCATCGAAGATGTCGAAGGCGATCATATCGATACCCCGGACAAGAAAGGCCACGCGGCGCCGTTCGCCTTCGAAATCGACGGCCAGCAGGTTCTGATGCAGCGCTGCAATTTAAAAGGACGTCTCAATCACGTCTGGGCCACGCAGGCACGCGTCGCCGGCCCGAACGTCTTCCGCGATTCCTGGGCCACCGGCAACGATCTCGATGCCGGGCCGCACCAGCGCTGGGCCACCGGAACTCTGTGGGAACAGTTGACACTCAGAGGAAAATACGACGACTACAATCAGTGGAACCTGGGCAGCGGCCACGGCTGGGCCGGAGCCTACAACGTGCTTTTCAATTCCACGGTTGACGAGATTCAGGTGGAGAGTCCTCCCAGCGCTTACAACTGGGTGATCGGCACGAAAGGAAGGCATCTAACCCCGCAACTGGGCGCGCGGGGAGCGTACTATCAATCTCCCGATGTACCCATCGAGCCGGGCAGCCTGTATCTGGAACAACTCAAAGAACGCCACGCCCGCGATGGCATGAGTGCGTCGAAGTAGCGCCGCAAGTTGCCCCGCGGATCGCTGCGATTTGAACTCGCGCTTTTTAAGTCTCCCGCAGCGCGTCGATCGGGTCCGCCGAAGCCGCACGCCGCGCGGGAAGCGCCGACGCCAGCAGCGCCATCGTGATCATGATCATCACGCCCGCGGCGTAGATGGGCGGATCGGTCGCACTCACCTCGAAGAGAAAAGAACTCACCAGCCGCGAGACCGCCAGCGATCCGACCACTCCGAGCCCGCACCCGATCAGCGCCACCTTCGCGCAGGAAGTCAGCACCAGCCACGCAATCCCCGCACGCTGCGACCCGAGCGCCATGCGAATCGCAATCTCCTGCGTGCGCAGCGAAACTGAGAACGCAACCACTGCATAAATCCCTGTGATCGCCAGCAGCAAAGCCCCCGCCGCAAACGCCGTAATCAGGTCAGTGTTGAAGCGCCGCGGCGCTTCCACGTTCGAGATCACCTGGTCCATCGGCTGCACTTGCTCAAGGGGAAGCAGCGGATCAATTTCGGCGACCGTCGCGCGCAGCGTCCCCATCATCTGCTCGGGAGGAAGCTCCGAACGCAGGGTAATGTATCCGCCCGCGGCGCCGCTCAGATTTTCTGAAGAGTCAGAACCGTAAAGAGTGGCAGGCTGCTCGGCCGGCGCATACCACTGGTCGGCGTGCGGCTCATCGCGCGAGCCGAGCGCGGTATCGGCCACCACGCCAACGATAGTTGCCCACGGCAGTCCCTTTTGCGGATTTCCCAGATGCATCCGCTGGCCCACCGCGCGCTGCCCCGGCCAGCAGTGTGTAGCCATCGACTGGTTGACGATCATGACGAGCGGCGCGTTGGAGCGGTCATCCATAGTGAAGTACCGGCCATCAATCAGCGGGATTCCCATGGCGCGGAAATAGTCACCGTAAGTGATCTCGAAATTCGCGAACCGTAGCTTCCAATTCGCGGCCGGTTGGCCCTCGATGGTGTACGCAGATTTTGCGGAGAAATCGGTTGCAGGGATCGTGTTCGCAGTCCCCACAGCGATGATTCCCGGCTTGCTCGAGAGCCGGTCCACCACCGCATGATTGAAACTGTCAGCCGAAGCCATAGTGGAATATTGATTCAGCGGCAGTTGATAGCTGCCAACCAGCACGTGATCGGGCCGGAATCCGGGATCGACGGCGCGCATCTTCTGAAAGCTCCGCAAGAACGCGCCGGACACGTTGAGCAGCACCAAAGCGATCGCAATCTCCGTGACCACCAGTGCCGACCGCAGCCAGGTATGGCTCGAAGCCCCGGTACCGGTCCGCCCCCCCTCTTTCAGGCTTTCCGTCAGGTTCGTCCGCAGGGCCGCGAACGCGGGCGCAAGACTGCAAAGCGCGCCGGTTATCAGCGCGAGGAGAAGTGCGAACCCGACGACAGTCGCATCAACAGAAATGGAATCGACTCGTGGCATCGACTCGGGCAGAAGATGCAAAGCAGTTCGAATCGCAGCTGCAGCAAAGCCCAAGCCCAACACGCCTCCCGCCGCGCTGAGCAGCAGCCCTTCGCAAACCGATTCCCGCAGGATGACGATGGAACGCGCCCCTAATGCTAATCGAACCGCATATTCCCGCCGCCGGCGGATCGCCCGCACCAGCAGCAGCCCGGCGACATTCACGCACGCTATCAGCAGCACGATAGAGACGGCCAAAAACAAAGTCCGCAGCAGCGGCCGAATTTCTCCCACCGCGTACTCGCGCAGAGCCTTCACATCGCCCTTGATGTGGATCGCAGCCATGCTGGCGGGGAAAAACTTCCGCATGATCATCTGCGCCACGCGGTCGGTATCCTGCGCCGCCTGCGGAAGAGTTACGCCATCTTTGAGCCGCCCAACCATTTGGTATCCCCAATAGCCCGCGGACTGGTCAGAAAGTTCTTCGGGCGTCAGGCTCATCGGTACCCAGACTTGCACCTGGTCGAGTTGCCCATCCTCGATTGGAAAATCAAAACTGCGCGGCATCACTCCGATAATCGAGTAGACCCTGCGGTCTAGATCGATGCTACCGCCGAGCACGTCCGGATCGCGGTGGTAACGGTTCAGCCATAAGGCATAGCTGATCACGGCGACTGGCTGGTGTCCATCCTCTTCCTGTTGTGTAAAAACGCGGCCGAGGATCGGCCGAACTCCAAGAGTCGGAAACACGCCCGCCGTGAATCGCGCGGCGTTCACTTCTTCCGGAGTTGCGCCTCCGGAGAGTTCATAGCTGGCGCCGGTGTAACCGCCCACGGAGGAAAAGGCAGACGCCGCATTGGCATATATTCCGATCTCGCGCGCGGTGACCGGAGTGTTCGCCCCACCCCCCAAGTGATCGCCGAGCAGCACAAGCCGCTCAGGATCGCTGAACGGCAACGGCCGCAGAAGGATGCCCTCAACCAGCGAGAAAATCGCAGTCGTAGCGCCAATCCCAAGAGCCAGCGTAAGGACCACGGTCAGACTGAATCCGGCCGCCTTCCACAGTTGTCGAAACGCGAAGCGCAAATCATGCCCGAGCGCGTTCATGCGTCCTCCCCTCGCCTCAGAGCTGCGTGCTGGCCATAATAATGTCGTTGCCGGTTGCAGTCACTCCGTCTCCACTGATCCGCACTCCGTCAACGGGCCCGTGCCGAATCCTCGCTGGCCCGCTAAGGCAAAGCTGGCGAACGAGTCGCGCCGCCCATGCTAAACCCACCAATATAGAAAAGCAGTCCCCGATTGGGCACTTCAGGAATCGATTCCAGGCGCCGATTCGCCGGCTAGTATTTTTGCATTATTCCGCCCACGCCTCCATATGTATAAGGTTATGTGCGCGCGCTCTCAGCCACGGTGGGGCTGATTCCGCTAGCAACTGTCGAAAGCCGTCGCACATGGAAAAGAACTCGACATCCGGGCAGTTCGTTGGCCGCACTCTGTCCTGGCTCGTGATTTTTCTTGTGCTCTCCGCAGCTTACCTATACGCCTTTCCTCAGCCAAATCTCTTCTATGCCGCCGTGGTTCTGCTGCATGCGTTCGCCGGAGTGCTCGCCACAATCCTTTTACTTTCCACGCTGTTGCGCCGTCTGCGCGCCGGAAGCTTCTCCTCGCGAGCCGGATGGCTCTTCATCGCGGCCGGAGCCGTTCTCGGCGTGATCCTTATCAAGACCGGAACTTCGCGCCCGGAGTGGAACAAACTCTATCTCCACATCGTGATTTCACTCGCAGGCGTCGGCCTGCTGATCGCCGCTTGGCTGGGCAGCCGCGCGGACGAGAGACAATCGTCTGATCCGGCGCTGCTCCGCTCGAGACTCGCCATCGGTGCCCTCCGAACCGCAGTCTGTTTCGCAGCGCTGGGCGCGATCGGCTACGGCGCGCACTACAGTCGCCAAAGCTGGCAAACCCGCAGCGGCATCGAAAACCCTTCCATGTCTCCCGACAGCATGAACGGCGAGGGTGACGGCCCCGAAGGCTCCTTCTTCCCCAGTTCGGCGCAGGTCTACGGCAAGCAGAAGATTCCCAGCAAGTTTTTCATGGAATCCGATTCCTGCAAGCGCTGCCATCAGGACATCTACAACCAGTGGTACAGCTCGGCGCATCATTTTTCTTCGTTCAACAATCAGTGGTACCGCAAGTCCATCGAGTACATGCAGGATACGATCGGCACCAGGCCCTCGAAGTGGTGTGGCGGCTGCCACGATCCCGCCGTTCTCTACAGCGGCCTGATGGATACTCCGATCAAGCAGATCGTGCATCGTCCCGAATCGCAGGCTGGGTTGGGCTGCATGATGTGCCACTCCATCGCCAAAGTGAAAAGCACGATGGGCCAGGGGGATTTTTATCTCGAGTATCCCAAGCTGCACGAGTTGGCCGCGACGAAAAATCCTGTGATGCGTGCCGTGCACGATTTCGTGATTCGCTTGAATCCCGAGCCCCACCGCCGCGTCTTCCTCAAACCCTTCATGCGCGCCCAGACCGCGGAATTCTGCTCCACCTGCCACAAGGTTCATCTCGACCAGCCGGTGAATCACTATCGCTGGGTTCGCGGCTTCAACGAATACGATAACTGGCAGGCCAGCGGTATCTCCGGCCAGGGCGCGCGCTCGTTCTACTATCCTCCCAAGCCGCAGCAGTGCGCCGATTGCCACATGCCCATGGAGTCGTCGACCGACGCGGCCAACATCAATGGATTCGTGCATTCCCACCGTTTCCCTGGCGCCAATACCGCCGTGCCCACCGCCAATGAAGATGCCGCTCAGCTGAAACTCACGGAGTCATTTCTAAAGAGCGGTGCGCTCACCGTCGACATTTTTGCATTGTCCCCGGCGCAAGCGTCTC
>DATDGM010000116.1:0-2944 GCA_036522075.1 Candidatus Sulfotelmatobacter sp.
GTCGCCGTTGTACTCGATCACACCGAGAAGTCGGCCAGCGATAAAAACAAAGACGCCAAGCTGGATCTGCGCGTCGAGAGCAGCGATGCCGTGCAATCGGCCGCGGCCGAATTGCTGTCCAGCGGCGAACTGACCGGCAAGCCGTTTGAAATCAACCTGCTGCATAAGCCTGCGGGATTGAAAGCCAAGCGCATCCTGCTGCTCAGCGGCGGCAGCGCGAAGAAATTCACCAGTTACGACCTGCGCCGCCTCGCCGGTGCCGCCGTCCGGTCGCTTAAGTCGCGTGGAATCCGCAGCTTCGCGTTTATCGCTCCGACTTCCATTCCCGCCGACGAGGCCGTACGCGCCATCGTGGAAGGCGCGTTAGTCGGCAACTTCGACGCCGACTATTACCGCAGCGACCGCAAAGACCAGAAGATTGATGCGCTTACCATCCTCACCAGCGGCAACACCGATAAAACCGCGCTCGAAAAAGCCGCGAATGAAGCGCAAATCATCGGCGAGTCGCAAAATTTTACGCGTGACTTAGTGAACGAGCCTTCGAACCGCATGACGCCCACCATTCTGGGCGAGCGCGCCAAAAAAATGTGCGCGGAAGTAGGTTTGAAGTGTGAGGTTTACGGCGCCGACAAGATCAAAGAATTGAAGATGGGCGCATTCTGGAGCGTGGCGCAAGGTTCTGACGAGCCGCCCGCGCTCATCATCATGCGTTATGAGCCTGCAGGCGCGCCCGAGAAACCTGTGCTAGGCCTTGTGGGCAAAGGAATTACCTTCGACACCGGCGGCATTTCCATCAAGCCCGCCGACGGCATGGAAAAAATGAAATACGACATGGCCGGCGGCGCAACCATGATCGGCGCCATGCGCGCCATCGCCTTGCTGAAGCCGAAAGTGAAAGTCATCGGCATCGTGTGCGCTACCGAGAACATGCCTTCGGGCAAAGCGCAGAAACCGGGCGACGTGCAGATTGCCATGTCCGGCAAGTCGATTGAAATCATCAATACCGACGCTGAAGGCCGGCTCGTGCTGGCTGATGGATTGCACTACGCGAAGCAACTCGGCGCCACGCATCTGGTAGACGCGGCGACGCTTACCGGCGCGGTCGTGGTCGCGCTCGGCTATACCAACGCAGGATTGTTCGCTAACGACGACGCCATGTATGAACGCTTCAACAAGGCGCTCGGCAAAGCGGGCGAAAAAATGTGGCGGCTGCCGCTCGACGACGAATACAAAGAGAACATCAAGTCGGGCATCGCCGATATTGTCAACTCCGGCGGACGCTGGGGCGGCGCGATCAATGCCGCGATGTTCCTGAAAGAATTCGCCGAAGACACGCCGTGGATACATCTCGACATCGCCGGAACGGCCTGGATGGAAGAACAGAAACCGTGGATCGCGAAAGGGCCGTCGGGAATTGCATTGCGCAGTTTGGTCGAGTTCGTGAAAAGCTTCGCGGCGTAAACCAGTTGTTCAGTTTTCAGTTCGCGGAGGAACGACCGCATCGTGGCAGTGACGGGGGGGCAATCGAATGAGAATCCTGCTATGGATTGGAGTGGCAGTTCTGGCGCTGGGAATTCTTTCTTTCTTCGTGCCGCTTCCGCACGATCAGCGTCACAGCGTCCGGATTGGCGACGAGCGCTTCAGCGTAGAAAAGCACGAACACGAGAGAGTCCAGCCCGTGGTCGGCGTCACTCTGGTAGTGGTGGGGGCGGCGCTGATGATTGCGGGCGGCCGATCCCGCTAACCGGCGCAGATTAAAACCTAGACACCAGCCATGGATTTGCACAAATATTCGCAGATCTAAGAGCGCAGAACTGCGTTAAAGAAAAAGAAGTATCCGCGAGCATCCGTGCCGATCCATGGCTACTTGATTTACTTATTTGTAATCTGATCGAAAGCCTTCTGCAGATCTGTGACTAGCGGGGTTTCGCCGGTTTGCAGGCCACTGCGGGCCATCATGCGCCACAGATAATCGTTCTGCGGCCAACCGTGCGCATCGTAGACCGCGAGAACGTCTTCGGTCGGGCGGCTCATCACCATCAAGACAATATCGGCCTGGCGGGGTTCGTAGACGACGGTAAACTTGCCCCATTTCTGTATCGCATCCTGCACCGCGTTAATGGCCGCGCGGTCTGCGGGAAAGAGATTGGGATCGAACTGATCGCCATCGTAACTGGTGACGTAAATGAAGCGCGCATTCACCAGCGTGCCGGGAAATGGCGGAACGTTGGACGCTTTTGGTTTGGGGGCGGCCATGGCAAAACTTGTCGACAGAATGAATGCTGCGGCAAGGGCGAAGATCGAAATAGCGATTGCGTTCTTCTTGACGATGGTTTTGTTAATCATTGTTTTTTTATAACCCGTGAGTGTTTTTTGATAACCCGTGAGTTTTTTCATGAGTACGTGTACGACCCGGTTTTTCGAGGGGCCTCGTGCGCCGGTTCAATCGCGGGTCTTAAATCCCTTCCTGTTTCAATTGCTTAGATGTCCGCGGCCGGGCGCGCGTTGCACGTGTGCCGGGCGGGATTCTCTAAGTTGTTGAATCCATTGTAACTGCAAGATAACTGCGAAAAAGATCACGAAAGTCCAACGCCTGGGCCCCTGCTCGTTCCCTGGGATGCCATTTGCCGGGCCGCAGAGCGCGCAGGAACGCGAGAAGGTATGCCGATGACCCGCCAGTCGGGGCGCGGGATTTCCACAGCCTGTATGGGCGATTTAGGAGGATTCTTCTGCGCCGGTATATCTCGAAGATAATGCGCTTTCGACAGCAGAATAGATTCAACAACTTCCACGAAGGGTCAACAAGTTAGAGACGGTGTGGTGCTTCGACACAAGAAAAAACCTTCGAGCGTCCGCTCGAAAGGACAGCCCCTTCGACTTCGCTCAGGGCGGGCTCGGGGGAAGCTGCCCCCACACGGACTGTTTCTGGCGGTATAGTGGTGGG
>DATDGM010000117.1:0-2082 GCA_036522075.1 Candidatus Sulfotelmatobacter sp.
ACGCCGGGCGTTGAACAGGTAACCGCCACGCGCGTTCCATGGCCATGTAACCCGAATTATGCACACGACCATCATCCCCAGGGTTGGCTTCGCTCGGTTGATGTCACTCTGGGTTGAGTAGGTTAGTTCCAGTTTCGCTGCTTCGTCGTCCTCCCCAAAATCCGTTCCCGCTAAGTTCCGCCCCGAAAGTTACTGGCTCCGTTGCACTTGCCGCCCGCGCATAAATTTCTATGCACGGCGCTCGAAGGACCGCCGGGGATGGTTTTCAGCACAATGCCGGCAGCATCACCGGCGCGTAGCCCTGCGTGCGTTGCGCAATCCGGCGCAGCCGATCCATCAGCCGTTCGAACACACCTTTCTCCTCGTAGTGGTCGCTGTAGCTCACTCCGGTGCGGCCGGCGTGCCGCCAGATCTTAGCCGCCACGAACAGGAAGCGGAGCCGCGAGGTCGCCAGAGTCGTGTGCCTCAGTTCGGTGGCGTCGGCCTGTGGCTCGCGGTTGAACAGCATCAGCCAGCAGTTCAGGTTGTAGGCCAGCATGGCCAACTGGAAGTGATTACTGTTCACGTCAAAGCGGCGCGACGGATGTGCCGCCAGTCCGGCATCGTTGTTCGCCTCTTTGATCAGGTTTTCAGCGCCGCCACGCTGACCATAAAACCAAACTACGAAGTAGATCGGATCGCGCATGTTGGTCACCATGACCCGATATTTGTACTGGCTGGTTTCGAACAACTGGTATTGCTCAGCTTCCTCCGTTTCCAGTTCCTCGCGCTTTTTTTTGCGGCGTAGGGCCACGAACCGGTATGGCTTGTCCCATCCGTCCGGCTGGTAATAGAATTCGCACTCCGCTTCGGCATCCGTCTTGGGCGACGGCTTCCACGCAGCTTGGCGCAGTTGCTCGACCAATCGGGACGTTTTGCGCGCCGAGATCACAAACTGGGCGTCGAATTCCTCATATGCCTCGACCGCATCCCAGCAGTAGAACCCCGAATCGACCCGGCCATAGATCTGTTTCACGCCCGGCGGCAGCGCCGCACGCACATTCCGCAGATGATCGCCGATCTGTTTGCCGGTGGGACGGTCGCCGTTGCGCAACCCGCCCCAGACGTATTCCCGTGTCTCGGCGATAAACGTCAGCATCGGCTGATAGCTCTTCTTGCCTTTGTTTTTCGGGTTGTAGCTCTTGCGCCCACCCATCTGCTGGCCGTAAAGCGTGTGAACGGTAGTATCGGTGTCGATGGTGACGACCTCCAGTTTCACGTTGGCTGCCTCCCAGACACGTTCGCGCATGGTTCGCATCATGGCCAGAATCTGCCCGGCGACATTGCGATGCAGCGCATTCACGAATCTCCAGAAGGTGGATTGCACCGGCAGCTTGCTGACTTTGAGAATGCCCGTCAGGATCGGGTCGCGCGCGATGAAGCGCAATTGATTCAGGCGTGGAAAGCCGATGTAGAGGCCGAGCACAATTCCCAGCACGAACCGGTGCAGGCCCATGGCACGGGGAATCCGTTTCGAGGTCAACATCTGTTCCACCAGGGACTGGAATCCGAGCTTCTCCAGCATGGTGATCACCGGCAGCAGCCCGCCGTAGGGAGTTAAATTCTTGCCGGAGAAGTCATAGGACGTGGAAGCATTGATTTTATTGGGCTCTGATGAGGCCTTCTCCGAGCCTTGTTTTACGAGGGTTTTGTCGCTATCCTTTTTTCTATCTGTAACCATTTGGGTGACCTCCTTGGGGTCGGCCTGCGAAGCTGCGATCTTCGCAGAACTTCTGTTTTACCCCATGTTTTCGGGGTCCCCAAATGGTTCACCGCCCCTCCGCACGCAAGCGCAGGCTTATCGCAGCGCATAGGTCAGGTTTCGGCGAGGGTGAGTTCGTCGGTGGCATATTTGTCCATGTGCGCATTCCACAATACGTGCGTGCCGCTCTCCAGCAGCGCCACGAAACGGATCTTGGGAAAAGCGCTGGAACCCCGACATCGCTTTGCCGAAGTACTGGGCGCAGAGCAGATAGCCCGTCAGGTTGACCGACAGCAACAGGTTCCACTCGTCGAGCGGCACGGTCGCCAGCGATCCCGACC
>DATDGM010000118.1:0-20691 GCA_036522075.1 Candidatus Sulfotelmatobacter sp.
GTCGGGATTATGCTCTTTGATCAGGCTGACGGCCTCAAGGCCGTTCTTGCCCTGGGCGACTACGTTCACGTCACCGTCACTCTTAAGCAGATAGGCGAGTTCGTCGCGAGCGAGTTGCTCATCGTCCACGATCACCGCCGACAAAGACATCATCACTCCAAACTGCCTGCAAGGCTATCCAGAGTATAGTGGCCCATTTTCCCCGGCGCAACGCGAAGGCGATGCCTCGGCGTATCCTTTGGAGAGAGCGTGACCGGCTTCACTGCGGGCGCTGCATCATTCCGCCCACGTCCGTCTTGGTGAAACCGGCGGGAATTTCGAACAAGCTCGCTGGCTGTGTCCCTTCCTGAATATTGCGCAGTTCGCCGCCGCCGTTCTTGCTTTTCCACTTCACCGCGAAACGCAGCTTGGAGTCGAGCCAAAACGTGCCACTATCGCCATTCGCGTTGGTGGTTTCATACTTCACCGTGTCGCGTCCGTTCACGGTTTCGCTTCCCGCCTTGTGGCAGGTTCCACCCTTGTTTTTCACCACCTGCATCCAGTCGGCGCAGGCGCTCTCCGCATCGCCGGTGCGGAAAAAATTGTACGCTACCCGCTGGCTCGCCATCTGGACTGGCATCTCCATATACATGTGCTGCTGCGCCATCAGCGCCGTAAAGGTCTGGGTGGTCAGATTCATAATGATCGCTCCCATGCGGTTGCCGCCCAGAGGGTCCAATCGAATCTTGTCCTTGCCAAAATAGACCTTGGCCTGCGCGGGTGTGCCGGGTTTCTGTGTGTCCACAATCTCGGCCGAAAACTCGGTCTGCGCCAGCAAAAAGCTGGAGGCCAGCAGTAGCCCAATCAGGTACGACGTTCTCATCGTGAATCGAAGCATGTCATCTCCTCGCGCTCGCTTCCGCCGCAAAACGATCTGATTCTATTACACTCGCGTGCGCCGTTGTGCCGCGATATTCTTGAACCCTTAGAACACCACCCGTCGGCGGTTTAGCGGCTGAGGTCCGCTCGGTGACCGCGAATCCGGGTGTTCCCTTTCCTCGTGTTCTTTGCAAGAGGTGGACGGCGATATGCTCGGCTCATGCAACCCGGCTTTGCGGAGAATCTTGCGCGCCAGGCCTGTCAGGGGAAGAAGCCGGAGCCGCTCCGATGGAATCCATTTCCCACTGACGCTCTCAAGCGGGTCAAGGCGCCAAACCCGGACCGTGTAGTCCGTGACCGTGATCGAATGCTTCACCGTGAATAAAAGCTGCCCACCGTTGTCATTCCAAGCGGGTTTGCCGCGCCGCGAGTCGAGCCCCGAGGGAAGCCGAGGGGAAGGAATCTGCTTCCCTCCCGTCCGCCACGCGGCTGTATCCACTTCCGGCAGTTCCCACATCCCAGCCATCAGCGAGGCGCCCCTCGGCCGCTGCACCAGAAACGCCTCACCGCCGGCATCGCGCACGCAAAGCGCGTAGTGAATCTCCCGCTTCTTCTGCCGCAATGGCTTCGTGCCCGCAGCCAGCTCTCCGCGCGTGGCGCACAGCTTGACCACCGGACACGTCAAGCATTCCGGCGCCCGCGGCGTGCATACTGTCGCGCCCAATTCCATCATGGCCTGATTGAAATCGCCCGGCCGCGTGCCATCGAGCAACTCCTCGGCCGCACGCCAAACTTCCTCTCCTGCCAACCGCGTTCCAGCCATCCGGCACAACACCCGCTCCACATTGCCATCGACCACAGCGATTGCCTCGCCAAACGCAATGCTGGCAATCGCCGCGGCCGTGTAGCGTCCAACTCCGGGTAGCTCGCGCAGTCCTTCGGCAGTCTCGGGAAACCTCCCTCGCAACTCGCGCACGATGACTTTTGCCGCCGCATGCAACATGCGCGCGCGCCGGTAATATCCCAGCCCGCTCCACGCCGCAAGAACGCTGGCCACGCGCGCCGCCGCCAGCTTCTCCACCGTGGGAAACCGCCGCAGGAATTCGTGATAGTGCCCGATCACCGCCGCCACCCGCGTCTGCTGCAGCATGATTTCTGACAGCCACACCCGATAAGGATCGCGGCTCTCCCGCCACGGCAGCTCGCGGGCATGGGTGTCATACCACGCCAGAAGGTTCGCGCGAGAACGGCGCGCCGTGACATCGAGAAAGGAATGTAGTGTGCGCGCCGGCTTCAAAGGGGATTCTTGATCGCAGCTTTGAATGATAGACCTGCCGCCGGGTCCTGTGGCGTCGTTTTTACGCAGCGCCGCGGTCTCGGCGTTGCTTCTAGCCCAGCGCAACAAACGGATTTCGTATCCGCACCGTACCGTACATGAGCACGTGCGCAAACGCGACTACGACGATGTGAACCCGGGTGCCCAGGCCATTTATCGGGCGTTGCTTCGTGGAAGTACGCCGACGAACTCGCCCCATGGTCTGCTTCGTCAATGTGCAGAGCGTGGACCGCATCCTCTACTTCATCTTCCAAAGATTCAACCTGGAATGGAAACCGCACCCTCAACCTTTTTTACACAGGCAGCTTGACATCACCTTTCTATATCGTTTGACCGATTTCCACAACCCACGATAAAATGGTTGAGTTTGCATGTACTCGCCGACCCGTTCCTGGGACGCCTGCTCGGGCTGCTGAAGCGCCGGAGCGGAAGACACAGCAAGCAGGAAAGTCGTCAGGCCCCATTTACTGCGCTGGTGTGCGCCTGGGGCTCGCTTAAACTCTATTTTTCGGCGCTGACTTTCACGATTTCTTCGGAGGCAGACGTATGTACGCGGTGATCCGCGCTGGTGGAAAGCAGTACCGGGTGGCGCCCGGAGATGTGATTCGAGTGGAAAGTCTGGGCACTGGCACCAACGGCCAGGTCGAGTTCCCCGAGGTGCTGGCGGTTTCCGCCGCAGAGGGCCAGGTCGGCAAACCGCAAGGGGAAGCGCGCGTGGTTGGCCACGTAGTCGAAGAGGGCCGCGGCGCCAAGATTCTGGTCTTCCACTACAAGCGCAAAAAACAGTACAAGAAGCTGCGCGGTCACCGCCAGGCGTACACGGCGGTCCGCATCACCGAAATTGCTTTTGATGGCCAGAGCTTTAAAGCTCCTGAGCTGCCCAAGAAAGAAACGAAGCCGGTGAAGGCGAAAGCGGCTGAAGCAGAGGCGCCCGAAGCGGGAGCGAAGTCGGCGAAGAAAAAGGCCGCGCCCAAGAAGGCGACGGCAAAGAAAACGGCTCCGAAAAAGAAGTAACCGAAGTCACAACATGCCGGGTCTTCGCCCGGCGGACGGGCGAGTCGCCCGTCCTCACACGAGCTTATTCGACTCCCAGATTTTACTGGCAACCGGCCACCGACAACTGAGGTTTTATGGCGCATAAAAAAGGACAAGGCACTTCACGAAACGGGCGCGATTCTAACGCCCAGCGGCTTGGCTTCAAAGCATTCGGCGGACAGGTAGTCCCCGGGGGCACCATCATCGTGCGGCAGCGCGGCACGCGGGTGAAGCCCGGCCTCAACGTAGGCCGCGGCAAAGACGACACACTCTTCGCCAAAATCACCGGCCGCATCAAGTTCCTGAACAAGGGCCAGATGGGCAAGTTCGTAATGGTGGAACCGGTGGAAATGAAGTAGAGTTTTCGATTTCAGATTGACGAATTTCAGATCGCAGATTTGTCGTCGGTTTTCAATCTGCAATCTAAAATCGAAAATCTGCAATGTCAGAATTTACGTTCCCAGCCTCGTCTTGGAGACGAGGCTTATCTTTTTCCGTGGCGCCAAGCACGGCTCCCATGTTCATCGATGAAGCCAAAATTCGAGTGAAAGCCGGTGACGGCGGCAACGGCTGCATGGCCTTTCGTCGGGAGAAATTCGTTCCCCGCGGAGGCCCTTCCGGCGGCGACGGCGGCAAGGGCGGCGACATCATCATGGAGTCCAGCGAGCGCCACAACACGCTGGTGCATTTCCGTTTCAATCCCGAATACACCGCCCAGCGCGGACGCCACGGCGAAGGCTCGAACAAAACCGGACGCGAGGGCGGCGACGTGCTGTTAAAAGTGCCGGTGGGAACGATCGTCTACGACGAGGACAGCGGCGAAAAAGTCTACGACTTCTCCGCCCCTGACCAGCGCATCGTGATCGCCCGCGGCGGCCGCGGCGGCCGCGGCAATGCTCGCTTCGCCACATCAGTCCATCAGGCCCCGCGCGAGTGCGAACCTGGGCGCCCCGGCGAAGAGCATAACTACCGGCTCGAACTCAAGCTGCTGGCCGATGTGGGCCTGGTCGGCTATCCCAACGTGGGCAAGTCCACACTGATCTCGCGCATTTCCGCGGCCCGCCCGAAGATTGCCGATTATCCCTTCACCACGCTGCAGCCGAACCTCGGCGTAGTCGCCGTCGGTGACGCGAAAAATGAAATCAGTTTCGTAGTCGCCGACATTCCTGGATTGATCGAAGGTGCGCACACCGGCGCCGGCCTGGGCACGCAGTTCCTGCGCCACATCGAGCGCACGCGTCTGCTGGTTCATCTGGTAGATGTTTCCGACTCGAGCGGCCGTCCCGATGTGGTGAAAGACGTGGACGTTATCATCGGCGAATTGAGCAGCTTCGGAGCCCATCTGGAAGAAAAGCCCATGATCATGGTGGCGTCAAAAATGGACGCCGCCAACAAAGACCGCCTCGCCGCTCTAAAACGCTACTGCAAAAAACACAAGCTGAAGCTGTATGAGATTTCCGCGGTCAGCGGCAAAGGCATTGAAGAATTGAAATACGCGATGGCAGAGGAAGTGGAAGCCCTGCGCGAGAAAGAAATGCACGCAGCCGAAACGTAGAGGTTGCGAGGCGCCTCCGTCTTCTCTGCTCGTGTGGGAGACGGGCGCCTCGCCCGTCGAAGCTGGAGCGAAGCTCCGCTCCCCATCCGCGACTTTTAGTACTCTTAATTCGTGCGCCTGATTGGAAAGGCGGCCCGAAGGCCGCCTTTTACTGCGTCATCCGCCACAGAACAATCTATGCTGGGCCTACACTCGTCCGCATGTTCACCGCGCCACTCACGCTCGCGGCAGATGCGTGCCGTGCTGAAAGTGGTACTGCAGAATCCTCGCCGCCAGCGCGGGACTCAGGCTGCCGCCGTTCGGTTCTATATTGCGTACCACCTCGCCGCGGCATACCACTTCCGTGGCCGAGAGTCCGGCAATCTCCGCCGGCAGCACCAGATTAATTTCCAGTTGCACGCTCGGTTGCACCGATTCTTCCGCCTGGAAGAGCATCCCGGAGCGGCTGATGTTTTCGGTCTTGCCTTCGTGCCAGTTCTGTTCGCCGAGCCGGCGATAACGAAGCGGCAAGTGGAGTTGGAATCTTTGCGCGCGGGTGGGGATGGGTTGTTGCTCCCAGCCTTGCGCCGCGTGACGTTTCGCTGCGTGAGTAGTCATGGCAACCTCCGGGGGAATGGGGCTTGCATCCAGCACTTCGCGCACTTTGTCTTTCAGGTCACGAAGGTTAAAGGGCTTCTGGAGCAGGCGTACGCCAGCGTCCAGCATGCCGTTGGTTCCGATCGCATTTTCCGTGTAACCGGACATGTAGAGAATCTTCATGTTCGGGCGAATCTCCGAAATACGCTGCGCCAGTTCGCGGCCATTCATACCCGGCATGATCACGTCGGTCAGCAGCAGGTGAATCGTTCCTTCGTGCGCCACCGCAATCTGCATCGCCACCGCGCCATCCGCCGCCTCGATCACCTTGTATCCCTGCTTCTCCAGGAACAGCCGGGCCAGGTACCGCAGATTGGCTTCATCTTCCACCACTAAAATTGTCTCGGTCCCCGGTTCCGTCTTGCGGCCCTTTTCCTTGACGACTACCGGAGTCGCATGCTCGCCCGGCGACGCCACTCGCGGCAGATAAATCTTGAATGTGGTTCCCTTCCGCTGTTCGCTGTAGACCCAGATGTACCCGCCGCTCTGCTTGATGATCCCGTACACCGTCGAAAGTCCCAGCCCCGTTCCTTTCGGGCCCTTGGTGGTGAAGAACGGTTCAAAGATGTGCGACTGCGTTTCCAAATCCATTCCCATGCCGGTATCGCTGATGGCCAGCATCACGTACTCGCCCGGCTGCAGCGGCGCGTGCACCCGCGCATACTCCTCGTCGAGCGTGATGTTCGACGTCTCGATCGTGAGCTTCCCGCCCGAAGGCATGGCGTCCCGCGCATTCACGGCAAGGTTCATAATGACCTGCTCGATCTGCCCGGCATCGGCGCGCACCGACCCGAGCGTCGCGCCCGGCATCATCACCAGGTCAATGTCCTCGCCGATCATGCGGTTCAACATTTTCAGATTTTCCGTGACTATGCTATTCAGGTCGAGAATGCGCGGGGCCAGCATCTGCTTGCGGCTGAATGCCAGCAACTGCCGCGTGAGCGATGAGGCGCGCCCAGCGGCGCTCGCAATCTCCTGCGCCGGAGTTCGCATCTCCGGGTCCGGCCCCAGCCGGTCCAGCAGAAATTCCGAATAGCCCGAGATCACCATCAGCAAATTGTTGAAGTCGTGAGCAATTCCTCCCGCAAGCCGCCCCACCGCTTCCATTTTTTGCGATTGACGCAGCTGCTGTTCAAGCGTGCGGCGTTCCGTAACATCTTCGGCGAAAAGCTCGAACACTGTGTTGTCATCGCCATCAGAAACCGACCGGCCCGAAACTCTTACCACTTTGGTGGTGCCGTCTTTTTTCTTCCATTCCGCAATCAGCCCATTGAACTGCGCGGCCCCCCGCAGATAATCCGCAAGGTCGAACCAGCGCTGTCCGTCGGCGTAGAGTCCTCCCAGGTGCAGCCCCGCGAGTTCGGAAGAAGAGGAATATCCCAGCATGCTTAACAATGCGGGGTTCGCATCCAGCAGCTTGCCCGAAGCATCACACCGGCAAATACCATAAGGAGCGTTCGTCACCAGCGACCGGAAATTCAGCTCCGACCGGCGCAATCCTTCCTGCGCCGCTCGCAGCGCGGCGTTGAACCAGCAGATCAGCAACGCCACAAAGAAAAACAGCGCCAGCCGGAACACCGCGGTGCGCAGCTGCGCGTTCGTGTGGTCGCCGGCAAGCGCAAAATACGCGCTCACCGTCATGGCAAACGCCGTGGCCGCCAGGCCGGGCTTCCAACCCCCGTACCACGCGCTCACCATGACCGCGACGCCGAACAAAGCCAGCCGGCTTTCCGCAACGTCCGCTAACAGGAGTGAGGGAATCAACGCTAGGATGGTGCTGAGCAGGGCTACCCCGTAGCGCAAAATGCTCGCGCGGGTAGGCGGCATGCGGAGTAGGGGGAGGGTTACTCGCATATAGCGTATGCTAGTTCCGAATTGGGAAACATGCGAGTTACAGGAGTTCATCAGGTTCCCTGAGAATTACCTGCCTCCCGCCGTGGCAAAGGTCCCAAAGCAGGTGAACCGTGGCCGGATAGCCAGTGACCTATCGGACAGGTGGAGAAGCCTCCCAGCCCAGCCACTCCCGAACTCCAGAACTCCAGCCACCCCAGCCACTCACAATTCCTTTAGCAACCCGCTCTCCCGCCCACGTTCCCACTTGCATCCCGCCCCGCAAATCGAGACACTACCGAGACCATGAACATCGGCCTTCTTGGCGGCACCTTCGATCCCATCCATCGCGGACACCTCGCCCTGGCTCGCGCCGCCCTCGAAAAATGCAAGCTCTCGCGAATTTATTTCGTCCCCGCCAACGTCCCGCCCCATAAGCAGCGCCAGCCACTAACGCCTTTTCTTCATCGTTACGCCATGGTCGCCCTGGCCACAGCCGCCGAAAAAGCGTTCATCCCCTCCCTGCTCGAAGCCCCGGAAGAACTCGCGGTCAACCCGAGTAAAGACCGCACTCCGAAACCGAACTACACCATCGACACCGTGCGCCGCCTCAAGCAGCAGTTAAAGGCCAGCGACAAACTCTATCTGCTGCTCGGCATCGACGCCTTCGCCGACATCGCCAAGTGGCGCAATGCCGAAGACCTCTTCAAAGAATGCGCCTTCGTAGTCGCCAGCCGCCCCGGATATTCCCTCGCCGACGTGGCCAACGCCCTCCCCGAGCGCTTACGTCCCAAGCCAGAAGTCACGCATCCCTTCCGCAAGCAGGCGGCTACAGGAGACCTAGTGCTGACCGGGGCGACCGTCCACTTGCTGGAGAAGGTGCACACCCCAGTTTCCGCGACCGCCATCCGCGACGCTGCTGCCACCGGAAAGCCCCTAGCACGTTTCGTAGACGCTTCGGTCGCGGAATACATAAAGAAGACGGGACTCTATAAATAGCCCGTGTGTGGGCACAGCATAAATAGCCCGTGTGTGGGCACAGCATAAATAGCTCATGTGGAGACAGCATACATAGCTCATGTGGAGACAGCCGCCCCCGGCTGTCCGTCGAGCGAAGCTCGACTCCGTCCCCCTTCCCGACAGCGTCATCCCGAGCGGAGCCGCTTTTCAGGCGAAGCGAGCGATCTCCCTCTCGTCACATTCTGCCCGCCCACAACCGCGACAAGCCCACGCCCCGACCCGGTATGATGGTAGTGCAACGGGAAGCACCACCCAGGGCAGGCGTCCCCAACCGCCACGAACTCCGGAGATTCCATGGCTCAAAATCACTACACGACCAAAACCAAGCGTCGCAACAAAAACAGCAAGCGCAAAGACCCGTCCGCCACCACCATGGCCAAGCTCCGCGCCCACGCCGCCACCGACGCAAAGAAAGCCACCAAGTGATCGCCTCGTTTGTCTAACGCGAACCAAGCCCACATGCGGCACATCTTCCAACGGACAATTCGTCTCTGTCTGAACATTGCTCTCAGCTTGATCGCGATGGCCATGCCCGCGATCATCTCTGCCGCTCAATCCGTCCCGCCACCGCAGGCCGATCGCGCCGCTCCGCCCACCCGTGATCCCAACACTCCCGGCTACGTCTCGGCCAAGAATTTGCCCGACGGCGCGATCCCTCCCGCCAACGCAGACGGCAATTTCATCCTCGGCCCCACCCACGCCCCCGCTCCCGAAATGTCCGCCAGCGGCTTGTCGAACGGAACCGTAATCGAGTTCACCATGAACTCGTCCGAGAGCAAGATCTTTCCCGGCATCGCGCGCGATCCGAACACCCACGGCGCCGCCGATCCCTCCGACCCCGCCAAACTCATCGTCACCACCAGCCATTCCGCTCCCTACACGCGCAAAGTGGCCGTCTATGTCCCGAAGCAATACATTTCTGGTGCCATCGCGCCCTTCATCGTCGGCGCTGACGGCCCTGACCGCCTGCTCTTCGCGGCCTTGGACGCATTGATTCCCCAACACAAGCTGCCGGTAATGATCGCCATTTCTATCGGCAACGGAGGCGGCGACGCCCAGGGCAGCGAGCGCGGTCTCGAGTACGACACCATGTCCGGAGCCTATGCCGAGTTCGTAGAAAAAGAAGTTTTGCCCATGGTCGAGACCCAGGCTCACGTCAAGCTCACCCGCGATCCCGACGGCAGGGCCAGCATGGGTGGGAGCTCAGGAGGCTCCTGCGCCCTGATCATGGCCTGGTATCATCCCGAGCTTTATCACCGCGTGCTCACTTACTCCGGAACCTTCATCAACCAGCAGTGGCCGTATAATCCGCAAACTCCGCATGGCGCCTGGGAATTTCACGAGCATCTCATCCCCAACAGCCCCGCCAAGCCGCTGCGCCTCTGGATGGAAGTTGGCGACCGCGATCTTTTCAATCCCAACGTGATGCGCGACAACATGCACGATTGGGTCCTGGCCAACGAGAACATGGCCAAGGTCCTCGCCGCCAAGGGATATCACTATCAATTCGTCTTCGCCCGCAACGCCGTCCACGTCGACCACGCGGTGAGAGAGCAGACCCTTCCCGAGGCCCTCGAATACATCTGGCAAGGCTACCCAGTTTCCCCCGCCAAGAACTGATAATAGTTCCGCTGCATTATCCGTCCACGTGAAAGGAAGGCCACTCCTTGGGATTCTCCATCAGCTGGCTGGCAGTTCGCGGCGTGCCCGAAGCTTCCGTTCTGCTCGCGCTCGGCCTCGAAAAGACCGCACCATCGACTTCACCTTACTAACTACCTCCGCCCATCCAAATCACTAGCCGCCCGCAGGATGCCCACCTCCCGCCTCGGTTACAATGGATGTCGGCCAACGACTAGCGACTAACGACTAATCCTGAATGAAGAAGACCGCACTCAAAGCTCAAGTCACCGCAGCCATTCAAGCCTGCCTCGAAAAGAAAGCCGAAGAGCTCACCATCCTTGAAATGGAAAAAGGATCGGGAGCATTCACCGATTACTTCGTGCTGTGCAGCGGAACCAATCCGCGCCAGATTCAGGCCATCGCCGATGAAGTCGAGTTACGCCTGAAATCCGCCGGCCTGCGCCCTACCCATGTAGAAGGCTATAACCAGGCCGAATGGATCCTGGTCGATTACGTCGATTTCGTGGTCCACGTGTTCTCTGAAAAAGCGCGCAAGTTCTACGATCTGGAGCGCCTGTGGAAGACCGCAAAGCGCCTGGATCCAGCCGAGCTGACAAAAAAGCCAGCTCCCAAAAAACGTAAAGCCGTTGCTCCCGTAGCGCGCAAACGCAAGCGAGCGTAAGCTTGCGAGCGGGCTACGGCATGACGTTCTTCGCCGAGGCCTGAAGCCGGAAGCCGCGTCATGAGCTCGACACTAAATCCCGAACCACCATGGGGAACCGAACGCCGCCTCCTCGCCTCGGAAAAGTGGAAAGCCAAATCCGGCGCCATGGGAAGACCCGTCACCGACGCGCTGGTCGAATACGCGCGCCCCAAGCCGGGCATGAACGTGCTCGACATCGCCAGCGGCACCGGCGAACCAGCCATCACCCTGGCGCTCAAGGTCGGCAATGAAGGTCACGTCACCGCACTTGACTTGAGCGCGGAGGTGCTCGCCGTAGCAGCCGAGCGCGCGCAAGCGCGCGGCCTGGCGAACTTCTCCACGCAACAATCCGATGCCCACTCTCTGCCCTTTCCCGACCACACTTTCGACCTCGCAACTTCGCGCTTCGGCGTGATGTTCTTCCGCGATCCAGATCAGGCTTTCCGCCAGTTGCTCCGCGTTCTGCGGCCAGGAGCGCGAGCGGCCTTTGTGGTGTGGGGAAGCGTCGAACAACCGTATTTGCAGACCATGATGGGCGTGGTGCACAAGCATGTAGGAGGGCCATTGCTGCCACCCGACGGCCCCAATCCCTTTCGCTACTCCGACCTCGGCAGTCTAGCCCCAATTCTCCGCCGCGCAGGATTCCGCGACGTAGAAGAGGAAATAAAAACCGTCCCCTGGACCTGGCCGGGCACCCCCGAAGAAGTGTGGGAGCAGGCGCAAGCCGTGTCCATCCCGTTCCGCCCTCTGCTGGAGCGCGTTCCCGCAGACCTGTGGCCAAAGATTCACTCCGAAGTTCACGCCGCAGTCGGACAGTACTTCGACGGCGAAAAAATCGCCTTCGGCGCCACGGTGGTGCTCGTATCCGGCAAGAAATGAATGGGGCTTCGGCCTTCGGCGACCCGACAACACCGGGTTTCGAGACGCCGGCGCAAAACGGCGGTAGAATGCAGCCCACGACGTAAGCCGTGGGTTACGAGCGCAAACTGATTCAGCCCCAACGGCGCGAAAGAAAAGCCCCCAAGGACTGTGTGATCGATCTGGTCCGCTGAGGACGGCGCTTCCTAAGGTCCACTTTGAAAATCAAAATCACATGGATCGGCAAAACCAAAGAGCCAGCCCTGCAAGCGCTGACCGAAGAATATCTCCAGCGCATTTCGCGTTACGCCCCAGTCGAAGGAATCGTGCTGCGCGATGAAGCGGCTTTGCTGCAACTTTGCGGCTGCGCATCCTCGGCGAAATCCACGTCAAAAAGCACAACCACAAAACCAACAACCACAAAATCCACCCTGGTCCTTCTGGACTCCCGCGGCAAAGAATTCTCTTCCGAACAATTCGCGCAATTCCTGGGAGACTATCAGGACCGCAACCCGTTGCCGCTGGTCTTCGCCATCGGCCCCACGGACGGCTTCACCGAACCAACCCGCGCCGTCACGCAGCACACGATCTCGCTCGGCAAAATGACGCTAGCCCACGAACTGGCAAGAGTTGTCCTGCTGGAACAAATCTACCGCGCCTTCACCATCCTGAAAGGCCATCCGTATCACCGCGGACACTGACGCGAGTAACTCGAGCACGCGAAACAAATCGCAGTTCTCCGCGCCCTCCGCGTTCTTTCTCTGCGATCTCCGCGTTTAAAAGCTCTTGCTTCATCAAGCTCAACCGCAGTTTCGCGCAATGCGATGCGAACGTAAAGATTCCGGCGTGGCCGAACGTAGATCACAGGTTGTAACCCTCGTGGGGGAATTGAACGGTTATCTTGATATGCGACGCGGCGAGCTAACCGATGTAGACGAATATAAAGGTTAGCCTCGGGTGGTCCATCCTCGCGCCGCCACTGTTCGCCTTCTTGGGCGAGGGGTGGGATCGATACTGCGATGCCTATTGAGTCACCGTGGCCTGGTAGCTCACCGTCTGCCACCGCCCATTGCGGCGAACCCAGATCCTGGTGTAACGGTACGGCCCACTGAAGTCTTCGCCCAGCTGGTGGCCTTTCACATCGGCGCGCGCGGTTACCACGGCCGTCTCGCCGTAAACCCGTACCACCATGTCAGTTACGTCCATCGCCTCATAGCGAAGCTGCCCGCTCTTGCGCGCTCTCACGCTGTCCTGTTTAGTAGTGACTTGGCCTAAAGGAGTGATTGCAACATAGTCCTCGGCGAGCGTGCGCTCAGAAAAGTCGGCATCGCGGTGCAAGCTGGCTTCCTTCGCCTGGTGCTCCAGATCAACGATCTCACGGATCGCGTCCTGCTCACCGGTCGCGAAGGGGCCGCGAGGATGAACCACAACGTGCTGTCCCGCGAAGGCCGGAAGGGCCATCGACAATAACATCAATAACACCAGACACTTGTTGATCACGATTGAGACCTCCGCGTGTGCGAGGGGACAGAGATCCGTCTGACCAAGCTACGCGAAATTGGATGCAACAGTTCCGTGGAAAATTCCCGCGGTGGTCACAATTATTTTGCGTAACTTGCCGAGCCTGTCAGGGCGGACGGTGTCACAATAGTTAAGACTCCTTGAGGAGCGGTTCTATTTCATCCTTCTTGTGGGGGAGCCGTCCCGCGATTGCCGGGGATGGTCCCGCGTTGTCCGTAAGTGAACCAAGCTGTCCGCAGGTGAACACCTTGGCCGCAAGCGAATTCGAAAAGTTCTGCGATAGTTGCGCACGGCAAGTTTGGCCGCGCGACGGAGCCATCGAAGGTTCCTCTCGCTCCTTTCGGTTTCGCAAGTTGCAGATTCTATTCGGCATAATTCTAGTTCCCTGGCTTCTCGCGGACAGCGCACGATGGCCCTCGCCCCATCCCTCGCCGCCAGCTAAAACTCAAAACCCGCCGCCCACGTTCTACCGCGACCTATTGCCGATTGTGCAAACCCATTGCCAGAGTTGTCACCGGCCTGGGGAGGTTGCGCCCATGCCGCTGGTGACTTATGAACAGACCAAACCCTGGGCCAAGCGTATGGCGGCCGAGGTCGAGATGAGGATGATGCCGCCGTGGTTTGCCGATCCGCGGTTTGGGCATTTTGCTGACGACCCGTCGCTGACCGATTCTCAGATTGGGATCTTCACGGCGTGGGCTGACGCCGGGGCCCCAGCTGGAGATGCGCGCGATGCGCCGGCAGCGGCGAAGTGGGCTGAGGGATGGAACATCCCCCAGCCAGATCAGGTCGTGACGATGCCCAAGGCGGTGCCGATTCCGGCGTGGGGCGAAGTGGAATACATCTACGAAATTGTGCCTACGCATTTTTCCCAGAACACATGGGTGCAGATGTCGGAGATGAGGCCGGGGAGCCCGGCGCATGTGCATCATGCGGTGGTCTATATTCGTCCGCCGGATTCGCCGTGGCTGCGGCATGCTCCGGTGGGCGAGCCTTTCACGGCTTCGACTCTCACCGATCCCGGGGAGCGGCGCCAGGCTCATGAAACGACCAGCGACCTGCTGTTGGTTTACGCGCCCGGCAGTTCGCCGGATAAATGGGAGCCAGGGATGGCCAAGTTTGTGCCGGCTGGATCGGACCTGGTTTTTCAGATGCACTACACGACCAACGGATCCGCGGCTTCCGACCAGACCAGCATTGGGCTGGTGTTTGCCAAGTCTCCGCCGAAGCAGCGCGTGATTACGCTGCAATTGAACAATCATGCGCTGGTGATTCCTCCGGGTGCGGACGATTTTCGCGTGGAGGTGCAGGGGACTCTGCCCAATGATGCGACTCTGCTGAGCCTGTTTCCGCATATGCATCTGCGGGGAAAGCGGTTTGAATATGACATTGTGCACGACGATGGAACGGTCGAAACTCTGCTGCGGGTGAATTATCACTTTCACTGGCAATTGAGTTACCGGCTGGCCGAGCCTCGTTTGTTGAAGGCCAGAACGCGGCTGCGAGCGATTGCCTGGTACGACAATTCCAAAAACAATCCGCACAACCCCGATCCGGAGAAGACGGTGACGTGGGGCGATCAGACGTCGGACGAAATGATGGTGGGTTTTTTTGACGTGGCCGTGCCAGCGGGGATGGATAAGTGGCAGTTTTTTGTAAGGCACGGGGCCGCGTTCAGCAGACGCTGAGGGTGACGGCGTGTGGGCTGGAATCGCCAGATGTGGGGATGGACGACTGGTGGGCTTGCGGTCACTATCTCGCTGACTGAACGGCCCCTGGCGGCCCGGTTGCCTTGTCGTCTCGGGCAACGGCTCCAAAGCGCACGGAGGAGCATACCGAAGGCAAACGCTCCCCGGAATGATCTGTGGGCCCGATCTTTAACGATATGGGACAGGCGTGAGGTTCGGATTGGAAGCTGAGGAATTGGTGGAGGCACTGAGCGACTTTGCGGGGGAGCATAATCCGTTCCGTGTCGGCAGGGCTCACGATACAATCGTTCGCGACTTGTGTCGCTCGCAATCGGAACCCGGCTGGGGCCCTATGAGATCACCGCGCCGCTCGGCGCGGGTGGCATGGGCGAAGTCTACAAAGCCCGCGATACGCGGCTGAACCGCATTGTCGCCATCAAGGTTTCCAACGAACAATTCTCGGAACGCTTCGAGGCCGAAGCGCACGCGGTGGCGGCGCTGAATCACTCCCACATCTGCACGTTGCACGACGTCGGGCCGAACTATCTGGTGATGGAGTATATCGAGGGAGCGCCGCTGAGGGGACCGTTGCCTCTGCCTCAGGCGCTGAAGTATGCGGGACAGATTTGCGACGCGCTCGATGCCGCCCATAAGAAGGGCATTACGCATCGCGACCTGAAGCCGGGGAATATTCTGGTCACGAAAGGCGGCATCAAGCTGCTCGACTTTGGTCTGGCCAAGATGACGCGAGGGGCCAATCCGTTGGGCGAGGGCACGCTCAGCATGGCACTGACTGGCAAGAACGAAATCGTGGGCACGCTCTACTACATGTCGCCGGAGCAACTGCAGGCTCCGGCTACGGGCCAGGAAGTGGATGCGCGCAGCGATATTTTCTCGTTTGGCTTGGTGCTCTACGAAATGCTCACGGGCAAGCGACCATTTGAGGGTTCGTCTCCGGCGACGGTGATTGCGGCCATCATGGAACGGCCGGCGCCGTCGATAGGCGAGGTTGCTCCTCCGGCTTTAGACCGGGTCCTGAAGCGGTGCCTGGAAAAAGATCCGGAGAACCGCTGGCAGAGCGCGCGGGATTTGAAAGCTGAGTTGGAATGGATTGCGCAAGCACCCAGCGATGCGAGTACGGCAGTGGCCGCGACCAGCCCTACCCGGGCGTTGCCCTGGATAATCGCGGCAGTGCTGGCCGTGATCGCGGTAGGCGCGCTATGGATTGCCTACCGCTACACGCGGCCTGCGGAACTGAAGCCGCTGGTGCGGCTCGATGTGGACCTGGGCCACGACGTTTACCTGAACGCATTGGGTGGGTCGGACGTAATAATTTCGCCCGATGGCGCGCGCATTGCCTATCTTTCGCGCGGCCATCTTTTTACCCGGAAGCTCGACCAGCCAAACGCCACCGAGCTCGTGATCACGTCAGGCGCGACCAGCCCGTTCTTTTCTGCCGACGGTCAATGGATTGGTTTTATCGCCAGTGGAAAGTTGAGAAAAATATCGGTAGAAGGCGGCGCCGAGGTGGTTCTTTGCGATGCCGCATCTTCCTATACGGGTGCCGATTGGGGTGACGACGGCAACATTGTCGCCAGTCTTCGCGTCTCCGGCGGGCTCTTCCAGGTTTCCTCCACAGGAGGCGCTCCCGTCCCTATCACCAATCTGCAGGGGCAGGAACGGACCCATCGATGGCCGCAGATATTGCCAGATGGGAAGGCCATCCTTTTTACGGTTGCGGACGCAACCGTCGGTTTTGATGAGGGGAGGATCGAAGTCGTAACCCTGGCAGATCATCACAGGAAGACCTTGCTGCAGGGCGGAACCTTCGGTCGCTATCTGCCGGCTTCGGCCGGCAAAGGCTATCTCACGTATATCAATCGCAGAACGTTGTTCGCGGTTCCTTTCGATCTGGAGAAACTGGAGAGCACGGGTTCGCCCGTGCCTGTTCTGCCCGAGATTTCTTATTCTTCGATGTTCGGCTCCGCGAAGATCAGTTTTTCGCGCAACGGCATATTCGTGTACCGTAGCCGGGAAATCGACACCTCGCGAGTGGCCATCCAATGGCTCGATGCGGACGGGAAGATGCAACCCCTGCTCGACAAACCCGGCCTCTTCGTCAATCCTCGTCTCTCGCCCGACGGCCTGCGCATGGCGGTGGCTAACAACGATGACGCCCGACGAGGGGTTTGGATCTATGACATCCGGCGGGATACGCTCTCGCCCTTGACCGGGGATGCGAATTCGAGCCAGCCGGTTTGGACTCCCGACGGCCAAAACATTGTTTACCGGGGCACTGACGGAATCGCCTGGGTACGAGCCGATGGCGGCAGTCAGCCCGGGCTTCTCACCCAAAGCAAAGAGCTGCTATATCCCGCCGCCTTCACGCCCGATGGCAAATGGCTGGCCTTCCATCAAATGGGAGCGCGAGGCTTCGATCTTTGGACGATGCCGATCCAACACGACCCAGATGGATTGAAGGCGGGGAAGCCGGAGTTGTTTCAGAGCACGATTAATGGGCAGCGAGGGGCAAGCTTTTCTTCCGACGGACACTGGGTGGCCTACAGCTCGAATGAGTCCGGAACGTCGCAGGTTTATGTCAGCGCGTTTCCCACGAAAGGAGGGCGCTGGCAAATCTCAGGCAACGGTGGAACCGCGCCTATTTTCTCCCGCAACGGGCGCGAACTGTTTTTCTTTGACGTCCCTGACGATCGAATCATGGTGGCGGGCTACTCGGCGAAGGGCGACTCGTTCGTGGCGGAAAAGCCGCGGGTGTGGTCGACCCATGATCTCGGGATGTCGTTGAGCGGCGCCGTGGGAGCGCAGTACGACGTCTCCGCTGACGGAAAGCGTATCGCCACCGCCACTTATGCCGCCGATCCTGCGCAACAGGAGTCAGGGAAGGTGATCTTCCTGGAAAACTTCGTCGACGAGTTGCAACGCAAGGCGCCGATGAACGGCAGGTAGTTTCGCTTCCAGCCGAGGGCCCCATGAAATGCATCCCATGAATTGGCACTTAAGTTAGCCCCTATCAGAGAAGGCCGGTTCCCGCCCAGCAAGTAGTGCGTACCTTTTTCGTGCAACTTTTTGCTGCCGTTTCGGTTCAATATAAGTAAGTATTTGTGTCCGGAGGCGATCTTGAAAGAACAGCAATTGCGTCGAAAGAATTTCTCAACCCTGGCCATGGGGGCTTTTCTCGCCTGCTTCGTGCTGCTGTGCGCGGGGGCAATCTCGGCCTTCGCGCAGGATGGCTCGATGAGCCCGTATCAGGGCGAAAAAGATGGTGTCAGCGCGGGCGGCAAATGGATGGAATTCCAATCCGAAGACAAGATGACCGGCGCCAAGAAAGTCCGATTCGAACTATTGGCCGACAACTTCCTGAGTGAGGATCCCGATTACAAGCCGCGCATCGAGATCATCTGTACCGATCACAAGTACACCTACGCCGACTTCAACCCGGGCATCCGGCTGGGCCCGCCGAACCGCCCCGGCTTCTGGGGACAGCCGCAGATGGAAGTGATGGTTCGCATCGACGACTCACACAGCTACCATGGCTGGAACTGGATTCGCGACCGTTTCCTGTCGATGGACAAAGGCACGACGCGCGGTCTGCTCCAGGCCCAGGTGTTCAAAGTGCGCATCCACGGCCAAAAAGGCCCGGAAATCGCCGAGTTCTCTTCCGGCGGGCTGAACCTGGATCAGGTCAAACAGGCTTGTGATCTGACTCCGAAAAGGCCCAGCAGCGACTAGGCGCAGCTGAGGGGCGAAAGAAACTGATGGGGGGACGGCCGCCCAGGCCGTCCCGGCTGAGCCTGGCCTGAGTTGTCGAAGAGTGGATCCGGCGGAATTTTTCTCCGTTGCCGGGGCTACTGCCGGCGCAATCCGCCCCCGCTACCCTCTTGCCACTTGCCTCGCTCCCTACCCTGCTGGCACTTTGGAGTGAGGCACCATGGACAGCAGCCTCATCACCGGCCTCGCATTCTTTCTGTTCATTGCCGGCGTGTGTATCTACGCGGTGATCCTGTATAACGAACTGGTGCGGCTGCGCAACGAGAACGACCGGGCGTGGGCCAACGTCGACGTGCTGCTGAAGCAGCGGCACGACGAGATTCCCAACCTGGTGGAGACGGTAAAAGGGTACATGCAGCACGAGCAGCAGACGCTGCTGGCAGTCACACAGGCGCGCGCCGCATCCATGAACGCGGCCAGCATTACCCAGAAGGCAACCGCCGACCTGCTCATGACCGGCGCCCTACGCGGACTATTCGCCGTGGCCGAAAATTATCCTCAGCTCAAGGCCAACGAGAATTTCCTCAAGCTGCAGAATCGCATCAGTGAACTCGAAGAGCGCATTGCCGACCGGCGCGAGTTCTTCAACGACGATGTCAACACCTACAACACCCGCATCGGCCAGATTCCTGAAGTGTTTGTGGCCAGCTTTATGAACCTGAAGCCCCGCTCCATGTTTAAGGTCTCGGATGAAGACCGCCGTCAGGTCGAGGTCAAGTTTCAAGGCGGCGGCGCCGCGGGAGCCTGAATCTATTTTTCCTGCAGCTCGAGCACATGGGAGAGCGCATCCACGAAGACGCGGCGGAACTGCTCGAACAATCGTTCGAATTGTCCGACTTCGTCGTCGGAGCGGACGCGGATTTCCGTTTCGTAATCTCCGCCGACCACGCGCGTAGCCACCGCAATAATGTCTTCCAGTCGGCGGAATACCAAGCTGTTCAGCAGCGTCATTACCAGCAGAGTGCTGAGCGCTAGGGCCACCACCGTCAAAACCACCAAGACGTTCTGCGTGCGCCACATGCTGTGATAAAAGCTGGAAATGTCCCGCACCACAAACATCGCCCCCACGGAGTTTCCGGCCGCGTCATGAATCGGGAAAATGCCCCGCACGAAAACGGCGCTCCCCTCCTGGAATCGCTCCAGTACCCTGCCATTGGCGGGCATCGCGGCCAGGTCTCCCTGGAAACGAATGATGCTGTCGGAATCCGTAGTCTTATCCGCCACCACGAAGTTCGGATTGTCGTTCCAGTTATCGCGGCGCTTCCACACCGCACACGAATCCGCCCAGAACTGCCGATCCACGAATTGTTTGCTGAGTAAAAGCCCGTAGTCGTTTCCTGTCTGATTTTTCATGGTGTGGATGAACTGGCCAAGTTCTTCCCCAAACTCCACATAGCCGATCACGGCCCCGTGGGGATCGAAAAACGGCCGCAGGATCCTTACCGCGAACCCGGCCTTCGCCAGCTCATTTCCCGTCACTATGGCGTGCGTGCGCATCGCTTCTTTGTCCATGAACCGGTTCAAGTGATCCCCGAACTTGCCCGGATTGTGGAGGCGCAGGAAGACGGCCATGTCCGGTTCCGGCGTATGGAACATCCAGTTGGTGATGCCTTCACTCTTCAAACTGGTATAGAGAGGAGCGGTTAAATGCTTGAGACGTTCGCGATCTTTCGCGGCGAAGGCGTCGCCCACTTGCGGGTCCATCATCAGGGTTTCGCTCACCACCTTCATCTTGCTGATTTCGCGGGTCTCCAGAATGGCAAACAGTTTTTGCGCGCTGGTGACCGACTCTGCCGCGAGAACCTGCGAGTTCCGTTCGAAACTGTAGCGCATCAGCGTCACGATGCCGCCTATACCCAGAAACAAACAGGCGCCCAATGCCGCCAGCACCTTGGTTCGAATGGAATTCCATTTCATTGCAAAGGCTCCTCACAAGTTGATATTGAGAATTTCCTTGGCGGCTTGCTTCAGCTTGGCGATGGCTACCGGGTCGTCGGGCGTGCTGGGAGTCACAAACCCAAGAAGCTTGCCGGAACGCAACCCGATCTTGCCTTTTACCGCCACCGCATCCAGCCCATCGGCTTTGATCTTTTCTTCTATCCGAACTTTCAGGTCGTTGAGTCGTAACCCCCGGGTGTGTTCGCCTTGATCTCGTCCGAGAACGCTTGGCCCAGCGTCGAGCCCGTGCCCTCGGTGAGCATGTCGATCAGCGGGCGGGTAAAGAGCTGAATGGTCTGCTTGT
>DATDGM010000119.1:0-19760 GCA_036522075.1 Candidatus Sulfotelmatobacter sp.
GGAATGTCATCGAGCGGCGTTGAAGCTGGCATTACTTCCTCCAGCCTGAAGGTCATTACTTCCACCGGACAATCTGCGATTTGTGATACAAAGCCGCGATGACGGAAACCGCTCCCGCAGGCTCATCTGGACTGGTCCGCGCCATTGGGCGCTGGAGCCTGGTCGCGCTCACCATCAACTCGGTGATCGGCAGCGGCATCTTTGGCCTGCCGTCGTTAGTGGCTGGCCTGATGGGGAGAATAAGCCCTCTGGCCGTTCTTTTCGCCGGCGCGGGCATGGGCGTAATCATGGGTTGTTACGCCGAGGTGGGCTCCTATTTTCACCAGGCAGGCGGGCCCTATCTTTATGCGCGCGCCGCTTTCGGACGCATGATGGGCATTCAAACCGCGTGGATGCTGTGCCTGGGCCAGGCATCGGCGCCAGCGGCCAACGCCAATCTGTTTGTGATTTACCTGGGCGAATTCTGGCCGCAGGCCCGAGATCCGCTGTCACGCTTCGTGATCCTCACCGGGCTTGTGGGAGTGCTGGCCATCATTAATTTCCGCGGCGTGCGCGGAGGCACCCAGGTCAGCAATTTTTTTACGGCGGCAAAGTTGCTCCCACTGTTAGCAGTGATCGTGCTGGGCGGAGCCGTGATGCTGGCGCATCATCATGCGTTGGAAAACACCAATGTTTCGCTGGCGGCACCACACCCCGGCACCGGAGAGTGGCTGAAAGCCATGCTCTTGCTTGCATTTGCGTACGGAGGATTTGAAACTGCAATCGCACCTATGAGCGAGGCGAAAAATCCACGCCGCGATGTTTCTTTCGCGCTGTTCGCCGCGTTGCTGGCGTGCACCGTGATTTACGCCCTCATCCAGTGGGTGGTGGTTGGAACCCTGCCCAACGCGGCCCACAGCGAGCGGCCGCTGGCTGACGTAGCGCGGTTGGCTCTGGGGCATTTCGGTGCGGACCTGGTGGCGGTAGGCGCTCTGATTTCGGTCTATGGATATCTCAGCGCCAAAATTCTGAGCATGCCTCGGGTCACCTTCGCTTTGGCCGAGCAGGGAGATTTTCCACGTGTATTCGCGGCCGTGCATCCGAAGTTCAAGACGCCGTATGTGTCGCTCCTGGTGTTCGCCACCCTGATTTGGGGATTCGCCCTGATCGGCGATTTCAAGTGGAACGTGACACTCTCGGCGATCGCTCGACTTTTTTATTATGCCGTGGGTTGCGCGGCGCTGCCGGTGCTAAGGCGAAAACAGCCGGAGGGCGCCATGTTCCGTCTGCCGGGGGGAACTGTGTTTGCAATTATGGGCATGGCGATCTGCTTGCTTTTGGTCAGCCAAGTCGACTTTGGCAAGTCGCTGATTCTGATCGCGACCATCGCGATCGCGCTAGTGAACTGGATGATCGTGAGGCGGCGACATAACTAGGGAGCTACAGCCAGCAATCCAGTCTCCGCCCTATCTGCCTTGTTCCATCTCGAGTAAGGTCTTCTTGCGCTCCATGCCCCAGCGATAACCGCCCATGCTGCCGTCTTCGCGAACCACGCGATGGCAAGGGATCGCGACCGCAACCGGATTCGTGGCGCAGGCACGAGCTACGGCGCGGGTGGCGCGGGGTTGGCCAATTCCTTTCGCAACCTGGCTATAGGATTGCGTCGCGCCGAACGGGATGGTTTGGAGATAGGTCCACACGCGGCGCTGGAATGCCGTGGCGCGGATGTCGAGTGGCAAAGAATCGTCCAGCTTCTGACCGTGCAGTTGACGCAGAAAGATTTTCGCCCAGGAATGAAGCCGGCCTTCGTCCGGCTTGCGGACCGCGAATGGGAATTCGCGCTTCAACCCCTCGAGCAACTCTCCCTCGGACCGGCCAAACTGAATGGCACAGATGCCGCGGTCTGTGGCCGCGATCAGCATACGCCCCAGAGGCGAATCAGCGCATAGGTAATGAATGACTGCGGCGACGGCTCCGCGGCGATACTTGTCGGGCGTCATGCCGAGTTGCGAGGCGGTGCGTTCGTAGAGGCGACTACTGGAGCCGTATCCGGCGTCGTACAGGGCGCGGGTAACGGAGTCTCCGGCTTGCAGGTTGCGCTTCAAAGTATGCAGGCGGCAGCTATCCGCATATTCGCGCGGCGTAATTCCGAGAACTGACTTGAAGCGACGCTGCAAGTGAAAAGGGCTCTGACGAAATTCTTTTCCCAGCCGGGCGAGAGTAACCGGCTCATCGAGGTGCTGCTCAATGAAGCGGCAAATGGCCTTGACGCTCTCGGGACGCGTGTCGGCGCCGGCTGACTTTGGCTTGCACCGCAGGCAGGCCCGATAGCCAGCCTGTTCGGCTTGTTCCGGATGCAAAAAGAATTGCACGTTCTCCCGCCGAGGGCGACGCGCGGGGCACGACGGGCGGCAATAAACCCCGGTGGAAGAGACGGCGAAGACAAAACGACCATCGTGACTCGCGTCACGCCCGGAGACCGCGTTCCACCAAGTTTCTTCCGCGTTGGCCGGGTTGGGTTGAAGGACTGGCATTTCGTTCGAGGCTGCTGCTGCGAGTATCGCATCGCTGTTCATGGCAAGGAAAGCGTAAGACATGGGCTGATCAGCGAACTATCCGAAACTTGCGGGCAAAGTAAAATTATTGGTACGTGGGCTACGGGCGTACCGGGGCACGAGCCCAGGCGCTGCGTGCGCGGCCCTCCGCCCGGGTTTGCGTAGAAGTTGCAAACGGATTAAATTTCTCGGGGATGCTTTTCGTATTTTCGTTAATCAATAAGTTTGGCTGAGCGCGTGGGGCGGGTACACGGTCACGTTGAGATGACTGAAAATCGAAACTGAAACATCGAGGCGAAGATGCGACTGGGACGCGCTTGTCTTTTGGCGGTGTTGGTGCTGACCTGCGCGGCTGGCTGGGGGCAGGCAGGCCACGCGGAGAAACGAAAAGTCATTATTGACCAGGATGCGGCTGGCCCTGCGGGAACGGACCAGCAGTCAATTGTGTTGTTGGTCCAATCTCCGCAAACCGAGGTTCTCGGGATCACGGTCGTGACCGGCGATATGTGGCTGACCGAGGAAGTGGCGCACACTCTGCGCATGCTCGAACTGATCGGACGCACCGATATTCCGGTCGTGCCGGGAGCGGAGTACCCTCTGCTGCGGCGAAAAGAAGACACCGAGGAGTGGGAGCAGCGCTACGGGTCGGTCGCCTGGCTGGGCCCGTGGACTCCGGGGCGCTATCACGCGCCCGCCGACTTGGGACAGATGCCGGAGGGAAAGCCCACAACGAAACCGGCCGAAGAGGACGCCGCTCACTTTCTGGTGCGCATGGTACGCAAGTATCCGCACGAAATCACGATTTATGAGGGTGGGCCGATGACCAACCTGGCGTTGGCCATCGCCATCGATCCGGAATTTGCGGGACTGGCAAAGGAACTGGTTTTCATGGGCGGAAGCTTGAATCCGGAGACTACCGACCCTGAGTTCGTGAATACGCCGCGGCACGAATTCAACCTGTGGTTTGATCCGGAAGCGGCGCATGTAGTGCTGCGGGCTCCGTGGAAACGGATCATCTGCACGCCGGTCGATATCTCGGTGAAGACCCGGCTGACTGCCGAACTGATCGCGAAAGTGAAGGCCGGTAATTCGCCGGCAGGGAGCTACATTGGCACGTACGCCCGTCTGCGTGGACAATACAACTACTTGTGGGACGAACTGGCGGCGGTGGCCTGGCTCGATCCGAGCCTGATTACCAAGAAAGGGACGCGCTACCTGGATGTGGATTTGGACCGCGGCGCGGGCTACGGCGATACGTTGAGCTGGATGGAGCAGGACAAGCCGAAATCGGAATTGCAGCCGGCCGAAGTGCAGTTCGACCTGGACACGGAGAAGTTCTACAAGTTGTTCGTGGAGTTGCTGACGGCTCCGACACCAAAAAAGAACTGAGTTCTGGAAACTAGCGCTGCAACTCCCGCAGTTGTTTCTGTGCCTGCGCGTGATCTGGATGCTGCTTCAGCAATTCGAGCAGCACCGCGCGAGCCTTGTCTGGCGCGTCTTCCAGCGCGTAGACGCGGCTAAGATTCAAATAGGACTGGTCGAAGGTTGGCGCCAGGCGAATGCATTCTTCAAAACTCGCCACCGCTTGGTCGCGCCGCTGCGTGCGCAGGTAGAGAATCCCAAGATTGTTCAGAGCTTCAGGATAAGCGGGCCTGGCTTTCAGCGCTCTCTGCAGATATGCGTACGCCTGGGCTGTGTCGTCGGTCTGCGCAAAGACCATGCCCAGGCTGTAGTTGGACTCAGGGTCGCCTGGGCTGACAGAGAGTGCGTGCTCCAGAACTTCACGAGCGGCGTCCCATCTTTTCTGCTGGCGGTAGGCGTTCCCCAGGTTTTCAAGTGCGATCAGATGGTCGGGATTTAGCTTCAGCGCGTGCTGAAAATATCCGATCGCCTCGTTGGTTTCTCCTTCGCGCGCGGCAAGAAGGCCGAGGTTGTTCCAGGCGTTGGGAATTGTTCCAGGATAGCTCGACTCCAGTTCAGTGGCACGCAGGAAGCTGGCGCGCGCTTCCTTGTTTTTTTTAAGATTCAGGCAGGCGCTGCCCACGCCGTAGTGCGCTTCGGCGCTGGCCGGGTCGTCGCGAAGGGCCTGCCGGAACGACGATTCCGCCTGTTCGAAATAGCCTTGCTGAAAAAACATGGATCCGTAAGAAAGGTAGTTGCGCGCAAACTCGTAGGACTCGGAAACCCCGGGCCAGGGGAGCGCGCTCGATAACCGCTCAGCGGCGGTGCGAGGGATGTGGCGAAAATCATTCTCCACACTGTCCGGGTTGACGGCTCCCTGATAAATCTTGACGATCTCGCCCTGCTGGTTAATCAGGAATGAGGTTGGAAGGCTGAGGTCACGATGCCGGTCGAACAAATAACGGTAAAGAATGTTGTAAATGGCAGCCACGTCTTCGGAACCGCGAAGTGCGGGAAATGAACTTTGCGGCGAGATCGATGGTGGCGACGAAGAGCGGCGTTTGCCTGTCGATTGAGGGCTGTCGGCCGCGATGGCGTCATCGAGATTCACTACGAGTAGTTGCAAGCCTTGGCTCGCCCAATGAGCGTGCCGGCGATTGAACGTCTTCAGGTCTTGCTGGCAGAGCGGCGATCGAGCCGTGAAAAAGTTGAGCAGCACTGCCTTGGCCCGAGAAGCCGACAGCGTGTGCACCCGGCCTGAAGCATCGGGCAGTGAAAAGTCCGGCGCTAACACCGGGAGGAGCAGCCAAGTCTCGATCGTGTCGGGCATGCGCTCGGCGTCCGGCGAAGAAGGCTCTGACGGAGCTGCACGTGGCACTCGAGGCTTGAATGGCTCCGCGTGGAACTGTGCGGAACCTTCGGTGACCCAGATTCTTTGACCGGGCTGGAGGTCGTGAAGTTCCTGCACCAGACCACTGGGCCATCGGATGGACGCTTGAACCGGCCCCTTGGCGGCGCCCAGTCCGAAGAACAAATCTTTGCCGGACTGGGAAAGAAAGCTGGATCCCGCTTGAACAGTGCGAGTTTGCCGGCCGCCTGCGGTTGCGATCGTCACCACGGCGCCGATCGCGTCGCGGTTACTTTTGGTGCCGCGAAGGCGAAAAGAAATTGCGAGCGGCAAATCCTCGATTACGTTGCGGAGAATGCGCAACTGCGGAGCGTTGCGGTTTTTTAGGAACACTTCCTGGCGCCCGTCGTGATCGAAGTCGGAGAGGGCAAAAGCCCGGCCGTCCTCGATAAAATCCAGACCGATTGCGCCGGAAACATCGGAAAACGTGCCATCACGATTGTTGGCGTAAAACACATTCCGTTCGTATCCGCTCCAAGTGCCGTCAGAGCGGATGAGTTCGTTGATGGCGTTCCATGCTTGCTCGTAATCATAAGACAGGCTGGCTTTGTCGGGCGAGTTGGCCACGACCTGCCTCCAGAAAAAACTGTTCAACTCTTCGCGCGACGGGCCTGAGATCATTCCGTTCGCGATGTAAAGATCGGGAAAGCCGTCGTGGTCGAAATCGCAAGTGTCGCTCGACCACGCCCACCGGCCCATGCCAACGCCCGCAGAAATCGTTTTATCCTCGAAATCGCCGATTGCGCGAGCAGGCTGCTGGTCCACGACACCGCGGTTGCGGAATAAGGAATTGCCCATAGCGTGCTTGCGATACAGCGCTCGGATTTCCTTGGGTGCGTCGTGTTTAAAACGGCCTTGTGCGGAGATTCGTTCGCCGGCCGCGGTCCACATGTCTGCAACGTAAAGGTCGACCGCTCCCTCATTGTCATAGTCGAACCAGCAAACGCCCATTCCCGCGCCCACGTCCTCCACCCCTGCTTCCGGCGCTACGTCGATAAACGTTCCGTCGCCACGATTGTGGTACAGATTCTTGCGGCCGAAATCGTTCACTACATAAAGATCGGGCCAGCCGTCGCCGTCGTAATCGTTCCAGGCGCAACAGAAACTGTAACGAGTATTGTTTTGATTGAGGCCGGATTCTGTCGTGACGTCGCGAAAAGTTCCATCACGGTTGTTGCGCATCATGAAATTTGGCGGACCATTCTCAGCGGCGTAATACGGGACAGGATATTTGTACTGATCCGCCCCCTGGTAATACGCGTAGAGGCAGAAGTAAATGTCGAGCCAGCCGTCGCTGTCATAGTCCGCAACAGCGGCACCCGTGAAGGTGCCCTGCGGCGGCTGGGCGAACTTGAAGGCCTCCGGCTTGAATTCAAACTTCCCGTCGCCCCGATTCAAAAACAATCGCGGCCCGCCAGCGCAGACGAGAATTACGGCCTGCCGGCCATCATTGACAAAATCGGCAAACAAGGCACACGCGGTGTTTTCCAGAAGCCCCAGGCCGGAGGACTCTGTTATGTCTTCAAAAGTCCCGTCGCCGCGGTTGCGATAGAGCCGGTTGGGCAGTCCAGCGGGTTGGCAGATATAGAGATCGTCGAATCCATCGCCGTCAACGTCAGCCACGGAGATGCCGTTATGGCCGTAGATGTCGATGCCGCAAGCTCCATCGAGAACGGTGCGCCAGTAGTCGACGCCGCCTAGCAACTGCGCCGAGTAGGAATTGCTGCTGCCCAGCGCTTGTGCCGTAATGTCGGCGAAGATGGGAGTAAGGGAGCGGCTGCGAATTTCACCAATAGCGCACCAGTTTCGAATTCGAAATTCTCCGGCGCGAGCCGCGATCCACTCGATTTCCCAGTCGCCCACGCGCTGCTCGCGGTGGTACCCGGGGCCCGTACCGACGAACTCGTAGCGCACCCGGGTGCGTAGACCGTCCGGAAATTCGGACAACTGCGAGTGCTGAAAAGCGGCCCCCGGGCCGGGCGCATCGATACTCGTGATCTGAAAGTCGGCGGTCATAAGTCTCGAAAATTCGTTCATAGACATGAGCAGATCCCGTACAAATGCATCCGTGCTCAGGCTCGTTCGTGGTGAGAATTCAATCTTGTGCGCCTGCACGGCGCCGGAACGCACCATCCGCGAATCCACAGGATTCAGAGACGCACCCAAAAACTCTGGAGCCAGAAGTTTCGTGAGCGCCTCAACCGATTGCGGCGACTGTAGAAGGCTGGCTCTCCACTGTGTGAGGCTGGCTGCGATTTGGTCGTGATATTTTTCCGTGACGAAGTCGTCGAAGGCGGCGTTGGCTTTGAGCAGGGTGGCTTCGAGCGTCCGTGGAGCGCGGTAGTGCGGGCGCAGGTGAAATTCCGCGTCGACCGCAGCTGACGTTGATTCGACCGAGTCGGGCGAAGGCAACGCCCATCCGTACAAGCGTGGTGGAATCAGGGCCGCGCCCGACGCATGGCAGCATCGGAGGAGAAAATCACGTCGCTGCCGGTCAACTGCTTGAGGCGTTTTCTCCGGCCGGCTCAGAGCAAAGCCCCCTGGCGGTCGCGCTCGATGGCGTCCACTGGTGAAATTGGAACACTCGTGTGGATGGGGGTCAAGTCTCGTTGTTGTGCGGTCGAAAAGTGCTGCGATCGGTTCAGTTCCGCGCACACTACACATGATTCTCGCATCACAGCGCACCCCCCGCCGCCGCGCCAGACGACCAAGCCCATTGGAAATTGAACCCGCCGAGATGGCCCGTCACATCTACGACTTCACCGATAAAGAAGAGACCGGGAACCTTGCGGCTCTCCATCGTCTTGGCCGAGAGTTCGTCGGTGTCCACCCCGCCAGCAGTTACCTCGGCCTTTTCAAAACCTTCCGTGCCGCCCGGCGTGATCGCCCAAGCGTGCGCTTGTCGTTCCAACTCAGCGAGAGCGGAATTCGACCAGGCATTCTTTCGATTCGCTAATTCCGGCGGCACGTGCAGATCGAGCCAGCGGTCAGCCAAACGGACGGGAAGAATCTTGCGGAATTGCGCCCGCAAAGCGGCCGCGTTCCTTGGAGTTTTCGAGTCGCGAGACGAGGGATCGCACAATGCAACGGTCAGACTACGTCCGGGCGCAAGATCAATCACGATGGGCCGCGGCGTTTGCCAGTAGGAGGAAATCTGGAGAATCGCGGGGCCACTCAGCCCGCGATGCGTGATCAGCATTTTTTCACGGAACTTCTTTTCGCCGGACGGTTGCCCGGCGCACGATGCGACGATTTCTGTCGAGACGCCTGCTAGATCACAGTACCGGGACTTATCTTCCGGCTGCAGCAGGAGCGGCACCAGGCCCGGCCAAGGCTTACGAATTCTAAGGCCAAATTGTTTCGCCAGGTCGTAACCGAAGGAAGTGGCGCCCATCTTTGGAATCGAAAGCCCTCCAGTCGCGACCACGAGAACCGGAGCGCGAAACTCTGTGGTTGCGGTGCGCACAATAAACTCAGTCGAACGGGTCACTTCCTGAATCTTGGCTCCCAGAAATATTTTCGCGCCGGCCGCGCTGCATTCTTCTTCCAGCATGCCGAGAATGTCTTGCGCCGAGCGATCACAGAACAACTGCCCCAGAGTTTTCTCGTGGTACGGGATGTGATATTGCTCGACCATCGCAATGAAATCGGCAGGCGTGTAGCGAGCCAGCGCCGACTTCGCAAAATGCGGATTCGCGGAGAGAAAGTCTTCCGGCTGGCAATGCCGGTTGGTGAAGTTGCAACGGCCGCCGCCGGAGATGAGAATTTTTTTGCCCGGCCTGTCCGCATGTTCGAGGGCGGCGACGGTGCGCCCACGCTTGCCGGCTGCGATGGCGCACATCAGGCCTGCGGCGCCTCCACCAAGAATCAGTGCGTTGAATGATTGGATCACCGGAAATCACATGTAAAACAAACTGAGCCGCGGCAACTTATATTTTTCCAGCAGCCGTTTGTGGACATATTGTTTGTGGAGTTGGTCGATCTGCGACGCGGGCATTTTACGGCGGTAGGGGGCGAGGTCGCGATCGGCTTCAGCGCGGACGCTCACGATCTCCTCGGCGGGAGTGGCGGCGAGCAGCGCAGCCAAAACTTTCTCTTCCAGCACCGTAAGCAGGCGTTCCAGGTCTTCCAGTCGCAACGCCGGCTTCCTGCTTTCGGTTTCGGCTGCTAGTTTTCGCAACGTGTTGGCGGCTTCGGCGGCAGCTGCCTGCACAGAAACTCCGCCGCGGGTCGGAAGGTCGGCACCGGTCAGACCCTCGGCATTGCGGCGTAGAAAAGAGGCGATCACGCTGGGCTCAAAGCCCTGCTGAGAGCGGGGTTTGGCGCGCTCTTGGTTCTCATTAGCCGGCGCGTTCTCCGCTCCCACCGCCGCTTCTTTCATGTCTTCAGCCGCAGCGAGCACGGCCTGCGAGCAATATGCCAGGCTGTTTATTTTCTTCGATTTCGGCGCCCGCTGAGCGTAGCGCTCGAAGGCTTCGTCAATTCCGCGCAAAGCGGCCTGCAGCGGGATGCCCGCGTCTTTCCAGGTTTCGATCAGGGCCCAGTCGAGGGTCGAAAGCAACAGACCTCCGCCCCGGCGGCACAGGAAGTGTTCTTCAATTTCGGTAAAGTAGCTGAAATAGTTTTCCACAGCAGGTCAGCGGGCAGAACGGGGGCCGTTTTTTTCTTTGTTGGTTTTTTGTTCCCTGCCTTCTCTGGCTGCCTCCGGCGCGTCTGATTTGGGAGCGGATTTTGCGGCCGGCTCTCGCCGCGCCGGAGCATTCCGTTCCCAGATGATGCGCAGGCCTTCAAGCGTGAGAAATTCGTCGACATGTTTGATGTACTTGGATCCAGTCCCAATCATTGACCCGAGCCCGCCGGTAGCGATCCCGTGAGTTGCCGGACCCAGTTCCTTGAGCAGCAACTCGATGATTCCGTCGACCAAGCCCAAATAGCCGTAGTAGAGGCCAGACTGCAGGCTGCCCACGGTGTTCGAGCCAATCACTCGCGCCGGCTTGCGAATCTCCACTCGCGGCAACCGCGCCGCGCGCTGGAATAACGCGTCCGCCGAAATGCCAATGCCCGGGCAAATCACGCCGCCAAGATATTCTCCCTTGCCTGAGACACAGTCGAAAGTTGTTGCTGTGCCGAAATCAACGATCACGCAGGGTCCGCCATATTTCTCGAAAGCCGCGACCGCATTCACAATGCGATCGGCGCCCACTTCGGCGGGACTGTCGTAATGCACAGGCATCCCGGTCTTTACGCCCGGTTCGATGAACAGCGGCTTCAAGTTGAAATAGCGCTCGCAGACCTGGCGCAGCACCGGATCAAGCGGCGGTACGACGGAAGACACCACGATGCCGTTGATCCCCGATGCCTCCAATCCAGCCATGGCAAACAAGTTGCGAAATAGCACGCCGTATTCGTCCACCGTGCTTCGCTGGACCGTAGCCACGCGCCAGTTGGCAAGCAGACGCTTGTATTGTTCGGGATCCTCAGGATCCCGCGCGAATACGCCCAGCACCGTGTTGGTGTTGCCCACATCGAGAACTAGCAGCATAGGATAGCACTCAGCACTCAGCACTCAGCACTCAGCACTCAGCACTCAGCACTCGACATTTCGCATTCTGGATTGCGCAGTCGGTATTGAGCAATCGCTTTTCAACTCTCGCGCTGAACCATCGTGGCTGAGCTGATTGCTGAATGCTGATTGCTGACGGCTATTTCACTTCTCCCGCACCGTGCCACTCAAAACCACGCGCACTGCTTGCGCGGTGCGGACCCGCAGAAACCCGCGCTCGTCCATCCCTTCCGTAATTCCTTCGTAGCCCGGGCCGTCGTCTTCTGTCCGTATGTGTTTGCCACTTACCCACGACGAGTGTTCCGCAAAGCGCCGCAAAATGGACAGTTTGGCTTCCGGCTCTTCGACAAACTGCCGGTATTCGCGGTGCAGAGATTTTAGCAAAGCACCAGCCAGTTCTACGCGTGACCACTCGCCCTGGCTCTCAAGGCGCAGAGAAGTCGCATGCCCGGCGAGAGCTTCCGGGAAACTGGTATGGTTCACATTGATGCCGATTCCGATCACGAGGTAGCGAACCCGCGTGATCTCAGCATTCATTTCAGTAAGAATGCCGCCAACTTTTTTCCCGCCGACCAGCACGTCATTGGGCCACTTCAGGTCGGGGTGCACGCGGGAATCCATCTGGCGAATGGCCTCGGCCACCGCCAAACCTGCCGCCAACGATAGAACCAACACTTCCGAGGGTGGAAGAACTGGACGCAGCACGACGGAGCAATAGATTCCCGCCGATCTCGCCGAGTGCCAAGTGTGTGCGCCGCGGCCGCGGCCCGCAGTCTGCTCCTCGGCAAAAAACACACTGCCTTCCGGGGCTCCTTCTGCCGCGGCAGACATCGCCGTCGCGTTGGTGGAAGCGATCTTGTAATAGTGATGGAGATGGGAATCGAACATCGTGCCGCGCAGCAGCCGCTGCAGAATTTCAGGCAGGAGCAGATCAGGAACCGAACGGAGTTGATAGCCGGTCGCAGGATGCCCGGCCACGTCCACGCCGAGACCGCGCAGTTGCTGAATCAGCCGCCAGACCTCGGAGCGGTTCGAGGAAATTTCCTGGGCGATTTTTGTACCGCTGACCACGACGGTTGCGTTTTCCGTTAAAAGGCGCACGATCCGGCCGAGGCGAACGTCGGTTGGCTGGATGGCCTTCGCGCTGGGGACTCCTGCTGGCGATGTCTTGCGCTGGCGAATTGTGCTGGGTTTGCTGATGCGGAGATTATGCGGGACTGGCGTTGAAAGTACAATCCGCCACTAGACCGGCGCCACGCGCAGGCTCATGTCCACGGCCTGCGGCGAATGCGTGACCAGGCCCACGGAAATAAAATCGACACCAGTTTCCGCGTAAGCGCGCACGTTATCCAGACGGATTCCGCCGGAGCATTCGAGCGGAACCCGTCGTTCCAGCTTGGAACAGCGATTCACAGCGCGGCGGACGTCCTCGGGAGGCAGATTGTCGAGAAGAATCACTTCGGCTCCGTGAGCCAGCGCTTCCTCCAACTCCTCCAGCGTGCGAACTTCCACTTCGATCACCTGCGAGCCGCGGCGGTTGCGCACAGCTTGCTCCAGTGCAGCTGCGATGCCGCCTGCCAGCGCGATGTGGTTGTTCTTGATGAGCACGCCATCGGAGAGATCGAGCCGGTGATTCTGACCACCGCCGCACCGCACCGCATACTTGTCGATGGCGCGAAGTCCCGGCGCGGTTTTCCGAGTATCGAGAATACGCGCCTTGGTGCCGTGCACCGCCTCCACAAACTTCCGCGTCAGCGTGGCGATGCCGCTCATGCGCTGCAGAAAATTCAGGATAACGCGCTCGCAGGAAAGAATCACGCGCGCATTGTGGCGGATCACTGCCACAGACTGCCCAGGGCGCAGGCGAACGCCGTCGAAAATCTCGGGATGCGTAGTGACCTCGTAGTGCGCCGTCACGGCCCCATCAAGCGCGGCATACACATCGAGAATGCGTGCCACGCACCCGATTCCAGCGAGAATGCATTCCTGTTTGGCCAGCACCGTGGCCGACGCCCGCTGTTTAGGGTCGACGCAGGCATAGCTGGTGGCATCGCGCGTAGCCCGGTCTTCGAGCAGCGCGTTTTCCAGAATGGCAGTGAAGCGTCGAGAGTTCCAATCCATAAAACCAGTGGCCAGTTGCCAGTACGAAACATGTGGGGACAGCCGCCTCGGCTGTCCGGGTTAGTCGAAGACCACCCGGCCATTTCTCAGGAGCCTATGGGCAGCCTATTTCTTCCAGCTTACGCTTTGTCTTGTCGCGCAACATGGTCAGTTCCTCGGCGCGCGTGCGCAGGCCCTCGACTACCTTCGCCGGAGCCTTAGCCCGGAATTGCTCGTTGCCCAGCTGTCGCTGATTGTTCGCAAACTCTTTCTCGATCTTTTCCAGTTCTTTCTTCAGGTGCTCGCATTCGGCGGCGACATCGATCTTTCTTTCGTAGACCACGTGCACATCAAACCTTGACGTGCTGCGCACGGCCGATCGGTTGGCCAGCGCACCTTCCGCGAAGGTAATCCTCTCGACGTTGGCTAACCGCCCAACCGAGCTGCTGTTTTGCTCAATCATCCGGCGAATTTTAGGTTCGTGCACGAAGAGTTCGATCGGCACCTTCACCTTGGTGTCAACTTTCAATTCCGAACGCAAATTCCTGATGCTGACAATCAGATCCTGCAGGATCGCCATCTCCATTTCTGCTGCGATATCGACTTGCGATTCCGTGAATTCAGGATAGGGAGCCAACGCGATCGATCTCAACTGCGGAGCGCCTCCGTACATCGCGTGCCAGATTTCTTCGCTGATGAACGGCATGATTGGATGCAACAGTCGCAGCGATCCGTCGAACAAGTTGACCAAGTTCGTGCATGCAATTCGCGCACTGCTCTTGTCTGCGCCTTCTTCAAAATACAGACGGGGCTTGATCAATTCCAGGTACCAGTCGCAGAATTCCCCCCAGAAAAAATCATAAATGCGGTTCGCGGCTTCGTGGAACCGATAGGTCTGCAACGCATCGTTCACGTCGGCGGCAACGCGGTTGAAGCGCGAGAGAATCCAGCGGTCTTCAAGGGTTGAGGGCTGGAAGCCACGAATGCCCAACTGCGCGGGCGATTCGCCCGTGCCCGCACGAATGTTGCCGCCGTCTGGTCGCAGGCCGGGCTCGATTCTGTCCACATTCATGAACATGAACCGCGCCGCGTTCCAAATCTTGTTGGCGAACGCGCGGTAACCCTCGGTGCGGCTCTCGTTGAATGCAATGTCGGTGCCGGGCGCAGCCATCGCGGCCAGAGTAAAGCGTGTCGCGTCCGTGCCGAAACGCTCGATCACGTCGAGGGGATTGATCACGTTCCCCTTCACCTTCGACATCTTCTGGCGCTCGGCATCGCGCACCAGCGCGTGAATGTAAACCTGGCGAAAAGGCACGCTGTCGTTCTTTCTTTCTCCCCAGCCGCTTGCCGTCTTTATCGCCGCGTCCTGCTCGTGGCCCTGCATGAAGTGGCAGCCGAACATGATCATGCGCGCGACCCAGAAGAACAGAATCTCATAGGCCGTGATGAGCAGAGTGGTGGGATAAAACACTGCCTGGTCGCGCGTTTTCTTCGGCCAGCCCAACGTCGTAAAAGGCAGCAGACCGGACGAAAACCACGTGTCGAGCACGTCGGGAACCTGCTCCAGCCTGGCCCCGCCGCATTTCGTGCACCGGGCTGGAGCCTCTCGCGCCACGATGACTTCGTTGCAGGCATCGTTAATGCAAGTCCACGCGGGAATGCGATGCCCCCACCACAACTGTCGCGAAACGCACCAGTCATGAATGTTATTCATCCAGTTCAAATAAATCTGACGATAGTTGTCGGGGACAATCGTGATCTCGCCGCTCTCCACCGCCTCGATCGCGCGGTCCGCCAGTGGTTGGATCTTGAGGAACCACTGTTCCGACAAGCGCGGCTCAATCACCGTGCCGCAACGGTCGCACTTGCCCAGCGCGAGCGTGTACTCTTTTTCGCCAACCAGAAAACCCTGCTCGTGCAAATCTTCCAGCACGCGTTTGCGCGCTTCATATCGATCTAACCCCTTGAAGCGACCCGCATTCTGGTTCATATGGGCGTGTTCATCCATGACATCAATTTGCGGCAGGTTGTGACGCTTGCCGGCCTCGAAATCATTGGGATCATGCGCAGGCGTGATCTTCACCGCGCCCGTCCCGAACTCCGGCTGCGCAATCTCATCGAGAATGATTGGAATCTCGCGCCCCATCAGCGGCAGCAGAACTTTCTTGCCCTGCAGATGCCTGTAGCGCTCGTCTTTTTCATTTACCGCAACGGCGGTGTCGCCCAGCATCGTTTCCGGCCGCGTAGTGGCCACGGTGATGAACTCTGAACTGCCAACCACCGGATAGCGAATCTCCCACAGTTTCCCGGCCACTTCTTCGTGCTTCACTTCCAGATCCGAAATCGCCGTTTCGCAGCGCGGACACCAGTTGACAATGTATTTCCCGCGATAAATCAGGCCTTCCTCATACAACCGGACGAACACTTCGCGCACCGCGCGCGATAGATTCTCGTCCATGGTGAAGTACTCGCGATCCCAATCCACAGACGCGCCCAGGCGCTTCATCTGGTCGAGAATCGCGCCGCCGTAAAGCTTCTTCCACTCCCACACGCGCTCAATGAATTTCTCGCGGCCCAGGTCGCGGCGCTTCTTGCCTTCCTTTGCGAGGTCGCGTTCCACCATCATTTGCGTGGCAATGCCGGCGTGATCGGTGCCGGGCAGCCACAGGGTCGTGAAGCCGCGCATGCGGTGCCAGCGCACGATGATGTCCATCTGCGTCTGGCCGAACATGTGCCCCATGTGCAGGCGCCCAGTCACGTTCGGTGGCGGCAGCAGCAGCGTGAACACCGGACGGGCGTCATCCGCACGGCCCTCTGAAGGCGTGGGCACCGAGAAAAGTTTTTCTTTGATCCAGTAGTCAGCCCAGCGCGTTTCAATCGCGCCCGGCTCGTAGGATTTAGACAGTTCGTGGGGCATGGAAAGTCAGCAGTTAGCAATTAGCCTCAGCGCTCAGCCCTTGGCCTCGTACGGCCGTGTGGGACCTCAGCGGCCGTTGCCCAAGCGGTTTAAATGCCAGGTGCCAAGCGCTAAGTGCTGAAGTCTGATCTTACAGGCGTGAGAAAAGAAGGGTCAAACGGGGCGGGGGGTATTACCTACTGAGGGGAAAATGCTACAACCCGCCCTCGGTGGATGTGTTGGGCGCTGCGAGGCTCGATGGAAGCCGCTGCATATCAACTCAATCATGCCGGATTTCAGCCAGCAGTGTGCCACCTGTGGCGAACCGGGCAGTGGGAAAACGCTACACCCTACGCCTGGGGGCATGCGAGTGTACATCGATGCACGTCTATGTGCTGGGGGGCGACGAGCGAGCGGCGCAATGCGAGCGTGCGGGGCGCGATCCACGCGGGCGGGCGAGCCTCGCGGTCCCCGCCCCTCCCGTGTGGGAGTGAGGGGAGAATGGGGGAGCTTGGCCGTGTGGGGGAGCGGGGAGTGAGTGGGGCGGCTACTTCGGGGAAAACCCCCGGAGGCGAGATCTCTTTCTTGAGCTCCCACTGTCGAGGCAGAGCTTTTTTCTTGGCATTCCTTTTATAGAACTCATCAACGCTACGTTGTTGCCCTCAGATTGAGTTCCCAGGTCTCGGCCGTAAGATCCTTCCCGAAGCTGTGATGCTTTTCTTCGCTCACAACCTGGAACCCCGTGTGTTTGTAGATGTGCCGGGCCGCATGAAGAATGCTCTGCGTCCACAACGTCATTTTCTGGTATCCCGCCTGCCTCGCGAATCGGACACAGTCCTGAACTAATCGCTTGCCAATTCCTAGACCACGCGCTTCCGGCTCAACGTGGAGCAGTCGCAGCTTTGCGATTTCGTCTGATTTCTTCGCAACGAGGACGGCACCGACCCTTTTCCCATCTTTTTCCGCGACCCAGGCGCGTTCGCACTTCGGATCGTAAGTCTTGATGAATTGCGCCGCAATTTCCGCCGCCAGACCTTCGTATGTTTCGTCCCATCCATATTCTTCAGCGTAGAGAATTGCCTGGCGATGGACGATCCAGCCCATATCTCCCGGTTGGTGCAGTCGCAGCAAATACGGAGTTCTTGGTTCCGCTTTGTCGCCCAGCAATCTGCGGACCGTGTGCACCGCGTCAAGCAGTTGCTTCCGCTCCGTGGATGAGAGTTCATTCAGTATCGCGCCGACGTCACGGTTCGAACGCTCCTCAAGCGGTGCAAATGATCTCCGCCCTTTGGCGGTCAGTGAAAGAATTCTCTGTCGTACGTCCGCCTTGGACTGCTCCCGCGTCACTAACCTCCGGCGTTCGAAATCACGCAGGATGCGGCTCATGTATCCGGCATCCAGCCCAAGTTCCTTGCGGATGTCGGTGGCTGTGGGGTGATCGCGGTGCGCGAGTTCATACAGTACGCGAGCCTCGGCAAGAGAGAATGGGCTGCTGGCCATTCCATCCAGCACGCCAATCTTGCGGGTGTAGAAGCGGTTAAAGGTGCGAATGGCGCTTACCTGTTCGTCATTTCCGGGTTCCGGCATGGGCAGCCCCCCCAATACACTTGACATTAGCATGCTAATAGTTGCTTATGTCAAGTATATCGGGAATTCCGAAGTCTTTTTTTGGTCTGCGCGTTTTCGGATGCCCACTGCTCAAATTGCTGATAATCGCGATAGCACTCGTTGACTCACCGCTAGGGTTTTGAGCGCTATGGCCTGTTAACGCGCCGTGACTTCTGGTCAGCCCATTAAGCAGCGATGGCTTCCGCCATTACTTGCGGTGGAGACATGACTCGTAGGACGGAGAACTGAAAATGATCTGACAGATTTGCCTGGAGTCAATTCCAACTTACGGCGAGAGTTATGAATGCTGCGGCGCACACTCCGGAGCTGACGGCTGATAGCTGGCAGCTGTTTTCTACTTCTTCTTCAGCTTTTTCGAGATTTCTTCTGCGATCTTGGGGCGCAGATCGGCCAGAACTTTGTCGACGATGCTGGCAATGGCTTCGGGGTCGTCGGAGGCGGCCGGCGCGTCCTCAGAGGTGGCGCTCTTCTCCGCACCGGCGGCAACTGCCATGGCCGCCACGTCTTGCGCTGGCGCAGGGTAATCCTCGTCATCCTCGTCCTGTTGGTTCGCCTTCGAAGAGCTCGAAGCCTTGGACTTGTTGTCGCCTGTATCGCGAATCTGTCGCCAGCTGGCCCAAGCGGCCGCTGTGGTCGCCGCCAGGTCATTTTCCTTTTCCGCCATATCGCCTCCCGCACCTTTTCCTTTTCCTTTTTCTTTCCGCCCCGGAGTTTCCGCCGGAGCCGAAGCCTCGGCAACGCGAGCCATTGCCGCGGCCGACACGGCCTCCGCTATTACGGCTTGCGCAGCTGCGATCTCCGCCTCTTTCGCTTCCCGCTCCTTGGCCTCGCGCTCCCTCTCTTCGCGTTCTTTGGCTTCCTGTAGTCGGGCCTCTTCCGCCCTGGCTTCCTGCTCCCGAGCTTCTTGTTGTCTGGCTTCCTCCGCTCTGGCTTGTTGCTCTCTGGCTTCTTGCTCCCGGGCCTCGCGCTGCCGGGCTTCTTCTGCCCGCGCTTCCTGTTCTCTGGCTTCTCGCTCCCGGGCTTCCAGTTGGCGAGCCTCTTCTTCTCGCGCCTCTCGCTCCCGCGCTTCCTGTTGCCGGGCTTCTTCTTCTCGCGCTTCCCGCTCCCGCGCTTCCTGTTGGCGAGCTTCTTCTTCTCGCGCCTCTCGTTCCCGCGCCTCCAGTTGCCGGGCTTCTTCCTCTCGCGCTTCTCGTTCTCGCGCTTCCCGTTGCCGGGCTTCTTCTTCTCGCGCCTCTCGCTCTCGCGCTTCCTGTTGCCGGGCCGCTTCGGCTCTGGCTTCTTGCTCGCGTACTTCCCGTTGCCGAGCCTCTTCTTCCCGCGCTTCCCGCTCTCTTGCTTCCTGTTGGCGGGCGGCTTCGGCTCTGGCTTCCTGCTCTTGCGCTTCACGCTCCTTCACTTCTCGCGCTTGCTTCGCTTCTAAATCGCTGACTGCCGAATCCATGGCCGACCCTGAGGCATTGGCGACATCGCGCAGGGCGCGTGCGACCTCTTCCTCATCCGGCGCCGGGCTCGCCGACGACTCGGCGGCAGCCGAACCAGGATTTAAGTTTTCAGCCGACGTCGTCGCACGTTCCGGCGACGCCGTCATAAAGCCGGGTTGATTGGCTTCCGCGGCGGCAAACGCGGCGTAAGCTTTTTGCATCTCCAGCTCAAGCGACATGGCGGTTTCTTCGGCGGCAGTCGCGACCGGCACTGCCGTCCAGCGGTGGGTCGAGCCCGCCGATAAAAACGCGGCGCCAGCCGCCGCAGCCACCGCCATGGTAGCCGGGGCAGCGGCTTCTTGTTCGGCAAGGCCGCGCTCAGTCTCTTTTTTCGCCGTCTCGCGTTTCTCCGTCTCCTGCTCGGACTGCCCGGTTCCATTTCCCGAACCCGCTTCTGCCTGCATGGCACTGTCGAAATTCGCCGGCGCGGAGATCACATCAAAATCGCGCACGGTAGACGTGGGATTGGCTGCCGGTTCGACAGTTTGCTGCGCGAAGGTGGCTCCCGCCGCAATTTCGCTGCCTTCAGGCTGCGCCCTTTGTGCGGGTTGTGCGCCGGGCTGGCCCTCGGCCGTTGCTTCAATCTTCGTTGCATCGGCTTGGCTCTCGACCTTGGCCGCGGCTTTTTCTTCGGCTCGCGGCCCCGCTTCGGAAGCAGCTTGCTCGGCTGCGGACTCCCGGCCCTCGACCGCCGCCTGCACTTGCGCGGCGGCCGCCGCCAGGGCAGCCAGTTCTTCCGGAGTGACAT